>NZ_JBITFV010000024.1:0-70977 GCF_044456525.1 Promicromonospora sp. NPDC050880
AACGGGCGCGTGATGACCACCCCCACCACCCCCACCACCCGCTACCCCACCGCACGCCTCACCCTCGCCCAGATGCGCCGCAGCACCGGACGCCTGATGTCCGCGGGGGTGGCGATCACGATCGGCACCGCCTTCGTCGCGGCCACGCTGCTGGTCGGCAACGTCATCACGGGCACCACCTACGACCAGGTCGCGGCCCAGTACGCCGACTCCGACCTCGTCGTGTCCGACGACTCCGGCAGCCTCACGCCTGACGACGTCGACGCCGCGCGCGCCGTCGCGGGCGTCGCGGCGGCCGACGCGGTCCGGTCCGCCTTCACGGAGCTCAACCACGGCGGCCGGTCGATCTACCAGTCGCTCGTGGCCCAGCCCTCCGACCCGCGGCTCTCGCCGCTGGAGCTCGCGGACGGCGCGTGGCCGGCGGCCCCGGCCGACATCGCCCTGCCGGTGGACGCCGCCGAACGCCTCGGCCTCGCCGTGGGCGACACCGTCTCCTCCACCCGCTGGGTCACCGACGACGAGCCGACCGCCGCCCAGGACGGCACCGAGTACCACGACAGCCGTGAGGTCACGCAGGAGCTGACGGTCTCCGGCCTCGTCGACGACCCCCACCAGGCCTACGCCCTGAGCGGCGGGATGGGTGTCATCACCCCCGCGGCCATGGACCAGCGTCTCGCCGACGAGCTGGAGCCCGGAGCGACCGAGGCGTACCCGGCGATCGTCGTCGCGCTCGACGAGCCCGGCGACCGGGACGCGCTCGAGGCGACGCGCGACGCGCTGGCCGCGGCCGTGCCGGCGGCCGGCGACGTCATGACGACGCAGGAGTACGCCGAGGACGCCGTCGCGGGCATGTCGGGCGGCCAGAACATCGTCTTCCTCGTGTTCGTGCTGGCCTTCGCGGGTGTCGCCCTCGTGGTCGCGGGACTCGTCATCGCCAACACGTTCCAGGTGCTGGTCGCGCAGCGGTCCCGCACCCTGGCGCTGCTGCGCTGCATCGGGGCCGGCACCGGTCAGCTCTACCGCAGCGTGCTCCTGGAGGCCGTGCTCCTCGGTGTCCTGGCCTCGCTGGCCGGAGTGCTGCTCGGGAGCCTGCTGGTCCAGGCCGGGCTGCTGGTCGCGCCGTCGTTCGACCTCGGCGTGCCGCTGCCGGAGACCATCACCCCGAGCGCGTCCGTCGTGCTCCTGCCGCTCGCCGTGGGCGTGCTCGTGACCCTGGTCGCGGCGCTCACCCCGGCGCGGGCCGCCGCCCAGGTCGCCCCGCTCGCCGCGCTGCGCCCGTCGGACGCGCCGTCGCTGCGCGGCGCCGGCCGGTTCCGGGCGGTGGTGTCCGGGCTCGCCACGTTCGGCGGGCTCGCCGTCCTGGCCGGCGGCGTGGCCCTCGGCGCGGCCGGCCGCGCCGACATCGGCGTGCTCGCGGCCGTGCTGGGCGGCTCCGTGTCGCTGATCGGCGTCATCGTCGGTGCGGTGTTCTGGCTGCCCCGGGTCGCCGGCGGCATCGGCCGCCTCGTCGCCTCGGCCGGGCCCGCCGCCCGGCTCGCGGCGGCCAACACCCAGCGCAACCCGCGCCGGACGGCGGCGACGGCCACCGCGCTGCTGATCGGCGTCACGCTGGTCTCGATGATGACCACGGGCGCCGCGAGCGCCCGCGTCACCATGGACGACGAGCTCGACGCGCAGTACCCCGTCGACCTCCAGGTCGCAGCCACGTCCACCGACGACGCCGGGAACCCCGCCGTCGTGCCCGGTGCCGTGACCGACGCCGTCGAGGGCGTGGCCGGCCTGCGCGCCGTGGCCGAGGTGACCACGCTCGTCGCCGACGTCGCCGGTGACACCGGGTCCTCCGTGCTGCCGGTCGTCGCCGCGACCCCCGAGGCGTTGTCGTCGGTGCTGAGCACGCCGGACGCCGTCGCCCCGCTGCGGGGCGGCACGCTGCTGCTGCCCGAGCAGGTGGCCGAGGACTACGGTCTGGCGGGCCGTGACACGATCACGCTCACGGGCCCGGCCGGCGAGGTGACCCTGGACGTGGTCGGCAGCGACCTGCGGACCCGGCAGGCGTACCTGACGCCGCTCGACCTCGCCGGGTTCACGCCGGACGTGGGCGCGAACGCCCTGTGGGCGGCCGTGGCCGAGGGCAACGACCCCGTCGACGCCCTCGCGGACGTGCAGGACGCCGTCGCCGCGACCGAGGAGCCCGTGGAGGTGACCGGCGCCGCCGTCGAACGGCAGTCGTTCCAGCAGGTGATCGACGTGATCCTGGGCGTCGTGGTGGGGCTGCTCGCCGTGGCCGTGGTGATCGCGCTGATCGGTGTGGCCAACACGTTGTCGCTGTCCGTGATCGAGCGCACGCGGGAGAACGCGATGCTCCGCGCGATCGGGCTGTCGAAGGGGCAGCTGCGGGCGACGCTCGCGGTCGAGGGGATGCTCATCGCCGGGGTGGGTGCGGTGCTCGGCGTCGTGCTGGGCCTGGTCTACGGGTGGGCGGGCGCCACGGCGGCCCTGGGCAGCCTCGGCGAGGTGCCGGTCGTGGTGCCCTGGGCCGAGGTGGCGGTGATGCTCGGCGTCGCTCTCGTCGCGGGCCTGATCGCCTCGGTGGTACCGGCTCGCGCGGCGGTCCGTACCCGCCCCGTCGCGGCGCTGGCGGCGGAGTAGGCCGACCATGGCCACCGGCACGGCCACCTCTCCGTCCGTCCGCCTCGCCCTCGGGCAGATGCGCCGCAGCGTGGGCCGTCTGGCCGCCGCGGGCACCGCCGTCGTCATCGGCACCGCGTTCGTGACCGCCACGTTGCTGGCGGGCGGGATCGTCACCCGCACCACGTACGAGCAGGTGGCCGCGCAGTACGCCGACGCCGACCTCGTCGTCTTCGACAGCGCCGGCACCCTGACGCGGGCCGACGTCGAGGCGGTGCGGGCGGTCGACGGCGTGGCGGCGGCGGACGGGCTGCGCGGTACCTACGCGGAGCTCAACCACGACGGGCGGACGGTGTACCAGTCGTTGCTGGCGGCGCCGTCCGACCCGCGGCTCTCGCCGCTCGTGCTCGCCCGCGGGACGTGGCCCGACCGGGCGGACCGCATCGCGCTGCCCGTGGACGTCGCGCGGCTCTTCGGCGTCGGTGTCGGTGACACGGTCTCCTCGACCCGCTGGCTGCCGGGCGCCAAGCCGGCCATGGACGAGAACGGTCCGGAGCACGACGGCGGCCGGGCGGGTGCCGAGCGGCTGACGGTGTCCGGCCTGGTGGAGGACCCGCTGCGGGCCTACGCGGCGAGCGGCGGTGTCGCCGTCGTCTCGCCGGCCGCGCTGGAGCGGAGGCTCGCGGGCGAGGCGGGCGGGACGGTGCCGGGCCTGCGGACCGTGGTGGTCGCCCTCGCCGAGCCGGCCGGGGCAGCGGCCGTCGCGGCCGCGCGGGACGCGCTCGCGGCGGCGGTGCCGTCGGCGACCGGCGTGACCACGCCCGAGGCCTATGCCGAGGACGTGGTCGCGGGGATCTCGGACGGTCAGAACATCATCTTCCTCGTCTTCGTCCTGGCGCTGGCGGGCGTGTCCCTCGTGGTCTCGGGCCTGGTCATCGCCAACACGTTCCAGGTGCTGGTCGCCCAGCGTGCGCGGACCCTGGCGCTGCTGCGGTGCGTCGGCGCGAGCACCGGTCAGGTCTACCGCACGGTGCTGCTGGAGGCGGCGGTGGTCGGCGTCGTCGCATCGGTCGTGGGGCTGGCCGCCGGGTCCCTGTTCGTGCAGGCGGGTCTGCTGGTCGCGCCGGCCTTCGACCTCGGCGTGGCGCTGCCCCGGACGATCTCCCTGAGCGCGCCCGTGCTGCTCCTGCCGTTCGCCGTGGGCCTGCTGGTCACCCTCCTGGCGGCGCTGGCGCCCGCGCGCGCCGCCTCCCGGGTGGCCCCGCTCGCGGCGCTGTCCCCGGACGTCCGGCCCGACCCCCGCGGGGTCGGCCGCGCCCGGTCGGCGTTCGCGGGGATCGCGGGCGTGGGCGGGCTGGCGCTGCTGGTCGCCGGGGTCGCCCTCGGGATGTCGGGCCGGATCGACGTCGGGCTGTTCGCCGCGGTGCTCGGCGGTTCCATGTCGCTCGTGGGCGTCGTCGCGGGCTCGGTCTTCTGGCTGCCGCGGGTCGCGGCCGGGCTCGGCCGCCTGGTGGACGTCGCCGGGCCTGCGGCCCGCCTGGCCTCGGCCAACGCGCTGCGCAACCCGCGTCGCACGGCGGCGACCTCCACCGCGCTGCTCGTCGGCGTCACCCTGGTCTCGATGATGACCACGGGCGCCGCGAGTGCCCGCGTCACCATGGACCACCAGCTCGACTCGCGGTTCCCGGTCGACCTCCAGGTCGCGGGCATGACGCCGGCCCTCGGCGTGGGCGCGCCGGTGCGGACCGCCCTGGACGGCGTCGACGGCGTGCGGTCCACGGCCGAGGTCACCACCCTGTCCGCCCGGCGGGCCGACGGCGGGGCGCGCGTCCCGGTCGCCGCCGTCGACCCGGAGGCGCTGCGGTCGGTGCTGAACACGCCGGGCGACGCCACCCGGCTCCGGCCCGGTGTCGTCGTGGTGCCGGAGCGGGTCGCGACCGCGCACGGGCTGCAGGGCCGGGACACCCTGACGCTGAGGGGAGGCGCGGGCACGGTGACGCTGGACGTCGTGCACACCGGCACGCTCTCGGACCGGGCCTACCTGACGCCGCAGGACCTCGCGGCCTTCGCCCCGGGCCGGGCCGCCGACCAGGTCTGGGCCGGCGTCGACGACGACCACGACGCCGCCGCGGTGGTCGCGGCGGCGCAGCGGGCGGTCTCCGCCACGGGCGAGGCGGTGTCCGTGACCGGGATCGTCGCGGAGCGGGACTCCTACCAGCGGATCGTCGACGTGATCCTCGGGATCGTGGTGGGGCTGCTCGCCGTGGCCGTGGTGATCGCGCTGATCGGCGTGGCCAACACGCTGTCGCTGTCCGTCGTGGAGCGCACGCGGGAGAACGCCGTGCTGCGGGCGATCGGGCTGTCCAAGGCGCAGCTGCGGGCCACCCTCGCCATCGAGGGCATGGTGATCTCCGGGGTGGGTGCCGTGCTCGGCATCGTGCTGGGCCTGGTCTACGGGTGGGCGGGCGCCGCGACCGCGCTGTCGACGCTGGGCGAGGTGCCGTTGGTGGTCCCGTGGCCGGCCGTCGGCACGGTCGCCGTGACCGCGCTGGTGGCAGGCCTGG
Source organism: Promicromonospora sp. NPDC050880 (assembly GCF_044456525.1). Lineage (NCBI taxonomy): Bacteria > Bacillati > Actinomycetota > Actinomycetes > Micrococcales > Promicromonosporaceae > Promicromonospora > Promicromonospora sp. NPDC050880. The sequence continues at coordinate 5,193 of NZ_JBITFV010000024.1, forward strand.
TCGCGTCGGTGGCCCCGGCCCGCGCGGCCACCCGCACGGCGCCGGTCACGGCGCTGTCGGCCCGCTGAGGGGCGGCCGCCCGGGAGCTGCGCCTCGGGAGGCTGGTTCGGGAGGCTGGTTCGGGACGTCAGGTACCGGGGCGGACCAGGCCGGTCTCGTAGGCCGTGACCACGGCCTGGACGCGGTCGCGGGCGTCGAGCTTGGCCAGGATGCGGCCCACGTGGGTCTTGACCGTCGCCTCGGCCACGAACAGGTCCGCGGCGATCTCCGTGTTCGACCGTCCCCGCGCCATGAGCACCAGGACCTCGCGCTCGCGGCCCGTCAGGCCCGCCAGCGCCTCCTGCGGGCCTGCGGCCTCCTCCGGAGGCAGCGCGGTGACCAGGCGTTCCATGAGCCGCCTCGTGGACGACGGCGCGATCACCGCGTCCCCCTGGTGCACCGTGCGGATCGCGGTGAGCAGCTCCTCCGGCTGGGCGTCCTTGAGCAGGAAGCCGCTGGCCCCGGCCCGGATCGCGTCGAGCACGTACTCGTCCAGGTCGAACGTCGTCAGCACCACCACGCGGGGGTCGCCCGCGGCGGCGCGGCCGCCGTCGGCCAGGAGCGCCCGCGTGGCGGACAGCCCGTCCATCCCCGGCATGCGCACGTCCATCAGCACGACGTCGGACGCCGTCGCGCCGAGCAGGCGCAGCGCGTCCCGGCCGTCGTCGGCCTCGACCACCACCTGGAGGTCGGGCTGCGAGTCGATGACCATGCGCAGGCCCGCGCGGACCAGGGGCTGGTCGTCGACCAGCGCGACGCGCACGGGTCCGTCGGGGGTGCCGGTGGGCTGGGTCATCGTGCTCCTCGTGTGTCGTGCAGGTCGGTGCCGGGGGTGTCAGGGGTCGGGCGGTCGTTCGGGTCGCCGGGGTCGCCGGTAGCGCCGGGGGCAGGGCCGCCGGCCGCGGCGTCCGCCGTGCCCGGGGAGCCCGCCGTGCCCGGGGAGCCCGCCGTGCCCGGGGAGCCCGCGGCGCCCGGGGAGCTTGCGGCGCCCGCGACGTCCGCAGGGTCGGCCGGGGCCGGCCGCTCCGGTGCCGGGTCCCCGGGTGCCGCGTCGCCCGGGGACCCGGGGACGGCCGCCCGCACGTCCCGGCCGGGCTCCTCGCCCGTTCCCGCGGCGAACGAGCTCACGGACGCCCGCGGGATCGGCACCACGAACCGGACCGAGAAGCCGCCGCCCCGGCGGGGCCCCGCCGAGAGCGTGCCACCGAACATCTCGGCGCGCTCGCGCATGCCGAGCAGGCCGTACCCCGGGGCGGGCGCGGGCTCGTCGGGGGCGGCGGAGCCGTCGGCCGCCAGGCCGCGGCCGTCGTCGTCCACGCGCAGCTCCACCTCCTCCTCGCCCCAGCGCACCAGCACGGTGACGGCGGGCCGGGGGCCGGCGTGCTTGCGCACGTTGGTGAGCGACTCCTGGCAGACGCGGTACAGGGTGAGCCCCACGCCGGGCGGCAGCCGGCGCTCCACCCCGACCCGGGCCCAGGAGACCCGCATGCCGTCGTCGCGGGCCTGCTCGACGAGCCGGCCGATGTCGGCGGCGTCGGGCTGCGGGCGCAGCGGGGCGGCCGTGCCAGGGGTCTCGGCGCGGCCGGCTGCCGTGCCGCCCGGGGTGCCGGGACGAGTGCGTGCGCCGGCGTCGGCTGCCGGGAGGCGACCCGGGCCGGCCGCCGGCCCCCCGCTCGCGCGCACCCCGGAACCCCGGGCCGGCGCGCCGTCGGGTGCGACCAGGCCCAGCGGGGTCATGGCGCTCGGCTGGTCGTCGCGCAGCACGCCGAGCAGCCGCCGCATGTCCGCCAGTGCTGCCCGCCCTGTCTCGGCGATGGTGCCCAGCGAGCGCTGCGCGGCCGCGGGGTCCGCGGCGGCGGCGTACCGGCCGCCGTCGGCCTGGGCGATGATGACGGACAGGGAGTGGGCCACGATGTCGTGCATCTCGCGGGCGATGCGGGCGCGCTCGGCGGCGGTCGCGATCTGCGCCTGCTGGTCGCGCTCGATCTCCAGACGTTCGGCGCGGTCGCGCATGGCCAGGAGCATCGTGCGGCGCGAGCGGCGCACCAGGCCGAACGCGAAGGACGCCGCGAGGATCGCCAGCGTGGGGACGGTCAGGAACAGGCTCTCGGGGGCCACCGCGACCGAGAGGCCGAGTGCCACCGCGCCGATCACGGCCAGGCCGGCGGCCGTCAGGTAGGCCCGCCGGGAGCCGTAGACCGTGACGCAGTAGACCGACACGACCACGACGGCGTCGGCGGCGATGACCGGGAGGTCGAACACCCACAGCTGCACCATGCAGGCGACGAAGACGGCGGCGGCCGAGGTGAAGGGGCGCGTGCGGCACCAGGGGAGCGGGGCGAGCACCAGGAGCGAGGCCACGACGATCGACGTGGGGTCGAAACGCTGGGCGTAGAGGGACAGCGCACCCGGTATCGCCACGAGGGCCGCCAGAAGGGTGAGCCCGAGGTCCATGAGGAACCGATACCGTTCCGACCACTGCGCCCACCGCTCGTACCACCCCATGCAGGTCAGCGTAGGTCGAACCGTTGCGCGGGCGCGTCATACCGTGGTAGCACTTGCGCCATGGCCACCTCAGCCGAAAGGATTCGGTGGGCGGTCATCACATCGGTGTCAGGATGGCGCCGTAGCGTCGGTTATGCCCTACGATGGCGAAATGACTCACGTACTCCTAGCCGAGGACGACCCGGCCATTGCCGAGCCGTTGGCACGAGCGCTCTCCCGTGAGGGTTACGACGTCGTCGTGCAAGGAACCGGCAAAGGTGCGATCGAGAGCTCGACCGGTGCGGACATCGTCGTTCTGGACCTGGGCCTTCCCGACATGGACGGGCTCGATGTCGCGCGCGAGATCAGGGCCAACGGCCTCACCGTGCCCGTCCTGGTGCTGACCGCCCGCGCCGACGAGGTCGACCTCGTCGTGGGCCTCGACGCCGGGGCCGACGACTACGTCACCAAGCCGTTCCGCCTGGCCGAGCTCCTCGCGCGCGTGCGGGCGCTGCTGCGCCGCTCGCACGGCGAGACCGGCGAGGAGGAGGAGCTGCACGCGCAGGACGTCCGCGTCGACGTCTCCGCGCACCGCGCGTTCCAGGGCGACCGCGAGCTGCACCTGACCACCAAGGAGTTCGACCTGCTGCGCGTGCTCGTGCAGAACGCCGGCTCCGTGGTGGTCCGGGACACCCTCATGCGCGACGTCTGGGGCTCGGACCCGGTCGGCTCGACCAAGACCCTCGACATGCACGTGTCGTGGCTGCGCCGCAAGCTCGGCGACGACGCGAACGCGCCGCGCTACGTCTCCACGGTGCGCGGTCTCGGCTTCCGCTTCGAGATCGGGGCGAGCTAGCCAGATGCGCGCCCGCGTACTGCAGGCGACCATCGCCGCGGTGGCGGTAGCCGTCCTGCTCCTGGGCATCCCGCTCGCGATCTTCGGTGCCCGGTACATCTACGACCAAGAGGTCCAGCGGGTCGAGACCCGGGCGCAGGACCTGCTGACCTCTGCCGTCAACTCCTACGAGCGCAACCGCTCGGCCGCCGAGGCCGGCTTCGTCGACCAGTCCGTGCTGGACCGGGCCGTCCAGCCGCAGCCCAACGACATCGTCGCGTACGTGACGGTGAACCAGCCGAACGGCGAGCAGCTCGTCTCGGGCGAGCCCGTGGTCGGTGCCACCATCGACCGGGGGCTCGCCTCCGAGGAGCAGCCCGTCATGGGCGTGGTCATCTCCGTGTCGGCCTGGCCCGCGTACATCAAGGCGATCAACGTCGTGGTGCTCGTCGTGTTCGGCAGCGTCGGAGCCTTCGCCGCGGGTGCCGTGACGGCCGCGTGGCAGGCCAACCGGCTGGCACAGCCCTTCGTGTACCTGGCCGCCTCGGCGGAGCAGCTCGGCGCGGGACAGGTGCGCCCACGGCTCGACCCCTCCGGCGTCGAGGAGATCGACCTGGTGGCGGCCGAGCTCGCCCGCAGCTCCGACCGGCTCGCGGCCCGGCTCGCGGTGGAACGGCAGTTCACCTCCGACGCCTCGCACCAGCTCCGCACACCGCTCACCGCGCTGACGATGCGCCTGGAGGAGATCACGCTCACCTCCAGCGAGCCCGAGGTGCAGGAGGAGGCCCGGATCTCGCTCGAGCAGGTCGAGCGGCTGGTCGGCGTGGTCGACGACCTGCTCGCCCGGTCGCGGCGCGCGCAGGGCGGTACCACGGAGTCCGTCGACGTCGCGGTGCTGTTCCTCCAGCAGGAGGAGGAGTGGCGCGAGTCGTTCGAACGGGCCGACCGCCACCTGAACGTCGAGGACTCCGGCGGGGCGCGCGTCCTGGCCACCCCGGGTGCCCTGGCGCAGGTGCTGTCCACCCTGCTGGAGAACTCGCTCAAGCATGGCGGCGGCACCACCACGCTGCGGATCCGCGAGGGCCAGCGGGGCGCCATGGCCATCGAGGTCACGGACGAGGGCGAGGGCGTGCCCGAGGACATGGCGGGCAAGATCTTCGAGCGCGGCGTCACGTCCGGTGCCGGCACGGGCCTGGGGCTCGCCCTGGCGCGGGACCTCGTCGCGGCCGACGGCGGCAACCTCCAGCTCACGCAGCGCACGCCCCCGGTGTTCTCGGTGTTCCTGTCGGGCGTGCCCAAGACGCTCGACCCGCACCAGGTGCTGCCGGTCGGGTCGAAGATCTCGACCCTCGGTCAGAAGAAGGGCCGCGGGCGCCGGTAGGCTTCACCGACGTGAGTGCACCACAGATCCGTGAGTCCGGGCCGCCCGTCGTGGCCGTCGTGGGAGGCGGGCAGCTCGCCCGCATGATGGCGCCGGCCGCCGGGGAGCTCGGCATCCGGCTGCGGGTGCTGGTGGAGGACCCGGCGTCCTCCGCCGCCCAGGTGGTCACCGACGCGCCCGTGGGCATCGCCTCCGACGAGGCCGCGATCCGCTCGCTCATCGCCCCCGCCACCGGGCAAGCGGCGTCCGTGCTGACGTTCGAGCACGAGCACGTGCCGAACGCCCTGCTCACGGACCTGATCGAGCACGGCACGCCCGTACGGCCCGGACCGCACGCGCTGGTGCAGGCCCAGGACAAGATCGTCATGCGGCAGCGGCTCACCGAGCTCGGCGTGCCGTGCCCGCGGTGGGCGCCGCTGCCGGCGTCGTCCCCCGAGGAAGGGCGGGCCGCCCTGGCGGCCTTCCTCGACGAGGTGGGCGGCAGCGCCGTCGTGAAGACCTCGCGCGGCGGGTACGACGGCAAGGGCGTCCGGGTGGTCACGTCCCCCGACGACGTCGCCGACTGGTTCGCTGCAGTGGCCGACGGCGGGCCGCAGCTGCTCGTCGAGGAGAAGGTGCCCTTCACCCGCGAGCTGGCGGCCCTGGTGGCCCGGCGCCCGTCGGGCGAGGTGCGGGCCTGGCCGGTCGTGGAGTCGATCCAGCGCGACGGCGTCTGCTCCGAGGTGATCGCGCCCGCACCCGGCCTGTCCGCCGCGCTCGACGCCCGGGCTCGCGAGATCGCCACCACCGTGGCCGAGGGGCTCGACGTGACCGGCGTGCTGGCCGTCGAGATGTTCGAGGTGCCCGGCCCGGACGGGACGCCGACGGTGCTCGTCAACGAGCTCGCGATGCGCCCCCACAACAGCGGGCACTGGACCATCGACGGTGCCGTGACCAGCCAGTTCGAGCAGCACCTGCGCGCCGTGCTGGACCTGCCGCTGGGTGCCACCGAGCCGACGGCGACCTGGACGGTCATGGCCAACGTGCTGGGATCCACGCTGGACGAGCTCACCGACGCCCTGCCGGGAGTGCTCGCCGCGTACCCCGAGGCGCGCGTCAACCTGTACGGCAAGGGCGTGCGGCCGGGCCGCAAGCTGGGCCACGTGAACGTGAGCGGCGCCGACCTGGAGTCGGTGCGGGCTCGTGCCGCGGCGGCCGCCGCGCTGCTGCGCGGCGAGGAGACGCCCGCGGGGAGCGCGGGCAGCACCTCGGCGGGCGGCGCGACCGGCACCGAGTCGGACGAGACCACCGGCGGCGAGGCCGCAGGTACCACCGAGGAGAGGGCGAACGCATGAGCACCACCCCGCAGGTCGGCATCGTCATGGGATCGGACTCCGACTGGCCCGTCATGCGGGCCGCCGCCGAGGTGCTGGGCGAGTTCGGGGTGCCGGTCGAGGTCGACGTCGTCTCGGCACACCGCATGCCCACCGAGATGATCGACTACGGCCGCGACGCCGCGGGCCGCGGGCTGCGGGCGATCATCGCGGGCGCGGGCGGCGCGGCGCACCTGCCCGGCATGCTGGCGTCCGTGACGCCGCTGCCCGTGATCGGGGTGCCGGTGCCGCTGAAGTACCTCGACGGCATGGACTCGCTGCTGTCGATCGTGCAGATGCCGGCGGGCGTGCCGGTGGCGACGGTGTCGATCGGCGGGGCGCGCAACGCGGGCCTGCTGGCGGCGCGGATCCTGGCCTCGGGCACGGACGCCGAGGCGAAGGTGCTGCGGGAGCGCATGGAGGCGTTCCAGGCGGAGCTGAGCGAGGCCGCGCACGCCAAGGGCGCCAACCTCCGCGCCCAGCTCTGACACTGGTCAGAACGCCTGCGCCTGCGTCTACGAGTTCGGTTCGCTGCGGCGCCTGCGTCTACGAGTTCGGTCTGCTGCGGCGCCTGCGTCTACGAGTTCGGTCCGCTGCGATACCCGCACCAACGACTTCGGTCCGTTGTCGGGGGGGGGGGGGGGGGGGGGGGGGGCCGCCCGCCCCCCCCCCCCCCCCCCCCCCCCCCCCCCCCCCGCACCGAAGTGAAAAGGCTCAGTCCATCAAGAGACCGAACGTGCCCGCCGGAGGGCCGTCAGGAGCCCGGCACGCCTCCGACCTTCTCGCCCGGCTGGTACTCGCCGTCCCGGACCTTCGCCCAGAACTCGCCGGTCTTCGTGTCGTCCAGCAGCACGGCAGAGGCGCCGGTGGGCGTCCGGTAGCCGATCGTGGCGATCGGCGGGGTGCCGGTCACGCCGTCGTCGCCGTTGGCGGTCCGGAAGGCCAGGCCGAGCATCGCGATGTCGATGATGCCGCTGTCGGTGTCGGTCACCACGGCCGCCAGGCCGGCGTCGGCGAGGCCCACCTGGTTCACCGGGTTGAGCAGCACCGCGGGGTCCGCGACCTTCTTGCCGATCTGCGCGATGACCTGCTGCTGACGCTCGGCGCGGCCGATGTCGCCCTTCGGGTCGGCGTAGCGCATCCGGGAGAACGCCAGCGCCGTCTTTCCGTCCGCGACGTGGCAGCCCTTGGTCCACTTGAGCTTCGACTTCACGTCGTGCACGTCGTAGTCGAGGCACAGTCGCACGCCGCCGACGGCGTCCACGACGCCCGAGACGCCGCCGAAGCCGACCTCGACGTAGTGGTCCACGGTGAGCCCGGTGAGCGTCTCGACGGCCTTGACCAGCATCGGCGCGCCGCCGTAGGAGTACGCGGCGTTGATCTTGTTGCTTCCCGAGCCGTCGGGCATCTCCGCCCAGGTGTCGCGCGGGATCGAGATGAGCGCCACCGGCCCCGACCGCGGCTTGTGCAGCAGCATGATCGTGTCCGTGCGGGCACCCGACGTGGAGTCGTCGATGCCGCCGCTGCCGCGCGCGTCCGAACCCGCGAGGAGGTACGTCGTACCGGGCGTGCCCTCGGCGCCCGACAGCGCCTCGACGTGCTGGATCTTGCCGTTGGCCCAGATCAGGAGACCGATCGGCCAGGCGAGCACGGCCAGCAGCACCAGCACCGCGATGACGCCGGCCACGCGGCCCTTGCGGATGCGGATGGTGCCGCCGCCCCGGCCGCGACCGCCCGAGGCGAGCGCACCGGCGGGGTAGTTCCCGCCACGGCCGCCGCCACCGCCGACGGCGGGACGCGGCGCGCTGCGCACCGGCGTCGGACGGACGGGGCCTGCGCTCGCGCGGACCGGGCGGCCCGGCGGGATGGACTGCGGGGGCTGACCGCCGCCCCCCGGCGGCACCGCCCGCGGCGGGATGGACCGGGGCGGGGCCCCGGCCTCGTTCCGCGCGGGCATCCCCGACCGCCGCGGCGGGACGGGCGGGGGAGTGTTGCGCTGGCCGGACACCGGTACCTCCCGGGAGGACTGTCTACGGATTCGTGGTTCGCTGCGGCCCCCGTCGGAGCCTTCCGGCCGTCCGATGCGGTGAGCACCACCGACGCCGGGGATCCCGACGCCTGGCGTCTCCGCGTTCGCGGGGCCGCCCTTGCTCGGCGCCGCGCCCGGGAGGGTCCGCGGACGCTCGCCCGTGTCACCCACCGGGATGGCGTCGTCCGCGCCCGGCCGCCCGCTCGCGCCCTGGGGCGTGAAGCTGGGCGGTATCCGGACGCGCGTCACGTCGTCGTCGGCCTCGCGGGCCGAACGGTTCGACGTCCTGGGATCTGACATGGCTAACCGCAGACCTTGGTGGTGTCAGCGCCGGTGAAGGCCTCTTCGCCGGCCTGCTTGATCACGGTGGACGACGGCGAGGGCTCGGGCGTGCCGGCCCCGGCGTCCGTGTCCGTCTCCGTGCCTGTCTCCGTGTCGCTCTCGTCCGCGCCCGCGGCGCCCTCGCCGCCCGTGCCGCCCTCGGACGGGGACGCCGACGGCGATGCCGACGCCGTGTCCGGGTCGTAGTCCAGGGGCCGGTCGTGCTTGACGTTGTCCCACAGGGTCGTGGCCTCGTCCGTCCACACCACGTTCGCCGCGTTGTTCGGGTCGTACACGTTGGGGACGGTCATGAACGTGATCGTGTCAGGCCGCACGTTGCGCATCGAGTAGGCCAACCCGGCGAGTCCGTCGATGCTGGCCAGCTCCTCGTTCATGGTGAGAGAGCCCGTCACCGCGTTGAGGAACCCGAGCGTCTTGGAGGGGTTGGTCAGCACCTCCTGGCTCAGCACCTTGCGGGCGAGCGACGCCATGACCTCCTGCTGCCGGCCGATGCGGCCCAGGTCGGACCCGTCACCGAGGCCCTGGCCGGTCCGGGCGCGTGCGTAGTCGAGTGCCTTCACACCCTTGAGGAGGTGCGTACCGGGCTCCAGGGACAGGTGGTTGGCCTTCTCCGAGTAGATGGCCTCCTCGACGCACACCTCGACGCCGCCCACGGCGTCGATCATCGAGGAGAAGCCGGCGAAGTCGACCACGATGAAACCGTCCATGAAGACGCCGGTGAGCGACTCGATCGTCTTGACGGTGCACAGGGCGCCGTCGGCGACGCCGCCACCGGCCTGCACGCCCTGGGAGAACGCGGCGTTGAACTTGGTGCCGTACAGCTCGGCGGTGGTCGCGCCCTCCTGGGTGGTGCACGACGGGACGTCCACGGTCGAGTCGCGCGGGATCGAGACCATCTCGACCCGGGAGCGGTCGCCCGAGATGTGCATGACCAGCGTGGTGTCCGAGCGGGCGCCCATCTCCCCGCCGCCGGCGAGGCCGCCGTTGTCGCCGTCGCGCGAGTCGCTGCCCATGACCACGATGTTCAGCGGCGTCCCCGCGTTCGGGTCCTGCGGCAGTACCACCTCGGGGCGGTCCGAGCCCAGCGCCGTCATCCCGGCGGTGTCGATGTTTCCCGTCAGCCGGGTCACGGCCGTCGCGCCGCCGACCACGCCGAGCACGAGCACCCCGACGAGGACCAGACCGACCGTGCGAGCAGCGCCGCCCGACGCGTTCAGCACGCGGGCATGCGACGGCCCCTTGGTGGGATTCGTCGCACCCGGGGCGCTGAGGTCAGGAAATGTCACGGCCATTGATCCTAGGGGTTGGGTGTTGCACGGCGGCGCACCGCCGGGGGGCGGACCGTAGAGGGTTCGTGGAGAAGCCCTCTAACCACGCCGCCACTCGGCCTGTTCGCTGCTCAGCAGCCGGGTTCGGCGTGATTCGTCCCCGTCCAGCTCCGTCGCGGTGGCCGCGGACACGAGGACGGCGGAGCCGCCGCCCGCCCAGATCCTCAGCAGGTCGCGCAGCACGTCCGCCACGGCCCCGCGCCCGTCCACGACCACGCGTGCGCCGTCCCCGGCCTCGGGGACGAGCTCCTTGTGCCCGACGGCGCCCGCCGCGGTCACCAGTGCCTCCCGGCCCGGGTCGACCTCCTGCACCCAGCCGATCACGTCGCCGTACGTCATCACGGCCGACGCCGCGTCGATCGCGCCGGCCGGCAGGTCGCCGTCGTACCGCCGGGCGAGCGCGGGCAGGGAGACGACGACGAGGTCGGCCCCGGCGTCCGCCCAGCGGTGCGGGGCGTCGGTGACCACGACGTCCGGGTCGGTCCCGGCGTCGGGCAGCGCCACCGTCGCGCCCGTGCGCCAGGCGGCCAGTGCCCACACGGCCGTGCGCCAGTGCACCGGCAGGTCGACGACGACGCCGGTACCGGGGGCGGCGTCGAACTCCTCGACGAGGAGGTTGACGGTCTTGCTCGCCCAGTTGGCCAGGACGGCGCCGGACAGCTCGACCCGTTCACCGTCGTCGCCGTACCAGGTGAGACGCGGGCGGCCGCCGTCTGCGGCGAGGCGGGCCAGGAGCGAGGCGACGTCGGGCACAGGGCCGCCGCTGCGGGACGCGATCTGCATGCGGCCACCCTACGAGGGCTCCGGGCGTGTCGACGCGCCGGAGGGTGAAAAGACTGGGGAGGGGTGAGACGTACGCCACGACCTGCGGAAGGACTCGTGAATTACTCGTGGAACGGCCGGGCGATAGCACAATTCCGCTTGACGACTCCAGGCGACACGCGTGTAATTCCATGTATGCAGTTTTCGTAGCGCATACGCAACGGGGCCTGGAAGCTGCAGGTCCGGCGAGGCCCCGGAGCACGGAACACGGCATGAAGGGGCACGTCATGTGGAACATTCTGGAATCGGACGTGGAGTTCCCGACTGACGCCGAGAACAAGCCGGCGCCGGTGGCCCCGGTGCTCCCGCTCTTCGGCGAGCTGTTCGAGCTGACCGAGCCGGACGAGTCGTTGCTCGGCTGGCAGGAGCGCGCCCTGTGCGCGCAGACCGACCCTGAGGCCTTCTTCCCGGAGAAGGGCGGGTCCACCCGCGAGGCGAAGAAGGTCTGCTCCGGCTGCGAGGTCCGGGCAGAGTGCCTCGACTACGCGCTGGAGAACGACGAGCGGTTCGGTATCTGGGGCGGTCTCTCGGAGCGCGAGCGCCGCAAGCTCAAGCGCCGGGCTGTCTAGGAGCTGATACCTCGGGCTGGTGGGCCCGGGGGCCTGGTGGGTCTCATGGGTCTGGTAAGCCTGGTGGGCCTGGTGGGCGGGCGCCCTGGGTGGCTGGGCGCCCTCATTCGGTCCGTTGCACCGCTCCGGACGCCGTCTTCGGTCCGCTGCCGCCAGATCGGTCCATCGCCGGACCGATGTCGAGGCGACCGACCGAACTCGTAGGGCTGCCAGGTGCAGGGGACCGATGTCATCGGCCTGGCGCCTCGCGCCGCAGCCCCGCGCCCCCAGCCGCCTGCCTCGCGCTACAGCCCGCAGCCAGCAGCCAGCAGCCAGCAGCCAGCAGCTGGCGCCGGCCGCCGGCACTCTGACGCCCGGCACTCTGACGCCCGGCACTCTGACGCCCGGCACTCTGACGCCCGGCACTCTGACGCCCGGCACCCTGACGCCCGCGGTGGAGCTGTTCCTCCTGCCGCCGGCCGCGAGTGCACCAGGCGCTGCGCCCGTACAGGTGCGGAGCCTGCCTGGTGTCGGCGCCGACCGGGCCGTGCACCCGCGCAGACCTGGACCCGCGTCCGGCGCGTCTGCGGCGTGTCGGCGGCGACGCGCCGCATGATGTGAAGCGAGATGAGCGCTCCACGTACCGACAGCCTGTCGGCTCCCAGCCCCGACCGTGGCCCCGACGAGGCCGCGGCAGCGCCGGTGTGGGCCAAGGTCCCGGCGCGGACCGCCGCCCCTGCGCCGGTGGCCGTCACGGTGACGGCCGTCGTCGTGACACGCGGCAGCAGCCCCTACCTCGGTGCCACGCTGGCCGCGCTGCGCGCGCAGTCCCGCACGCCGGACGACGTGGTGGTGGTCGACGTCGACACCGCCCCGGCCACGTCGGGCCACCAGGACCTGCAGCTCGGCGGCGCGCGCTACGTGGCGGGTGCCGGCGCCCGCACCTTCGGTGAGGCGGTCGAGGCGGCGCTGGCCGCGACCGGCGCCCCCGAGCACGGCTGGCTGTGGCTGCTGCACGACGACTCCGCCCCCGCGCCCGGTGCGCTCGCCGCGCTGACCCGCGCCGTCGAGCACTCGAACGTCGTGGCCGTCGCGGGCTGCAAGCAGCGCCGGTGGGAGACGGGGCCGGACGGTGCCCCGCTCGACCCCGGACTCTCCGACCGCGGGGTGCTCGTCGAGGTGGGGCACACGGTGTCGCCGCTGGGCCGCCGCATGACCGGGATCGACGACACCGAGATCGACCAGGGCCAGCACGACGCGCGCGAGGACGTGCTCGCCGTCGGGCTCGCGGGCGCGCTGGTGCGTGCCTCGGTGTGGCGTCAGGTCGGGGGTACCGACCCGGCGTACGGCCAGCTCGGTGACTCCACCGACTTCTGCCTGCGGGTGCGGCTCGCAGGGCACCGTGTCGTGGTGGTGCCCGACGCCGTGGTGCGGCACGCCCAGGTCTCCCTGCACGCTCCCGGGTCGTCCGGCGCGCGCCGACGCAGCCAGCTCTACCTGCGCCTGACGTCGGTGGCGCCCTGGATCCTGCCGTTCGCCATGCTGGCGATGGTCGCGTGGGCGCCGTTCGCCGCGGGCTACCGGCTCGCGATGAAGCGGCCCGACCGGGCCCGGGACGAGCTGCTCGCCCCGCTGTGGGCGGTCTTCCGGCTGGGGCCGCTGCTGCGGGCCCGGCGCCGGATCGCGCGGACGTCGACGGTGCCGCGGAGCGTGCTGCGCCCGCTGCTCGGCACCTGGCGCGAGGTGGCTGCGGAGCGCCGCGACCGGCGGCTCGCGCGCGGCGAGGCCCACCGCGTGGAGGATGCGCTGTCCGACCTGGAGCAGGCCGAGCTGCGGGCCCTGGCGGTCCGGCGCCGTGCCGGGCTGGCCGTGGTCGTGGTGGGCGCCCTGGGCCTGGCCGCGACGCTGTTCGGTCCCGCGCTCGGTGCTCTCGCCTCCGGCGGACGGCTGGTCGGCGGGGCCCTGCTCCCGGCCGGCGGCACGACGGCGACCACCTGGTGGGCCGCCACGTCCGGCTGGGTGCGCGACGGGCTCGGCGCGGCCGCCCCGGCGGACCCCCTGCTGCTCGTGCTGTCCGGGCTCTCGGTGCTCACGGGCGGCTCCCTGCAGGACGCCGTGGACGGCGTGCTGCTGTTCGCCCTCCCGCTGGCCGCCGTGGGCGCCTGGGCCGCCGCGGGCACCGTGACCCGCTCGGTGTGGCTGCGGGTGCTGGCGGCGCTCGCGTGGACCGTCGCCCCGGCGTTCCTCGGTGCGCTGGACGGCGGGCTGCTGGGCGCGGTGCTGGCGCACGCGTTGCTGCCGTGGACCGCCGTGGCGCTCGTCCGGGCCGTCGGCGTGCAGGCCGTCGACCGGCTCACACCCCCCGAGGGAGCGCTGTCGGCTCCCCGGTCGTCGCGGGCCGCCGGCTCGCTGGGTGCGGCCGGTGCGGGCGGACTGCTGCTGGCCTGCGTCGTCGCGGGCGCGCCCGCGCTGCTGCCCGCCGCCGTGCTCGTGCTCGCCGGGGCGGTGCTCGTGGCCCCCCGCCGCCGGACCTGGTTGGCGCTCACGCCGGTGCCGGCCCTCGTGGTGGGTGCGCCGCTGTGGTGGACGGCACTGCGGGACGGCAACCGGGGACTCCTGACGGCCGAGCCGCTGGCCGGCTCGGGCGTTCCCGCGCCCGGCGACGCGTCGGGCCTGGAGCTGCTGCTCGGTCTGCCGTCCGCACCGGCGCCCTGGTTCGACGTGCCCGACGGCGACGGCCCGGCCCTCGTCGCGCTCCGCGCGGTGGTGGCGGCGGGCCCCTGGGTGGCGGGCGGACTGGTGCTGGCCCTGGCGCTGCTCGGCCTGCTGGCCGCGCTGCTGGGCATCGGCCGCCGGCGGGCCGGCCCGACGGCGCGCCGCGTCACGGGCACGACCCTGATGGGCTGGCTGGTCGCGGCGGCGGGCCTCGCCGTCGCGGTGCTCGCGCAGGGCGACGGCCGGTGGTCCGGACCCGGGCTGTCCCTGCTGCTCCTCGGCCTCGGCGGTGCGGCCCTCGCGGGGGCGACGGCGGTCGTGGCACAGCGCACCCGCCTGAGCGGATTCCCCGGGGCGGCGGTCCGCGTGGGGGTGACGGTGCTGGCAGTGACCGGGCTCGTGCTCCCCGTGACGCAGGCGGCCGCGTGGCTGGTCGGTTCGGGCAGCGTCGCGGCAGGCGGCCGCAGCGCGCTGCTGCACGTCTCGACCGAGCCGGTGGTGCCCGCCGTCGGACAGCAGATGCAGGCGCCGCCGCGGCAGGCCCGCGTGCTGGAGATCGGCTTCTCCCCTGAAAGCGACGGCACGGTCCGGTACGCGCTCCTGCGGGCCGACGGGTCACAGCTCGCCGACGCCGCCGTCGCGGCGCGGGCCGCCGCAGACGGTGCGTCGGACGGCGCCGCGGCCGAGGCCCTCGACGCCGCAGTCGCGGAGCTGGTGTCCGGCACGACCGACGGGGTGCCGGAGCAGCTGGCCGGCCTCGGCGTCGGTGCGGTGCAGGTGCGGTCGGGCGACGCGGCCGAGGAGCGGGACGCCGCCGTCGGCGACCTCGTGGCCACGCTCGACATGGTGCCCGGCATGAGCCGGGTGACCGAGGGGCAGGCCGTGTCGGTGTGGCGGGTGTCGCCCGCGGACGAGCCCGCGCCCGGCTGGGCCCGGCTGGCCGAGGGCGGCGTGACCCGGCAGGTGCTGGAGTCGGCCGGCACGGAGGTCCGCACGGACGTCGCGCCGGGCGGCGCGGACCGGACCGTCGTGCTCGCGGAGGCCGCGGGCTCCGGCTGGCACGCGACCCTCGACGGGCGCCGGCTCGAACCGGTGCCCCCGGAGGACACGGCGGGGAGGCAGGCGTTCGACCTCGGGCCGGACGCCGGGCACCTCGTGGTCCGCTACGAGGCACCGCACCGCACGGCCTGGCTCGTGCTCACGACGTTCACACTGGTGGTCTTCGCCCTGCTGGCCCTGCCGGTGGGACGCAGGAGGGTCCGATGACGCGCAGGACGACGAAGCGCAGGAAGCTGACCGTGCCGCCCGCGGCCCGGCGTGCGGCGGCCGCGACGGGCGCCCTGCTGTGCGCGATGGCCGTCGCCGCGCTCGCGGTGACCGACGGCACGGTCGGGCCGGGTCCGGCCGTGGCCGACCCGGGCGACGGTGCGCGTGCCGTCCCCGTGGCGGCCGCGGAGACCGGGCTGGTCTGCCCGCAGCCGGCGGAGCTGGAGCAGCCCGACGTGGGCGACGACCAGTTCAGCGCGACCCCGGTGGAGACCAGCACGTCGCTGGCCGCCGTCGCGCTGGACGGCGCCGACCCCGCGCTGACCACGCTCGACGGGGCGGAGACCGGGGACCTCACCGGCCCGCTGGAGGTCGGCGACGCCGCTGCGGTGCGTACGGGCCAGGTGCCCGACGCGCGCCTGCTGCGCGTCACCCCGGGCGGCGCGACCTACGCCACGGGCACCGTGGCGTCCGTGACGACCGACGGTGACCTGCGCGGCATGGTCGCCGGACCGTGCGCGGAGCCCGCCGTCGAGCACTGGCTCGTGGGTGGCAGCACCGCGGTCGGCTCGAGCGGGCGGCTGGTGCTGCAGAACCCCGGCCGCACCCCCGCCACCGTGGCCCTGGAGGCCTGGGGCGCCTCCGGGCCCGTGGCGCTCGGTGGCCAGGCGCTCGTCGTCGTGCCGCCGGGGGAGCAGGTCGTGACCATGCTGGAGGCCGTCGCGCCCGACCAGAGCCGGCTCGCGCTGCACGTCACCGCGGAGGGCGGGCGCGTGGGCGCGTACGTGCAGCACCACCGGATCGACGGGCTGCTGCCCGCGGGGGCGGACCTCGTCGTGGGCGGGGGCGCGCCGGCCGCGACGACCGCGGTGTCCGGCGTCGTCAGCACGGGCGAGGCCGTCGACGACCCGCACGCCCCGCGGCTCGACCTGCTGGCGCCCGGGGACCGGTCCGGTACGGCACGCCTCGCGGTGCTCGGCGCCGACGGCCCCGTCCGCCTGCGCGGCGGCGAGGAGGTGGCCCTGGAGCCCGGCAAGATCACCACCCTGCCGCTGGGCGGGCTGCCCGAGGGCGCGTACACGGTGGTCGTGGACGCGGACGTGCCGGTGGTGGCCGGTGCCGCCGTCGACCGCCGGGGCATGCCCGCACGCGACGCGGTCGTCGACGGCGACCCGTACGACCGCGCCTGGCTCCCCGGTCAGGCGGTGCCGTCCGACGGCGTCGTGGCCGACGGTGTCGTCGCCGTCCCGCAGGACGCCGCGTACGAGCTGGCGCTGGCCGGCGTGCCCGGCGAGCGTGACCCGGACCGTATCGACGACGTCGAGGGCAGCACGGAGGTCGGGCTGCGTGGCATCGGGCCGGACGGCGCCGAGGCGTGGTCGCAGACCGTCGAGGTGCCCACGGGGCAGACGGTCACGCTGGACGGTGCGGACCTGGGCGACCTTGGCGAGACGGTGGCGGTGGTCGCGGAGCAGCCCGCGGACCAGCCGGGCGTGGTCTGGTCGGTGACGCTGTCGGACGCCGGGGCGCCGTCGCTGTTCTCGGTGCTGAACCCGGCCGCGCCGCTCGCCTCGGGCGACGAGGTGCGGGTGCGGCGCGTGGACGCGGTGGGCTGACGCGGTGGGCTAGGACCGGTCGCCGAAGTTCGGGTCGATCTCCTCCGGGGTGCGCGCCAGCATGTGCGCCACCTGTTCCACCACGACGTCGCGGACCAGGTCGGCGAGGTCCTCCTGGTCGAAGGCGCGCACCTCGACGGGACGGCGGTAGACCACCACGCGCCCGGGGCGGCCCGCCTCGGCGGGGAAGAAGCGGCCGAGCAGCACGCCGCCGTCCTCCCACGGGGCCGGGTCCGACGGCGGCACGTCCTCGACCGCGAACTCCGTGCCGCGCAGGTGCGCGGCCCAGGTGCGGTCGAGGTCCTCGACGACGTCGAGCACGAGGTCGTCGAACCGCTGCGCGCGCGTGCGGTGCGCCGGTGCGCCGGGCGGGAGCAGCGGGCCGCGCAGCCCCCGGCCGCGCCGGTCACGACGCCGGGGCCGGACGGCGTCGCCCTCGCCGTCGGGCCGGGTGGCGGCCAGCCGCAGCAGGTCCGCCTGCGAGGCCTTGGGGATGCCGGCCGCCGGGCCACCGGGCGTGCTCGCGGCGCTGCCGGAGGAACCAGACGAACCGCCCGAGGCGGGGCCGCGACCGGACCGTCGGTTGCGGCCGCGAGGTGAGAACGGAGGCACGTACCGACGATACGTCGAATCCGCCCCGCTCCGGCTCACCTCTCGCGCGCCGCGCGGACAGGAGCCCATATCCTGAGGCGGTGCGCGACGACACCGCCGAGGCGACGTACCGCCGGGCGCTCGCCCTGATCACCGTGCTCGTCGCCCTGGTGGGCGCGGTGTGGGCGGTGCTGACGCCCGCGTTCCGCGCACCCGACGAGCCGCAGCACGTCAACAGCGTGCTCCGGCTGGCGTACGGGGGCGGCTGGCCCGCCGCCGGCGAGGCGCTCGTGGGCCCCGCCGTCGACGCGGCGCGGGAGCAGGCGGCGCTGGCCACGGACGTACCCGGCCGGCACCTCGACCGCGCCGAGCTGCCGCCGTTCGTCGACGTGCCGCCCGTCCCCGACGCGCAGCGCGGCACGGTGACCGCGGAAAACGCCCTCGCCGACCCGTTGCCGCCCGGCACCGGGACGCGGCACCTGCCCACCGACGTCGTCGACCAGATGACCCAGCACCCGCCGCTCTACTACGCGCTCGCCGCGGGGGTGCTGCACGTGACCGGCACGGCCGAGGCCCGCTGGGACCTCCAGCTCCTGACGCTTCGGCTGTTCGACGTCGTGCTCCTGCTTCCCCTGCCGCTGCTGACCGCCGGGGCCGCCCGCCGTCTGCTGGCCCGGCGTGCGGACGGCGGGCGCGCGGCCGCGCTGGTGGCGGCGTCGTTCACGCTGTTCGTGCCGCAGGTGGGGCACATCCTGGGCAGCGTCACCAACGACGCGCTCGTGACGCTCAGCGGTGCGGCAACGGCCTACCTGTGCGCCCGGGTGGTGACGGGCGACGTGCGGTGGCGCACGGCGGCGGGGCTCGGGACGGTGGTCGGGGTCGGGCTGCTGACCAAGGTCATGGCGGCCTTCGCACTGCCGATGGTGGTGGCCGCCTTCGCGCTGGCGGCCGGCCCCCGCGGACGCCGGGCAGCGGGCGTGCTCGTCGCGGGCGCCGTCGCGCTCGCCGTCGGCGGCTGGTGGTGGGTGCGCAACCTGGTCGTGCTGGGGACGGTGCAACCCGTCGGCATCCCGGACCGGTTCCCCGACGACGCGGAGCCGAACGGCCCCTGGTACTTCGTGCGGACCGTGGTGACGAGCCTGACCCGGTCGTTCTTCGGCAACTTCGGCTGGCTGGAGGTCCGGCTGCCCGACGCCGTGTTCTGGACCGCCGCCGTCGTGGTCGCGGTTCTGTGCGCGCTGGCCGTGGCCCGCGGCCCGGCACGGCGGGGAACGGCCGTGCTGCTGCTGCAGCCGGTGGCGCTCTGGTGCGGCGTCGTGGCCAACGCGTGGCCTGACTACGCGGCACACGGCTGGATCTCCGCCGTGCAGGGCCGCTACCTGTTCGCCGGCCTCCTGGCGCTCGGCGTGGCGACGGCCCTCGGTCTGGGCACGCTGCTCGGCCCGCGGCTGCGCGCCGCGGTGCCCTCGGTCGTCGGCACGGGCGCGGTCGCGGCGTCAGCCGGCCTGGCCTACGGGTTCTGGGGCTTCTACCAGGGACCGGACCGGACGGTGGCCGACGCCGCGGTCCGCTGGGCCGGGTGGAGCCCCCTGACCTGGCCTCAGCTCGTGCTGGTCGGCGCCGTGGGCGTGGTCGTCGCGGTCGCGGCCGTGCTGGCGGCGGTGCGGTTCTCCCGGGTGGTGCCGGACGTGCCGGACCATCCGCGCCCGCCGGCGGTCCGCGTGACCGAGACGGTGACGGCCACGCCGAGCACCAGTCCGGCGACCAGCAGCACGACGAGCGTGCCCGCCGGGAAGGCGTACCAGTAGCCGACGGCGGCGACGGCCCGGCCGAGCGCGTCCAGGCCGCCGTCCTCCGGCATCCAGTACAGGCGCCAGGTGTCGATCTGGTAGGTCAGGTGCAGGGCGGCGGCCAGCACCAGCAGGGCCAGGGGCACGGTCCGGCGCAGCCGCGGGCGCAGCACGGCCGCGCCCGCCACGGCGACGACCCCCAGCCCCACGAGGCCGGTGAACAGGTACCGGCCCTGCATGGCCGCCCCGAAGTCGGCGAAGGCCGCGAACTGCTCCCACGAACCGCGTGCGACGATCGCCGCGAGGGCGGGCACGGGGAACAGGAGCACGAGGGCATCGAGGCGTGGGAGCGTCCGGCGGGCGAGCGCGGCGACGAGACCGGCCAGCAGCACCACGAGCGCCACGCGGGCCATCCACCAGGACGCGTCCAGATCGGGCCGCCACGACTCGTCGTGGATGGGCCCGGGTGCGTGGTCCTGCATGAAAAACAGGGTGACCATGCGCTCGGCGAACCGGCCGAGCCAGATGACGCCGCCGTCGGACCAGCCGTGGACGGGCGTGAGGTCGGGCGGGGTGGCGTGCGTGCCGTGCGGCTGGAGCATGCCGTGGACCACCACGTTCCGCACCCACCAGGCCGCACCGGGGACGGCCGCGACGGCGACCAGCAGCAGCCCGACCACGGCCTCCCGCACCCGCGCACGGTACCGCCAGGCGGCAACCGCGTACGCCAGGAGGATCCAGGCGGGGAACATCAGCGCGAACCCCTTGGTCAGCAGTGCCAGCGTGGTGACGAGCCCCAGCAGCAGGGCCGTGCGGCGCGTGAGGTCGCCGGTCAGCACCCGGACCACCAGATATGTGGCGCAGGCGCCGAGCAGCACCAGGAGGTTGTCGTTGTTCACCGCCGACTCCAGGTGCGTCAGCTCCGGGACCGCGAGCGGCACCAGGGCGGCCGCGACGGGCAGCGGCTCGGGCAGGCGCAGCCTGCGCGCGGTGGCGAACAGGAGGAGCGGGAGGGGGAGCGCGAGCAGTGCGTTCCACCAGCGCAGCATCAGCCAGATCTGGTCCAGCGGGACGTCCTGCCAGTCGGGCACCAGGGCGACGACTCCGGCGCCCAGCAGGTAGTACAGCGGCGGGTGCTGCACGAGCTGGTTGAACACCGGCGTCCGCGGGCCCTCGCCGCGTTTGACGGTCAAGGTCGCCGAGCCGCCGGCCTCCGAGTACGTGGGTCGTTCGCCGCGCGGCGGGACGTCCTGCCGGTCGGCCAGGTGCTGCGGCCCGCCGATCCGGTCCGCCCGGACGAAGCCGCCCGCCGCCACGCCCTGCGTGACGAACGACGTGCCGGGTGCAGGCCACGGCCAGGCGTCACCCTGCCGCACCTGGAGGATCAGGTCCACGTGCTGACGCTCGTCGGGCGAGCGGACGTTGGGGAAGACGGCCGTCTGGCCGAGCATCACCACGAGATGCAGGAGCACGATCAGCCACACGACGACAGGGACCGTTCGGGGACTGGTCACGCGAGCAGGATATCGCCGGCGGCACCGGTTCACGCCGGATCTCACCCGGGTGAAGGGAGTTCCATGACGAGTGATGTTCACCCCTCGTTCGTCTGGCGTGCCGTAGGGTTGAAAGCGCACTCGCTGCTTGATCATCGGCTCGGCCGTCGGCCGGACGCGAGCCCGTAACCGAAGGCAACAGGGCCATGAAGTTGTTCGTGCAGATTCCTTGCCTGAACGAGGAAGAGACTCTTCCTCTGGTGCTAGCCACGATCCCCCGCGACATCCCGGGCATCGACGAGGTCGAGATCCTGGTGGTCGACGACGGCTCCACGGACGGCACCGTCGAGGTGGCCCGCCGCCTCGGCGTGCGGCACTTCGTCCACCACACCCGGAACATGGGCCTGGCCCGTTCGTTCCGCGACGGCGTCGACTACGCGCTGCGGCACGGCGCCGACATCGTGGTGAACACCGACGGCGACAACCAGTACCCGCAGGAGCGGATCGGCGACCTGGTGATGCCGGTGGTGCTCGGCGACGCGGACATCGTGATCGCCGACCGGCAGACCGGCACCATCGACCACTTCTCCCCGCTGAAGAAGACGCTGCAGAAGGTGGGCAGCGAGGTGGTCAACTTCGCCGCGGGGACCGACCTGCCGGACGCCGCGAGCGGGTTCCGCGCCTACTCGCGCGGCGCGCTGCTGCGGCTCAACGTCGTCACGCAGTTCAGCTACTGCATGGAGACCATCATCCAGGCCGGTCACCAGCGGCTGCGCATCCAGAGCGTGCCGGTCACCACCAACCCCAAGACGCGGGAGTCGCGGCTCTTCACGAGCATGTGGCAGCACATCGCCAAGTCGGGTCAGGCCATCAGCCGGTCCTACGTGATGGACAAGCCGCACGTCGTGTTCGTGACGCTCGGCATCGTCTTCGCGCTCGGCGCCGCCGTGCCGTTCGGCCGGTACGCCCTGCTCCTGGCCACGGGAACCCCGGGCCAGCACCTCCAGTCGATCGTGCTCGGCGCCACCTCGATGGTCGGAGCGCTGCTCAGCTTCGCCCTGCTCGTGCTGGCCGACCTGCAGCGCACCAACCGCGTGCTGCTCGAGGACACGCTGGAGCGCCTCAAGGAGATGCAGTACGGCATGGTCGCCGTCACGGACCCGACGGTGGCCGCCGCACGGGAGAACCCGCAGGTGCCCGGCAACGGCCGGCCCTCCGGGGACCGGGCCCGCCCGGCAGGCCCCGGCGACCCCGGCCTGGCGGACGTGCCCGCGAGCGTGCAGTGATCGCGTTCGGCACCTACGACGCCGCACGACACCCGCGCATCGCCGTCCTCGTCGCCGGGCTGCGCGCCCACGGGACCAAGGTCACCGAGCTCAACCGGCCCCTCGGCCTGTCCACCGCCGAACGGGTACGCATGCTCCAGCAGCCGTGGCGGCTGCCCGTGCTCGCCGGGCGCCTGGTGCGGTGCTGGGCCGGCCTCGTGACCGACGCCGTGCGGCTGCGCCGGGCCGAAGGGCGGCCCCCGGCGGTGCTCGTCGGCTACCTCGGCCACTTCGACGTGATCCTGGCCCGGCTGCTGTACCCGCGGTCCGTGGTGGTGCTCGACCACCTCGTGTTCGCCGGGGACACCGCCGCCGACCGCGGGGCCGCCGGGCTCCGGGTGCGGCTCCTGACCGGTCTGGACCGGCTGGCCGTCGCGTGCGCCGACGTGGTGGTCACCGACACCGAGGAGCACCGGCGGATGCTGCCCGACCCGGGCAAGGGCGTCGTCGTCCCGGTCGGCGCACCGGACGCGTGGCGGACGGCGGCCGCCTCCGCGGCGCCGGGCGAGGCCACGGCCGGCGCCGGGAGGCTCTCGGTCGTCTTCTTCGGGCTCTACACCCCGCTCCAGGGCGCGCCCGTCATCGCGGAGGCGGTGCGCGACGCCGTCGCCGCCGGGGCCGCCCTGGACGTGACGATGGTCGGCACCGGCCAGGACCTGCCCCGCGCCCGCGAGATCCTGGCCGGGACACCCGGCGTGACCTGGCGCGACTGGGTCGAGCCCGACGAGCTGCCCGCGCTCGTCGCCCGGCACCAGGTCTGCCTCGGCATCTTCAGCGACACTCCCAAGGGGGTGCGTGTGGTGCCGAACAAGGTGTACCAGGGGCTCGCCGCGGGCTGCGTCGTCGTCACCTCGGACACCCCGCCGCAGCGCCGGGTCGTGGGGGAGCACGCCGAGCTCGTACCGCCCGCCGACCCCGGGGCGCTCGCGGCCCGGCTCGTCGCCCTCTGCGACCCCGCCACGCTCGCCGCCGCCCGCGAGCGCGCGGCTCGGGGCCGGGACCGCACCCGCCCGCAGACGGTCACGGAACCCCTGATCGCAGCCCTGGCAGCCAGGACCGCCCTGTGAGCACCCCGGGCGGGCCGGCGACCGGCGGGGGCGTGGTGGCGCGGGCCGGCCGGGTGGTGCGGTCCCGGTGGGTGCGGTGGGGGTTTCTCGTCGTCGCGCTCGGGCTGGCGGTCTGGTACGTGGTCGGCAACCGCGCCGAGCTGGCCCGGGCGGCCGCAGGACTCTCGGTGGCCGAGGCCGCGTCCGTCGTCGTGCTCGGTGTGGTGTACGTGTGGTGCACGCTGCTGGCCTGGCGCGCGGTGCTCGCCGATCTGGGCTCGCCGCTGCGGCTCGGGCCCGCGGTGACGGTGTTCGGGGTCAGCCAGCTCGGCAAGTACGTGCCGGGCGGCGTGTGGAACGTCGTCGCCGCCGCGGAGGTGGGCGCGGGCAACGGCGTGCCGCGCAGCCGGGCGGCGACGTCGATGCTGGTCGCCGTGGCCGTGTCGGTCGCGTCGGGTGCCGCGGTGGGCGCCGTCGCGCTGCCGTTCGTCTCGTCGACGGCCTGGGGTGCCTGGTCCTGGGTGGTGTGGGCGGCGCCCGCCGTCGTGGTCGTGCTCGCCCCGCCCGTGCTCAACCGGCTGATCGGGCTGGCCCTGCGGGTCGCCGGGCGGCCCGCGCCGGAGCACCCGATGACCTGGGGCGGCCTCGGGCGCGCCGCCGTCTGGTCGGTGGCCGGGTGGCTCGTCGCCGGGCTGCAGCTCTGGGTGCTGTGCACCGGCCTGGGGATGACGCCGTCCGCCCGGACGTTCGCGCTGGCGACCGGTGGCTGGGCGCTCGCCTGGACCGCAGGGTTCCTGTTCGTGCTGGCGCCGGCCGGGGCGGGCGTGCGCGAGGTGGTGCTCGCGGCGGTGCTCGCCGGGGCGCTGTCCGGGCCGGCGACGGGACTCGCGGTGCTGGTCAGCCGGGTTGCGCTGACGCTCGTCGACCTGGCCTTCGCGGGTGCGGGGCTGCTGCTGGCGCGGGGTGCGCGGCGCGCCGTCGTCGGGCGGGCGTCCTCACCCCCGTGAGCATCCGGCGTGTTCGCCGCGTCGTGCCCGGTCAGGGCGTAGTCTCGGCGCGTGAGATCGGTGAGACAGTGTTCGCGCTCGGCCTGCACCAATGCGGCCGTGGCGACGCTCACGTACGTGTACGCGGACTCGACGGCGGTTCTGGGTCCGCTTGCGCACCTGGCCGAGCCCCACAGCTACGACCTGTGCGCGGAGCACGCCGAACGGCTGACCGCGCCGCGCGGGTGGGAGGTGGTCCGCCTCATGCCCGAGTTCGAGGACGCCGGGCCGAGCCCCGACGACCTGTCCGCCCTGGCCGACGCCGTCCGTGAGGCGGGCCGGGTGCGCCGCCCGGCCGAGCCGCCCACGGTCACGGAGACGGCCCGCCGGGGCCACCTCCGCGTCCTGCGCGCGGACGACGACACCTCGGCCTGAAACGGCCTACGGGACCCAGGCGCAGACCGCGTGGCCTGCGCCCGAGAGGGTCAGGTTGCCCGCGTCGTGCGGGACGAAGACCGAGTCGCCCTGGGTCAGGCGCTGCGCGCCGGTCTCGGCGCGGTCGGCGTCGAGCGTCAGCTCACCGTCCAGGCAGAGCAGGATGCGGGGGCCGGTGGCGGGCAGGCAGACCGACTCGGTGGGGTCGACGTCCGCGGTCGTGAGCGCGAACTCCGTGACCGGCACGCGGTAGGTGTGCACCTGGCCGCGGCTGCCCGCCGTGCTCACCTCGGGGGTGAACGGCTGCTGCGGTGCGAACGTGGTGCAGGCGACCAGGTTCTCCTCGTCCACGAGCTTGGTGGTGAGGCCCGCGCGCAGCACGTTGTCGGAGGAGGCCATGATCTCGACGCCCAGCCCCGACAGGTAGGCGTGCACCACGCCCGCCGGCGTGAAGGCCGCCTCGCCCGGCTCCAGCGAGAAGCGGTTGAGCATCAGGGACGCGATGGCGCCCGGGTCGCCGGGGTGCTGGTCGGCGAGGTCGATGACCGTGCGGTCGGCGCGCTCGAACGGCGACCCGCCCGCCAGGCGGGCGCGCACGGAGTCGAGGGTCGCCTCGATGTCGGCGGCGCAGGCCTCGTCGGCCCGCGCGGACAGCAGGTGGTTGAACGCGTCCCGCATGCCGTCGTGGCCGCGGTCGCGCAGCAGGGCCGCGCGGACGCCCTCGACCAGGTCACCGGCCAGACCGTCCAGCACGTCCAGGATGGTGCGCGGCGTGCGGAAGCCGGCCAGGCCCTCGAACTGCGACAGGGCGACGATCATCTCCGGCTTGTGCTGGTCGTCCTTGAAGGACCGCTTCGGCGACGAGAGGGCCATCCCGGCCTTGTTCTCGCGCGCGAAGCCCTCCCGGGCCTGCCGCGGCGAGGGGTGCACCTGGAGCGACAGCGCCTTGCCCGCGGCCAGCACCTTCAGCAGGTACGGCAGGCGCGGCCCGAACTGCTCGGCCACGCGGTGGCCCAGCGTCTGCACGGGCGCCTCGCGGACCAGGCGGTCGAGCGTGACGTCGTCGTCCTCGATCACCGTGACCGACGGCGCACTCGTGTGCGCGCCGAGCCAGAGCTCGGCCTGCGGCTGCCCGTCCGGCTCGGCGCCGAGCAGGTGGGGGATGGCGTCGACCGACCCCCAGTCGTACCGCTGGATCGTGTTGGTCAGCGGCAGGGGGGCGTGGAACTGGGCTACGGCAAGCACCGCGCAAGGATAGCCCGCCGGACCGGCCGGATCTGGGGGCACCGGTGCGGCCCCGCCGTCTGCAAGAATCTGGGGGCGTCCGTGACGCCGCTGTCGCGGAGCCGTGCACCCCAGCAGAAAGCAGCCGTCCGATGCCCTCCAGCACGCCCCGCGTCTCGGTCGTCATGCCGGTCCGCGACACCGAGCTCTACCTCGACGACGCGATGACCAGCCTCACCCGGCAGTTCGACGACCCGCACGACCTGGAGGTCGTGGTGGTCGACGACGGCTCCGGCGACGCCACCCCGGACATCGCCGAGAGCTATGCCGACCGCCTGCCGAACCTGACGGTGCTGCGCAACAGGGAGCCGGTGGGGGCCGCCACGGCACGCAACCAGGGCCTGGCCGGGTCGAACGGCCGGTACATCACCTATCTCGACGGCGACGACTGGTACGCGCCGCACCACCTGCGCGACGTGACGGACGCGATCGAGGCGTTCGGCGTGCCGATCCTGCGGCACGACCACGTCACCGTCCAGGACGGTCAGCGCCGGGTCGTCCGTGCGATGGAGCCGGTGCGCGAGCAGGTGCTCGACCCCAGGGAGTCCATCCTGCCCACCGACCGTCCCACGATGGTCGACTACCCCTACGGCTGGGCCGGCGTCTACGACCGGGCGATCGCCGACGACGGCCTGCTGACCTTCTCGGACGGCATGCGCACGGCGACGGACCGGGCCTGGGTGTGGCGCCTGCACCTGCAGGGCACCGGCTACGTCGTCACCAACCACAGCGGCGTGTGCTACCGGCGGGGCGTGACGACCTCGCTCACCCAGATCTACGACGAGCGCCGCCTCGACTTCACCCGGGCCTTCGCCGAGATCCACGGGATCCTCGACGAGGACCGGGAGACCGACCGGTTCCTGCCCAAGCTCGCCCGGACGGTGCTCGCGATCGTGGACCACCACCTCGGCTTCGCGGAGCACATGCCCGCCGAGCTGCTCGCCGAGCTGAACCGGCGCTCCGCCGAGCTGATCCGGACGTTCCCGGCGGAGATGGTCCGGGTCCAGCTCGAGCAGTCCGGGCCGCGGCGCTGGGTGACGCTGCGGGACGTGCTCCCGCCGGAGCTCGCGCCGAGTCCCGAGATGCTCGCCGCCGAGCTCGCGGTGTCAGCGCCCGCGTAGGCCCTTCGCTCGTTACGCTCTCGACGTGGCACTCGACCCGAGCAGGATCAGCAAGGCGTCCAGACGCCGCCTCGGCCGGATCGTCCGGGCGGTCCGGCGCCGTCTCGGCCCGGGCGCGGACGAGAAGGGCGCCGCTGAGGCGGGTACGCCCGAACCCGCGGCCCCCGCCGACCCGGCACTGCACCGGGTGCTGGACGCCGGGGTGTTCGACGTCGAGTGGTACGGGGCGCAGGCGGGCACGACGTTCGCCGACCCCGCCGACGCCGCGCGGCACTACCTCGCGCAGGGCCGGCGGAAGGGCTGGTGGCCGCACCCGCTGTTCGTGCCGGCCCGGTACCGGCCGAAGGCATGGCAGCGGGACGACACCGACCCGCTCGTCATCTACCTCAAGGGCGTGGGCGACTCGTGGAAGGCGTCCCCGTCGCCGCTCTTCGACCCGGGCCGGCTCGACCGGCCCGCTGCGGACGGGCGCAGCCCCCTGGCGGCCTTCCTCGCGGACGACGCCGACGCCCCGCTCCCGCTGGCCCCGGACGCGCGATGGATGCGCGACGGCGTGACGCTGGCCGACGTGCGCGAGGCGCTCCGCGCCGAGCTGCGTGACCAGGCGGACCACGCGGACCAGGCGGATGCCGCTGCGCCCTGGCGGGAGTCCCCGGCGGCGAGGACCCTGCCGGGCCTGACCAGCCTGGTGGTCGTCGACTGCGACACCACCGCCGACGTGCTGACCGTCCTCACCGCGATCGACCGCGCCGTGCCGGCGGACGACACAGCGGCCGCGCCGTCCGCGGAGATCCTGCTGGTCACCGGTGATCGTCGTCGCGCCGTCGCCGGGCTCGCGCTGGCCCGGCTCGCCCGGTTCGACGTGCGGGTGGTGCTGTCCGGGCAGGGTGCGTCGTCCGCCGTCGACCAGGCGGTGCACGGGGCCCGGGGCGAGCACGTGCTGCTGCTGTCGGGGCGGCAGGCCTTCCGCGAGGGGACGCTGCAGGACCTCCGAGCGGTGCTGACGGAGTCGGGCGCCGCCGTGGTGCACCCGGTCGTGCTCGGTGGCGAGCTGCTGCTGCGGGACGTGGGCGTGGTCTACCCGCCGCGCGGGACGGATCCGGTGCCCTTCCTCGACGGCGTGCACCCGGACAGCGTGCCCTGGCCCCGGCCGTGGTTCGAGGTGCCGGGAGCGCCGGTGCCGCTCCTGGCCCGCACGGAGTCCGTGCGGGCCGTCCGGGACGAGGCGCGGGTACGCACCCTGTGGGCCGACGTCGACCTGGCGCAACGCCTGGCCCGGCACGAGGAGCGCCCCGTCGTGGTGGCCCGCGACGTGGTCGTGACACGCTCCGGGGACGGGACGTTCGACGACACCGCGGAGCCGGAGGACGACCTGGCGGTGTTCCGCGCGGCGTGGCAGACGGTCCCGGAGGGATCCGCGGACCTCTTCGCGACCTTCGGCGTGGCACCCGTGTTCACCGGGACGGTCGCGCTCACCGCCCCCGGGCGACCGGGGACCTGGACCCGCGCGCTGTGGCCCTCCGTGCCGGACACCGCCCGGGTACGGGAGGCGCCGCCCGCACTGCGCTGGGCGATCAAGACGGCGATGCCCGCCGGCGACCAGGCCCGGCAGTGGGGCGACTTCCACTTCGCGCACTCGCTGGCGGCCGCACTGCGCGACCTGGGCCAGCACGTGGTGGTCGACTACGCGCCCAACGACGCCCGTGAGACCTCCTACCGGGACGACGTCGTCCTGATGCTCCGGGGACTGCACCCGGCCCGGCTCCCGGGCGACGTGACGAGCGTCGTGTGGGTCATCAGCCACCCGGAGGACGTCACGGCGCGGGAGCTGGCGGGCTACGACCTCCGGTTCGCCGCGAGCCTCACCTGGGCGCGCGACGTCGCGCAGCGGTGGGAGCTGCCCGTGGCCCCGCTGCTGCAGTGCACCGATCCCAGCCGGTTCTACATCGACGACGAGCCGGTCGAGGACGTCGTCGGCAAGGCCGTCCTGGTCGGCAACACCCGGGGCAAGGCACGTCCGGTCGCCGTGGAGGCCGTGCGGTCGGGTGTGCCGGTCGCCGTCTACGGGTCGGGCTGGCAACGGTTCCTGCCGCCCGAGGCGATCGCCGGCGCGTACGTGCCGAACGAGGTGCTCCGCCGCTACTACCGGTCGGCCGCCTGGGCGCTGAACGACCACTGGCCCGACATGCGTGACCTGGGCTTCGTCTCCAACCGTGTCTTCGACGTGCTCGCGTCGGGCGGCCGGCTCCTGACCGACGACGTGTACGGGCTCGACGAGATCGTGCGCCCCGTTCTGCCCGAGGGCCGCCTGGCCCGGTTCACGACGCCCGAGGAGCTGCACGCGCTCCTGGCCGAGGGCAGTGCCGCACGGTACGACGAGGAGATGCTCCGCTCGCTGTCCGAGCACGTCCGCACCGAGCACGGGTTCGGGGCACGCGCCGCCGTCCTGCTCGAGGCGGTGCTCACGCACCGGGCGGACAACACCTCCGGCACCTGAGACCCGTACGCCGGGTGAGGTGCGCCCGGCGCGCCCCGGTGCGCCCCGGTGCTCGCGTACGCTGACGACGTGGCTCTCGACCTCAACAGGATCATCAAGGCGTACGACGTCCGGGGACTGGTGCCCGAGGAGCTGTCGCCCGAGGTGGCGCGCGCGATCGGCACGGCCTTCGCCCGGGTGGTGGTGCGCCCGGAGGCGTCGGACGACGCCCGCCCGGCCGTCGTCGTCGGACGGGACATGCGGGACTCCGGGCCCGACCTCGTGGACGCCTTCGCGGCCGGCCTCGCCGCCGAGGGCGTGGACGTGGTCCGCATCGGGCTGTGCTCGACCGACGGGCTGTACCACGCCTCCGGCGTCCTGGGCCTGCCGGGCGCCATGTTCACGGCCAGCCACAACCCGGCCGCGTACAACGGGATCAAGCTCTGCCGCGCGGGCGCGCGGCCCGTCGGCGAGGCCACAGGCCTCGCCGGGATCCGGGAGGCCGCGCAGGCGCTCCTGGACGACGCCGACGCCGAGGCCGGCACCTCGGCCCCGGCCCCCGGGCAGGTGACCGACCGCGAGATGCTGGGCGAGTACGCCGCGTTCCTGCGGGGCCTGGTGGACCTCTCGGGCATCCGGCCGCTCAAGGTCGTCGTCGACGCCGGGAACGGCATGGCGGGCCTCACGGCGCCGGCCGTGCTCGGTACCGCCGCGGGACTGCCGGAGCTGCCGCTGGACGTCGTGCCGATGTACTTCGAGCTGGACGGCACCTTCCCGAATCACGAGGCCAACCCCTTGGAGCCCGCCAACCTGCTGGACCTGCAGACGGCGGTCGTGGCCAACGGCGCCGACATCGGGCTGGCCTTCGACGGGGACGCCGACCGCTGCTTCGTCGTGGACGAGAAGGGCGTACCGGTTTCGCCGTCGGCGATCACCGCCCTGGTGGGGCTGCGCGAGGTCGAGAAGGAGAAGGCGGCCGGGCGGGCGCCGGTGGTCATCCACAACCTGATCACGTCGCGCGCGGTGCCCGACCTGCTCTCGGCCGCCGGCGCCCGGGTGGTGCGCACCCGCGTGGGGCACTCGTTCATCAAGGCCGAGATGGCCTCGAACGAGGCGGTGTTCGGCGGCGAGCACAGCGCCCACTACTACTTCCGGGACTTCTTCTTCGCGGACACCGGCATGCTGGCCGCCCTGCACGTGCTGGCGGCACTGGGCACGCAGCGCAACCCGCTGTCCGAGGTCGCCGAGATGTACGAGCCCTACGTCGCCTCCGGCGAGATCAACTCGCGGGTCCCGGACGCCGCCGAGGCCACGAACCGCGTGCTGGACGCCTACCGGGTCGCCTACCCCGGGATCGAGGTCGACACGCTCGACGGTGTCACCGTGTCCCACTGGGACGGGCACCCGCAGTGGTGGTTCAACCTGCGGGCGTCCAACACCGAGCCGCTGCTGCGGCTCAACGTCGAGGCCGCCGACCACGACATCATGGAGAAGGTCCGCGACGACGTGCTCTCGCTGGTGCGCGTCGGGACCGACGAGCCGGACGGGTCCGGGACAGGAGAGACCGAATGAGCATCGAGCTGGAGCCCTGGGTACGCGAGATCCTGCGCTGCCCCGTGACGGGCGCGACCCTCGTGGACGGCACCGGGCCGGACGGCGAGCCCGAGCTGCACTCGACCGACCCGGAGCGGCCGCTGGCCTACCCGGTCCGGGACGGGATCCCGGTGCTGCTGGAGTCGGACGCGCGCGAGCTCTGAGCGATACCGGACCGTGATGCGTCGCGTCGGCCCACGGTCCGGGCATCTGCCACAATCGGGTGCCCCCGCAGGACGACGCCGTCCGTGGATGCCGCAGCCCCTCGGAGAAAGCAGCAACCGACACGATGAGCACAACACAGCTTGTCCTGGTCTCCTCGGCCGAGTCCCTGCTCGCAGCAGCGGCCGCCGTGGACGCCGGGCTGCTCGACCGACCGCGCCGCAGGGTGCTCGTCCTGTTCGGGCGTGCGCCGGCGCCGGAGACGGCACCCCTGCCGCACGAGCGTCCGGGCATGTCGGCGGCCACGGCACGGTTCGACGACGTCGTCGTGCTCGACGAGCTCGTCCGGCCCGCGGACCCGGGACGCTGGTCGCCGCGGGGTGACGACCGCCCTGTCCTGGCCCGCCTGCTGCGGCAGGCCTGGGGCATCGGGGACGACACCGTGGAGCTCGTCTGTGACCGTCCCCAGTCCGAGCAGCCGGTCGAGTGGCTGATGTCGGCGTTCTACGGGTGCGAGGTGGTCCGCCTCGTCACGGACATCGCCGGGTACGGCCCGGCGCGCGAGCCGATCGGGTGGCCGCAGGCCCGGCGGACCAGCCGGCACCTGTACCGGGAGCACGTCGCAGGACTTGCGCCCTGGCCCGACGGCGACGAGCACCGGGCCGGGCAGGGCGTCGCTGCGGTCGCGATCCCCGCCGACGCGGTCGGCAAGCTGGCGCAGGACGTCGCGTCCGCCGCGGACCTGCCGGTCCCGGCGGAGGGTGTCGCGCTGGTGCTCGCGGAGTCGTTCGTCGCGGGCGGCATCCTGACCCGGGACCAGGAGACGGCGCTCTGGCGCGACGCCGTCCGCACGGCGGCCGCGGTGGACGGCGTGACAGAGGTGCTTGTTCTCGCCGACCCGGTCGTCCCCGCGAACCTGGCGGTGCGCCTGGGCGACCTGGCGCCGGAGGGAGTCCGGCTCACGCCGGTCGAGCAGCCGGCCCTCGCGGAGGTCTATCTCGCGGCCGTGCGCCCCGTGGTCGTGGTCGGGACCATGTCGCCGGCACTCCTGCGGGCGCGGGCCGACGGCGTCCCCGTGGTCGCGGTGGGTGCCAAGACCGTCAAGGAACGGCTCCGGCCCTATGCGAACCCGGCGCGGCTCCCGTGGGCCGTCGTCGACGCCGCGCTCCGGGAGGACGGGCGCTGGTCGGACACCGGGGACCTCGCGCACCTGATCGGCGCGGTGGCGTTCTGCATGTACCCGGAGCGGCTCGCCGAGCGGAGGACCGAGGTCGCGGCGTTCCTGGACAGGCTGGAGCCGGCCGAGATCGGGCGGTACACGACGGCGAACCGGGCACAGAAGCTCGGTCTGCTGCCCGTGCCCGAACCCGAGCCGGCTCCCGAGCCCGCCCTGGAACCGACGCCCGAACCGACGCCTGAACCAGAGCCCGAGGCGCCCGCCCCGGCCCGTGGCGAGAAGTGGTTCCGCGGGCTGGTCCGCAAGTCACACTGAGTCAGGCCCCTGAGTCAGGGCGCACCCGGTCGACCGGTGCCCCCGGAGCCTGCGCCGGCAGCCTGGGCCTCCGCCGCGTACAGCCGCCCCAGCACGCTCCGCGGCCCGGTGTTCTCGGAGCCTGCCTTGTACGACAGCTTGTGGACGGTCGCCCGCGACAGCGCCCGCTCGAAGTCCTCGTCGGTCATGTCACGGCTCATCCAGTGCCGCAGCCGGAGCGACGGCGCCGTCGAGAGCCGGGGAGTGGCCGCGAAGAGCTCGCCGAACCTCGGGTCGGTGAGCACGAGCGCCTCGAAGAGGTGGTGGAACGTGAAGTAGTGCGGCAGCTTGCCGTCCTTGCGCCAGTAGGCGTAGAGCGCCTCGAGCGTCATGGTCACGAGGTAGTGGCCGGGCTGGGCGGTGATGCTCCACGTGCCGATCGAGGTCCGCTCCTTGGCGGGCGCGAAGAACCCGGTGGGCCGCGCGTGGTCCGCCAGCTCGGCGCCCGCATCACCACGCAGGTAGCAGGTGGCGTCGAGCCACGTGCCGCCGTACCGCGCGAGGAGCTCCAGGCGCAATAGGTCGGACCGGGCGGTGCGGTCGGTGACCAGGGCGTCGATGTCGTCCGGCAGCGTCACGAAGCTGCCGACGTTGTCGTCGTCCAGCTCGACCACCGGGCGCGTGAGGTGCCGGGCCATCGTCGACCGGCACATCCGCACGACGTCGGGTGCCTGGTCGAAGCCCTGCGCCCAGTAGGTCCAGACGGTGTCCGACCGGTCCTCGACGACCTGCCGCGCCCCGGCGGCCGCACGGAGCTCGGCCAGCCGGTCGAGCACGAAGCGGACCGCGTCGCGCCGGGGCACGAACTGCAGGACGCCACGGTCGAGCAGCACGGCGTCCAGGCCCCGCGGGAGCGGATCGTGCGCGGTCCACCGCCGGTAGGCGGCGTCGGCGTCCTCCATCCGCCCGGCGAGCTCGGAGGCGCGGCCCAGCTCGTAGTACCAGCGGGGCGGGGCGTCAGCGCGCCGGTCGATGGCGCGGGCCAGCGCGTCCGCGGCCCCGGCGTGGTCGTTCGCACGCCGGCGGGCCGTGGCCAGCCGGTGCAGCCAGCCCGGGTCGGCCGCCGGACCGGAGGTCGCCCGCGTCAGCGCTCGCTCGGCTCGTCCGGGGTGCCCGAGCCGGCCGTGCACGCGGGAGAGGAAGAAGTGGTATCGCTGGGTGAGCGTAGCCAATGATGTGCCGTTCAACTGGAGGAGTTCACGGCAAATTTAAGCCGGGGTCCCGGCCTTGTCGCGGTAAACAGCGGGTGAGAAAAGGGGCAGCCCCGCCCCCTGGTCAGTTCGCCCGGATTCGGGCGATCCAGGAGGACGGCAGGGTTCCTGCGCGGGTGTGCTTGCCGACGACGGAGCGGATCCGGTCGGCCGATCCGCGCACCGTGGCGGTCTCCCCGGACGGCGACGTCGCGACCAGCGCGGCGGCCTGTCCGCTCCGGTACCGGTCGGTGACCTCGATCGACGCGACGGCGGGCAGGCCGAACAGCCGCTGGGCGGACTCCTGGGTGAGCAGGCGGCCCCAGGACCGGTAGTCGTTGCCGGGCGCCCGCTTGCTGTACGGGTCGGCCACGGAGCGCTCGTAGGGCACCTCGGACGACCACACGTCCTCCGAGTGCGCGGTGCGCCCTCCGCTCGACGAGAAGTAGTGGGCCTCCACGGGCCGTCCCGACCACGTCAGCACCCGCGCGCGGGTCAGCGAGGCGTTCGTGGCCCGGACGGCGTCGGCCCAGTAGCGGGCGTACGACGAGACCTCGTTGTCGTAGCCGGTGAAGTGCTGGTCACGGACGTCGTCGACCACGTGGCAGCGGCATCGCGCCTTCCAGTCGCCGCTGCGCAGCAGCGCGAACGAGCGGGCCACGACCGCCTGCGCCTCCAGCGCGGCACGTCCGCCGTGCGCGCCCCACGACGCCGGCATCTCCGCGAGCCCGTACAGGTAGGCGCCGTTGAGGGGTATCCGGTTGACCACGTTCGGCACGCCCGCCGAGGCGCTGAGCTGCAGCCTGCCCCACCGGTAGGCGCCATGGGCGCCCCGGACGTGCGCCACCGCCGGCGCGGCGTCCTGCCGGTAGTAGGGCGAGCCGGACCACACGAGCCACATCCGGTCGTACCGGTGGGTGCGTCCCTCGGCCCGCACGACGAGGTCGCCCCGCGACACCGAGACGTCGAGGGGGCCGCTGCCGCGGGCGACGGCACGGCCCTGGGCCTGCAGCAGCCACGAGCCGCCCTTGACGTCGATCCGGGTGGCGCCCGTGTCGCCGTAGCCCGAGAACCCGTACGGGTCGGGCCCGTAGACCTGCACGTCGATGTCCCGTGGCGTGGTGGCCACGGTGTTCTGCGCGCCCTGGTAGTAGTGGCCGAGGATCTGGCCCTGGGTGCGGCCCTCGCGGGCCATCTGGTAGGCGCCGTACTGCGCCATGCCCACGCCGTGCCCGAAGCCCGAGCCGTCGACCGTGAACGACTCCGGGACGCCCGCGGCGGAGGCCGGGGCGACGGGCCCGGCCACCAGCGCGGCGGCTGCTGCGGCGGCCGCCACCAGACGGCTGACCCTGCCGCCGGACGTGCGGTGACTGCTGTGATCCCGGTGCGACATCTTCGTACCCCCGTGTGCCACTGTGCCTCAGGGGACCGGGTCCGGCATCCGCGGGGTCGATCCTCGGGTCCGTCCGCGCGGTCCATGAGGCGGCCGTCTTTCGCCATGCGGTGCCCGAGGGTGACTTCCGGCGCGGCCCCGCCCCCGCAGGGCTACTTTCGGTCCATGAGCGGCGACGGACGGACGTTCGGACGGTACGTGACCTCGGCTGCGCTGACCGCGGGCCTCGCCCTGGGCGGCCTCGTGCTTCCCGTGGTGCCACTCCCGGTCCAGGCGGCGAGCCCGGTCTCGCCCGAGATCGAGAGCGTGCGGCTCACCCGCGTCGACCCGGCGGCCCGGGCCGAGCCCAGCGCGGACGACCCGCCCGCCGGCCACGCGGACGACGAGTCCGGCGACGTCGCACCGCGTGCCGCGGAGCGTTCCACGGGCACGGAGGCCACGCGCCCCGAAACCACCAACCCGGACGCCGCCGACCCTGCCCCGCCCGGCCACCTGGCCGCCCTCACCCCTCGCACGGCCACGGGCGACTTCCTGGTCGCCGGCGTCACGTGGGACGGCGCCACGGGCGAGACCGTGACCGACGTCGCGCTGCGCGTGCGGGAGGCCGGTCGGTGGAGCGCATGGCAGGAGCTCGGCGTCGAGGAGGCGCAGGTACCGGGGTCCCGTGCCGGCACGGAGCCGTTCGTCACGTCGGGGGCGGACGCCGTGCAGGCCCGGGCGGCGACGGTGAGCGGGCGTCCGCCGTCGGGCATGCGCGTGGACGTGATCGATCCCGGCAGCTCGCCCGCCGACCGGAACGTGGGCGCGGCGGCGGGGCCCGCGGCCTCGGCCGCCGCGGCCACGGGGTGGGAGCCCAAGCCGCCCGTGGTGTCGCGCAAGATGTGGGGCGCCGACGAGTCCCTCGGCTCGCCGTGGCCCGAGACGTCGGGCACGCTCAAGGCGATCTACGTGCACCACACGGCCGGGACCAACACGTACTCGTCCGACCAGTCGGCGGCGATCGTGCGGGGGATCCACGCCTACCACACGCGCTCGAACGGCTGGCCGGACATCGGCTACCAGTTCCTCGTGGACCGGTACGGACGTGTCTTCGAGGGGCGCCGCGAGGCGCAGCTGCACAACCCGATCGGCGCGCAGGCGGGTGGCTACAACACCGGGACCATCGGCGTCTCGGCCATGGGCAACTTCGTGACGGCGGAGCCGACGGCGGCGCTCGTGCGCGGCCTGGAGCGGGTGCTGGCCTGGAAGTCGTTCGAGTACGGGGTGCACCCCACCCAGACCACGCAGCTCCGCACGGGGCAGGGGACCAGCACGGCCAAGACCGCGCCCGGCACGGTGGTGACGGTCCCGACGATCCTCGGGCACCGGCACACCAACCGGACGGCGTGCCCCGGTGACCGGCTGAACGCCAGGCTGCCCGCGCTGCGCTCGGCCGTGCACGACCGGGTGCTCGCGGAGTACCGGCGGCACGGCGCGGTGCGGCTGCCCGCGTCCCCGCGGCCGCACGCCGTGAGCCCGCTGCGCACGCCCGTGCAGTGGCGCCCCGAGACGGCGTTCGCCTGGGACGCCGTGCGCGGCGCCGTGCGGTACGAGGTGCTGCGCCGCAGCGGGCACTTCACGTCGACCCGGCCCTACGACCCGTACTGGTACGAGTTCGCCTCCACGACCCGCACGGCCACGACCGTGTACACGCCGCCGGGGGAGAACGCGGTCTACGGGGTCCGGGCCGTCATGGCGAACGGGCGGCGCAGCCCGGTGCGCGTCATCACCACCACGACGCGCGACGTCCTGCACGACGACTGGGACGTGTACGGGTGGCAGCGGATCAGCCGCTCCGGCTACTACAACGGGCACGCCTACCGGACCACGGCGGCGGGCCAGGACATCAAGGTCTACGCCGCCCGGAACATCACCCGGGTGCACGTCATGGCGCCCACGGGGCGCGGCTGGGGGCGGGTGGCCGTCTACGTCGGGGGCACGCGGTACGGCGTGCTCGACCTGTCCTCGGCGACGCACCGGGACCAGCGGGTGTTCCAGGTCGACCTCGGCGGAACGCGGTCGGGCCGCGTCGTGCTCCGGTCGCTGGACAGCGGCAAGGAGGTTCGCGTGAGCGGGATCGGCGTCGTCCGGCCCTGAGACAGCCTGCGGTGCCCGGCCTGCGTGCCCGGCCTGCGGTGGCAGGCCGGGCACGGGCGTCAGCCGCGGATCTTGCGGACGACCTTCTTGCGCAGCTGGGACCGGCGGGTCCGCTCGTCGACCCAGCTCATGGCCGGGTGCCGCAGCGCCGTGCGCGCCGTGTCGAGGGTCGCCTTGACCATCGGGTTCTGCCGGGGCGCGCCCGGCAGGCCGAGCATGGTCAGCCGCTGGTTCGCGATGTAGCGGGCGCGGTCGTGCGGGTTCGCCTGGCTGAGCCACGCCACGGCGGCAGCACGCCGGTCCGAGAGCGACTTCGGCTGCATGCAGTACGACACCGTGTCCAGGAGCTGCTGCAGCTTCTCGGGCGAGTCGAACGCCCCGTCCGTGCGGTGCAGGGCGTCGACGACGGTCACCGGGATGCGGTTGCTGTTCTCGTAGGGCTTGAGGCGCTTCAGCAGCTCCCCGGTGTCCACCGCGACCGAGCGCACGCCGAAGATCGACCGCGCGGTGACGAGCGCCGTCGAGAAGCAGCCCACGATGGCGGTGACGTCGGACGAGGCCAGCATGACCTCGACCGGCAGCGGGTCGGTGACCACCTCGAGCGTCACGCCCGCGTCCTTCGCGGCCCGCTCGACGGGGGCGAGGAACCCGGGCGGCGCGGACGGGTGCGGCTTGAACCGCACGACCTGCGCCCCGGCGTCGGCCGCCGCGCGGATCATGCGGGCGTGCATGTCCGCCTCTTCCTGCATCGTGACCAGGCTGAGCGCCGCGAGGTACTGGCCCACGACGATCGCGGCGGGCGGCTGGGCCTCGTCCGCGGTGGGGGCGGACTTGGCGGCGATCTCCTCGACGACCTTGCGGAACGCCTCGCTCGGGATGACGGTCGGCTGCACGCCGTACTCGCTCAGCAGGACCGGACGCAGGCCAGGGACCAGGTCGAGGTGCAGCAGGCCGTCGAGCCGCTGGACGATGTCGAGCGGCAGGTCGTTGCGCGTCGGTCCGTAGCTCATCAGGCCGTCGGCGTACACCGTGATGCCGCCGTTGTGGAAGATGCGGGCCAGCGACTGGGCGGGGTTCACCCACACGGACTCGGCGACGATGTCGACCTGCCCGTCACCGAGGCCCCAGTAGTTCCGCAGCAGCCGCTCCAGCAGCGGACGCTCGCGCGGCCCCGGCTTCCAGTCGGCCGGGTGGATGGGCGCGATCAGGTCCGTCAGGTGCACCACGCGGTCGAACCGGGCGAGCACCGGGGCGGAGCCCTCGATCTCGTCGGCGGCGGGCGTGAGCTCCGGGGCGAACGCGTTGTTCACCACGAGCAGCACGCGCTCGCCGTCGGGCTCCCCGAGGAGGCCCGCGTCGGCGGCGGCGGCCGCGGTGGCGGCGCCGAACAGCGTCGAGGCGACGACCAGCTGGGTCATGACTGCACCTCCTGCTGTGCCTTGAGCGTCTTGTCGTGGGGGAGGTCGGCGGGCAGGAGCCCGTGCAGCAGCCGTTCGCGCTTGCGCGACATCTGGCTGGCCTCCTGGGCGAGCACGTCCTGCCGCAGGCCGGCGAACAGGTCGCGGGCCCCGCGCCGCAGGTCCCGGCGCACGTCGTGCGACATGTTGGCGCGGCGGCTCATGTGGTGCGCGATCAGGGCCAGCGCCGTCCGGGTCAGCTTCGGCAGGAACTTCTCGGCCTCTCGGTCCGCCTCGACGATGTCGAACGTCTGGCGCAGCGCGGGCATGATGTCGAGCTGCCGGCGGTCGAACGTCGCGGTGAGCGACGTCGACACGGTGCGGCGGTAGCAGAGGGTCGGCGCGTCGATGGTGGCGTACGCCCGGGAGCGGAGGAACAGGTCCCAGATCCAGGGCCGGTCCTCGGCCGTGTGCAGGCCCTCGGGGAACGTGAGCAGGCCGTCCTTGCTGATCGACCGGTCGAAGATGCCGGCCCAGCTGTACGGGTAGTCGACCATGGTCGAGTAGTTGACCGGGAGGATCGAGTCCCGCGGGTCCAGGACGATGCCGCGCCGCGCCTGCGGGGCCCACGTCACGTCCCGGCGGCGGGCGCGGACCGCCGTGTGGTCGGTCCGGATGAAGTCGACCTTCAGCGTGTCCATCGCGTCCATGAGGTGCGCGAGGCGTCGCGGGGCCAGCCAGTCGTCGGCGTCCGCGAACGCGACGTACGGGGCCGACGTCGCGGCGATGCCCTGGTTGCGCGCGCTCGCCGCACCGACCGGGACCTTGTTCTCGACGACCTCCAGGTTGGGGAGGCGGTCCGAGAAGGACCGCGCGATCGCCGCGGTGTCGTCGGTCGACCCGTCGCTGATGACGACGACCTCCAGCTCGCGGGGATCGTCCACCTGCTTCGTCAGGCTGGTCATCAGGTCGCCGATGTACTCACCTGCGTCCTTGCCGGGCACGATGACGGACACGCGTGGCCGCGTGGTGATGCTCATATAACCGGTTCCCTCGGTCGGGGTGAATCGGGCTGAGGCGCGCGCGGACATCGTCCGGCCAGCGCCGTCCGGCAGTCATTCAAGCACACGGAACGGCGCCGATCCTGGCAAAGCGGGCCGTCCGCCCGGAACCTCGCCCAGCACCCGCAGGATCTTCACCCGCCTTGCCGCCACCGGCGCCATGACGCGTCAGGAACCCGCGACGGGCGCGAGCACCCGCGCGAAGTCCGGTGCGAGGGTCGGCCCGTAGACGTCGGAGATGTGGTTGAGGTCGGCGTACACGCTCACGCCGCCGAGGACGGCGGGGCACGTGGTCTCGTCGCAGAACCGGTCGGTGAGGTCGACGACGGTCACGTCGGCGGCGGCCGCCTCGGCCGCCTCCTCGGTGAGACCGCGGCCCGCGAAGGCCTCGGCCCGCGGCACCGCACAGGCCCCCGGGTCGGAGTAGTGGCTCCCGACGCAGGCGAAGACGTCCTCGCGGGGCAGCGGCGTGTCCTTCATCGCGAACACGCGCGCACCCGTGCCGGCCAGGGCGTCGTACGCGGCGGCCAGGCCGGTCCGCCCGTGCCGGCCCTCGCCGTCGGCCTGGAACTCGGAGCCCTCGTAGTAGGCCGAGACGACGGCGTCCGGCTGGAGCCGGGTGATCTTCTCCAGCGTGCGCTCGTTGGCCGCGACGCAGTCGTCGGCGCCCGGGATGGTCCGCGGCGTGAACGAGAAGGGGCAGGAGTTGCGCAGGAACGTCACGACCTTCCAGCCGTTCGTCTCGGCGGCCTGGATGATCGGCTGGGCGAACATGCGCGCGTGGGAGTCGCCCACCACCGCGATCACGGTCTGGCTGTCCGGGTGGCCGTACTCGCACATGGCCGTGTCGTCCTCGGGCCGGTCCTGGTCGCAGTCCTTGCTGTCGACGAGCCACAGGGGCTTGTCCGCGGCGCCGGGGTTGGGCAGGATCGCCGGCTGGTCCGTGATGAACGGCGCGTAGCTGCCGTCCCGGGTGGCGCCGGCACCGAACCTGTCGTTCCCGGCCGCCCGGGCCTGCTCGACGGCGGCAGCGCCCTGGTCCCACTCCTGCTCCTGGGTGGCGGGCTTGATCCAGAACACCGAGGCGCTCCCGGCCACCAGCAGCATCGCGACCAGCGCCGCCACGAGGGCCCGCGCATCGCTCTTCCGGGCCCATGCCGCCTTGCGGAACGGCTGCTCGACCCAGTTGTAGGACGCCCAGGACAGCGCGAACATCACGGCCAGGAGGGCGATCACCTCGAACTTGTTCGCGTGCCGCCCGGCCCACGCGACGAAGTAGATGGCGACGGGGAAGTGCCACAGGTACAGCGAGTAGGAGACGTTGCCGACCCACTGGACGGGGCGCAGGTCCACGAGCCAGCTGAGCGACCCCACGCCGCTCGTGCGGCCGGCGGCGATCACGGCGGCGGTACCGAGCACGGGCAGGAGCGCGTTGGCCCCCGGGAAGGGGGACGCCGCGGTCAGGGCGAAGGCGCTCCAGGCGATCGCGCCGAGGCCCGCGAGGGCGAGCAGCGCGCGGGGCAGCCGCAGGCGGTCGGTGTAGCGCAGCAGGACGGCGAGCACGCCGCCCACGCCCAGCTCCCAGAGCCGGGTGGTGGTCACGAAGTACGCGGACGGGTCACCCTGCCCGACCAGCACCACGCTCCACACGAACGACGGGATGATGACCAGGGCGAACGCGACCGTCAGGCAGGCGGCCAGCGGGGCGCTGCCCCGCCGCCGGGCGATGCGGGTCGCGGCCAGCGCGGCGAGCGTGACCACCAGGGGCCACAGCAGGTAGAACTGCTCCTCCACGGCGAGCGACCAGAAGTGCTGGAACGGCGTCGCGGCGTTCTCCGAGGCCGAGTAGTCGACCGAGTCGGCCGCGAGGATCCAGTTCTGCACGTAGAAGATCGAGCCGAGGGCCTGGCGCCCCAGGGTGCGCAGCTCGGCCAGCGGGAGCACGAACGGCGCGGTGACCACGACGGCGAGGATCGCGAGCAGGCTCGCCGGCAGGATGCGCCGGGCGCGGTTCGCCCAGAAGTGCCCCAGGCGCAGCCGGCCGGTGGCCCGCACCTCCTTGACCATGTGCCCGGTGATGAGGAAGCCCGAGATGACGAAGAACACGTCGACGCCGACGTAACCGCCCGGCATCAGGTCCGGGCGTAGATGGTTCGCCACCACCAGGAGCACGGCGAGCGCGCGCAGCGCCTGCACCTCGGGAAGGAACGTACGGGTCGAGGAGGCGGCGGGGGCCGCGGGCGCGGGGAGCGGTGCAGGCCCGGGGCGTGTCTCGGTCGCGGTCGTGTTCACAGGGTTCCTGATCGTGCGGGGCGGGCTTGCTCGGGTGAAAACTTCGGTGAAAGCCAGAGGATACAAGGACCGTCACCCACCGGGACGGCCGTGAGGGCTGGTGCACTACCCTGAGGTCAGCAGAGGGCCGGGACCGTGCCGGTCCCGGAACCCGCACTCCCGAGACTACGAGGAATCCGCTGCACATGTCAGTCAAGGCCGACCCGTCGGCGATCGTCATCATCCCCGCCCGTGGCGGCTCGCAGGGCGTCCCGCTGAAGAACCTCGCCCGGGTCGACGGCATCACGCTGGTCGGCCGCGCGGTCCAGGCGTCGCTGGCCGCGCCGTCGGTGGCGCAGGTCATCGTCTCGACCGACCACGACGAGATCGCCGCCGAGGCCCGGTCGCACGGGGCGCGCGTCGTGGCGCGTCCCGCGGAGATCGCCGGCGGCACGGCGTCGTCGGAGTCGGCGCTGCTGCACGTGCTGGACCGGGTCGAGGCCGGTGACGGCGGCCTCCCGCCGCAGGAGATCCCGCCCGTGACGGTGCTGGTGCAGTGCACCTCGCCCTTCATCGACCCCGAGGACCTCGACACCGCGATCCGCCGCGTGGCCGGCGGCGAGAAGGACGTCGTGGTGGCCGTCGCGGAGACGCACGACTTCCAGTGGCGCATCGACGACGGCGTCGCGAGCCCGGTGGGACACACCACGGACTACCGCCCCCGCCGGCAGGAGCGCGCGCCGCACTTCCGCGAGACCGGTGCCTTCTATGTGATGAGGACCGACGGGTTCCGTGCAGGAAGCACCCGCTTCTTCGGCGACGTCGGCATCCAGCCGGTCGCCTCGGAGTGGGCCATCGAGATCGACGAGCCGCGCGACCTCTGGCTCGCCCGCCAGCTCGTCGACCAGGACGTCGACGCCGCGCCCGGCCCGCTGGACGTCGACGCGCTCGTCACCGACTTCGACGGCGTGCACACGGACGACCACGCCTACGTGGACCAGGACGGCACCGAGCAGGTGCGCGTGAGCCGCGGCGACGGCATGGGCGTGTCCCGCCTGCGCCGCACGGGCCTGCCGATCCTGATCCTGTCGACCGAGACCAACAAGGTGGTCGCGTCCCGCGCCGACAAGCTCAAGGTGCAGGTCATGCATGGTGTGGAGGACAAGGCGTCCGCCCTGCGTGCCTGGATCGCCGAGCAGAACCTGGACCCCGCACGCGTCGCCTACGTCGGCAACGACGTGAACGACCTGGCCGCCATGGCCGTCGTCGGCTGGCCGGTCGCGGTCGCCGACGCCCGCCCGGAAGTGAAGGCTCAGGCCCGCCTCGTGCTGTCGCGCGAGGGCGGGAACGGCGCGGTTCGCGAGATCTGTGACCGTATACTCGCTGCGCGTCCGGGTGAAGTCGCCGCGAGTTCGGCAGCCGCCCAGACCCCCGTCGTCACCGGTTAGTCCCGACGACACGTAACAGCACTACCCTGTGCTCGACCCCTTCGGAAGGACCCTGTTATGAGCGCGACGAACGCGCAGCCCGCGCCGGTCACGATCGGCGACCTGCAGGTCGGC
Organism: Promicromonospora sp. NPDC050880; assembly: GCF_044456525.1. Classification (NCBI taxonomy): domain Bacteria; kingdom Bacillati; phylum Actinomycetota; class Actinomycetes; order Micrococcales; family Promicromonosporaceae; genus Promicromonospora; species Promicromonospora sp. NPDC050880. Next base: position 48,793 of record NZ_JBITFV010000024.1, read on the forward strand.
GCCGACCAGCCCGTGTACGTGATCGGTGAGATCGGCATCAACCACAACGGTGACGTCGAGATCGCCAAGAAGCTGATCGACGTCGCGGTCGAGGCCGGATGCCAGGCCGTGAAGTTCCAGAAGCGCACGCCGGAGATCAGCACGCCGAAGGACCAGCGCGACAAGATCCGTCAGACGCCCTGGGGCGAGATGACGTACCTCGAGTACAAGTACAAGGTCGAGTTCGAGGAGCCGGAGTACACGGAGATCGACGCGTACGCCAAGGAGAAGGGCATCCAGTGGTTCGCCTCTCCGTGGGACGCCCCGTCGGTCGAGTTCCTCGAGAAGATGAACGTGCCGACCCACAAGGTCGCCTCGGCCTCGGTGACGGACCACGAGATGCTGCGCGCGCTGGCCGACACCGGTAAGCCGATCATCCTGTCGACCGGTATGTCGACGCTGGAGCAGATCGACGCCGCCGTGGAGATCCTGGACACGAGCAAGCTCGTGATCCTGCACGCCACGTCGACCTACCCGCTTCCCCCCGAGGAGGCGAACCTGCGCACCATCACGACGCTGCAGGAGCGCTACGGCGTGCCCGTCGGCTACTCGGGCCACGAGACCGGCCTGCAGATCTCGCTCGCGGCCGTGGCGCTGGGCGCCGTCGCCGTGGAGCGGCACATCACGCTGGACCGTGCCATGTGGGGTTCGGACCACGCCTCCTCGCTCGAGCCCAAGGGGCTGGAGAACCTGGTGCGCGACATCCGCATCCTCGAGAAGGCTCTCGGTGACGGCCAGAAGCGCGTCATGCCGGGCGAGTTCTCGCCGATGTCGCGTCTGCGCCGCGTCGACGCCTGAGCGTCGGCACCAGACAGCACCAGCTAGGAGAAGGCGGGCACCCCACGCCGGGTGCCCGCCTTCGCCGTACGGAGAGGAAAGCTGTGAGCGAGCGGGACGAGTCGTCCAACCTGCCGCGGGCGACCGTGGTCGCCGTCGTGCGTGACGAGGAGCCGTACCTCGAGTCGATGGTTCGTTCGGTCCTGGGCCAGGACTACCCCCATCCGCTGCACCTGGTGCTGGCGGTGGGCCCGTCGAAGGACCGGACCCGGGAGATCGCGGACAAGCTCGCGGTCGAGACCGGCCGGGTCACCGTCGTGGACAACCCGACCGGCTCCAAGCCGCTCGGCCTGAACGCCGGCCTGGCCCTCATGCCGGAGGGCCACACGATCTTCGTCCGCGTGGACGGCCACACCGTGGTGGAGCCCACGTACGTCCGCCGTGCGGTGGAGGCCCTCCTGGCGTCGGGCGCCGACGGCGTGGGCGGGCAGATGCTGCCCGTCGGCGACACCCCCACGCAGCGGGCCGTGGCCCGGGCGATGAGCCACCCGGCGGGCCTGGGCGCGGCGTCGTTCCACACGGGCGGCGAGGCGGGTCCGGCCGAGACCGTGTACCTGGGCACCTTCCGCCGCGAGGCGCTGGAGCGGGTGGGCGGGTACTCGCCGATCTACGTGCGCGCGCAGGACTGGGAGCTGTGCCTGCGCCTGCGTACCAGCGGCAGCCTGCTGTGGTTCGACCCGTCGCTGGTGGTCGACTACAAGCCGCGGCGCACCCTGCGGGAGGTCGCCAAGCAGTTCTGGCGCACCGGCATGTGGCGCCGCGAGGTGATCCGCAACAACCCCGACACGGCCAGCATCCGCTACCTGGCGCCCCCGACGGTGGTCGTGGTGCTCGGCGTCTCCGTCGCGGCGGCCGTCGTCGGCGCGTTCGCGGGCCTCACCGGGCTGGTCGTCGCCGGCCTGGTGCCGCCCGTCGCGTACGCGCTGGGCGTCTGCGTGGCCTCGGTGCACGCCGCGACCCGCAGCCCGCGCCTGGACGCGGCCGCGGCGCTGCGCCTGCCCGCGACCATCGCCGTCATGCACATGGCGTGGGGTGCGGGGTTCCTGCGCGGCCTGACCGAGCGGGTCCGGGTCGACGACGGCTCCTGAACCCCGCCGTCGGGCGCGGTCCTGCGGTCGGACGTGAGCCCCGCTGTCGGACGACAGCGGGGCTCCGGGCACCTCGGCGCAGGACGCCTCAGCTGGTGCCCGTGACCTTGTCCAGGGCGCGCTTGACCGGGCGGCCCGTCGCGAGGATCGCTCCGTAGACCGACGGCGGCAGCACCGACTGCGCCACGACCTTGGCGTGCCGGCGGGCGGACCACGGCTCGACGTCCGGCAGCGGGTTCAGGTCGCCCGCGGCGCGCAGCCGGGCGAGCTCGGCGATCGCGTCCGGCAGCTCCGACTCGGCCGCGTGGAGGTAGTTCTCGTCCAGCCAGCCGGCGTCGGGGACCGGGCCGCCCTCGTGGAAGGCCTTGCCCACGTCCGCGAGCGAGATCATGCAGCCGCTGCCGGCGAACGGTTCGTTGAGCAGCGTGGCGTCCACGCCGAAGTCGTCGACGAGCGCGGTCGGCAGGTGCAGGGCCAGCGACTCCAGGGCCGCCGTCGAGCTCACGGTCACCAGCGCCGTGCCGGGCTGCAGCCACTCGGCCATCGGGCCGTCCACGAACCGCACCGCGTCGCTGCGGTGGCCCAGGCGCTCGTGCTCGGCGTCCCAGAGCTCGTCGTAGGGGTGCGCCTCGTTGTGCGTCTGTCGCTCACCCTTGCGGGCGCGCAGCTTCACGATCACCTCGAAGCCCTCGTTCGTCAGGTGCGCGAGGCCGTCGAGCAGCCGGACGCGGTCGTCCCGGTCGTTCGGCACCTTCGCCTGCGCGGCGAACACGACGCGCTCGGTGGGCCGGGAGGGGATGGCCGTGAGCCGCTCCAGGAACGGCAGGTGCCCCAGGACGACGCGCGGAGCGGCGTCGTGCGCGGCGAACGCGTCGCGGTAGGCGGCGATCTCACGGCGGCTGTGCACGACGAACGCGTCGCACCAGCGCCGCCAGGCCGTCCCGCGGGGAGTCGCGGGCAGCGCCATCCCCGGCAGGCCCGTGACCAGGGCGGGACGGTTCGCCGGGTCCGCCCGGACCACGATCCGCGCGACCATCTCGGCGACGGGGCCGGTGGCGGCGACCAGCACGACGTCGGGCCGGGCCTCGCGGACGTGCTCCTTGAGCTCGCGCAGGCTGAGCACCGGGGGTCGCACCACGGACGACCCGGCCACGGCGGCCGCGATCTGGTTCGTGGTGGGGACGATCGGGGTGCGGACCAGGACCGCCGAGCGGGCCAGCCCCTCGTCCTCGGGCGCGCCGATGCGATCGAGCGTGGCGCAGGCCCACTTGAGGTACGAGTCGCTGTCCGCGACGGCGAGCACGCGGATGGTCATCCGTGGTCCTCCGGGTTGTTCTGGTCGATGAGGGGCGAGTCGGTGAGGGGCGAGGTGGCGCCGGGGTGCGGCGTGCCGCCGGGCCGGTGGAGCGCGGCCGCGTCGGCGGCGAGGCGGAGCACGCCCGAGAGGTGGGCGCGCAGGCCGGGTGTGGCGCGGGACGTCCACCAGCCGTCCTCGACGGCCTGCGGCGTCACCGCCACGCCGCGAGGGCTGAGGATCGAGGTGAGCAGCACCGCCGCCGTCGACGGCAGGCTGACGACCCGCTGGGGTGCCGTCATGCCGCGCAAGCGTAGCTCCACCGGCGCCTGCGCCGAGTCGAGCGTGACGCCCGGCAGAGCGCCGATGCGGTCCAGGAGCTCCGGCACCTGGCGCCGGTGCGGCAGGTAGCGCAGGGGACCGTCGGCCGCGAGGCCGCCGACCCAGGCGACATAGGCGTCGGGGTCGACCAGCCCGTCCGCGGCCAGCGCGGAGCCGATCACCACCGTGGGCTCGGCGGGGGCGTCGCCGACGGGCACGCCGGCGAGCCACGCGAAGTCGTTGCGCACGACACCGAAACCCTGGGCCACGAGCTGTGCGCGGACCGCGGGGTCCAGGGGGAGCGAGGTGAACAGGGTGACCCGTCCCTCGGCGGCGAGCCGCCGCAGACGGCGGGCGGCTGCGGCGCCGAGCTGCCGCCGGGGTCCGCCGGTCTCGGCCCGCATGCGCACCAGCGGCTCGCGGGCGGCGAGCCGGCGGGCCAGGTCGAGGGTGGCGAGACCGTCGTCGGCCAGTACCACGCGCTCCAGGCCGCGCCGCAGCAGCGCGGTGGCCTGGAACAGGCCCGAGAAGGCATCGCCCACCAGCCAGACGGGCTCGTGGGCGGACAGGGCGGCGCGGCGTCCGGCGAGGTCGGTCTCCAGCCCGTCCGGCAGCCCGAAACCGCGCACGGCCTCCAGGGCGACGTCGAGGGCGGGCACGTCGTCACGCACGTGGACCCGGGTCGGGGCGCCGCCGTATCCCGCGGCGTGGGCCTCGATGGTGCACAGGAGCTGGAGCGGCGACTCCACCAGTGCCCCGGCGGGCCGCGCCGGCCGGGCAGGCAGATCGGCCGGGACTGGGCGGGCGGTCAGCACGCCGTGCAGTCTCTCACGCGCTCGCGCGCGCGGCGCACGCCCGGTGCGGAGCGCGGACGCGGCCCGTCGGGGCCGTGCGGGGCACCCGGCGTGGAGCGCGCGTGGGGCCCGCGTGCGACACGCGTGGGGAAGGTGTGCGCGCGCCGCGCGGCCCGGACCAGGGTGAGCCCAGACACGGGCCTCTCACCTGCGCGAAGACCGGCTGGAGACGAATCCGATGGATGCAGTAGGGTTTCGGTGCGGGCCGATAGCATCCCTGGTCCGACTAGGATTTGAGGTGGCCGTGCGCTCCCGGCCCCACCACAGAGACAGGAATCCCTGCGCATCGTGAGCAATCCGACTACCGATGTGGCTGCGCCCAAGGCGCCGCCCGCCAAGGGTGGCAAGAAGCAGCCCCCGCCGCCGATCGTGCCGAGCACGACATCGGCCGAGCGGCTCGCGCTCGCCGCGAAGTACGGTCTGAAGCCCCTGAACGTCCGCCCGTCGCTGGGCGAGTACATCCGGGACGTCGCACGACGCTGGCCGTTCATCCGGGTCATGGCGTCGTCCACCGCCTACGCGAAGAACCAGAACAACTACCTGGGCCAGCTCTGGGCGGTCCTCAACCCCATCCTGAACGCCGCCGTGTACGTGCTGATCTTCGGCGTCATCCTCGGTGTGAGCCGCGGCGTGGACAACACCGTGGCGTACATCGTCATCGGCGTGTTCATGTTCCGGTTCGTCGAGGCGTCGGTCACCGGCGGTGCCAAGTCGATCAGCAGCAAGTCCCAGCTCCTGCGCTCCCTGCACTTCCCGCGCGCGGTGCTGCCCCTGTCGTCCGTGCTCTCGCAGCTCGCCACGCTGATCCCCGCGATCGTGGTGATGTGCGCGATCGTGCTGCTCAGCGGCCTGATCCCGGGATACGAGCCGGAGCGGATCACGTGGTGGTGGCTCCTGCTGCCCGCGGCCGTGGCGCTGCTGTGCCTGTTCAACATGGGTGTCGCGTTCATCATGGCCCGGCTCGTGGCCACCACGCCGGACCTCGACAACATCATCAGCTTCGTGATGCGCCTGGTGATGTACGCGTCCGGCGTCATCTTCCCGGTCACGAACTACGTGCACGACCAGCTCGACCTGGGCGGCTGGCGGCAGACCGCCGTCGAGCTGCTGTTCGACTACCAGCCCGTCTCCGTGTACCTGTACCTGGTGCGGTCCACGCTGATGAGCGAGGAGACCATCCCGCAGGACGGCACGATGTGGATCATGGGCGGCGTCTGGGCGGTGCTGTTCTTCGTCATCGGCTTCATCGTCTTCTGGCGCGCCGAGGAGAGGTACGGACGTGACTGAGGCCGAGGCACACATGGACTTCGACCTCGAGCTGGAGCCCGAGGACCTGGACGAGGAGGCGCCCGAGACGAAGCTCGGGGACCCGTGCCTCGTCGTCGACGACCTGCACATCGTCTACCGCGTGATCGGCGCCCGGGGCAAGAAGGCCGCCGGCGACGCCCACATCACCGAGGTGAACGAGAAGCAGTCGTTCCTGCGCCGCCTGATCAGCTCGGGCCGCCAGCACGTCGGCGCGGTGAGCGAGGTGCACGCGGTGCGCGGCATCTCCTTCACGGTGCGGCACGGTGAGTCGGTGGGCATCGTGGGCGTCAACGGCTCGGGCAAGAGCACCCTGCTGCGGGCCATCGCGGGGCTGATGCCCGCCAAGTCGGGCAGCGTGCACGTCTCGGGCGAGCCGTCGCTGCTCGGTGTGAACGCCGCGCTGATGCCGCAGCTGTCGGGCGAGCGGAACATCATGATCGGCGGCCTCGCGCTGGGCCTGACGCCCAAGCAGGTCGAGGAGCGGTTCGACGACGTCGTGGAGTTCGCCGGGATCGGCGACTTCGTGTACATGCCGATGCGCACGTACTCCTCCGGCATGGGCGCGCGCCTGCGGTTCGCCATCTCGTCGTCGGCCCAGCCCGACATCCTGATGATCGACGAGGCCCTGGCCACCGGCGACGCCGCGTTCAAGGCGAAGTCCAAGGCGCGCATCGAGCAGGTGCGGGAGAACGCGGGCACGGTCTTCCTGGTGAGCCACTCGATCTCGACCATCGAGGCGATGTGCAACCGGGTCCTGTGGATCCACCAGGGGCAGCTCGTCATGGACGGCCCCGCGCACGTCGTCGCGGAGGAGTACAAGGAGTTCGTCCGCGCCCAGCGTCCTGCGGGCAAGGGGCCGGGCCGCGGCTGACGCGACAGGCCCGACAGCGCGAGGGCCCGGTGACCGACTCGGTCACCGGGCCCTCGCGCGTTCCCCGGGGGTCAGGCGCTCTCGACGGCCTGGACCCGCTCGACCGCGTCGATCAGGGCGTCGTGCTCCTTCTCGAACCGGGCCGTGTACTCCTCGTACAGGAGCTGGTCGACGGCGTTCGCCTCGCGCAGGCGGACGATGGACGCCGGCTCCTCGACCCGTTCCTTGGGCTGACCCGACTTGCCCTGGTGGCCCACGCGCTCCGCCACCGGGACACCCACGCTCGCGACGGCCGCGAGGTGGCTGGCCGCCAGGTGCTTCATGGTGCCGACGAGGTGGAACTGCTCGTCGAGGGTCTCCCGGCACAGGCGCTCGAGCCGGGCCTCGCCGAGGTCCGCCGTCGCCTCCAGCCAGTACATGTCCTCCTCGTCGGCGATCGGGCGGTACGCGCCCGGCCCGCGGTACTCGGCGGCGTATCGCGCGCGGATCTCCGGGTGCGTCGTGACGAGCTGGCGGGACAGCATGTTGGTCAGACCGTTCTCGACCGTGTAGGCGATGTGGTCGTCGAACGTCGGCGAGTTGTCGCGCGTGCCGATGATGTGCTCCGACGCCTGCCGCTTGAAGTATCCCGAGCGGATCTGGGACACCGGGTCGCGCAGCACCGTGAAGTACGACAGCCGGCGGCCCGGCAGCGTGAAGCCGAACGGGTGGTGCTGGTGCACCATCTGGAACGGGGCCAGGTCCTGCGCGGAGTACTGGAGCGCACGCTCGACCTGGAGCTCGCCGAAGCGCCGGTTGATCTCGATCATCCGGGCCCAGGGGATGGTCCGCTTGAGCGAGACGATCATGCTGGTGCCGCCCGAGAACGGCAGGTGGAAGAAGACCGGCAGGACCTCCGGGTCCGCGGCGCGGCGCAGGGCCCGGAACTGGTCGGCCCGCGCGTCGGTGCCCCAGGCGCTGATGAACCGCTCGTCGAGGTCCGGGAACGCCGCCACGAGCTGCGTCATCCGGTCACGGGCCTCGTCCTCGCGGCCCAGCGCCCAGAGCGCGGTCGCCACGACCGGTTCGGCGAAGGCCGGCGGGCCGCCCGCCACGCGACGCCGGGGGAGGGCCGCGGCGTCCTCGAACCGGCCGGCCTCGGCGAGCATGACGGGGAGCCACGCGCCGGAGGCGGCGTCGCCGAACTCGTGCCAGAGGGTGGCCACGGCCCCGAGCGAGACGCCCGCCCAGTCGTGGGTGCGGTTGCGCACGGCCAGGCCGCGCACCTCCTCGATGGCCTCGGTCGTGGGCCGGGAGCCGCGCGCGTTCGACACGAGCAGGTCGGTGAGCCTGCTCTGCAGGTCGTCGATGCCGGTGCGGTGCGCGGTGACGGGCCCGAACTGGCCGCGGAACCGGGCGCCGATGCCCTTGCCCTCGCCGTAGCCGCGACGCCGGTCGGGCGTGCGCTTGTCATTCATCTGCTGGTTCCTCACATGCGTTGGTGCTGCTCCCGTGACGCGGTGCGCCACGGCGTCTCCTGGCCGGGTGGTTCGTTCCCGGGTCACACACCTCCCTGCGCGGTCGGCGCGTCCACGTCCTGCTCGCCGTCCTGCTCGCCGAGCCGCGCCGCGAGGGCCGCGCGGACGATCCGCACGGCCTCCTCGACGGGCACGTGGGAGGTGTCGATGACCACGTCGGCGTCCGTCGGCTCCTCGTACGGGGACGAGATCCCGGTGAACTCCGCGATCTCGCCGGCCCGTGCCCTGGCGTAGAAGCCCTTGCGGTCGCGCGCCTCGCACACCTCCAGGGGCGTGCTCACGTGCACGAGCAGGTAGTGCGCGCCCTCGCGCTCGGCCAGGCCGCGCACGCGTGCGCGGCCCGAGGCGAACGGGGCGATGGGCGCGGCGACGGCGATGCCGCCGTGCCCCGCCACGAGCGAGGCCACGTACCCGATGCGCTCCACGTTGAGCTCCCGGGACTCCCGGTCGAAGCCGAGCCCCTTGGAGAGGTGGTGGCGCACCGCGTCGCCGTCGAGCAGGGTGGTCCGCAGGCCGTCGTCGTCCAGCTCGGCGGCCAGCGCCCGGGCGACCGTGGACTTGCCCGAGCCCGACAGGCCCGTGAAGAAGACGACGGCGCCGCGCCGGTGCGCGCCGGCGGCGGCGCGGTTCACCTCGGCGGCCGACGCGGCGGGGTACAGCGCCCGCACCGCCTCGTCGTGCACGCGGGGCAGGTCGGCCACGGCCCGGGCCGTGGCGGGCGAGCGGTGCGCGGCGAGCGTCTCGACGCGTCCGGCGCCGTACGCCGCGGCCACGTCGGCGAGCGTGATGCCGTCGGGCTCGTTCCCGCCCGGCCACGGCACGGCGACGGTGACCACGGGTGCACCGGAGCGCCGGGTCAGGTCGCCGGCCAGCCCCTCAGCGGCCCGGACCAGCCCCGGGGCACCGACGGCGCCCGGTTCCGGGGCCCGCCGCGCCACGGGCACGAGCAGCAGCACGGTGCCGGCGGAGGCCAGCGCGGCCGCCGTCGCCGCGTCCTCGTGGGTCGGGGCCTCGGTGACGAGCAGGCCGAGGGCGCCCGCGTCGCCGGCCTCCGTCCGCACGTCGCGGGCCGGACGCCGCACGGCGTCGTCCCACTGGGGTCCGATCGCTCCCGCCAGCGGCTTGAGCGGCTCCAGCACGACGGCGGAGCCCCCACCGGCCGTGAGCCGGGCCAGCGGGGTGTTCTCGGCGTCGGTCAGGAGCACCTCCGGCGGCGCGTCCGGCAGGGCGGCCGCGAGGGCCGCGGGCGACAGCGCGCCGCCGAGGGCCAGCTCGAGGAGGTCCAGCTCGTCGTCGGTCAGGACGCGGGCGGGGGAGTCGGTCATCTGCGGGGTCTCGATTCTGCGGGGTCGGGGTCGTCGGCCGGGCGGGCGGCGGGCTCGTCCGTCATCTCGTCCACCACCGAGTCTGCAGCGGGTGTCTGTGCGCCGCCGGAGAACCGGCGCTTGACCCAGAACCACACCAGGTTGCCGACGACCAGCGCGGCCCCGGCGGCGCCCAGCACCACCGGGAGGCTCGCGCCGAGGAGCTTGAGCGCCGAGGCGAGCAGCAGGATCGCGAGGGCGCGGCGGATGATGCCGCCCGGCGCTCGGGACGACACGTGGGCGCCGAACCAGGCGCCCGGGATGGCGCCCACGAGGAGCGACGTGGTCAGGCCGAGCGAGAAGTCGCCGTACAGCAGGTGGCCGAGCGAGGCGGCAGCCACCAGGGGGACCGCCTGCACCAGGTCGGTGCCGACGAGCTGGGACGCCTTGAGCGCCGGGTACAGCAGCAGGAGCACCACGATGATGACCGACCCGGCACCCACCGACGTCATGCCCACCAGGAGGCCCGCCACGGCGCCGAGGATCGCGGTGGGGACCGGGCGGATCACCAGCTCGGGGGCCGACGGCCGGGTGGGACCCTCGCCGAGCGCCGAGCGGCTGCGGACCATCTGCAGCACGGCGCGCACGACGAGGCCGGCCGAGGCCAGGAGCAGCGCGCAGCCGAGCACGATCTTCAGCGCGGAGTCCAGGGAGTCGCCGAACGGCAGGTACTGGATGAGCAGCGCGCCCGAGAACGCCGCGGGCACCGAGCCCACGCACAGCCACAGCACGAGCCGGAGGTTGACGGTCTTGCGGCGCAGGTGCACGAACGCGCCGGCGGGCTTCATGAACAGGCTCGCGACGACGTCGCTGGAGACGGCCACGAGCGGGTCCACGCGGAACACGAAGATGAGCATCGGGGTCATCAGGGCCCCGCCGCCCATGCCGGTGAGGCCCACGATGAAGCCGACCACGAGGCCGCCGAGGATCAGAGCCGGGTCAATGGTCACGGGTGTCGCCCCTGCCTGTCGTGCTGCCGGGCACAATTCCGACTACTCCGGTCGGTTTTATGTCCCATGATGCTCGTAGGTTGCCGATCAGCACTGAACGGCTCCCCTGGCAGTGGATCGCATGCACGAATGGTAGCCTCGGCGCGTTCGCCGGGGTTCACCCGGCTGCCGCCCGGACGGGTCGGGCCACCCCTCCTGGGCCAGGGCGCCGTCCGCCACGGACTTCCCGAAGATTCCGCAGACCTGGAGATCGATGAACTCGCCCTCTCCCATGCTCCCTCCGGCGTCGCTCGACGACGACGCCCTTGCCCACGCGCTCGCCTCGGGAGCGGCCGAGGTGCTCCTGGCCCTCCGTGCCGAGGTCGACGCCGCCGGCGGATCCTTCGTCGCCAAGGAGGTCAAGGACGCCGGGGACGCCGCGGCCCAGGCCTGGCTCGCCGCCGCGCTGGCCGCCGCCCGGCCCGACGACGCCGTCCTCTCCGAGGAGGCCAAGGACGACGCGTCCCGCACTCGTGCAGATCGTGTGTGGATCATCGACCCGCTCGACGGCACCCGCGAGTTCGCGGAGCGCCCCGACGCCGAGGCGCCCGCGGGGCAGTGGCGGGACGACTTCGCCGTCCACGTCGCCCTCTGGCAGCGCGGTGCGGGCCTCACGGCCGGGGCGGTCGCACTGCCGGCCCGCGGCCAGGTCCTGACCACCGCGGACGGCCTCGTGCCGGGTGACGACAGCGCCGCCGTGCTCGCCGGTGACCGGCCGCTGCGCATCGCCGCGAGCCGCAGCCGCCCGCCCGAGTTCGTCGCGGCGCTCGCCGAGCGCCCCGACGTGGAGCTGGTCCCGATGGGCTCCGCGGGCGTCAAGGTGCTCGCCGTCGCCGACGGTACAGTGGACGCCTACGTCCACGGGGGCGGCCAGTACGAGTGGGACTCCGCGGCCCCTGTCGCCGTCGCCCGGTCCCGCGGGCTCGTCTGCACCCGCCTGGACGGATCCGAGCTCGAGTACAACCGGGAGAACCCCTGGCTCCCTGACCTGTTCGTATGCCCCCCGGCACTGGCTCCGCGCCTGCGTGAGCTGCTCGACACCGTCGGTGTCGCGTCCGTGGTCGGGGTAGATAGCAAGGAAGGTGCCCAGCCGTGAAGAGCCACGTCCTGAGCCAGCTGCGCAGCCTGGAGGCCGAGAGCATCCACATCATGCGCGAGGTGGTCGCCGAGATGCAGCGGCCCTGCCTGCTGTTCTCCGGCGGCAAGGACTCCATCGTGATGCTGCACCTGGCGGTCAAGGCGTTCGCGCCGGCCCGCGTGCCGTTCCCGATCATGCACGTCGACACCGGCCTGAACTTCCAGACCGTGCTCGACTGCCGGGACCGGTGGGTGGAGCGCACGGGAGTCCAGCTCGTCGTCGCCTCCGTCCAGGAGGGCATCGACCGCGGCCTGGTGCAGGAGGAGCCCAACGGCTCCCGCAACCGCATCCAGACGCCGGTGCTGCTGGAGGCCGCCGAGAAGCACGGCTTCGACGCCCTGTTCGGCGGCGGCCGCCGCGACGAGGAGAAGGCCCGCGCCAAGGAGCGCGTGTTCTCCTTCCGCGACGACTTCGGCCAGTGGGACCCGAAGAACCAGCGTCCGGAGATCTGGAACCTCTACAACGGCCGCGTCCACCAGGGCGAGTCCATCCGGGTGTTCCCGCTGTCCAACTGGACCGAGCTGGACATCTGGTCCTACATCGAGGCCGAGGACATCGACCTGCCCGACCTCTACCTCGCCAAGGAGCGCGAGGTCGTGGAGCGCAGCGGCATGCTCTACGAGGTCAACGACTTCACCCCGCTCAAGGACGGCGAGACCGCCAAGGTCCTCTCCACGCGCTACCGCACCGTCGGCGACGCGAACCTCACCGCCTGCGTCGAGTCCACCGCGACCACGCTGCACGACGTCGTCGAGGAGGTCGCGGCCGTGCGCCTGACCGAGCGCGGCGCCACGCGCGGCGACGACAAGGTGAGCGAGGCAGCCATGGAAGACCGCAAGAAGGAAGGCTACTTCTGATGACGACGACTCTTCCCGAGGCCGGCTCCTCGGAGCGCGAGGTCGTCAGCGGCGACCTGCTGCGCTTCGCCACGGCCGGCTCGGTCGACGACGGCAAGTCGACGCTGATCGGCCGCCTGCTGTTCGACAGCAAGTCGATCTTCGCCGACCAGCTCGAGTCGGTCGAGCAGGTCAGCAAGGACCGCGGCAACGACTACGCCGACCTGTCGCTCCTGACGGACGGCCTGCGCGCCGAGCGCGAGCAGGGCATCACGATCGACGTCGCGTACCGGTACTTCGCCACGCCCAAGCGCAAGTTCATCATCGCGGACACCCCGGGCCACACGCAGTACACCCGGAACATGGTCACCGGCGCCTCGACGGCCGACGTGGCCCTGATCCTCGTGGACGCGCGCAAGGGCGTCGTCGAGCAGTCGCGCCGGCACACGTTCCTGGCCACGCTGCTGGGCGTGCCGCACGTGGTGGTCTGCGTGAACAAGATGGACCTGGTCGACTACGACGAGGCCGTCTTCGAGAACATCCGCAAGGAGTTCACGGAGTTCGCCTCCCGGCTGCGCGTGCCCGACCTGACCTTCATCCCGGTGTCCGCGCTCGCGGGCGACAACGTGGTGACGCGGTCGGAGAACATGGACTGGTTCGACGGCTCGCCGCTGCTCAGCCACCTGGAGCGCCTGCACGTGGCCTCGGACCGCAACCTGGTCGACGTGCGGTTCCCGGTGCAGTACGTGATCCGGCCGCAGCAGAACGACACGCGCGACTACCGCGGCTACGCCGGCACGGTCGCGTCCGGCGTCATGAAGCCGGGCGACCGGGTGCTGGCCCTCCCGGCCGGCCTGGAGACCACCATCGCGTCGATCGACACGGCCGACGGCCCGGTCGACGAGGCGTTCCCGCCCATGTCCGTGACGGTGCGCCTGGCCGACGAGATCGACATCTCGCGCGGCGACATGATCTGCCGGCCGAACAACGCCCCGACGGTGACGCAGGACGTCGACGCCCAGATCTGCTGGATGGACGAGTCGGCCTCCCTGGTGCAGGGCAAGAAGTACGCGATCAAGCACACCACCCGGTGGGCGCGCGCGATGGTGAAGAACATCAACTATCGCGTCGACGTGAACACGCTGCACCGGGACGAGGACGCGACCGAGATCAAGCTGAACGAGATCGCGCGCATCCGCCTGCGCGTGACCCAGCCGCTGTTCGTGGACTCCTACCAGGCCAATCGTCAGACCGGCGCCTTCATCCTCGTGGACGAGGCGACGAACAAGACGGTGGCGGCGGGCATGATCGGCGGGGCGGCCCACCAGTACTGACCCGCGGGTACCGACCCGCACCGGTGGCCGGATCGTGATCTGGCCCTGATACGCTCCGCAGCGCCGGAAGGCCGCCGACCCCGCGTCGGCGGCTTTCCTGTGTCGCGGCCGCATCGTGCCGCAGAATGGCTGGGCCAGACCGGCCGCCGCACGGCGCGGCGCCCTGGCCCGTAGAACGATCCGGAGGTTCCCCAGGTGAGCGCTGTCTCGAACCCGCCGCAGCCCGTGTTCGGGCCGGCAGTTCTGGGCACGTCGGGCACGCAGCCCGCGCCGGACGGCGCCGCCCGCCCACCCGCGCACGCCGCGCCCCGCGGCCGGTCCGGCCACATCCCCGAGCTGCACGGCCTGCGTGGCCTCGCCCTCGCGCTCGTGGTGGCGTTCCACCTGTTCGGCAACGGCCGGGTCTCCGGCGGCGTCGACGTCTTCCTGGTGCTGTCGGGCTTCCTGGCGACCGGCTCGCTGCTGCGCCGCGCCGAGCGTCGCGAGCTGCGCCTGGGTGAGCACTACGGCCGCACGTTCGCGCGGCTGGTCCCCCCGGCCCTCCTGGTGCTCGCGGCCACGGCGGTGCTGGCCTGGCTGGTCATGCCGCGCGGCATCTGGGTGCAGACCGGCAGGGAGATCATCGCCTCGGCGCTGTACTACGTGAACTGGGAGATGATCTCGGGCCAGCTCGCCTACGGCGCGGCCGGCCCGCAGACCAGCCCGCTCCAGCACTTCTGGTCCATGTCGGTCCAGGGGCAGTTCTTCCTCGCCTGGCCCGTGGTGGTGCTGGTCGTCGTCGCCCTGGCGCGCCTGGTGCGGATCAGCGCGCGCGGCCTGCTGCTGGTGGTGGTCGCCGGGGCGAGCGTGGCGTCGTTCGTGTTCGCCCAGGAGCTGCACGGCGTGGACCAGCCGGTCGCGTACTTCCACTCGTGGGCCCGGTTCTGGGAGCTCGGGATCGGCGGGTTCCTCGCCCTGGCGCTGCCCTGGCTGCGCCTGCCCGGCGCCGTGCGCCCCCTGCTCGGCTGGGCCGGGCTCGGCCTGGTGGTGTCCAGCGGGTTCGTGCTCGACGGCGGGGCCCTGTTCCCCGGCGCCTGGGCGCTGTGGCCGGTCGGCGGGGCGCTGCTCGTGCTGCTCGGCTCGGGCGGCAGCGCCGGCTGGGGGCCGCGCGGCCTGCTGCAGGTGGCACCGCTGCGGTTCGTGGCCGACATCTCGTACGCGCTGTACCTGTGGCACTGGCCGCTGCTCATCGCCTACCTGCACTACACGGGGCTCGAGCGCGTGGACTGGTTCGGCGCCGCGGCGATCCTGGCCGCGTCGGTGCTGCTCTCCTGGCTCACCACCAAGCTCGTGGCCGACCCGGCGCAGCGCTTCCGGGAGGCGTTCGGCGGGGTGCGGGCCCTGGTGGCCGCCGCCGTCTGCGTGTCCCTCGTGGCGGGCGGCGCCGTCGTCGGGGTGCGGCTGCTGGAACGGCAGGACGCGCAGCTGCTGGCCCAGGCCGAGGCCGTGGCGGAGGCCGCCGGCGACGACGGCGCGACCGACTACCCGGGTGCCCTGGCCCTGGACCCGCGCTACGCGCAGCCCGTGCCGCAGGACGTGCCGGTGCTGCCCGCGGCGGCCGTCGCGGCCCAGGACCGGCCGGAGATCGACGACGACGGCTGCATCCAGTCGAACGAGGAGACGGCGGGCTCGGACGTGCCCGAGACGTGCGTCCTGTCCGACGCGCCCGACCCCCGGCGGGTCGTGGTCATGGTGGGCGACTCGCACACGATCCAGTGGGCCCCGGCCATGGCGGAGGTGGGCGCCGACGAGGGCTGGCGCGTGCTGCTCATGGCCCGGCGCGGGTGCCGGCTCCAGGCGCCGCCGGTGGGGGAGCAGGCGGACGTCAGCGACATGTGCTGGAGCTGGCGGGTCAACGCGATGGCGATGCTGAAGCAGATGCGGCCCGACGCCGTGATGGTGATCGGCACCCGCACCTCGACCATCGCCCCGGGTGACAAGGTGCACCCGGCCGAGACGCGGGCCTGGAAGCAGCTCGCCAAGGCCGGGATCCGGGTGATCACCCTGCGGGACAACCCCCGGTTCGAGTTCGACGTGCCCGCCTGCGTGGAGGAGCACACCGGCGGTGCGGGCTGTGCCCGCGCCCGGGTCGACGCCTTCTCGGCGGTCAACCCCGTCCACGAGGCCAAGGGGTCGCCGCGCTCGGCGGTCCACCTGGACCTGACGCGCTTCATCTGCGGACCGGCCATGTGCGAGGGCGTGGTCGGCAACGTGCTGGTCTACCGCGACGACGACCACATGACGGCCACCTTCGCGACGACCCTGGCCCGCCCCCTCCACCAGGCCCTCCGCGCCAAGGCGAAGTGGCTGTTCGAGAACCGCCCGGACACCCCGCAGATCCGCACCCGCTTCTGACCCGTACCGCTGAGTGCGGGATGTTCGCCCTTTTTCGTGTGCCAGGAGGGCGAAGATCCCGCACTCAGCGGGTCGTCACGGGGTGACGGCGGTCAGGGCGTTGGTGATGCCCTCGCCGTAGTAGCTGTTGTTCGACGGCGTGCCCACGCACGCCGGGCCCGAGGCGGTGGTGCACTCGTGGTCGTCGGCCTGGGCACGGACGGCCGCCTCCAGGCGGGCCGGGCCCCACGTCGGGTGCGCCGACTTGAGCAGCGCCAGCACGCCCGCGACGTGCGGGGACGCCATCGAGGTGCCGCTCTTCAGGCCCCAGCCGCCGTCGAGCGTCGTGGACAGGATCGAGCTGCCCGGCGCGGCGACGTCGATCTTGTCCAGGCCACGGTTCGAGAACGAGCTCAGGGCCCCCGTCTGCGTCAGCGACGAGACGGTCACGACGCCGTCCAGCTCCGCCGGGATGTCCTCGCAGCCGGAGTTGATGACCCGCTGCACCGCCGTCGAGTCGTTCGGGCTGCTCGTGTCGGTGGTGTTGTTCGCCAGGTCGGTCGCGGCGTTGCCCGCAGCGGCGGCGTGCACCACACCGCGCTTCGTCGAGAACTCGACCGCGCGGCGCACGGCCTCCTTCGCGGCGCGCTGGTCGGGCTGGTCCTCGCACCAGTACATGAACGGGTCCACGTAGTACGAGTTGTTCGTGACGTCCATGTGCCGCAGGCCCGCCCAGACGAACCCGCAGACCGCGTACTCGGGGTAGATGAACCCGTCGTCGTTCACGACCTTGACCGAGGCCAGCCGGACCCCGGGGGCGACGCCCACGATGCCCGTGCCGTTCTGCGCTGCGGCGATGGTGCCGGCCACGTGCGTGCCGTGGTCGGACGTGGTGGGCAGCCAGCCGGTGGCCGACAGGTCGGGCCGGCCGCCGTCGGTGCAGTTCACGGACTGGTCGGCGTCGACCTGGCTCGCCAGGTCGGGGTGGGACGCCTCGATGCCGGAGTCGAGCACGCCCACGGTGACGCGGGCCGAGCCGTCGTTGACCTCCAGGGCCTGGTCGGCCTTGATCATCTGCATGTCCCACTGCGTGACCTCGCCGGGGTCGTCGGCAGCGGCGGCGCGGGACGGACCGTCGACGGTGCCGCCCACGGACTCCTTCTTCGCCTGGCCCACCACCGACTTCTCCCGCTGTGTGCCCGCGGGGGCGTCGGTGCCCGGCGTGCCCTCGGTGGGGGAGACGGTGCGGGTGGCCCCGACGGACTCGATGACACCGAACCGGTCGGCCGCCACCACGTCCTCCCGGAAGGAACCGTTGGCGGAGTGCGCCACGATCACGCCGATCTGCGGCCAGGACTGCACGACGACGCCGTCGGCGCGCGTGACCGCCTTCACCGCGAGAGCGGTGTCGTGGGCGCCGGCCCGGTCGGTGTTGACCACGTAGGAGAACAGGGCCCCGTCGGGGGTCACGATGGGGACGGGTGTCGACTCCGGCTCGTCGGCCGCGTTTCCGGCGACGCTGCCGAGCGCGGTCAGCGCGAGCGTCGTCGCCGTGGCGACGGCGACGGCTCGCCGGGCGTGGGAGATGCGCATGGATCACTCTCCTGGATGAAAGCGGGCCCCCGGGTGGGACCCGTAGGGCAACCTACGCGTCCTGGCGGGGATCGCCAGTGGGTCCGGCATCCTTTTAACCGGGGTGAAACAGACGTCGCGGTCAGCGCGCGGCGGTCCCCGCGGTCTCGCGGACCGTGCCGGTGCTGCTGCCGGTGCTGCTGCCGGTGACTGCCGGGACGACCCCGGTCGTCGGAGGTTCGCTCGCCGCGGGCTCCACCGCCCCGGCCTCGCCGGCCCGGCCGTCCGGTCCCGGGCCGGCCCCGTGCGTCGCGTCGCCGCGGCGGACGGCGGCCCGGTCGATCAGCTCGAGCCGCGCGAAGGCACCCCGCAGGCCGTCCCGGAGTACCGGCGCCAGCGGCTTCTCGACGAACCGCTGGATCAGCCAGGCCATCGCGAGCACCACGACGACGGCGACCGCGAGCACCACGTAGCGCGGCAGGGCGTCGTGCAGCAGGTGGATGACCCACCAGCCCCAGTACTCGTGCACCAGGTAGAGCGGGTAGGTCAGCGCGCCCGCCGTCGTCAGCCAGGCCGCCGAGACGTGCCGCAGGCGCGTGAGCGTGGCGAGCGCCACCAGGGCGAAGGAGCCGGCCACCGCCGCCGCGGACAGCGCGTCGGGCACGGCGTGGCCGGTGTTGGACACGATGATGTTCGCGGTCTCGCGCCCGGACCACGCAGCGCCGAGGATCACGTTCTCGGCGAGCACCAGCCAGGCGATCAGGGAGCGGCGGTCCTTGGTGAGCAGGAACAGCGCCATCCCGCCGGCGAACAGCGGGGCGTAGTCCCAGACGAGCAGGTTCGCCACCAGGTCCAGCCCGGCCTCGTGCGCCATCGCGCCGGCGGCGGGCCACAGGGCGGCGAACGCGAGCACGCGCGCGCCGGTGAGCCCGACGACCAGGAGCACGCCGACCAGCACGTAGAACCGCAGCTCCACCCAGAGCGTCCAGTAGACGCCGTCGACGTGCGGCATCCCGAACGCCGACTGCAGCATCGTCAGGTTCACGCCCACGGTGGTCAGCTCGACGTCGTCCCGGCGGTCCGGCCACAGCACGAGCAGCAGGAAGCCGGTGAGCAGCACGGCCACCCAGTAGGCGGGGTAGAGGCGGGTGATGCGCGAGATGGTGTACGAGCGCACGTCCCGGCCCCACGCGGTCAGGAGGATGACGAAGCCCGAGATGACGAAGAACAGGTCGACGCCGAACGCCCCGAACGCCGTCAGGTCGGACAGCCCGGGAAACACCTGGGTGGGCGGCACGCCCCACGACGGGTTGCCCAGCGCTGTGTAGTGGAACAGCATCACCGCCGCCGCGGCGAGGAACCGGAGCCCGTCGAGGACACCCATCCGGGCGCGCTTCGTGCGGGGCGGAGGGGCGGCGGAGTCAGTCAGGGCGGGCACGCGCGAAAACCTACCAAAGAGGTCGGGGTTATGGGGCGGGTGTATCGGCGAACAGCCACGGGGCGGACGACCGCAGCTGCTCGTGGATCACGGGCGTGAGTGTACGCACATAGGTACTGGTCAGGTGATCGTCGTCGCGATATACGAGAACGTTGCCGACCACCGCCGAACAGATGACCGGCCCGCAGATCGAGTCGGTGAGGTCGAGGTGGACGACCGAGCCGGGTACGTCGTCCGCCGTCGTCACGGGGGAGACGGCCGCGAGCTGTTCCGCGCGGGCCCGCCCGCACGCGTCGGGGATGCTCTCGTCCTCCATGCAGACGGGTACGAACCACTCGAACCGGGGGTTGTCGCGGACGGTCACCACGCGGACCCCGGCGTCGGCCAGGACGCGCCACGCGCCGACCTGGCCGGGCATGACGCGTTCGGGCGACCCGTCCTCGAAGGTCCGCGTCCCCACGACGACGACGGCGTCCGGGCGGGCCGCGGTGAGCGCGTCCAGCGCCCGTTCGTTCCACGTGGCGCACGACGGCGGGTAGGCCAGGCCGCCCGCGCCCGACGTCGCCAGCCGGCACCCGTGCTTGAGCATCTCGCGCAGCTCCCAGCCGTGCTCCCGGGCCAGCGCCGCGAACGCGTCCTCGTACTGCAGCTCGTGCGACGCGCCCGCGAGATAGACGACGGCGGTCGGGTCGTCCTGAGCGACCACCGTGCACTCCAGGAGCTCGGGCCGGTCGGCGCTCTGCGCGCACTCCGGGCGGCCGGGGTGGTCGTCGAACGCGACCCAGGTCGCGGGCCGGAAGGGCGTGGTCGGCGGGATGTCGACGGCGCCGGGGGCGAGCGCGGCGGCGCCCGGGTGGTCCGGCGAGGGAGTGCGCAGGTCGGCGACGTCGTGCCGCACCGTCGCGTCGTGCGCGGTGGCGGCGAGCTGGGTGCCGCCGAGCAGGAGCGCGGCGGTGCCGAGGAGTGCCACCGGCATCCAGCGGGCCGACGGCGTGGTGCGCGGTGGGTCGGTCCGGATGCCGGCGGGAGCGGTTGCGGGGCTGGTGTCGGTTGCGGGGCTGGTGTCGGTTGCGGAAATGGTGTCGGGACTGGTTGCGGGGCGGGTGCCTGGCGTCGCGCCGGCGGGTGCCGGTCGCCGGGTGCCGGCGGCCGCGGCGTGGGCGAGCGCCGGCTCGGCGACGTAGCGGGTGGTGAGCCACGCCAGCGCGGTCGACACGACGAGGATGCCGGCGCCCGCGAGCGGCCCTGCCCGGTGCGCGCCGGTGGTCAGCAGCCAGAAGACCAGGACGGGCCAGTGCCACAGGTACAGCGCGTACGAGATGCGGGCGCCGAACCGCAGGGGTGCGCTGTCGAGCAGTGCTTCGGCGGTCCAGCGGGGGGTGGTGGCGCTGCGGGGTGGGGTGGTGTCGGGTGGGGTGCTGGTGGACGGGGTGCTGCTTGGCGGGACAACACCGGTCGGAGCCCTGCGGGGCTGGGTGTTGCCGGGCTGGGTGTTGCCGGGCTGGGTGTTGCCGGGCTGGGCCTTGGCGGGCTGGGCCTTGCCGGATGGTTGCGTGTCCGGCAGGACCGTCGCGAGGACCAGCGCGGCACCGGCCACCGGGACCAGGGCCCACGGGCCGGGGAACGCGACGGCGCCGTCGACCAGGAAACCGGAGCCGACCACCAGGGCGAGGCCGGACCACCCGAGGCCCGCTCGGACCGGGCCGGGCAGAGTGCCCGAGAGGCGCGGGGCCAGGGCGAGGAGCGCGCCGACGCCGATCTCCCAGAACCGTGTGAAGGTGCTGAAGTAGGCGACCGGCTGGTCCACGGCGACGAGCCAGAGGGCGTACCCGAACGACGCGAGGGTGGCGGCGAGTGTCACGACGGTGACGAGCCCCCGGGGCGTCAGGGGGCCGCGAGCCGACGGCGGCGGTCCGTCCGACGGGCGCCGGGCCCCTCCGTGCCCGGCCGGAGCCTGGCCGGCCCGCGACCGCTCGGTACGCGCCCGGCGCCGCGTGCGGCGCGCGGCGGCGACCAGGCCCAGCACCACCAACGGCCAGATCGCGAAGAACTGGCCCTGCACCGACAGCGACCAGAAGTGCTGCAGCGGGCTCGCGTCGGGGCCGGCGGCGCCGTACGCGAGCGCGGAACGGACCAGTTCCCAGTTCTCCCAGAAGGTCGCGGACGCCCCGACCTCACGCAGCCCCGATGACCAGCGCATGCGCGGCGTGAGCGTGAACAGCGCGACCGTCACGGCGGCCAATACCACGAGCGCGGCCGGGAGCAGCCGGGCGAGCGTGCGCGCGTAGTGCGCGCCGAGCCGCAGCGTGCCGTCCTCGGCCCGGCGCAGCAGCGTGCCCGTGGCGAAGTACCCGGAGAGCACGAGGAACACGTCCACGCCGCCCGACACGCGCCCGTGCCCGAACAGGTGGAACGCGACGACGAGGAGCAGCGCGAGCCCGCGCAGCCCGTCGACCGCCCCGACCCGGCGGGCGGTACCGGCTTGCCTGCCGGCGGCCGGGGGCGGCGCAGTACGTACTACGGCCACCGGGATCCAGGCGGACGGAATCACCGTGTCGACGATGCTCCGGGAGTGAGGCATCCAGGAACGCTAGAGGGTGCGGCTTACGTCCACATTGAGGGCAGATAACACCATGGTCTCGGTGTTCCGGAGGAGGTGGGGTGGGTGCATCTCTGCCTCAGCGGGTGCGGCGGCGAACCGGCGATGGATCTTGGGCCGCAGGCCGGGATGTCGATGGTTGTCCACAGATTTTGATCTGGTGATGCGACGGCCGGATATCGAACATATATTCGACGTATGCGAACGGCTTGATAGGTCTAAGGGCGGTAGGGGGTGGGAGTGTGGGTGAGCAGGTGAGCACGGAGGTGGAGCGTCCTGCGTGCATGGAACACACGCTGGAACGCACGCTGGAGCGCGCGCTGGAACGTGTGCTGGGGCAGGTGCTGACCGGGCCGTCGGTGACCGCACGCCCGGCACGGACAGCGGTACCACTGTTGAGCTGGGGCGGGATG
>NZ_JBITFV010000025.1:0-60181 GCF_044456525.1 Promicromonospora sp. NPDC050880
TTGGGGGTTCGGGGGGGGCGGGGGGGGGCCCGCGGGGGGGGGGGGGGGGGCCCCCCCCCCCGCCCCCCCACCACCTGACCTCTTGCCGACCACCTGACCTCTTGCCGACCAGCTGACGTGCTACCGGCCAGCCACCACGTCCGCGGCGTGCGAGAACCAGGTCTCCCGGGCGCCGCCGTCGTACCCGACGGAGTTGAAGTACTCCCAGCCGAAGACGCCGCCGAAGTCCGCGTGCTGTGCCACGAGCGAGCCGACCGTCGCGTCGAAGGTGGGCCAGTCCACGTACCCGCTGCAGTTGCCCGGGTTGGTGACGGTGCCGGCGACCACGCGGTCCGGCGTGAAGCCGTTGGCGAGGATCTGGTCGTAGACCGTCGTGGTGCGCAGGTCGCCCCAGCCGCAGTAGAACTGCGTGTTGTACCAGTCGATCCGGTCGCCCGCCTGGCGCTCCAGCTCGGCGTAGGAGAAGCCGCCGGAGAAGCTCGTCCGTCCGGCCATGTCGGTCGCCACGGGCGTCAGGGTCACGATGAAGTCCGGGCCGAAGTCGGCGCGCAGCGCGTCGATCAGGTGCACCGTGTCCGCCAGGGAGAACGTCTCCTCGATGTCGAGGTCCACGCCGTCCAGGCCGTACGTGCGCAGGAAGTCGCGCAGCACCGGGTAGAACCGGTCGAAGTCCTCGCGCAGGTAACGGTAGGTGCCCGGCGCGGCCCCGCCGAGGAACGCGCTGACCGTGACGCCCTGGTCCTGCATCGTGGCCAGGTCGTCCCACATGACATCGAGCTCGGCGTGGTCGGCGGGGATGTCGTTGACCGTGAGCGACGCGTCGGAGTTGAGGTGGATCGCGCCGACGTTCACGTCGGTGACCGAGCCGAGCAGCGGCGTGGGGTCGACGTACCGGCGCACGCCGTCCGACCCGGTCTCGTAGATCGTCTGGTAGAACGCGAGCACCCGGTGGGAGGCGGCGGCCGGGGCCTGCTCCAGCTCCTCGGCGGGCGCCGGTGCGGGGCCGGGCGCCGGTGCGGAGGCGGCGGGGCCGGCCGCGGTGGTCAGGGCCAGCAGGCCGGCCGCGAGGGCGGCGCCGATTCGGGCGAGCGAGCGGTGCATCGTGGGCTCCCTTGATCTGCGTGCGGTGGGCATCTCGGACGGCGGCGAAGCGCTGTGGAGCACCTCGGGACGCTATCCGGGGCCGGCCCCCGGGACAAGCACCGGCCGTCACCCCGGTGGAAATCCCTCATACCGCGCGCTGAGCCGCATTCAGCAGGCCGCAGACGGCCGTAACGTGCCACGTTCTCGCGTCCGGCCTGCTGAACGCCGCTCAATGCCGCTCAATGCCGCTGCCGCCGGAGAACGGCCGAGGCCGGGCCTCCCCTCGCGGGGAGCCCGGCCTCGGTGTCGTGCGACCGCGACTGCGTCAGGCGGCGACGGCGGCGCGCAGCTTGGCGCCCAGCTCGGCGTCGACGTTCGTCCAGTACTGGAAGAAGCGCTCGCGGATCTCGTCGACCGTGATCGACTGGCCCTGGCCGGTCAGGGTCTCCAGCAGACGGGCCTTGGCGCCGTCGTCGTAGACCTCGCGGTAGAGCATGCCCGGCTGGACGAAGTCGCCGTCCTCGCTGTGCAGCGTGGCGGCGGTCCGGACCAGCTCGCCGTCCGACTCCCAGGCGCCGTCGTGCCCGCGGGCCGGGTCGGCGACGGGGCCGCCGAACGAGTTCGGCGCGTAGTTGGGCGTGCCCACCTCGTTGAAGTGGTGGCGCTGCGAGCCGTCCTGCGAGTAGTTGTACACAGGGGAGGCGTGCGGCTGGTTCACCGGCACCGACTGGTAGTTGGTGCCCACGCGGTAGCGCTGCGCGTCCGGGTAGGAGAACACACGGGCCATCAGCATCTTGTCGGGCGAGATGTCCGTGCCCGGGACCTGGTTGGCCGGGGACAGGGCGATCTGCTCGATCTCCGCGAAGTGGTTCTTCGGGTTCCGGTTGAGCGTGAAGTGGCCGAAGTGGATCAGCGGGTAGTCGGCGTGCGGCCAGACCTTGGTCAGGTCGAACGGGTTGAACCGGTACGTCTTCGCGTCCTCGTACGGCATGACCTGGACCTTGATGTCCCAGACCGGGTTGTCGCCGCGCTCGATGGCCTCGTACAGGTCGCGGCGGTAGTAGTCCGCGTCCGCGCCGGCGATCTTCTCCGCCTCCTCGTTGCTGAGGAACTTCACGCCCTGACGGGAGATGAAGTGGTACTTGACCCAGAACTTCTCGCCCGCGGCGTTGGTCCACAGGTAGGTGTGCGAGCCGTAGCCGTTCAGCTCGCGCCACGAGGCCGGCAGGCCACGGTCGCCCATGAGGTAGGTGACCTGGTGCGCCGACTCCGGCGACAGGGTCCAGAAGTCCCACTGCATGTCGGCGTCGCGCAGACCCGACCACGGCAGGCGCTTCTGCGAGTGGATGAAGTCCGGGAACTTGATCGCGTCGCGGATGAAGAACACCGGCGTGTTGTTGCCGACGATGTCGAGGTTGCCCTCGGTCGTGTAGAAGCGCAGGGCGAAACCGCGCACGTCGCGCCAGGTGTCGGGGGAGCCCATCTCGCCGGCCACGGACGAGAAGCGCAGCGCCACCTCGCCCTTCGCGCCGGGCTGGAAGGCGGCGGCGCGCGTGTACTGCGACACGTCACCCGTGATCTCCCACTCACCGAAGGCGCCGCCGCCCTTGGCGTGCACGATGCGCTCCGGGATGCGCTCGCGGTTGAACTGGGCGAGCTTCTCGACCAGGTAGCGGTCGTGCAGGACCGTCGCGCCGTCGGCGCCGACCGTCAGCGAGTGCGCGTCGCTGGCGACCGGGGTGCCGGTCTGCGTGGTGGTGTAGGGAGTAGTCATTCAGACGTGCCTTCCTGTGCTGCTTGCGGGGGTTCTTGCGGGGTCCGGCGGGTCATGACGTCTCAGCGGCAGTCGGGGCACAGGCCCCAGTAGGTGACCTCGGCGGTCTCGACCACGAACCCGTGGTCGTTGCTCGGGGCCAGGCACGGGGCGTGGCCGACCGAGCAGTCCACGTCGCCGATGGCGCCGCACGAGCGGCACACGACGTGGTGGTGGTTGTCCCCGGTGCGACGCTCGTAGCGCGCCGGGTGCCCGGCGGGCTCGATCCGGCGCAGGAGACCGGCGTCGGTCAGTGCGTGCAGCACGTCGTAGACCGCCTGGACGGACACGGTGCCGAGCTCGGAGCGGACGGAGCCGAGGACGTCGTCGGCCGTGGCGTGCTGCCGGTCGCCCACCGCGTGCAGCGCCGCCACGCGGGCAGCGGTGACGCGCAGGCCGGCACCGCGGAGGAGGTCCTCGGGCGTCGCTGCGGCGGGGGTGGTCGACGTCATGACCACGACCCTAGACCCTAAACTGGAATGATTCCAGTTGAGCCGTGGCGCCGGTTTCGCCCGGTGAAAACCGGAGCGGCCGACCTCACACCGGTCCGTCTGGCGATCGGTCTCGTGCTGCTGGTACCGTGTACCCACGACCGACCCGGTGCGAGCCGGGTGCGCAAAGTGGATCCCATCCCACCCGAGTCACGACAGAGCGCCGCAAGGTGCCGACAGAGGCCGGGTCCTTGGTCGGGTGCCGAGGCTTGGACGACAGGCCGACGCATCCTTTCCTCGTGATGGCCTCCACCTGTGTTCAGGGCGGGGGCCATTTCCCGTTCCTGGTGGTCAATCAACGACTTCTGAGGAGCATCACCATCACCGAGCCTCGCATCAACGACCGGATCCGTGTCCCCGAGGTCCGTCTCATCGGCCCTGGCGGGGAGCAGGTCGGCGTGGTTGCCACGGCGGTCGCCCTGAAGCTCGCCCAGGACGCTGACCTCGACCTCGTCGAGGTCGCGCCGGACGCCCGCCCGCCCGTCGCCAAGCTCATGGACTTCGGTAAGTTCAAGTACGAGTCCGACATGAAGGCGCGAGAGGCGCGGCGCAACCAGGCGAACACGGTTCTCAAGGAGATCCGGTTCCGCCTCAAGATCGACCCGCACGACTACGGCACCAAGAAGGGCCACGTCGAGCGCTTCCTCTCGGCCGGGGACAAGGTCAAGGTCATGATCATGTTCCGTGGTCGTGAGCAGTCACGCCCGGAGATGGGCCGTCGTCTGCTCGAGCGCCTCGCGGAGGACGTGTCGGAGCTCGGCTTCGTCGAGTCGATGCCGAAGCAGGACGGCCGCAACATGACCATGGTCCTCGGGCCGGTCAAGAAGAAGGCGGACGCCAAGGTCGAGCAGCGCAAGCGCGCTACGGAGATCAACGCGGGCCGCATGACCAAGTCCGAGGCCAAGGCCCAGGCCCGTGCGTCGGAGTCGTCCGAGGCCGAAGAGCTCGCCGAGGACCAGGTCGCGGAGACGGTCGAGGCCCCCGCCGAGGAGCCGGTCGCGGTCGCCGCACCGGAGCCCGTCGAGGAGCCCGCTGCGCCTGTCGCGCCGGAGCCCGTCGAGGAGCCGGCCGCGGACGAGGCGCCCGTCGCCGAGGAGGCCGCTCCGGTGGCACCCAAGCCGGCCGCCAAGGCAGCGCCCAAGCCGGCCGCGAAGCCTGCGGCCAAGGCGGCGCCCAAGCCTGCTCCGACCCCCAAGCCGGTGCCGAAGCCCGCGGCCCCCAAGCCGCGCGCCCCGCGCAAGGCCGGCTGAGGTCGCCCAGACCACAACGACACCGGGCCGGCTTACCGGCCTCGGTACACGTCGCCGCTCCAGCAGCGGTCGACCGACATGAGGAGAGACGGCAGTCATGCCGAAGAACAAGACGCACTCCGGCTCCAAGAAGCGGTTCCGGGTCACGGGTAGCGGCAAGGTCATGCGCGAGCAGACCAACGCCCGCCACTACCTCGAGCACAAGTCCAGCCGTCGTACGCGTCGTCTGGCCATGGACCAGGTCGTCGCCCCGGCCGACGTCAAGAAGATCAAGAAGCTGCTCGGTAAGTGACCTCGGCGCGCGCCTGACCGGCGCCGCCCGGAACCCTTCCAGCCCCGAAGTACAAGGAGTCTCACGTGGCACGCGTGAAGCGGGCAGTCAATGCCCAGAAGAAGCGCCGTACAACCCTTGAGCGCGCCGCCGGTTACCGCGGCCAGCGTTCGCGCCTCTACCGGAAGGCGAAGGAGCAGGTCACCCACTCGCTCGTCTACGCCTACCGGGACCGGAAGGCGCGCAAGGGCGACTTCCGCAAGCTGTGGATCCAGCGCATCAACGCTGCGTCCCGCGCGCAGGGTCTGACCTACAACCGCCTCATCCAGGGCCTCAAGGCCGCTGGTGTCGAGGTCGACCGTCGCATGCTCGCCGAGCTCGCGGTCAACGACGTGGCGGCGTTCAACGCCCTCGTCCAGGTCGCCAAGGACGCGCTGCCGGCGGATGTCAACGCGCCGGCCGCTGCCTGAGGTTGAGCAACATCCCGGACGCCCGGGCGGTGCCGGTGCCTGACGTGACGCTCGCGAACCCGCGAGCAGACCGGGTCAGGCAGGTGCGAGCACTGTCCGGGCGTTCGGCGCGCTCCCGGCACGGGCAGTTCCTCGTCGAGGGCCCCCAGGGGGTTCGCGAGGCGGTGCGCCACGTGCCCGGCTCGGTCCGTGACGTGTACCTGACGCCGGCGGCCGCGTCGCGGTACGCCGAGATCGTGGCCGACGTGCGCGCGGCGGGCCTGTTCCTGCACATCGGCACAGCCGAGGTGCTGGACGCGATGAGCCCCGACGCCCAGGGCGTCCTCGCCGTCGTGCGGCCGGCCGGCCTGACCGTGGACGAGGCGCTGGCCGCGCGGGATCCCGCGCGTGCCGGACGGCCGCTGCTCGTGGCCGTCCTGGCCGCGGTCCGTGACCCCGGGAACGCGGGCACCGTGATCCGCGCCGCCGACGCCGCGGGCGCGGACCTCGTGGTGCTCGCCGGCGAGAGCGTCGACGTGCACAACCCCAAGGTGGTCCGGTCCACGGCCGGGTCACTGTTCCACCTCCCCGTCGTCACCGGCGTCCCGCTGGAGGACGCGCTCGCCACGTTGCGCGCCGCGGGGTGCCACGTCCTGGCCGCGGACGGCGCCGGACCGCTCGACCTCGACGAGCTGCTCGACGACGCCGGGAGCGGCGCCGCGCCGGACCTTGCCGGGCCCACCGCCTGGGTGTTCGGCAACGAAGCCTGGGGCCTGCCCGAGGCGGACCGGGCGCTGGCGGACGCCGTCGTCCGGGTGCCCATCCGGGGCCGGGCCGAGTCGCTCAACCTGGCGACTGCCGCGACGGTCTGCCTGTACGCGAGCAGCCGCGCCCAGCGCTGACGTCCGGACGCCCACGCACCGGGTGAGGTTTGCGCGGCCCGTGTCGCGCCGGGCGGCCCTCGCCTACCGTGGTCGGATGAGGTACATCCCTGATCTGAGCCGCATCAGCGAGGCCGTGGCCGAGTCGTTCGGCGTACGCCAGGTGTACGGCGAGCCGGTCGAGCGGGACGGCGTGCTCGTCGTCCCGGCCGCTCGGGTGTCCTCCGGCGGTGGCGCCGGAGGAGGCGGCGGGAGCGAGCCCGGGGGCGACCCGGAGCGCCGCGAGGAGGGGGCCGAGGATCGAGCCGAGACCGAGACCGGTGCGACCGGGGACAGCGCCGCCGCGGCCGAGGGCGGCGGTGGCGGCCTCGGCTTCGGCCGGCACGCCGAGCCTGCGGGCGCCTTCGTCGTCGACGACCAGGGGGTGCGCTGGGTCCCGGCCGTGGACGTGAACCGGATCGTGCTCGGGGGTCAGGTGGCCCTCGTCCTCGTGGCCGCCGCGGTCGCCTGGGCGGTGTCCCGCCGCCGGAGGAGGTAGGGCCCGCGCGATATCCGGTACCGGGGGATCAGGACGGGCGCCTAGGATCGTCGTGTGCGGTTGTTCACGGCGGTGGTCCCGCCCCAGAGCGTCCTTGACCACCTCGGGCTCGCGCTCGACGGCGTGCCGGCCTCCCCGCGGTGGGTGCCCCGCGAGAACCTGCACATCACGCTCGCGTTCTACGCGGACCTGCCCGAGGGGACGGTGCCCGAGCTGCGCGAGGACCTGGCCGTCGTGGCCCGCAAGCACGCACCGATCGACCTCCGGCTCCGCGGCGCCGGCTCCTTCGGGGCACGGGTCCTGTGGATCGGCGTCGACGGCGCGACGGACTCACTGAAGGAGCTGGCCACCGACTGCCTGGCCGCCTCACCCCGCGAGGTGCCCGACGACGTCAAGCCGCACCGCGCGCACGTCACGGTCGCGCGGGCGCGTGCCGGTCAGGTCAGGCCGCCGCGAGGCCGGGACCGCTGGGGCAAGCGGGCCGGCGGCGAGCCGCGGTCGGTGCTGGAGCCCGCCGCCCAGGCCCTGTCGGTCTACGCGGGACCGGGGTGGACGGCGGACTCCTTCGCACTCGTCGAGTCGCACCCGGGAGAAGGCCCCCAGGGTGGTCCACGCTACGACGTCGTGGAGACCTGGTCGCTCGAGGGTTGAGCGCCGGTCCCCGGACGGCGCCGGGTCACCGGCCGGTCACTGTCCGTCGGCCGCCCCCGTGACCAGCACGATCTTTCCCCTGACGCCGCCGCGTTCCAGCCGCGACTGGGCGGCTGCCGCCTGCTCGAGAGGGAACGTCTCGTCGACGTACGGCCGGATGGCGCCCGACTCGGCGTACCGGGTCAGCTCCTCGATCTGTGCGCGGGTCGGGTCGTTGCTGAACGCCAGGACCTGACCCGGGTTCCGCTCCTGCGCGGCCAGCACCGCGGCGGCCGACGCCGCGGGATCGGTGCGCCCGAGCGCGAGCGGCAGGAACCGGCCACCGGGGCCGACCAGCGCGCCGTAGGTCTCGAGGTCCGTGCCCACCAGGTCCAGCACGACGTCGAACCGGCCCAGGTCGGCGGGGCGCGTGGCGCGGTAGTCGTGGGTCTCGTCGGCGCCCAGCCCGCCCACCCAGGCGAGGCTGGACGCCCCGGCGAGCGCGGTGACGTGTGCGCCGAGCGCTGCACCCAGCTGCACCGCCACGCTCCCTGCCCCGCCGCTGGCGCCCCGGACGAGCAGCCGCTCGCCGGGCCGCAGCGCGGCCTGGTCGACCAGCGCGGTGAGCACCGTGGTGCCGGACGACGGGAGCGCGGCCGCCTCGATCAGGCTCATCCCGGCGGGCGCCGGCGCGAGCCGGTCCTCGGGGACGGCCACGTAGTCGGCGGCGCTGCCGAACGTGAAGTGCGGCATCACGCCCCATACCGCCTGCCCCACCTGCGTCCGGGACACAGCGGTGCCGACGGCGGCCACCCGGCCCGTGAACTCGCCGCCGATACCCTGCGGGAGGGTGGTCGGGAGCAGGTCACCCATCGTGCCGGCCCGGATGGGCAGCTCCCCGCCGCCGAGGCCGGCCGCGTGGACGCGGACGAGCACCTCGCCGTCGCCGGGGACGGGCACGGGCACCCGGTCGAGCCGGAGCACGTCGGGGGAGCCGTACTCGTGGAACCGGACGGCACGCATCGAAGTCATCTGTCTCTTCCTCCTGTCGGTCGTGACGCCGCCGGGATGGGATCGAGCACCGTCGGGGTTGGTCCGGTCAGGTGGCTCGGGGCGGCGTCAGCTCCCGCGGCAACGTCGAGGTCCGGGGACGCGAGTCCGTGGCGGACCGGAAACGAGAGGCATTGACATGAGCTCCTATCGGATCGGCCCGGCGCCAGGCGTGGCGCCGGTGGCCGGAGCGGTCGGCGGCCCGGCCGGCGGACCGGCCGGTGGGCGCGGCGGCCGGCCGCGGCGCGACGCCGAGCGCAACCGCCGTCGCATCGTCGACGTGGCGCACTCGTCGTTCCGGGCGGGCGGGCTCGACGTGCCGATGGCTGTCGTCGCGCGCCGGTCGGGTGTGGGTACGGCCACGCTCTACCGGCACTTCCCGACCAAGCACGACCTGATCAAGACGCTCACGTCCGAGACGGCCGCCGAGTACGAGCGGGTCCTGGATGCGGCGCTCGGCGATCCGGACCCGTGGCACGGTCTGTCCGGCGGGCTGCGGCGGCTGGCCGCGCTCCGGGTGGCGAGCCGGAGCTGCGCCGCCCCCTTCGCGGAGGCGTACCCGGACGAGGTGGCGCGGCACGTCGCGACCACCGAGGCACGGCTCGGTGCGCTGTTGGACCGTGCACGGAGCGGCCCGCTCAGGGACGACGTGGGCATCGACGACGTGCGGATCCTGCTGGACGCGGTGGACGGCGTGGCGGCCACCCGCACGGACCCGTGGGTTCCCGCTCAGCGTGTGGTGGGACATTTTCTCCGCTCCTTCGCACGGGGGTAGCTCGGCGTGCCGTCGCCACGACCGGGACCAGGGCCGCCCCGGCCGTGGCGACATCGCAGACGCTACGCCGAGCCGCTGACACTCGAAAAAGTGTGCCAAGCGCTGCGCAACGGCACCACGGGAACCACGTTGCCGGCCGCCGAGGGGGCATGGAATGATGACGGCATGCAGCCGTTGACCCGCCGATTTACGCAGCCCGCCACGGGCTGCGCGGCCACCGCTGCGCGCGGGCACTGAGCTGCCCTGTGGACAACGCGTCCTGAGCCCTGGCGGGCACCTAGACTTCAGATGCCGGTACGGGTCCCCGGGCAGGGGGCGGCGCCGGCTCCCGAATCCGCCAGGAAGGCAAGCATGTCCACGCCCGAAGAGAAGGCACCCATCGATCCGCTGGACGAGGCGGCGCTCGACGCCGCGGTCAAGGCGGCCCTCGACGACATCGCCCAGGCGGGCGACCTCGACGCCCTGAAGTCCGTCCGCACCCAGCACACCGGGGACCGCAGCGCCCTGGCCCTCGCCAACCGGGCCATCGGCGCGCTGCCCGGCCCTGACAAGGCGAAGGCCGGCAAGCTGGTCGGCCCGCGGCGCGGCAGGATCAACCAGGCGATCGCGTCGCGGCAGGCGGAGCTCGAGGCCGAGCGTGACGCCCGCGTGCTCGTGGAGGAGACGGTCGACGTCACCCTCCCGGTCCGGCGTACGACGGCGGGCGCGCGGCACCCGATCGAGCTGGTCCAGGAGCGCATCGCGGACTTCTTCGTGGGCCTCGGCTGGGAGATCGCCGACGGGCCCGAGGTCGAGGCCGAGTGGTTCAACTTCGACGCGCTGAACTTCGGACCCGACCACCCGGCACGGCAGATGCAGGACACGTTCTACGTCGCCGGCCAGGACGGTGCCGAGTCGAACCTCGTGCTGCGCACCCACACGTCCCCTGTCCAGGCGCGTTCGCTCCTGGAGCGTGGCGTGCCCCTGTACGTCGCCTGCCCCGGGCGTACGTTCCGCACGGACGCGCTGGACCAGACCCACACCCCGGTGTTCCACCAGGTCGAGGGCCTCGCGGTGGACAAGGGGCTGACCATGGCGAACCTCGTGGGCACCCTGGACGCGTTCGCGCGGGCGATGTTCGGCCCGGAGGCCAGGACGCGCCTGCGCCCGGCGTTCTTCCCGTTCACCGAGCCGTCCGCCGAGATGGACCTGTGGTTCCCCCAGAAGAAGGGTGGCGCCGGCTGGATCGAGTGGGGTGGCTGCGGCATGGTCAACCCGAACGTGCTGCGAGCCGCGGGCGTGGACCCGGAGGAGTACACGGGGTTCGCGTTCGGCATGGGCATCGAGCGCACGCTCATGCTGCGCCACTCGATCGCGGACATGCACGACATCGTGGAGGGCGACGTGCGCTTCTCCACCCAGTTCGGGACGGAGATCTGAAGTGCCCCTCATCGTGAAGGACTGGCTCGCGGACCACGTCGAGCTGCCCGCTGACCTGACCGCCGAGCAGCTCGCCGCGGACCTCGTGAAGGTGGGTCTGGAGGAGGAGGCGATCCACGGGGCGGCCGTGACCGGCCCCCTCGTGGTGGGCCGAGTGCTCGAGATGACCCCCGAGCCGCAGAAGAACGGCAAGACGATCAACTGGTGCCGGGTCGACGTCGGGCCGGAGCACAACGACGAGCAGGGTGCGCGGGGCATCGTCTGCGGCGCGCACAACTTCGCCGTGGGCGACCACGTCGTGGTCGCACTGCCCGGGACGGTGCTGCCCGGCCCGTTCCCGATCGCCGCGCGCAAGACCTACGGGCACGTGTCCGACGGCATGATCTGCTCGGTGCGCGAGCTCGGCATCGGGGAGGACCACGACGGCATCCTCGTCCTGACCCGCAACGGCTTCGACGCCGCGGACCTCACCCCGGGGCAGGACGCGATCGCGCTCCTCGGCCTCGGCGACGAGGTCCTCGAGATCAACGTGACCCCCGACCGCGGCTACGCGTTCAGCTACCGCGGCGTGGCACGCGAGTACGCCCACTCCACGGGCGCGAAGTTCACCGACCGCGGTCTGCCCACGGGCACCGAGCCCGCCGCGACCCCGGACGGGTTCGAGGTGCGGGTGCAGGACGACGCGCCGATCAACGGCGTCGTGGGCTGCGACCGGTTCGTGACGCGCGTCGTGCGTGGCATCGACCCCGCCGCGCCCACGCCCGCGTGGATGAAGCACCGCCTCGAGGGCTCCGGCATGCGCTCCATCTCGCTGGCGGTCGACGTCACGAACTACGTGATGCTCGACCTCGGGCAGCCGCTGCACGCCTACGACCTGGCCAAGGTCGCGGCACCGATCCTGGTCCGCCGGGCCGCGCCGGGCGAGCACCTCACCACGCTGGACGACGTCGACCGCGCCCTGGACGCCGAGGACCTGCTGATCACCGACTCGCCCGACAGCGCGGGCAGCCGGGTGCTGGGCCTCGCCGGCGTGATGGGCGGGGCCTCCTCGGAGGTCAGCGACACCACGACGGACGTGCTCGTCGAGGCGGCCCACTTCGACCAGATCACGGTCGCCCGCACCTCACGCCGGCACAAGCTGTCCAGCGAGGCCGCCAAGCGGTTCGAGCGCGGCGTCGACCCGCTCCTGCCGCCGGTCGCGGCGCAGCGCGTGGTCGACCTCCTGGTCGAGCTGGGCGGGGGAACCGCCGACCCGGCCGTGAGCGACCTCGACGAGACCGCAGCGTCCCGGCCGCAGCCCATCGAGCTCAAGGTCTCCGAGCCCACGCGGCTCTCGGGCGTGTCGTACACGCCCGAGCAGGTACGCAGCACGCTCGAGGAGATCGGCGCGACGGTCGAGCCCGCCGGCGAGAGCGTGCTCACGGTCACCCCGCCCACGTGGCGGCCCGACCTGGCCGGCCCGGCCGACCTGGTCGAGGAGGTCGTGCGCATCCAGGGCTACGACCAGGTGCCGTCGGTGCTGCCGTCCGCACCGGGCGGCCGCGGGCTCACCGCCGAGCAGCGCATCCGCCGCTCGGTCGCCCGCTCGCTCGCCGAGGCGGGCTTCGTCGAGACGCTCAGCTACCCGTTCGTCGGCACGCCCGAGTACGACGCCCTGGGGCTGGCGGCCGACGACGAGCGGCGTGCCTCGCTCCGGCTCGTCAACCCGATGGCCGACGACAAGCCGCTCATGCGGACGAACCTGCTGGTCACGCTGCTCGACACGGTGCGCCGCAACGTGTCGCGCGGTCTGACCGACCTCGCCGTGTACGAGATCGGCCTGGTCACGCGTCCGACGCCCGGCGCCCCCGCGGCGCCGGCGCTGCCCGGGGGCGTCCGGCCCACCGACGAGCAGCTTGCGGCCCTCGCGGCCGCTGTCCCGGACCAGCCGCGGCAGGTCGCGGGCGTCCTGACCGGCCGGCGCGAGCTCGCGGGCTGGTGGGGCGCGGGTCGCGCCGCGGGCTGGGAGGACGCCCTCGCGGCCGCTCGCCTGGTGGCCGAGCGGGCCGGGGCCGAGGTCGTCGTGGTCCCGGACACGGACCGGATGCCGTGGCACCCGGGACGCTGCGCGCGGCTGGAGCTGACGGACGGCACGGTGGTCGGTCACGCCGGTGAGCTGCACCCCAAGGTCGTCGAGGTGCTCGGGCTGCCGGCGCGCGCGGCGGCGTTCGAGGTGGACCTGACCGTCCTGGTCGGCGCGGCGTCGGGGGAGCCCGTCGCGGCGACACCTGTCTCGGCGTTCCCGGCCGCCAAGGAGGACTTCGCGTTCGTGGTCGACGGTGACGTCCCGGCCGAGGCCGTGCGGGCGGCCATCGTGGCCGGTGCCGGCGACCTGCTGGAAGAGGTGGCGTTGTTCGACGTCTTCACGGGCGAGCAGGTGGGCGCGGGGCAGAAGTCCCTCGCCTACTCGCTCCGGCTGCGGGCCGCGGACCGGACCCTGTCCGCCCCGGAGGTCCGTGCGGTGCGCGACGCCGTCGTGGCGTCGGCCGCGGAGCGGGTCGGAGCGGTGCTGCGTGGCTGAGCCGAACCGCACTGCCGACACCCCGGTGCCGCCGGCGCGGACGGCGCTCGTCACCGGCGCCTCGCGCGGGATCGGCCGGGAGATCGCACTGGGTCTCGCGCGGGCAGGGCTGGACGTCGCCCTGCTCGCGCGGGACGCGGACCGGCTGCGGTCCGTCGCGGCCGAGGTGCGTGCGCTCGGCGTGACGGCGGTCGAGGCGACCGCCGACGTCGCTGACGCCGCGGCGGTGCGCGCCGCGGTCGACCGGGTGGAGGGCGCGCTCGGGTCGATCGACCTGCTGGTCAACAACGCGGGCGCGCTCGAGTCGGAGCACCCGCTGTGGGAGGCGGACCCGGACGAGTGGTGGTCGGTGTTCGAGACCAACGTCCGCGGGCCGTTCCTCTTCGACCGCTGCGTGGTGCCCGGCATGATCGCCCGCGGCGGCGGGCGCGTCGTCGACCTGGCCTCGGGTGCGAGCTCCCACGAGATGCGCGGCGGCAGCTCGGCGTACAACGCGAGCAAGACGGCCCTGCTCCGCCTGGGGGCGAACCTCCACGACGACGGGTTCCGGCACGGCCTGCGGGTCTTCGAGCTCGCTCCCGGCGTGGTGCGGACCGACATGTCGACGGGCATGACCCTGCACCAGGGGCGCACCGACTGGACCCCGGTCGAGCGCGTGACGGACGTCGTGAACGCCATCGCGGCCGGTGAGCTCGACGCGTGCTCCGGGTGGTTCCTGCGGGTGTCGGACGACACCCCGGCCTCGCTCAGGGAACGGGCCGCGCAGGTGGCGGCCGAGGGGACGGCGGCGACGGCGCGACGGCTCCGGGTGCTGCCGGCGGGCAGCGACGACCCGATGAGGCAGGCCCTCACGGGACGCTGACCGGCCGCACCGGACGTCGGTAGGTGGGGGCCGTCGCCCTTCCCAGCACGGGAAGGGTGACGGCCCCTCGGCCGTCAGCGGCCGGCGAGCACCGCGCGCCAGAGGCGACCGAGCGGCACCGACCGGGCGATCGCGGTCTGCCCGGCGATGTTCGCGTGGACCCCGTCGCCCGTGTCGTACGGCGGGTAGATGGAGTTCGGGTTCTGCGGGTCCCGCAGCACGGCGTCGAAGTCGAAGACCCCGTCGCACGTGCCCGAGCAGTTGCCGCCGGCCCGGACGAACTCGTTCACGACGGCGCGCCGCGCGTTCTGCTCGGCCGTGTAGCCGGGCCGCGGCGTGATCGGCGTGACGAACACCTTGATCCCGGCCGCGCGCAGACGGGCGAACGTGTCCCGGTAGGCCGCGAGGATCGTCTCGGCGCTGCAGTTGTTCGCGATGTCGTTGGTCCCGTAGTAGTAGATGACCGCCCGCACGTCGTGCAGCGCCAGCACGTCGCGGTCCAGGCGCGAGACACCGTCCAGCCCGCCGCTGCCGCACGCCGGGGCCGCCGTCGTCCCGGAGATGCCCTCGTTGACGACGGCCACCTGACGGTCGGGCGGGAGCTCGTCCACCACCCGCTGCGCGAGCGTGTCGGTCCAGCGTTGGAAGACGGGCGGCGGCGGGCAGCCGACGCCGCAGTTGTCCGCACCCACGCCGTCCACCACCGAGCTGCCGTAGGCGACCACCGTGCCGGCCACGTCGGGGCCGAGCACGTCCACGGCACTGACCAGGTAGGTCCAGCCGTGCGACTCGGGAAAGGCGCCGCCCGACGTGTCGGTGGTCGTGTTCCCGCCGCCCGGCGCCGAGAAGTAGTTGGTGCGCCCGGCCAGGTCGTGGAGCATCATCCGGGTCGGGTTCGCCAGGTAGAAGCTCACGGCCAGGTCGTCCATGGCCGACGTCGCCAGCTGCACCGGATCGCTCCAGACCTCACCGCCGGCCGGGATCGACACCGAGGCCGAACCGCCGAAGGTGACCGTCCGCATGCTCTCGGGCCGGACGGCGGCACCCCCGGCGCTCAGCCCTGCGGTCGTGGCGTCCACGACCAGGGGCTCGGTGCCGAACTGGTTCTGCAGCCGCACGCGCAGGGCCGTGCCGCCCTGCGTCAGCCGGGTCACGACCCGGACCGAACGGTTCTGGAACGTCTCCGGGCTCAGCCCCGAGGCGCGCTGCTGCGACTGCGTCCACGCAGTCGACCACTCGTCGGCGGCGCGCGCGGACGCACCCGCCGTGATGCTGCCGCCGACGGCGACCCCGGCCGCCGTCAGGAGCGTGATCAAGGTTCGTGCAAGGTCTCGGAACACCATCGGTCCACCCGCTTCGCTGCTCGAGTCGTCATTGATCGAGAACACGGCGTGGTAGCTGTACGCGCCCCCCGCCAGACGGAACCTAGGACCCGGGCAACCGACTGTCAACGCTGTCATCACCTCCCGGGTGACTTTTTGCTGGCCCACGGACATGTCCGCTTCATACGGTGTGCGGGCAACCGTCCCTTCGTGCAAGGAGACCAGCATGCGCCGTCACCGTCGATCCGCACTCATCGCCGCGAGCCTCGGGCTGGCCGTCGTGCTCGCCACCG
Source organism: Promicromonospora sp. NPDC050880 (assembly GCF_044456525.1). Lineage (NCBI taxonomy): Bacteria > Bacillati > Actinomycetota > Actinomycetes > Micrococcales > Promicromonosporaceae > Promicromonospora > Promicromonospora sp. NPDC050880. Next base: position 15,688 of record NZ_JBITFV010000025.1, read on the forward strand.
CGGGCCAGGCCACCGCACGTCAGTCCGCCCCGCAGGCCGAGACCGCAACCGCGACCGCAGCCGAGGCTGCCGTCGCGGCCGCCGCGACACCGCTCACCGCGGGCAACTTCCGCTACACGCTGTCGCAGACGTCGTCGGCCCTGGTCGGCGCGCTCGACGCGGCGCTGCCCAACGTGACCATGGGTGCGGTGGCCGCCGACGCCAACCGCACGCCGAGCTGTGACAGCGCCCCGTCGGTGACGAACCGCACCGCCTACTACTGCTGGAACGCGGGCGACCAGGACACCAGCGACTGGTACCCGCAGGGCATCACCACCAGCTCCGACGCCTACGGCGAGGGCACGTACGACGGCAAGCGCCTCAACCTCGTGAGCTGGTACGACCACGCCGAGGACGGGATCGACAAGGGCGTCCGCATCAGCGTGTCGGACCTGTCGGCGAGCACGTCGGCGCCGCCCTACCGGCACGTCCTGCTGGTCGAGCCGAGCGGTACCACGAGCGCGCCGTCGTACAAGCCGGTGAACGTCCATGCGGGCGGCATCATGTGGTACGGCAACCTGCTCTACGTCGCGGACACGAGCGGTGGCTTCCGCGTGTTCGACCTCGACCACCTCTGGCAGGTCTCCACGGGGCGGTCGTCCGCGGTGGGCCGGCAGTCCGACGGCACCTACCATGCGTTCGACTACAAGTACGTGCTGCCGCAGACCGCGAAGTTCACCGACTCGACGGTGGGCGGGTACGCGCAGCTGCAGCACTCGTCCGTCTCGCTCGACCGGACCAGCTCGCCCGACTCGGTGGTCGTCAGCGAGTACCGCAGCGCGGACGACATCGCCGCAGGGGCCCGGGTGCGCACCATCCGGGTGCCGATCGACTACACGAACCGGTACCTCAAGCCCGCCTCGGACGGCATCATCAAGGCCACCGAGGCCTACCGGACGGACCTGGAGAGCGTGCAGGGCTCCACCGCGATCAACGGTGAGTTCTTCTTCTCGCAGAGCGACGGCTCGAACCACTCGGACCCGAACTCCGACGGTGACCTGCACACCTTCGTGGCGCCCTCGGGCGCGATCGTCCGGCACGGGAACGCCCTGACCGTGGGCGCCGAGGACCTGTCGTACGACCCGACGCGCGACTACCTCTGGTCGCTCGGCGAGTATCCCGGCTACCGGTGGGTGTACGCGATGGACGCCTCGTCGTTCTGACCCGCACCGGCCCGGCGTCCCGTGGTGGGGGCGCCGGGCCGAACCTAACCTGGTACCGATGACGCTCCGAATCGAAGATTACGGAATTGTCGGCGATCTCCAGACCGCGGCGCTGGTCGGCAGGGACGGGTCCATCGACTGGATGTGCCTGCCCCGGTTCGACTCGCCGGCGTGCTTCGCCGCGCTGCTCGGCGACGAGACCCACGGTTCGTGGCGGCTCGGCCCGGAGCAGGGCGGCGAGTGCACGCGCCGTGGTTACCGGGACGGCACCCTGGTGCTGGAGACCGAGTGGGACCTGCCGGAGGGCCGGGTCCGGGTGATCGACCTGATGCCGCCACGCGGCGAGCAGGCCGACCTCGTGCGCATCGTCGAGGGCGTCCACGGGACGGTCACGGTGACCACGGAGCTGCGCCTCCGCTTCGACTACGGGCACGTGGTGCCCTGGGTCACCGAGGAGGGCGCCGCGCTGCGCGCCGTGGCCGGACCGGACTCTGTCCGCCTCGACACCCCGGTCCGCATGGTGCACGACGGCGTCGCCGACGGCTCCGTCCTGCGGGCGCGGTTCACGGTGGGGCCGGGGGAGCGGGTGCCGTTCGTGCTGACGCACCACGCGTCGCACCTGCCCACCAAGGAACCGGTGGACGCCGACGAGGCGCTGACCGAGACGGAGGACTTCTGGCGGTCGTGGGTCGCCGGGTCCACGTACTCCGGACCGTGGGCCGAGGCCGTGCACCGGTCGCTGATCACCCTGAAGGCGCTCACCTACGCCCCGACGGGCGCCATCACGGCCGCGGTGACGACGTCGCTGCCCGAGGACATCGGCGGCAGCCGCAACTGGGACTACCGGTACTGCTGGCTGCGTGACGCCGCGTTCACCCTGCAGGCGCTGGTCGGGACCGGGTTCCTCGACGAGGCACGCGCGTGGCGCGCGTGGCTGCTGCGCGCGGTCGCGGGGGACCCCGCCGACCTGCAGATCATGTACGGGCTCGACGGCCGGCGGCGTCTGCCCGAGTACACGATCGGCTGGCTGCCCGGGTACGAGGGCTCGGCACCGGTCCGGATCGGCAACGACGCCGTGGGGCAGCTCCAGCTCGACGTGTGGGGCGAGACGCTGGAGGCTCTCCACCTCGCCCGCGAGGCCGGGTTGGAGACCGACCCGGAGGCCTGGCAGCTGCAGCGCGCGCTGCTCGACCACCTGGAGGAGCACTGGGGCGACCTGGACAACGGCCTCTGGGAGGTGCGCGGACCGCAGCGCGCGTTCGTGCACTCGCGGGTCCTGGCGTGGGTCGGGTTCGACCGCGCGGTACGCGCCGTCGAGGAGGGTGGTCTGACGGGCGAACCGGTCGAGCGGTGGCGGGCGGCGCGGGACCGGATCCATGCGGAGGTGTGCACCCACGGGTTCGACCCGGTGCGCAACACCTTCACGCAGTTCTACGGTTCCGACGGGCTCGACGCGGCGCTGCTGCTCATCGGGCAGGTCGGGTTCCTGCCGTGGGACGACCCGCGCGTGATCGGCACCGTCGAGGCGGTGCAGCGCGAGCTGGGTCAGGACGGGCTCCTGCGCCGGTACGACACGGACGCCGACGACCGGGTGGACGGGCTGCCCGGCGACGAGTCGACGTTTCTCGTGTGCAACTTCTGGCTGGTCGACGCGCTGCACGGGGTCGGACGACGTGACGAGGCCGTGGCGCTGTTCGAGCGCCTGCTCACGCTGCGCAACGACCTGGGCCTCCTCAGCGAGGAGTACGACGTGACCGCCGGACGTCAGCTCGGCAACGTACCGCAGGCGTTCAGCCATCTTGGCCTGGTCAACAGCGCCCTGCGGCTCAGCCAGGGCGTCACGGTGCGGGACGAGGAAGCGGGCGTGGCCGCCGGCGCGCCGCTGACCGGCGGTGCGGTGGCGGAGGCCGCGGCTCAGCCGCGGGTCGCGACGGCGAACACCCGGCGGAACGCGAGCGGCGTGCCGTAGGGTTGCTCGGGGTAGGCCGCGCGCAGCGCCGCTCCGAACTCCTCCTCGAACCGGGCGCGCAGCGCCGGGTCCGCGGCCTCCAGGGCATGGAGGGCGGGCTGCGCGCCCGTCGCCGAGATCCAGCGGAGCACCGGGTCCGGTCCCTGCAGCACGTGCGTGTACGTGGTCTCCCACGTGTCCACGGTCCAGCCCGGCCGGGCCAGGATCTCCAGGTACCCGGCCGGGTCGGCGGTGGCCCGCCGCTCGACCGGCCCGACGACGTCGGCGTACGGCGCACGGGCGGCGACCTCCCGCAGCAGCACGTGGCTCGGCGCGTCGTGGTTGCCCGGCACCTGGAAGGCGAACGTCTGCGCGGCCCGGTCGGCGAGCGCCGGCAGCAGCTCGCGGTGGCCGGGTACCCACTGGAGCGCGGCGTTGCTGATGACGAGGTCGGCGGTGTGCGTGTCCGTGCTCAGGTCGGCGAGCACGTACTCGGTGGCCGGGTCGGCGGCGCGTGCCCGCTCGATCATGGCCGGGGAGGCGTCCACGCCCGTCACCCGGGCTTGTGGCCAGCGTGCGCGCAGTACGGCGGTGAGGTGCCCGGGACCGCAGCCCAGGTCGACGACGGTGGCGGGGGAGCCGGGCACCCGGGCGACCAGTTCCGTGAACGGCCGGGACCGCTCGTCCGTGTACTGCAGGTAGGCGCCGGGGTTCCAGTCGGGCATCACAACTCCTCGTCGTCGAGTATCTTGACATCAAGATACCTCACGCCCGGCGCGGACGGCACGGGCCCCGGGGGCGTCCCCGGGGCCCGTGTCACGGTGTCATGTCAGGCGGGGCTAGGCCGCCTCGATGTAGTCGAGCTCCGTGAAGGCGGTGCCCTTGCCCAGGCGGATCGTGTTCCAGCCCGCCTGGAGCGTGATGTCCTTCGAGGCCTGGCGCCAGGTGTCCCAGCCGGTCACCGGGTAGCTGATCGACCCGGCCGCGGCGCCGTTCACGGTGACCGTGTGCGACGCCGTCACGGCCGACCCGTTCGCGTACCCGACGTGCAGCGTGTAGCTGCCGCTGGTGGGCACGTAGATCGCGCCGACGTCGACCCAGCTGTCGGCGTGGTCGATGTACGCCACGACCTTGCCGTCCGAGGCGCCCGCCGCGTTCTCGCGCACCGAGCAGTTGTTCAGGGTGCCGCGCTCGGCCTCGTAGCGCACCCGGCTGCCCCGCACCACCGGGTACTCGCCTGCCCATCCGAGGTCCGCGACGTACATGCCGCGTCCGCCCGCGTCCCGGTGCCCGTGGAAGATCAGCTTGTCGCCGCCGGCGTCGCGCAGCACGTCGGCCCCGCCGGGCCCGCTGACCGCGCCGTCGAGCGACTCGGTGGTCATGAGGAACCGGAACGCCTTGGTGTACGGGCCGGTGATCGAGCTCGCGACGGCGTAGTTCGTGCCGTAGCTGTTCGTCGAGTAGGGCCCGGCGGAGTAGAACAGCACGTACTTGCCGTTGACCTTCGTGATGACAGGCGCCTCGATGATGCCTGCCTCGTCCGCCCGGTCGTTGCGCAGCACCTGGGTGGCGCCGCCCTGGAAGGTGATGCCGTCCGCCGCGACGCGCTGCACATGGATCCAGGTGGTGGCGCCGATGGCGTTGCCGTCGTTCTTCCAGACCAGGTACCGGGTGCCGTCCGTGTCGGTGAAGCTGGACGCGTCGATGGCGCCGCCCGCGTCCAGCGGGCAGATCAGCGGCTCGGTGCCGACGGGTGCGAACGGACCGCCGGGGGAGTCGGCCAGCGCGGCGCCGATGCACTGCCGGCCGGACGCCGCGTGCCAGGCCGTGTAGTACAGCAGGTAGCGGCCGTCGGCGCGGCGGGAGACGTCCGGCGCCCAGGTGCGGCCCGTCTGGGCCCAGGCGCCGAGCGTCGGCAGGGCGTCCGTGGACTGGAAGGTCCACGGGCCGTCCGGGTCGGACGCCGTGGCCCAGGGCAGGTTCTTGCCCTGGTTGGTCGCGTAGGCGTAGTACGTGTCCCCGAACTTCGACACGTCGGGGTCGGGGAAGTCCCGGTCGAGCACGAGGCTCGGGCTCACGGTCGCCTGCGCGGAGACGTCGTCGGCCGGCGACGCGCCCGCCGGTGTGCTCGCCGGTCCGGCCGCGGGTGCTGCGGTGAGTTCTGTGGTGAGCGCTGTGGGAGGTACGGCGCCAGGTGTGACGGTGGGTGCTGCGGCGGCCGAGCCGGTCGTGAGGCCGGTGAGCGCCAGCGCGGCGACGGCGGCCCCGGCCGCGAGGGCACGGGAGAAGCGGGGAAGTACCACGTTGAACCTCCGGGCTGGAACAGATGGACGGGTGAATTGTCGCCATCGCGCGGATCTCTGTAAAGCCCTGCGTGTGTGTCAGGGGTCCTGAGGTCCAACGTTGGATCGGTTCGAGGCCTCTTTCGGCAGACCGGTGCCGGTCGCTTCCCGACGCCGTCCGGCGTCCGTCCGGCGTCCGTCCGGCGGCTGGGTGGCGGCTGGGTGGCGACCGCCCGGCGGCGGTCCGGCGGCGGCCCGGCGACTGCGCCGCGACCGTCCGGCAACCAGGTGGCGACCGGGTGGCGTGGCGACCGGGTGGCGTGGCGACCGGGTGGCGTGGCGACCGGGTGGCGTGGCGACCGGGTGGCGTGGCGACCGGGTGGCGTGGCGACTGGGTGGCGTGGCGACTGGGTGGCGATCTTGCCCCGCGGTCGGCAGTTTGCAGCGCGGAGTCGGCAGTTTGCCTCGAGGTCGGCACAGGCCTGTACCGACCTCGAGGCAAACTGCCGCCCTCGAGGCAAGCTGCCGACCTCGACGCGAGTCGCCGTCCTCGACCCGGCCGCCGGCCCGGCAGTGCTGCCGACGCCGATCACGCCGACGCAATCTGCCGACCTTGACCCGGCTGCCGCTCCGGCAATGCTGCCGACCTTGACCCGGCTGCCGCTCCGGCAATGCTGCCGTCCTCGACCCGGCTGCCGCTCCGGCAGTGCTGCCGACCTCGACGCGAGTCGCCGACCTCGACCCGGCCGCCGGCCCCGCACTGCCGCCGACGCCGACCACGCCGACGCAAGCTGCCGACCTCAACGCAAGCCATCGACCCCCGCACTACCGCCGACACCGACCCCCAACCCCCACCCCGCACCGCAGCCCGCATGCCCGCCCGCACGGTCCGGGCGCGCCCAGGCTCAGGGCACCAGCAGCACCTTGCCCGTCGTCGCCCGTCCCTCCAGTGCCGCGTGTGCCTCGGCCGCGTCGGACAGCGCGTAGGTCGCCCCCACGCGCACGTCCAGGTCACCCGACGCCGCCGCTCCCAGCACCTCGGACGTGCGCCACTCGAGCTCGGCGCGCGTGAGGGCGTAGTGCGCGATCGTCGGTCGCGTGAGGTAGAGGGAGCCGCCCTTGTTGAGGCGCTGCGGGTCGAACGGCGGCACCTGGCCGGACGAGCCGCCGAACAGCACGAGCATCCCGCGCGGGCGCAGGGACGCCAGGGACGCCTCGAAGGTGGAGGCGCCCACGCCGTCGTACACGACGTGCACGCCCTGGCCGTCGGTGAGCTCGCGCACCACTGTGGGCAGCTCTGCGGTGATGTCGGACATCGCGGCGTAGTCGATGGTGTGCGCGGCGCCGGCGGCCGACGACAGCGCCGCCTTCTCCGGGGTGGAGACCGTGGTCAGCACCCGCCCGCCGCGCCCGGCGGCGAGCTGGGTGGCCAGCAGGCCCACGCCGCCCGCGCCCGCGTGCAGCAGCACGTCGTGCCCGGGCTGCACCTCGAACGTGGACCGCACCAGGTAGTGCGCCGTGATGCCCTGCAGGGGCAGTGCGGCGGCGAGGGTCAGGTCGAGGCCCTCGGGCACGTGCACCACGCCCGCGGCGTCGACGGCGACGAGCTCCGCGTACGAGCCGGGGCCTTCGTGCCAGGCCACGCGGTCGCCGACGGCGAAGCCCGTGACGCCGTCGCCCAGCGCCTCCACGGTGCCCGCGCCCTCGGCCCCCACCACGTGCGGGTACTGCATCGGGTACACGCCGGCGCGGCGGTAGGTGTCGATGAAGTTCACCCCTGCGGCGGCGACGCGGACCAGGAGCTGTCCGGGGCCCGGCGTCGGGTCGGGGAGCTCGGTGTACGACAGGACCTCGGGGCCGCCCGCCTCACGGGCTACGACTGCGTGCATGCACCGAGCCTAACCAGCGCCCCGCCCGCGGGTAGGTTGTGCCGGGTGAGCCGAGACATCCGCCCCTTCGCCGAGTCCGACTGGCCTGCCGTGTGGCCGATCATCGAGGCCGTGTGCCGCGCGGGCGAGACCTACACCTACCCCGTCGACATCGACGAGCAGACCGCCCGTTCCTACTGGATCGAGCGCCCGCCCGGTGCCACCGTGGTGCTCGAGGAGGATGGCGAGGTGCTCGGCACGGCCAAGATGGGTCCCAACCGGCCGGGCAACGGCGCCCACATGGGCACGGCGTCGTTCATGGTGGCCGACGCCGCGCGCGGGCGCGGGGTGGGCCGCGCACTGGGCGAGCACGTGATCGCCTGGCATCGGCAGCAGGGTTTTCGCGGCATCCAGTTCAACGCCGTGGTCGAGTCGAACACGGCGGCGGTGCACCTGTGGCAGGACCTCGGGTTCGGCATCGTGGGCACGGTGCCCGGGGCGTTCCGCTCACCGGCGCACGGGTACACGGGGCTGCACGTGATGTACCTGCCCCTCGCGGAGGCATGACCTGGGGCATGAGAGCCAGGTTTCGCCCGGCTGCATAACTATGTATAGTTCCGAATATGTCCAGCAGCCAGCTCATCCGAGTCGCCGTCGCGGGCGCATCCGGCTACGCGGGCGGGGAGGCCTTGCGCCTCCTGGCGGCCCACCCCTTCGTCGAGGTCGGCACGCTCACGGCGCACGCGAGCGCCGGGTCGAGCCTCGGTGAGGTCCAGCCGCACCTGCGTGGCCTCGCGCACCGCATCCTGGAGCCCACCACGCCGGAGACGCTCGCCGGGCACGACGTGGTGGTGCTCGCGCTGCCGCACGGCGCGTCCGGCCAGGTGGCGGCGCAGCTGCCGGACGACGTCCTGGTCATCGACCTGGGCGCCGACCACCGGCTGGAGTCCGCGAGCGAGTGGGAGCAGTTCTACGGCTCCACGCACGCGGGGACCTGGCCGTACGGCATGCCGGAGCTGATCCGCGCCGAGGCCCCCGGTGCCGACCTGGCCACCGTGGCGCGGCAGCGGGACAAGCTGGCCGGTGCGCGCCGGATCGCCGTGCCGGGCTGCAACGTCACCGCGGTGACCCTGGGCCTGCAGCCGGGCGTCGCGGCGGGCGTGGTCGAGCCCACCGACATCGTCGCGGTGCTGGCCAACGGCTACTCGGGTGCGGGCAAGGCGCTCAAGCCGCACCTCCTGGCGAGCGAGGCGCTCGGCTCCGCGCAGCCGTACGCCGTGGGCGGCACGCACCGGCACATCCCGGAGATCCGGCAGAACCTGCTGGCCGCCGGCGCCCCCGAGGTGAGCATCAGCTTCACGCCCACCCTCGTGCCGATGTCGCGCGGCATCCTCGCCACCACCACCGCGCCGCTGGCGAAGGGCGCCGCCCCGGAGCAGGTCCGGGCCGCGTGGGAGACCGCGTACGCCGACGAGCCGTTCGTGCACCTGCTGCCCGAGGGGCAGTGGCCGTCCACCGCCATGACGCTGGGCGCCAACACGGCCTGCGTGCAGGTGGCCGTCGACGCGGCCGCCCGCCGGGTGGTCACGATCACGGCGATCGACAACCTGGTCAAGGGCACCGCGGGCGCCGCCGTGCAGTCCATGAACCTCGCCCTCGGCCTGCGGGAGACCGCCGGCCTCATCACCGAAGGAGTCGCGCCGTGACCGATGGAGCCGTGACCGATGAAGCGACCCCGGCCGGGGGAGTCACCGCGGCGCGCGGCTTCCGTGCCGCCGGCGTCACGGCGGGCCTCAAGGCCTCCGGCAACCCGGACCTTGCCCTCGTGGTCAACGACGGTCCCGAGTTCACGGCGGCCGCGGTGTTCACGAGCAACCGTGTGGTCGGCGCGCCGGTCATGTGGTCGCGTCAGGCGGTCAAGGACGGCGTCGCCCGCGCCGTCGTGCTCAACTCGGGCGGTGCCAACGTGTGCACCGGCCCGGGCGGGTTCCAGGACGCGCACGCCACCGCGGAGAAGGTCGCGAGCGAGCTCGGCATCGGGGCCATCGACGTGCTGGTCGGCTCGACCGGTCTGATCGGCGTGCGGCTCGCCGCGGACAAGCTGCTGGCCGGCATCCCGGTCGCCGTCGGTGCTCTCACGGCCGACGCGGCAGGCGCGCAGGCCGCCGCCACCGCCATCATGACCACCGACACCGTCGCCAAGACGGCGGTGCGCACCGTCGAGACGCCGGCGGGCACCTTCACCGTGGGCGGCATGGCCAAGGGCGCCGGCATGCTGGCCCCCGCCCTGGCGACCATGCTGTGCGTGGTGACCACGGACGCCGTCGTCCCGGCCGACGAGGCGGACGCCGCCCTGCGGGCCGCCACGCGCGTCACCTTCGACCGCGTCGACTCCGACGGTGCCATGTCCACCTCCGACACCGTGGTGCTCATGGCGTCGGGCGCCTCCGGCGTCGCACCGGATCTCGACGTGCTCACCGAGGCCGTCACGGCCGTCTGCGCGGACCTGGCCCGCCAGCTCGTCGCGGATGCCGAGGGCGCCTCCCACGACATCGCCATCACCGTCACGAACGCCACCACGGAGGACGCCGCGCTCGCCGTGGCCCGCGCCGTGAGCCGGTCCAACCTGGTCAAGGCCGCGATCTTCGGCAACGACCCGAACTGGGGCCGCATCCTGTCGCAGGTCGGCACCGTGCCCGAGGAGATCGCCCCCTACGACCCGGCCGAGCTCGACGTGAGCGTCAACGGCGTCATGGTCTGCAAGGCCGGCGGGGCGTACGAGCCGCGCGAGAAGGTGGACATGGCCGCCTCCCGGGACGTGACCATCACCGTGGACCTGCACGCCGGGGCCACCGAGGTCACGCTCTGGACCAACGACCTCACGCACGACTACGTCCACGAGAACAGCGCGTACAGCTCATGAGCAGCGACGTCGTCAACGGGCTGCGGCCCGACCAGAAGGCCGAGGTGCTCATCGAGGCCCTGCCGTGGCTGCAGGAGTTCTCCGGTGCGCTCGTCGTGGTCAAGTACGGCGGCAACGCCATGGTCGACGCCGAGCTCAAGGCCGCCTTCGCGCAGGACATGGTGTTCCTGCGGCAGGTGGGCCTGCGGCCCGTCGTGGTGCACGGCGGGGGACCGCAGATCAACGCCATGCTCGACCGGCTCGGCATCGCCTCGGAGTTCAAGGGCGGCCTGCGCGTCACCACGCCGGAGGCCATGGAGGTGGTCCGCATGGTCCTCACGGGCCAGGTCAGCCGGGAGCTCGTGGGCCTGATCAACGCCCACGGCCCCGTCGCCGTCGGCCTGTCCGGGGAGGACGGCGGCCTGCTCGGGGCCGAGCGCCGGCACGCGGTCGTGCAGGGCGAGCCCGTGGACGTGGGCCTCGTGGGCGACGTCGTCCAGGTGGACCCGCGCGCCGTGGAGGACCTGCTGGAGGCCGGGCGCATCCCCGTCGTCTCCACGATCGCCCCCGACAAGGACGACCCGACCCAGGTGCTCAACGTCAACGCGGACACCGCGGCCTCGGCGCTCGCGGTGGCCCTGGGCGCCAAGAAGCTCATCGTCCTGACCGACGTCGAGGGCCTCTACACGGCCTGGCCCGACAAGGGGTCGCTGGTGCAGCGCATCGCGGCGCCCGAGCTGTCGGCCCTGCTGCCGAGCCTGGAGGCCGGCATGGTGCCCAAGATGGAGGCGTGCCTGCGGGCGGTCGAGGGCGGCGTCCCGGCCGCGACGGTCATCGACGGACGGCAGCCGCACAGCGTGCTGCTGGAGGTCTTCACCACGCGGGGCAACGGCACGATGGTCGTGCCGGCCCCGGCCGCAGAGGAAGGTGTCACGGCATGAGCACGCTCGTCCCCACCGAGGGTTCGGCACTGGCGGCAGAGGGCTCCGTCGCCGCGTGGACCGAGCGCTACACCGGCGCCGTCATGGACACGTTCGGCCCGCCGCAGCGCGTCCTCGTGCGCGGCGAGGGCGCCTACGTGTGGGACGCCGACGGCAAGCGCTACCTCGACCTGCTCGCGGGCATCGCGGTCAACGCACTGGGCCACGCGCACCCGACGCTGACGGCGGCGATCAGCGCGCAGCTCGGCACGCTGGGCCACGTCTCCAACTTCTTCGGCACGCCCGCCCAGATCGCCCTGGCGGAGACCCTGCTGCGGATCGCCGAGGCGCCGGACGGCTCCCGCGTGTTCCTCACCAACTCCGGCACCGAGGCCGTCGAGGCGGCGTTCAAGATGACGCGGCGGGTGGCGGCGTCGTCCGGCGTGGGCACGCGCACGCGCGTGCTCGCCCTGGAGGGCGGCTTCCACGGCCGGTCCATGGGCGCCCTGGCGCTGACGGCCAAGGCCGCCTACCGCGAGCCGTTCGAGCCGCTGCCCGGCGGTGTCGAGCACCTGCCGTTCGGGGACCTGAGCGCCCTGGACGCGGCGTTCACGCCGCAGGCGATCGCCGAGCGCGGCGAGGTCGCGGCCCTGGTGGTCGAGCCCGTGCAGGGCGAGGCCGGCGTACGGCCGCTGCCGCCGGGCTACCTCGCGGCCGCACGCCGCCTGACCAGGACGCACGGCGCGCTGCTCGTGCTGGACGAGGTGCAGACCGGCGTGGGCCGGTGCGGCTCGTGGTTCGCCTACCAGCAGCCGGAGATCGGCGGGGGCATCGTGCCGGACGTCGTCACGGTCGCCAAGGGTCTCGGCGGCGGCTTCCCCGTGGGCGCCGTGATCGCCTACGGCGACGCCGCCCGCCTGCTCGGCCGCGGTCAGCACGGCAGCACCTTCGGCGGCAACCCCGTGGCCGCGGCCGCGGCGCTCGCGACGCTCGGCGTGATCGAGCGGGACGGCCTGCTGACCAACGTGCGCGAGGTCGGTGCGCTGCTGCGCCAGGAGATCGAGATGGCCGGCGGCCCGCTGGTCAAGGAGGTCCGCGGGCGTGGGCTGCTGCTCGCCGTCGTGCTCAACGAGCCGGTCGCGCCGCAGGTGGCCGCGGCCGCGCTGGAGGCCGGGCTCATCGTCAACGCGGTGGCACCCGACGCGATCCGCCTCGCCCCGCCGCTGATCCTCACCCCGGAGCAGGCCACGGAGGCCGCGCGCTTCTTCGCCTCGCTCGCGCCCGTCACGTCCACGGAGGACCTCGCATGACCCGCCACTTCCTGCGCGACGACGACCTGACGCCCGCCGAGCAGAAGGCCGTCCTGGAGCTGGGCCTCGCCCTGCGCGCCGACCGGTACGCCCGCCGGCCGCTGGAGGGCCCGCGCGCCGTCGCGTTCATCACCGACAAGCCCACGCTGCGCACCCAGGTGTCGTTCGCGGCGGGGATCGCCGAGCTCGGCGGCTTCCCGCTGGTGGTGGACGGCAACCTCGCGCAGATCGGGGTGCGCGAGTCGGTCGCCGACACCACCCGGGTGCTGGACCGGCAGGTCTCCGCGATCGCCTGGCGCACGTTCGGGCAGGACCGCATCGAGGAGATGGCGTCCGTCTCGCGCGTGCCGGTGGTCAATGCCCTCACCGACCAGTTCCACCCGTGCCAGATCCTCGCGGACCTGCTCACGATCGCGCAGCACCGCGGGCTGGACGCCCTGCCGGGCACCACGTTCGCCTACGTGGGTGACGCCGCCAACAACATGGGCAGCTCGTACCTGCTCGGCGGCGTCACGGCGGGCCTGCACGTGCGCATCGCGGGGCCCGAGGGCTACCTGCCCGACGCCGCGGTGGTCGCCCGGGCGCGCGAGATCGCCGCGACGACGGGCGGCTCGGTGACCGTGACGACGTCGGCCAAGGAGGCCGTGGCCGGGGCCGACGTCGTGGCCACCGACACCTGGGTGTCGATGGGCGACGAGGCGCAGGCGGAGGAGCGGGCCAAGCCGTTCTGGGACTACCAGGTGAACGCCGAGCTGCTCGCCCTGGCCGCCCCGGACGCGCTGGTGCTGCACTGCCTGCCGGCCTACCGCGGCAAGGAGATCACCGCCGAGGTGATCGACGGCCCGCAGTCCGTGGTCTTCGACGAGGCCGAGAACCGGCTGCACGCGCAGAAGGCGCTGCTGACCTGGCTGCTGGAGCAGGACTGATGGCCGTGCGGCAGACGGCGACGACCGCCACCACCAAGGCGGCCCGGCACGCCCGGATCAAGGAGGTGGTCAGCCGCAGCGCGATCCACTCCCAGGCTGAGCTCGCCGACGCCCTGGCGGCCGACGGCGTGAGCGTCACCCAGGGCACGCTGTCGCGCGACCTCATCGAGCTCCAGGCCGAGAAGGTCCGTGGCTCGGACGGTTCGCTCGTCTACGCCGTGCCGGGCGAGGGCGGCGACCGCAGCGCCCAGTCGGACGCGAGCGAGGAGTACCTGTCCGCCCGGCTGGCCCGGCTCGCCAAGGAGCTGCTGGTCTCGGCCGAGTCGTCGGGCAACCTCGTCGTGCTCCGCACGCCGCCGGGGGCCGCCAACCTGCTCGCCTCGGCCATCGACCACTCCGTGTTCCCCGGGATGCTCGGGACCATCGCGGGGGACGACACCATCCTCGTCATCGCGCGCGATGCCGACGGGTCCGCGCTGGCGGAGCGCTTTCTCGCGCTCAGCGCCTGACGACCACCACAATCGCACCTGAACACCACCACCGGAAAGAGAACGTCAATCATGACTGAACGCGTCGTGCTCGCCTACTCGGGCGGCCTGGACACCTCCGTCGCCATCGGCTGGATCGCCGAGGCCACCGGGGCCGAGGTGGTCGCCGTGGCCGTCGACGTCGGCCAGGGTGGCGAGGACATGAACGTCATCCGCAAGCGTGCCCTGGACTGCGGCGCCGTCGAGGCGTACGTCGCCGACGCGCGGGACGAGTTCGCGGCCGAGTACTGCATGCCCGCGCTGCGGGCCAACGGCATGTACCTCGACCGCTACCCGCTGGTCTCGGCCATCTCGCGGCCCGTGATCGTCAAGCACCTGGTGCGCGCGGCCCGCCAGTTCGGGGCCACCACCGTGGCGCACGGCTGCACCGGCAAGGGCAACGACCAGGTGCGGTTCGAGGTGGCCACCACCTCGCTGGCCCCGGACCTGAAGTCGATCGCGCCCGTGCGCGACCTGGCCCTGACCCGCGAGAAGGCCATCGACTACGCGGAGAAGCACGACCTGCCGATCGCGACCACGAAGAAGAACCCGTTCTCGATCGACCAGAACGTGTGGGGCCGCGCCGTGGAGACGGGCTTCCTCGAGGACATCTGGAACGAGCCCACCAAGGACGTCTACTCCTACACGGACGACCCGACGTTCCCGCCGGTGGCGGACGAGGTCATCATCACGTTCGAGCAGGGCGTCCCCGTGGCGATCGACGGCGTGGCCGTCACCCCGCTGCAGGCCATCCAGGAGATGAACCGCCGCGCCGGTGCGCAGGGCGTGGGCCGGATCGACATCGTCGAGGACCGCCTGGTGGGCATCAAGTCCCGCGAGATCTACGAGGCCCCCGGTGCCATCGCGCTGATCGCGGCGCACCAGGAGCTGGAGAACGTGACGATCGAGCGGGAGCAGGCCCGGTTCAAGCGCCAGGTCGAGCAGCGCTGGAGCGAGCTGGTCTACGACGGCATGTGGTTCTCGCCGCTGAAGAAGTCGCTCGACGTGTTCATCGACGACACCCAGAAGTACGTCTCGGGCGACATCCGCATGGTGCTGCACGGCGGCCGGGCGACGGTCACCGGCCGCCGGTCGGAGCAGTCGCTGTACGACTTCAACCTCGCCACCTACGACGAGGGCGACTCGTTCGACCAGTCGCAGGCCCGCGGCTTCATCGAGATCTACGGCCTGACGGCGAAGCTCGCCGCCGCCCGCGACGAGAAGTTCGGCAACGGCGTGGACCTGGGCGCCCCGGCGAACCTGAGCACGGGCGCGCTGTGAGCGACGACGGCAAGGACGTCGCCGCGCGCGGGTCCGGCACCGTGGGGGGCCGCAGCGGCGAGAAGGTGGCCCTCTGGGGCGGCCGGTTCGCCGGCGGCCCCTCGCCGGAGCTCGCGGCGCTGTCCCAGTCCACCCACTTCGACTGGCGGCTCGCGCCCTACGACATCGCCGGGTCGCGGGCGCACGCCCGCGTCCTGGCGGGCGCGGGCCTGCTCACCGAGCCGGAGCTCGCCCGGATGATCGACGCGCTGGACGTGCTGGAGCAGGACGTGGCCTCGGGCGCGTTCCTGCCGGTGCTGGACGACGAGGACGTGCACACCGCCCTGGAGCGCGGCCTGCTGGAGCGCGCCGGGGACGAGCTGGGCGGCAAGCTGCGCGCCGGACGGTCCCGCAACGACCAGATCGCCACGCTGGTGCGGCTCTACCTGCGCGACCAGGCCCGCACGATCGGGGCGCAGGTGCTCGACCTCGTGGACGAGCTCATCACGCAGGCCGTCGCCGCGGGCGACGCCCCCATGCCGGGGCGCACCCACCTGCAGCACGCCCAGCCCGTGCTGCTGGCGCACCACCTGCTGGCGCACGCCTGGCCGCTGCTGCGCGACGTCGACCGGTTCCTGGACTGGGACGTGCGTGCCTCGACGTCGCCCTACGGCTCGGGTGCGCTGGCGGGATCGTCGCTCGGCCTGGACCCGGCGGCCGTGGCCGCCGACCTGGGCCTGGAGGGCGGACCGGTCGAGAACTCGATCGACGGCACGGCCTCGCGGGACGTGGCGGCGGAGTTCGCGTTCGTGGCGGCGATGATCGCCGTGGACCTGTCGCGCATCGCGGAGGAGATCATCCTCTGGAACACCAAGGAGTTCGGGTTCGTCCGCCTGGACGACGCCTGGTCCACGGGCTCCTCGATCATGCCGCAGAAGAAGAACCCGGACATCGCCGAGCTCGCGCGCGGCAAGGCCGGACGCGTGATCGGCGACCTCACCGGTCTGCTCACCACGCTCAAGGGCCTCCCGCTCGCGTACAACCGCGACCTGCAGGAGGACAAGGAGCCGGTGTTCGACCAGGTGGCGACGCTGACGACGGTGCTCCCGGCGTTCTCGGGGATGGTGCGCACCATGGTGTTCGACACCGACCGCATGGCCGAGCTCGCGCCGCAGGGCTTCTCGCTCGCCACCGACATCGCCGAGTGGCTCGTGCGCCAGGGCGTGCCCTTCCGCGTGGCGCACGAGGTGGCCGGCGCCTGCGTGCAGGAGTGCGAGGCGCGTGGCATCGAGCTGTGGGACCTGTCCGACGAGGACCTCGCCAAGATCTCGGAGCACCTCACTCCCGAGGTGCGCACGGTGCTCTCGGTCGAGGGCTCGCTCGCCTCGCGCGACGGCGTCGGCGGTACCGCCCCGGTGCGGGTCGCGGAGCAGATCGAGGCGGCCAAGGAGCGCTCGACGGAGTTCCGCTTCTGGGCGGAGCCGAAGTAGCCCGTCCGCCGGCGGTTCGCGCCGGTGGTGCACCGACGTCAGGAGGGTGGATGACCGTATCGCCTGGTGTGCTGGGGGACCTGCTCGAGCAGGTGCGGGACGCTGACGCACGGCTCGTCGTCGTCGACGGGCCCGCCGGGTCCGGCAAGACGACCCTGGCCGCGCAGCTCGGCGACGCGCTGGAGGCCCCGGTGATCCACATGGACGACCTCTACGAGGGCTGGGCCGCCGGCCCCGACGGCGGCGCAGCGAACCTCCGCCGCTGGGTGCTGGACCCGCTGGCCGCGGGGGAGCGGGTCCGGTACCGGCGCTACGACTGGGTGGCGGGCGCCTGGGCCGAGTGGCACGACGTGCCGCCGTCGGCCCACCTCGTGGTGGAGGGCTGTGGCGCGGGCGCGCGCCAGGTGGACGCGCTCGGCGCGTTCCGCGTCTGGGTCGAGGCGGACGACGCCGAGCGGCTGCGCCGCGGGCTGGAGCGCGACGGCGCCGCCGCGCGCGAGCACTGGCTGCGCTGGATGGCGGACGAGGCGGAGCACTACGCGCGGGAGGGCACGCGGGAGCGGGCAGACCTGCGGCTGGACGGTTTCGGCCGGCCGGTGTGAGCAGGAGACGTCCGATCGTGCGGTGAGAGAAGGTGGCCCGCGGGGGTGGGTTGCTGACAGTAGACAATGTCTACCGCCAGCAACCCACCCCCGCGGGCCACCTTGATCCGACAGCCCAGGAGCCACCCGAGTGATCACCCCATGACCGTCCCGTCCCGCGAGTTCTTCGTCCGCCCCGTGGTCGACGTCGCCCGCGACCTGCTGGGCGCCACCCTGAGCCGGCGCACGGCCGAGGGCACGGTGACGCTGCGCATCACCGAGGTGGAGGCCTACGACGGCCCCACCGATCCCGGCTCGCACGCCTTCCGCGGCCTGACCAGGCGCAACGCCACGATGTTCGGCGAGCCCGGCCGCCTGTACGTGTACCGGCACCTGGGCCTGCACCACTGCGCCAACGTCGTCTGCGGGCCGGCGGGCACGGCGTCCGCGGTGCTGTTGCGCGCGGGGGAGGTCACGGGACCCGGGCCCGACGGCGTCGCGCTCGCCCGCACGCGCCGGCTCGCCGGCGGCGTGGCCCGGACCGATCGCGACCTGGCCCGCGGCCCCGCCCGCCTCGCGGTAGCACTGGCGCTCGACCTGGCCGACGACGGCGCCGACGTCACCGACCCGGAGGGCGCGGTCGTGCTCTCGGTACCGGTGCCGGGCGCCGAGGGCTCGGGCGTGGCGCCGACCCGCACGGTGCTGTCCGGGCCCCGGGTGGGGGTGAGCGGCGACGGCGGCCGTGCGGACCTGTACCCGTGGCGCTACTGGCTCGACGACGAGCCGACGGTGTCGCCCTACCGGGCCGCGGCGCCACGGCGCCGGGCGGCACCCCGGAGATAGGGCCTAGGACTCCTATGCCTAGTGCTGCTAGGGTAAGCATCCCTAGCAGCACTAGGCATAGGAGTGCAGGTGCACATCGACAAGGACTTGGTCGCGGCGTCGGCCACGCCGCTCGTCCTCGGCATCCTGGCCGACGGCGAGTCGTACGGCTACGCGATCCTCAAACGCGTCAACGAGCTCTCCGGCGGCCGCATGGAGTGGACCGACGGCATGCTCTACCCCCTGCTCCACCGGCTCGAGCGCCTGGAGTACGTCAGGGCGACGTGGGGCACCTCCGACGTCGGGCGGCGGCGCAAGCACTACGCGATCACCCCGTCCGGGCGCGAGGCGCTCGCGGAGCGGCGGCAGCAGTGGGCCGTCGTCTCCGACGCGCTCAAGCAGGTCTGGCAGGACGCCCAGCCCGGTCCCGCCGTCGCGGAGGGATGGGCCTGATGAGCGAGCAGAACCCGGCCGCCCCCGAACGCGCGGGACACGCCGCCCTGGAGGACCAGATCGACCAGTGGCGCGGCTACGTCCGGCGACGGCGCGCCATCTCGGCGGCCGACGTCGACGAGATGGAGGACCACCTGCGCGGCCAGGTCGCCGACCTCACCGCCGGCGGGCTCGACGACGACGAGGCGTTCCTCGTCGCGGTCAAGCGCATGGGCAACCTCGACGACGTTTCGCGGGAGTTCGCCCGCGAGCACTCCGACCGGCTCTGGAAGCAGCTCGTCCTGGTCCCCGAGGAGCCCGGCGACACGAGCCGCTGGCGTGAGCTCGGCGTGGTCCTGGCGCTCGCGGTCGCCTCGGGCATCTGGGTCAAGATCCTGCTCGACGCCGCCGTGGGCGACGACCTCGTGCTGGTCCGCAACGCCGTCTTCGCCGTCCTGCCGTTCCTCGCGGGCTACTTCGTGTGGAAGCGGCGCGTGCCGTGGCGCGTGAGCGCCACCCTGCTCGCCGCGACCGCCGCGCTCGCCCTGGTGGTCAACCTCTACCCGTTCGAGCCGGGCCCTCACGACGAGCCGGGCATGACGCTCTTCCTCGCGATCAGCCACACCCCCGTGGTGCTCTGGCTGCTCATGGGCGCGCTGTATGCCGGCGGTGCCTGGCGCTCGGGCGCCCGGCGCATGGACTACGTGCGGTTCACGGGCGAGCTGATCATCTACCTCGCGCTCATCCAGCTCGGTGGGGGCCTGCTCATCGGGCTCACGTTCGGCACCCTGAGCCTGGTCGGCGTGGACTTCGAACCGTTCCTCGCCGACTGGCTCCTGCCGTTCGCCGTACCGGGCGCCCTGCTGGTGGGGGCGTGGCTCGTCGAGGCCAAGAAGAACGTCGTCGAGAACATCGCGCCGGTGCTCACCCGGGTCTTCACGCCGCTGACGATCGTCATGCTGGTCGCACTGTTCGTCGCGCTGCTCGTCAACGGGCCGCTCACGGCGGTGGACCGCGAGCTGCTCATCCTGATGGACGCGATCCTCGTGCTGGTCCTGTTCCTGCTGCTGTACTCGATCTCGGCGCGCGACCCGCTGGCGCCGCCCGGGATCTTCGACTGGCTGCAGCTCGTGCTGGTCGGCGCGGCGCTCGCGGTGGACGCCGTGGCGCTGACCGCCATGCTCACCCGCATCGCCGAGTTCGGGTTCACCGCCAACAAGGTCGCGGCGCTGGGGCTCAACCTCGTGCTGCTGGTGCACCTGGGCTGGGCGGCCTGGCTCGCCCTCGGGTTCGTGCGCGGTCACCGCACGTTCGGCGCGATCGAGCGCTGGCAGACGGGATACCTCCCGGTCTACGGGATCTGGGCGGCGATCGTGGTGGTCGCCTTCGGCCCGCTCTTCGCCTTCGCCTGACCCCGGCGGCGCCCGTCCTGCCGCTCCGCCGAAGTGCGCTTCTACCCAGTCATTGCGCCCGAGAACACGCTGCTTTCGGCGCGCAATGACTGGGTAGAAGCGCACCGTCGGTCGCGCCCGCGCCGTCAGGCCGGGTACGTCTCCGTCAGCACCCGGGCCAGGTGGCGGACGATCTCGCGCGGGCCCGACTTCGCCGTGCCCCGCTCGACGTCGCTGTTGTAGTTCGTGTTGGTGTTCACGTCGTACGTCAGCACCCGGCCGTCGGCCGTGCGGATGTTCTCGATGCCGGCCACCTCGATGCCGTGCCGCTCCATGAACGCCAGGTACCGCTCCACGACCGGGTCGTCGTAGCCCTCGCGCTCGGAGAACAGGCCCCACTCGTCGTCGGGCGCCATCGAGACGGTGGCGCCGACCGGCGGGATGGGCCGGCCCGTGACCGGGTCGACGGCGCACGCGTCGGCCGGGCAGAGCTGGAACCCGCCACGCTCGGTGTCGCCGCGGACGGCGTAGACCAGCTCACCGCCGACGAGCTCCACGCGGGTGATGCCGCCGTCCGCCGCCACCACGTACTCCTGGATCAGCGTGATGCCGTCCACGGGCTCCTCGTAGTCGTCGGACGCGAGGTGCTCGGCGAGGTCCTCGAACGAGTCGAACTTGCGCACGCCCAGGCCCTTGCCGCCCTGGTTGTGCTTGGTGACGAACGGCGTGGGGAAGCCCTGGGCGGCCTTGAGCACCTGGTCCCGCCCGACGGCGGCCACCGTGCGCGGCGTGTCGATCCCCGCGGCCCGCAGCGCCGTGAGCTGGTCCACCTTGCTCATCTCGAGCTCCAGCACCCGGCGGCCGTTGACCGTGCGGCGGCCGTACGCCTCCAGCCAGGACAGCACGGCACGCGAGTAGTCCTTGGTCAGGCCGTGATCGCGCGTGTGGCTGCTGGCGGAGATGCGCGACCAGAAGACGCCCTCCGGCGGCGCCTCGTCCAGGTCCAGGACGCCGTCGGTCAGCACCCACTCCTCGTACTCGACACCCTCGGCCGCGAAGGCCTCGGCGAACGGCGGGAACCACTCGGGGTTCTCGTGCAGGGCATAGATCTTCGGAGCGCTCACAGGAACCTTCCGCACGGTCGGGTGACGGTCAGAGGACCCGTCCATCCTGTCACGGCATCAGTGCAGGTCCGCTGTGTCCTGGGGCACAGCGGCCGCCGCCTGGCTCTCGTCCCCGGCAGGTTCGGGCGCCCGGTCGATCTCGGCGAGCGACCGGCGCGCCGCCGGCACCGCGAGGATCGCGCCCAGCACCACGACCAGCAGCACGCCGGCCAGGACGAGCAGCGACTCGACGGAGAACTGGTCGGCCAGCGGCCCGAACACGACCATCGAGAGCGGCATGGCGACCGTGATCACGATCCCCACGAACCCGAACACCCGCCCCTGCATCTCCGGCTCCACGCGCTCCTGGATGATCGTGAACGCCGGTGTGTTCAGTGCGGCGAACATGATGCCGATCAGCAGGCCGAGCGCGAAGAACACCCACATGTTGGTGGACAGGCCCAGGCCGGCGACCAGCACGCCCGTGAGGATCACCGAGCCGACCATCAGCCGCACCCGGCGGGTGATCCGGGGCCCGACGGTCGCCATGATGATGCCGCCCAGCAGCATGCCGCCGCCCCAGAACAGCTCGTTGGCGGTCAGCTTCCACACCTCGTCGCCGAACGTGCGGGTGACCATCAGCGGCGTGAGGTAGCTCGGCGCACCGACCAGGAACATGACCAGCGCGAACAGCGCGACCAGCCATTTCACGGGGGCGTTGGCGCCGATGTAGCGCACGCCGGCCGCGAGGTCGCCGAAGTAGCTGACGGGCCCGTCCGCGCCGTCGGCCCGGACCAGGCGCGGCACGGTGACCAGGGCGAGCAGCCCGACGCCGATGAGCGCGGTGGCCGCGTCCACGAAGAACACCGCGACGATGTCGAAGGACGCGTAGATCGCGGCGGCCAGGGCCGGGGCGAGCAGCATCATGCCCGACTGGATCGACTGGAACATCCCGTTGACCCGCATGAGCTGGTCGGCCGGCACGATCTGGGGGATCATCGCGCTCACCGCGGGCGTCTGGATGCCCGCGAACACCGAGCGCACGGCCAGCGCCACGTAGATGACCCACAGGTCGTCCACGCCGCTGAGCATGAGCAGGGCCAGGCCCAGCGTGACCACGGCGATGGTGGTGTCCGCGCCGATGATCAGGAGCTTGCGGGAGTGCCGGTCGGCCCAGACGCCGCCGAAGATCGACATGAACGCCTGCGGCAGCATGCCGAACACGATGCTCAGCATGAGCACCGAACCGGACCGGGTCTCGATGGTCAGGTGCCACATGACGGCGAACTGGACCAGCATCGAACCGAGCAACGAGATGGTCTGACCGGTGAGGAACAGCCCGACGTTCCGCTTCCAGTGGGGCATGTCCGTGGCGCTCATGCTCCGATCCTTCCTGACGGTCCGGCGGGGCGCAGGGCTTTTTTCGTGTCCATGCCCGTTCGACGACGGCGCCGGCCGGAACTCATCGGGCCGGCCGGCGACCGGCTCAGAGGAACAGCTCGACCACCGGTACGGCGACGTCGGGCCGCGCCGTGGGCAGGTGCAGCGTCAGGGTGCCCGGCGGCTGCCCGCCGGGCGTCGTGTTCCACGCCTTCTGGCCGGGGTCGGTGCGGGTGGCCCGCAGCTCCGAACCGTCGTGCAGGAGCTGCGCGTACCGCACCCGGTCGCCGAGCCCGCGCAGGTGCACGTGCGCGAACGGCCACGCGAACAGGTGCAGGTACAGCCGGTCGGCGCGCTGCGTGAGCACCACGCCGGGCGGCAGGCCGGGCGCCAGTGCCTCGACCAGGGCGGGGTCGGCGGGCCCCGCCCCGTGCACCGCGCGCCCGTGCAGCCGGGTCCACGCGCCGAGCGCCGCGAGCGTGGTGGTGTCGCGCGCCGGGATCGCCCCGCGCCCGTCCGGGCCGATGTTCAGCAGCAGGTTGCCGCCCTTGGCCACGGTGTCCACCAGCATGCGCACCAGCAGGTCCGGGTCCTTGAACCGGGTGTTGTCCCGGTCGTAGCCCCAGCTGCCGTTCAGCGTCTGGCACGCCTCCCAGGTCAGCAGCGCGCCGTCGTCGTCCCGCATGGGCCCGTCCGGCTGGTACTGCTCCGGGGTGACCAGGTCGCCCGGGATGCCGAGGCGGTCGTTGACCACGGCCTGCGGCTGCAGCTCGCGGACCAGGGCGAGCAGTCCCTCCGCGTCCCAGTCGCCGGGGTACTTGCCGCGCCAGCCGTCCCGGTCGTGCGCGTAGGTGTAGTCGAAGAACACGTAGTCGACGGCGCCGTACCCGGTGAGCAGCTCGCGCACCTGGGCGTGGAGGTAGGTGCGGTAGCGCGCCATGTCGCGCCCCGCGTTGAGCGAGTGGGCGTCGGGGTCGTCCCGGCGCGGGTGCAGGTAGTCGACCGTGAAGTCCGGGTGGTGCCAGTCGATGAGCGAGTGGTACAGGCCCAGGCGCAGCCCCTCGGCCCGGACCGCCTCGGCTACCTCCGCGACCAGGTCGCGCCCGCGCGTGCGCGCGACGGAGTAGTCGCTGACGGCGGAGTCCCACAGGGCGAAGCCGTCGTGGTGCTTGGTGGTCAGCACCACGTACCGCATGCCGGCGTCCTTGGCGGCCCGCGCGATCGCACGGGCGTCGAACAGGTCGGGGTCGAACACCTCCGCGTACCGCTCGTACTCCTCGGTGGTCCGGCGTTCGTTGCTCATCACCCATTCGTGCCGGGCGGCGGCGGAGTAGAGCCCGAAGTGCACGAACAGGCCGAACCTGGCCTCCGTGAACCAGGTCCGGTCCGGGTGGGGCGGCGGCTGGGACATGTGCGGATCACTCCTCGTCGAGCGCGTTTCCCGGAGCCAGGGCAGAGGTATGACGTATCGCTCCGGGTGGGTCGAGCCTATCGGGTCCAGAAGGTGATCGAACCCTACGATCCGACCCAGATCGGTGCTATAGATTGGATGAATCGCCAACGTAGCCGTTTTCCAGAAGGAGTTCCCGTGACCACACCCCTTGAGTTCGACGGCGTCCGCGCCATCGTCACGGGAGGGGCGTCCGGCATCGGCGCCTCCGTCGTGACCGCACTGCTGGAGCGCGGCGCCCAGGTCGTCGCGATCGACCGCTCGTCCGACGGCGTGCCCGCGGGCGCGTCGGGCGAGGTCGCCGACGTGACCGACGACGTCGCCGTCCGCCGCGCGGTCGAGGCCGCCGCCCGGCGTCTGGGCGGCATCGACGTCGTGGTCAACAACGCCGGCATCGGCGCCCAGGGCACCGTCGCCGACAACGACGACGCCGAGTGGCTCCGCGTGCTCGACGTCAACGTGCTCGGCATCGTGCGTGTCACCCGCGCCGCCCTGCCGTACCTGCGCGAGTCCGCGCACGCCGCGGTGGTCAACACGGCGTCGATCGCCTCGTGGACGGGCCTGCCGCAGCGCGCCCTGTACTCCGCCAGCAAGGGCGCCGTGCAGGCGCTCACGCTCGCGATGGCCGCCGACCACGTGCGCGAGGGCATCCGCGTGACCTGCGTCAACCCCGGTACCGTCGACACGCCCTGGGTGGGCCGGCTCCTCGACGCCGCCGCCGACCCGGCCGCCGAGCGCGCCGCCCTGGAGGCTCGCCAGCCCACGGGCCGGCTGGTCAGCCCCGAGGCCGTCGCGCACGCCGTCTGCTACCTCGCCAGCCCGCTCGCCACCGCCACCACGGGCACGGCGCTCGCAGTCGACGGCGGCATGCACGAGCTGCGCGTGCGCCCGCCCGAGCAGTCCTGACCCCACCTGCCCACCCGTACCGAGAACGAGGACACGATGCATCTGCTCCGCCTGGGCCCCCTCGGCCAGGAGATCCCTGCCGTCACCTCCGACGGCGTCACCTACGACCTCCGTCCCCTCACGGCCGACGTCGACGGCGCGTTCCTCGCCGCCGACGGCGTGGCCCGCACCCGGGGCGCCCTGGCAGCGGGGGAGCTGCCCGTGCTCGACGGCGCCGGCGAGCTCCGCCGAGGGGCGCCGATCGCGCGCCCGGCCGCCGTCGTCTGCATCGGGCAGAACTACGCCGCGCACGCGCGCGAGTCCGGTGCCGAGCCGCCGCGCCTGCCGATCATCTTCTTCAAGCACCCCAACACCGTCGCCGGCCCGGACGACGCCGTGCCGCTGCCGCCCGGTGCCGAGAAGGTGGACTGGGAGGTGGAGCTGGCGGTCGTGATCGGCCGGCGCGCGAGCTACCTGCCGTCGCCCGAGGCGGCGCTGGAGCACATCGCCGGGTACACCGTGGTGGACGACGTCAGCGAGCGCGCGTGGCAGCTCGACGACTCGCTCGGGCAGTGGTCCAAGGGCAAGTGCGGGCCCGGCTTCCTGCCGACAGGCCCGGCGCTGGTGCCCGCCGACGAGGTGGACCCGGGCGGCCTGCGCCTGCGCTCCTTCGTCAACGGGGAGCCGCGGCAGGACTCGTCGACGGCGGACATGATCTTCGACGTCGCCGCGATCGTGCACCACCTGTCGCAGTACATGGTCCTGGATCCGGGCGACCTGATCTGCACGGGCACGCCCGAGGGCGTGGCCCTGTCGGGCCGCTTCCCGTACCTCGCCGACGGCGACGAGGTCACCCTGGAGATCGAGAACCTGGGCCGGCAGACCCACACCTTCACCGCCCTGTCTTGATGCGAGGTGTCAGACGCCCAGGTCACCGGAGTGACCTGGGCGTCTGACACGTGGGGGATCAGCTCGCCGGGGAGATGCTCATCTCGCCCGCCGGGCCCTGGCGGTAGACCGTGAAGTAGC
The DNA here is from genome assembly GCF_044456525.1 of Promicromonospora sp. NPDC050880. NCBI lineage: Bacteria > Bacillati > Actinomycetota > Actinomycetes > Micrococcales > Promicromonosporaceae > Promicromonospora > Promicromonospora sp. NPDC050880. The sequence continues at coordinate 41,396 of NZ_JBITFV010000025.1, forward strand.
CCGGCGCCGCCAGCGGGTTGTCCGGGGTGTCGTCGAGGTAGCTCCACACCGGCTCGCCGTCCACCCGCAGCACCACGCGGGTGCCGCCCTCGACGGCCACGGTGCCGAACGTGATCTCGTGCGTCGAGCTCGGCTCGATCACCGTGTTGGGGAACACGTCGATCATGAAGACGTCCGGCTTCCAGCGCTGCATCTCGATGACGTCCTCCTTGATGACCACGAGGTAGCCCGAGTTGCTGTTGGCCCACACCGGGAGGCCCGCGGTCTTCGACCGCACCGAGAAGCCGAACCAGCCGCCGTTGAAGTCACCGAACGACGAGTCGAAGCGCAGCAGCTCGTCCCCGAACGTCGTCGGGCTGAACCCGGAGGCGCTGCGGGGTGCCAGGTGCGCCGCGCCGTCCGTGACGGTCACCCCACCGGACGGCGCCCACGCCGCCGCGTCGAGGATCTCGGTGCCCAGATCGGTCACCGGGTGGTCGGCCGCCTGCACCGTCACCGTGGACGACGCCGACAGCCCGGGCACCGCCGTCGAGGTCGCCGTGATCGTGACGGTTCCGGCCGCGACGCCGCGGACGGTCCCGCCGGCGTCGACGGTGGCGACCGTGGTGTCGCTTGAGGCCCACTCCAGGCCGGTGCGGGTCGCGTCCGCCGGGGTGAACGTGACGCCCGGCTCCCACGTCTCGCCCGGCTCGATCGTGGCGGCCGACGGCGCGAGCGTCACGCTCGTGGGGTCCACCCCGACCAGCGAGAACGTGATGTCGTCGAAGTCCAGCGCCGTGAAGCCCTGGACGTAGAAGCCCACCTTGCCGGCCGCGGACGGCGCCGGGTTGGCCCCCGACACGACCTCCTCGCCGTCGAGCAGCACGCGCACGCCGCCCGCCGTGACGACCACGCGCACGCCGTACTGGGTGCTCGGCGCCAGCCCCTCGCCCGCGGGCAGGGTCACCTGCTTCACCGTGCCCCACGCCGCGTCGAAGATCGTCCACGTGGACCCGGCCGCCGCGTGCCGGTACCGGACGTACCCGCCCGGCGTCGCGCCGGTGCGGTCGTAGACGAGCATCTGCCCGCCCTCGGGCACCTCGGCCGGCGTCGTGACGGTGAAGTCCAGCGCGTACTGCGAGAACTGCCGGTCGAGTTGGGTGTTGGCGCCGTTCTTGATGCGCAGGACGTGGTCGCCCGTGCCGTCGTCGACGATGGCACGGTTGGCGTCGGTGGGCCAGCCGTTGGCACCCGACTCGAAGTCGGTCGAGTGCAGCACGCCGTCGCCGGCCGCCACGGTGACCGTCATCTCGTCGCGGATGCCCGGGTCGGCCGTCGACTCGACGGTCACGACCAGCTCGCCCGGCCCGATCGCGGTGAGCACGCCGGTGGCGCTCACCGTCGCGACCTCCGGGTCGCTGGAGGTGTAGGTGACGGCCTGGTTGGTCGCGTTCCACGGCACGGCCTGGGCCGCCACCGAGAGCTCGTCGCCCAGGGTGACCGTGAGCTGGTCGGCGGGCAGCGCCAGCGACTCCAGCGCCACCTCGTCCGGCGTCTGGGAGTGGCCCACGTGCCCCTCGGTGCCGATCTCGTCGAACGGGATGGCCTCGAAGCCGGGGATCTGGTCGAACACGGCGGCGTCGGGCCGGAAGGAGTAGTCACCGCCCGCCGCGTCCACGAACCCGGGGTCGGTGTCGGCCACCCAGTTGTCGCCGTAGTTGAGCAGGTTGTTGGTGTCGAGCGCGCCCTCGGTGTTGACGTCGGGGTTGCGCGCGCGGTTCGGGTTCCAGATCACGTTGCGGCCGAACGAGCTCTTGTTCGGGTAGTAGTGGTTGTCCTCGAAGAAGTGGCCGAGCTCCGGGTACTTCGTCAGGTACGGCGTGCCCACGAAGTCGTTGTTGTCCGCGAAGACCTTCTGCCACTTGGGCATGTACACGCGGTCGACGGTGTTGCCCTCGCCGTCGCCCATCCACTGCGTGTAGTTGTCGTACGGCACGGTGGTGTCCACGAACACGTTGTTCACGGCGTCGATGTAGTCGGCCGAGCCGGACTTGATCGCGTCGTTGCCCATGTTCACGAACACGTTCTGCTCGATGTTCAGGTCCCACGTGAAGTTGTCCGCGTAGATGCCCTCCACGCCGTGCTTCGTCAGGCCCACGTCGTGGAAGTAGTTCTGCCGGAACACGTGGCCGCGCTGCTGCGGCGTCTCGCCCGAGTTCATGTAGATCGCGCCGAGGTCCTGGAACGTCTTGCAGACGTCGTAGACCTCGTTCTGCTCGAACAGGTGGTCGTTGCCGTGCACGATGATGCCGGGGTGCGGGGCGTCGTTGATCTCGTTCCCGCGCGCCACGTTGCCCACGCCGTCGAACATGACGCCCGGGTTGTAGGCCTTGTGGTAGTAGGCGAAGTCGTGGATGTGGGAGTCCTCGACCCGGTTGTTGCCCGGCGTCAGGGTGGTCTTGTTCCCGCCCTGCAGCACCACGCCGACGCCGCCCACGTGGCGGATGTCGCTGGACACCACCGCGTGGTCGGTGCCGCCGCGGTTCACGGGGATGCCGTCGTAGGTGTACCGGCCGGGGGAGTTGAACAGCACGCCGCCGTCGGTGAAGTTCTGGATGTCGCTGTTCGAGATCGTCACGTGGCTGCCGCCGAGGATGACGGCGGCGTTGGCCCGCCCGTAGTCGAGCACCAGGTCGTCGAACGTGACGTACGAGGTGCCGTCCGTGCGGATCATCGGCTCGTCGAGCGTGGTGACCACGGGCGCGCCCCGCTCCGCCAGGAACGACGCGTTCGGCACCAGGTACAGGACGCCGGTGGCGCGGTCGATGAAGTACTCGCCGGGGGCGTCGAGCTCCTCCAGCAGGTTCTGCGCGAAGTGGAAGTCGGGGTACCAGGTCTTCATCAGGCCCGACATCTCGCCGTAGCGCAGCGTGATGGTGCGCGCGTCGGTGTCGATCGACTCGATCTTGTTGTACGACCACTCCCAGCTCTGGCCGAAGATTCCGTCCAGCCAGATGTCGTCGGCCTGGCCCCAGTGCTGCGGCCGGTCGTAGGAGTAGCTGAACGTGCCGCCCCGGTCCTGCAGGTCGGCATCGTCCTTGGTGGGGCCCGGGTCGATGATCTTGTTCATCTGCACGGTGTCGTGCACCGCGCCGGCGTTGGGCCAGCGGGCGAGCGTCATGTCCTCGCCGTCCACGTACAGCTCCATGGGCGGGGTGGTGCTGACGTCGTTGGCCTTCCAGTACCCGTGCCGGCTGAGCTGGCCGTAGTCGTCGATCCCGAGCTCGCCCAGGTCGATCTGGAGGATGTCGTCGCGCGCCGACGTCTCGATGACCCGGTCCAGCACGGCCTGGTCGGTGACGGGGGAGAAGCCGTCGTACGGGAGCTCCGTGCCGCCGGAGATCGTGGCGGTCTCGCCCGGGTAGGAGCGGTAGGTGATCGGTGCGTCGGCGGTTCCCGAGTCCTCGGCGCCGAGCGTGAACGACGCCGAACGCTCGTACGTGCCCTCCCGGAGGTAGACGGTCACCCCGTCGTCGGGGAGGTTGCCCGCCGTGCGGAGCGCCCTGATGGCGTCGCGGGCGGCCTCCAGCGTGGCGAGCGGCGCGGCCTCGGTCCCGGCGGCGGCGTCGTCGCCGTCCGGGGCGAGGTAGATCGTGCCCTGCGCGCCAGGGGCGTGCGGGCCCTTGCCGGGTTTGCCCGGCTTCCCGGGCCGGTTGGCCGGCCCGGCGTCGAGGGTGGCGCCCGCGGCGCTCGCCGCGGGCGTGGTGACGGACGTGTGCTGTGCCCCGGTCCGCGGGGCCGCCGTGGCGGCCGCGCTGGTGGCCGTCGCGCCGACGACGCACGTGGCGACGGCGGCGGCGAGCAGGGCTGACAGATGTCGCTTCATTGCGAGTGCTCCGACCTCTTCGGTGATGGTCATGACTGCGGGTCGGCATCGACCCACGACTGGCAGCGGGAGCGATGCTACATTAATCGATAATCGGTGACAATGGTGCGGAGGGGGCGTGCACCGCTACCGTCGGACCCGTCCGTCACCTCGAAGGAGAGCCATATGACCAGCACCGCCAGCGCCGAACGCCTCGTCTTCGTCGGGGACTCGATCACCGACGCCGGCCGCGACCGGGGCGACGACACGTCGCTCGGCGACGGCTATGTCAGCCTCGTCGCCCGTGACCTGCCCGCGGCCCGGGTGATCAACCGCGGCATCGGCGGCGACCGTGCCGTGGACCTGGAGTCCCGCTGGGAGCGGGACGTCGCACCGACCGCCCCCGACGTGCTCACCCTGTACGTCGGGGTCAACGACATGTGGCGCCGCTTCGACAGTGCCGACCCCACGAGCGCCCAGGCCTTCGAGGCCACCTACCGCCGGCTCCTGGACCGGGTGCCCGGCAGCCCGCGTCTGGTGCTCGTCGAGCCGTTCCTGCTGCCCGTCCGCGAGGAGCAGCACGGCTGGCTCGACGACCTCGCCGGCAAGCGTGCGGTCGTCACCCGCCTCGCTGCCGAGCGGGGCGCCGCGCTGATCCCGCTGCACGGCCTGCTCACGGCTGCCGCTGCGACGCACGCCGGGGGAGCGGCCGCCCTCGCGCCCGACGGCGTGCACCCGGCGCCCGAGGCCTCGCGCGCGATCGCGGACGCCTGGCTCGCGGCCTACCGGTCCGGTGCACAAACGATTGTCGATAATGGGGCTAGGCTGCGAGGATGACTGATGCGCTGAGCGGTATCCCGGGTCTCGAACGCGGGCTGCTGTCCGACCAGATCTACGACCTCGTCAAGTCGATGATCAAGTCGTCGCAGCTCGCCCCGGGCGAGCAGCTCGTCGAGTCCCAGCTCGCCCGCCGGCTGCGGGTGAGCCAGGCCCCGGTACGGGACGCTCTCAAGCGGCTCGCCCACGAAGGTCTGGTCACGCACGTGCGCCACCAGGGCAACTTCGTGACCAAGCACTCCGACGAGGAGGCGCAGCAGGCCAAGGAGGCCCGCGTGGCGCTGGAGGCGCTCGCGGGCCGGCTCGCCTGCGGGCGCCTCACGCCGGAGACCCGGTCGAGCCTGGAGCAGGTCATCGCCGCCATGCACGACACGGTCGACGCCGAGGACCTGCCCGCGTTCCGCGAGCTCGACTTCGGGTTCCACCGCGCGGTCATCGAGGCGAGCGGCAACACCTACCTGCCGCGCATGTGGGACATCATCGAGCCGAGCCTGCGTTCCATGCACCTGCTCGGTGACCCCGAGTTCACCGGCGACTGGCACGAGGTCGCCGACTGGCACCGCAGCCTGCTGGACGTGCTCGACGGCGGCGACGCCGACGCCGCCTCGGCGCTCTTCGAGGCCCACGCGGCAGGCACCCTGCTGGACGACGAGCAGGCCTGAGCGGCGCCGCGCCGGACACGGTTCAACCCACCTGGCACCTGCTCGCCGCGGGTTCGTCGACGCGGTAGAGACGGGCCGCGGTGCCCGACCACAGGGCCGCCGCGGCGGCGTCGTCGAGCCGCGGCAGCGCCCGGGCGGTGAGCTCCAGCACGTCGGCGTAGGGCGCCACCCGCGCGGACATGGGCCAGTCGCTGCCGAACATCAGGCGCTCGGCGCCCAGCAGGTCCACGGCGGCGCGGCCGATCGCCGCGACCCGGCCGGCGTCGTCCGGTCCCCTCGTGTGGAGGCCGGAGACCTTGGCGTGCACGCGCGGGCGTGCGGCGAGCGCCGCGAGCGCCTCGTGCCACGCGCGGTCGGGGGCGGCCGCCCCGAGGCCGAGGTGGCAGACGACGACGTCGAGCGCCGGGTGGCGGCCGGCCAGCGCAGCGACGGCGGGGAGCTGTGCGGGGCGTACGAGCGTCTCCAGGACGCGGCCCGTCGCGGCCAGCCCGGCGCACAGGGCATCGAGGCCGGCAACGTCGGACAGGTCCGCGGCGCCGCCGGGGACGGCGAGGCGGAGGCCCGCGACGGGCGCGCCCTCGTCGAGCACCGGCTGTGCCATGCCGGCCCAGGCGGACCGGTCGCCGGGCCGGGCGTCGTACTGCAGCACGACCGGACCGGGCAGCGGTCGGTGCGCCGCCGCCTGGGCGGTGAGCCAGCGGGCCTCGCGCGCGGTGTCCGCGGCCTGGACGGCGACGGCGGCCCGCACGGGCCGGGGAGCCGCCGCGACGGCGGAGGCCAGGTCGTCTGGGGCGACCCGGTGCGGCAGCCCCAGGTCCTGGGTGAACCAGGAGATCCGCATCGCGCTCGTGTCCCAGAGGTGCACGTGCGCGTCCACGATCCCGTCCCCGGCCGCCGCGCCGGTCGCACGGTCCGCCCCTCCCGCGCCGTCCGTCCCGTCCGCGCGGCCCGGCCCGACGACCTCAGTCATGCGGCCCCGGTGCGATCCCCGCGGCCGCCGACGCCCTCGCGGCGTGGTCGAGCGCGGCCCAGAGGCTCTCGGGGACGTCCGCGTCGGCGGCGTCGGCGAAGGCGTCGACCTCGGCCGGCGTCCGCGCCCCCACGACCACGGCCTCCACGCCCGCGACGCGCAGCGGGTACCGCACGGCGGCGGTCGGCAGCGCGACGCCCGCGGCGGTGCAGGCCGCCGCCATGCGCAGAGCACGGTCCACCTGGTCGGGGGTCGCGGGGCGGTAGTCGAAGTACGGGGCACCCACCGGGTCGGCGAGCACCCCGGAGTTGTACACGCCCGCCCCGATCACGCCCACGCCCCGGGCGCGCGCGGCGGGGAGCAGGTCGTCCTCGGCGGTGCGGTCCAGCAGGGTGAGCCGGCCCGCGGGCATGACCACGTCGAGGGCGGCCCCGGCCTCCCGCACCAGGCGGGCGACCGGCACGGTGCGCCCCATGCCGACGCCCACGGCCCGCACCACGCCCTGGTCGCGCAGCTCCAGGAGCGCGGGCAGGGCACCCCGCAGCGCGGCGTCGACGTCGGCGGGGTCGTGCAGGTAGAGCAGGTCCACGCGGTCGGTGCGCAGACGGGCGAGGCTGCCCTCCAGCGACCGCAGCACGCCGTCGCGGCTGAGGTCGCCGACGGTGCTCGTGCCGGTGCCGCCCACCGGGACGGGGTCGCCCGCGGCGTCCACGATCGTGCGCCCCACCTTGGTGGCGATCACCACGGTGTCGCGGTCGACGCCCGCCAGGGCGGCGCCGAGCCGCTGCTCGCTGATGCCCTCGCCGTAGTGGGGTGCGGTGTCGAAGAACCGCACCCCACGCTCCAGGGCACGGCCGACGGTCGCCTCGGCGGCGGTCGCCGCCACGGGTGTGAACAGGTTGCCGATGGGCGCGCAGCCCAGCCCGTACGCGGCCGCGACGTCGGGTCGCGCCGCCGGGGCGGGGCTCAGCGGCCGGAGCTCTGCGCGGAACGCCATGCCTCGAACTCCCCTCGGGTGTCAGGGGTCAGGGGGTAGTAGTCGCTCAGCCGGGCACCCTCGTCGAGCCGCTGCCGGCTGAACACCTCCCACTCCTCGTGGTCCCGGGCGGACTCGATCACCTGGTCGGCCATCGCGCGCGGCACGATGACGGGGCCGTCGTCGTCGGCGACCACGAGGTCGCCGGGCATGCACAGCACACCGCCCACGGCGACGGGCACGTCGAAGGCCCAGGGGAAGAGCTCCGACTGGGAGGCGTAGTGCGGCGTGACGCCCGTGGACCACACCGGCAGCCCGAGGTCGCGGATCTTGCCCGAGTCACGGATGCGGCCGTCGACGACCATGCCCGCGCCGCCCTTGCGCTGGAAGTAGCGGGCCAGGATGTCGCCCACGCAGCCGGAGAACCGGCTGCCGAACGCCTGGACCACGAGCACGTCGCCGGGCCGCACCGTCTCCAGGACGTGCCACAGGGCGGTGTGCCGCTCGACGTACTCCTGCTCGTCACCCGCGGCCAGGTCCTCGCGCTGCGGCATGAACTGCAGCGTGAGGGCCGAGCCGACCACCCGGTACCCGGGCGAGAGGGGGCGCGGGCCCTCGACGAACGAGCGGCGGATGCCCAGCCCGTGCAGCTTGGCGCAGGCGGTGGCGGCGGAGACGTCGCCGAGCCGGGCGACGGTGCCGGTGTCGGCCCGCTCGAACGCGCCGCCCCGCACGGGCAGCGTGACGTCCGGGCGGACGAGCCCGGCGGCGGGATCGTCCGCCGGCAGGCCGGCCGCGCCGGGACGCGTGAGGGCTTCGGTCATGGTGAGGCTCCTTCTCGGAACGGGTGGAGTGCTGGGGTGGGTGTGAACGGCGGATCAGGACCGGGGGCGGCCCGCCGCGGCATGGTGCGGCGGGGTCAGGGCGGGCCCGGTGAGCAGCACGAGGTCCGCGCGGTGCGACGGCGGCAGCTCGACCAGCAGGTCGGCGGCATCCAGCGGGACGGTCACCGACGTGGGGCTGCCGGGCCGCCCGGCGGACGCCGTCGACGGCCCCGGGTAGACGCCGCCCGTCTCGCCCCGGGTCACGACGCCGGTCAGGCGCTGCTCCCCGAACCGGCCGGGCCGCACGCGCACCCGCCGCGTGCGGGTCGCCGACAGGTTGACGAGGGACAGCTCGACGCGCCCCTCCTGCGGGTCGCCGTCCAGCCGCGTGACCAGGGCGGCGACGTCGGGTGGCAGACCGGGGCGGCCCCGGTCGGCGTCGGTGTAGGCGACCGCGGCGAACGGCAGGCCGCCGTTGTAGAGCGTCTGCGGCGTGCCCGTGACGAGCTGCCCGAGCACCTCGGTGACCACGGGGTTGACCCGCTGCCAGAAGTGCAGGTGCACCGTCGCGGGGTCCACGGGCTCGGCCTCCATCACCGCGACCCGGCGGGCGAGCTGCCCCAGCGCCATCGACAGCGCCCGCTCCGGGTACTCCGGGAACGTACCGTCGAGGAACGTGAGCCACGGGCCCTCGTGCCCCGCCTCGACCTTGTCGCGGAACGGCCGCACCTCGCGCGATCCCGGGGTGCCGTCCAGCACGCGGTCCAGGCGCTGGCGGTCGCGGGGGTCGCGGGTCCACCACCACAGCCAGGTGGGCAGGTCGAGCTCCAGGGGCCCGAAGTCGAACCAGCCCTCGGCGCCGTACCGGTAGGGCACCAGGAGGGCGGGCTCGGCGGCGTGCGGGCCGAGTCGTTCGAGCCAGCTCCCGCGCAGGCTGAACGGGGTCTCGGTGACGGGCGCGGTGATCGCGTGGTCCAGCACCGTGTCGAGCATGGTGCGCACCAGGTCGAGCGGGTCGTCGTCGCGCACCTCGGCCCCGGGGTCCGCCGCACCCGAGACGGCACCCGAGACGAAGGACGCGTTGATCGCGCCGATCAGCGTGCTCATGCCCACCGAGTGCAGGCCGTGGGGCCAGGTCCAGCCGTAGTGGCCGCCGTACCAGGCGCCGTCGTGCAACCCGCCGACGGCACCGTCGGGCGCCACGTTGTCCGGCATGAGGCCGCCGGCGGCCTCGGCTCGTGACCGCCAGCCGTCGACGTACCGGGCCACCCACGCGGCCGAGGCGGCGTCGCCGTCGTACAGCCAGCGGTTGGTGACCAGGGAGGTGGCCGCGAGGTTGACCGCGGTGTCGCCCGCGGCGCGGCGCTGCAGCTCGTCGCCCATGAGCTGGGCCTTGGCCGGGTCCGCCAGGTCGGACCAGCGCGTGATGCCCGGCAGGCCGTGCAGCGGCAGGCCGTAGGGCTCCATGTAGTCCAGGGACGCCGGGTAGGTGAGCCACTCGGTGCCCAGCCCGGGCAGCGGGCCGAGCGCCCCGTTGTGCGGGGCCGTGACGATGTTGCGCGCCGGGTCGTAGTTGCCGTGGGCCGGGTCGGTGTACAGCCGCGCGAACCGCCGGGCGCGCTCGGCGAACCGTTCGTCGCCCGGGTCGGCGGCGCACAGGCCGTAGAAGAACAGCAGCGACTCGCCCTGGTGGAACCAGTCGTACCCGTTCTCGTACTCGCCGCTCAGCATGCCGGCCTCGGTGAGCTGCGCCGTCACGCCCTCGAAGTGGTGCTTGGCGGCGTCCAGCACGGCGTCGCTGCCGCCCAGGGCGTAGAAGGCGGGCCAGTTGAAGAACGGCTCGTAGAGGTCGTCCACGCCGTCGCGGTGCTCGAACCCGCCCGCGTGCAGGATGCGGCCGTCGGGCCCGCAGTACCGCTCGGCGAAGAGCCGCCAGGCCTCCTCGGTCGCGTCGAACAGGCGGCGTTCGAGCACGGCCCAGGCGGGCACCTCGTGCAGGGGGGTGGTAGGGATCCGCATCGCCTCAGCCCTTCGTCGCCCCGGCGACCAGGCCGCCGATGATGTGCCGCTGCATGACGACGAAGAACACGATCGCGGGCGTCACCGCGAGCAGCAGCGTGGGGAAGACGGTCGTGTAGTCCGTCGAGAACTCGCCGACGGCCGCGTACACGCCCGTGGTCACGGTGTAGATGCCGGAGCTGGGGCCCAGGATGATCTGCGGGCTGACGAAGTCGTTCCAGACGCTGATCGAGTTCAGCACCACGATGGTGGCCACGACGGGCCGCATGATCGGGAAGATGCAGGACCAGAACGCCCGGATCTTGCCCGCGCCGTCCAGCGCCGCGGCCTCGTCGATGTCGCGTGGCACGGTGCGCAGGTACGCGGCGAACAGGAAGATCGTGACCGGCAGCGTGGCCGCCGTCTCGAAGAGGACGAAGCCGGGGATCGTGTTGATCAGCCCCAGCACCCGCAGCACGAACACGACGGGGATGAGCGTCACCTGGCCCGGGATGAACAGCCCGGACACGAACAGCAGCAGCAGCCCCAGGTGCCACTTCGAGCGACCACGTGCGATCACGTACGCCACGGGCGCGGCCAGCGCGATGCCGAACACGTTGACCAGCGCCACGAACAGCAGCGTGACGCCGTAGGCGCGCACCACGTTGAACTTCTCGCTGGTCAGCGCCGCCTGCAGGTACTCCAGGCTGAACGTGTCCGGGCCGATCGCCAGCGGGGAGGCGATGATCGCCTCCTGCGGCTTGAAGGCGTTGATCACCATGATGTACAGCGGCACCAGCATGACCAGGGCGCCGGCGCCGAGCAGCGCCCACTTGAGCACGGTGCCCACGCCGGGTGCACGCAGCGTCCGTCGGGGGGTCGGGTACCTGCTCATCAGTCCGCCACCTTCTTCTCCGCGCCGCGCCGGGCGAATGTCACACCGAGGCCGAGCACGGCCGTGGCGAGCAGCAGGATCACCGACTGTGCGGCGCCGAACCCGAGCTCGGACTGCGCGAACGAGTCCCGCAGCACCTGGTAGACGATCGTCTGGGTGGACCCGGCGGGACCGCCGTCGGTCAGCGCCAGGACGATGTCGTAGACCTTGAGCAGCCCCACGAGCGTGAGCACCAGGTTCACGGTGAACACGGGGGCGATCAGCGGCAGCGTCACGTTGCGGAACTGCTGCCACCTCGAGGCGCCGTCCACGGTGGCGGCCTCGTAGTACTCGGGTGGCACCGACTTGATGCCGGCCAGGAACAGGATCATGTTGAAGCCGAAGTGCGACCACACGATCGTCAGGATCACGCTCGCCTTGGCGAACCCCACCTCCGTGAGGAACGGGACCGGCGGCACGCCGAGGTGCCCGAGCAGGCCGTTGACGGCGCCCTCCGGCGCCAGCATGGCCGACCACAGGAACCCGATGATCAGCGCGCTGATGATGTACGGGTAGAAGAAGATCGTGCGCATCAGCGTGTTCGCCCGGCCCGAGCCGGAGATGAGTGCCGCGATCGCGAGCCCGACGCCGTTGCACAGCACCGTGCCGAAGAACGCCACGACCGCGGTGAAGATCGCGGCGTCGACCGTGCGGGGGTTGCGGAACGCCTCGGCGTAGTTGTCGAGCCCGATGAACGTGAAGTTCAGGCTGTAGCCGTTCCAGTCGGTCAGGCTCAGCACGAACGCGAGGATCATCGGGACGATGAACATCGCCAGGAACACCAGGACGGCGGGGCCGCCCATGACGATCCCGGGGAGGCGGTCGCGCCAGACCCGCGCCGCCGGGCGGCGGCGCGGGCGGGGCACGACGGTGAGCGTGTCTGCCATGTCGGTCACCTGTCTGCTGGCGGGGTTCAGCCGATGGTCGAGGCGAACCAGTCGTCCATGGCCGACTCGACGTCGGCGGCCGCGGTGCCGCCGATCAGGGCCTGGGTCTGGGCGTTGATCTCGTCGGAGTAGCCCACGGGCAGGGTGCGCTCGCCATAGCCCTGGCCGGTCGGGGTGTAGGCCTCGGCGGGCGTCTCGGCCACGATCTGCTGCAGCTCCTGGCCCAGCTCGTCCATGTCGTACTCGTAGCCGTCGCGGAAGTTGCCGTCCACCTCGAGCTGGTCGGCCACGGCCGTCTGGTCGGTCACCAGGAACTCGACGAGCTCGGCGGCCGCGTCCTGGTCCTCGCTGGTCTTGAGGATGGAGTAGGGGCTGGCGATGTTGGCGCCCATCGCCGGCGTGCCGACGCCCTGTGCGGCGGGGGCCGCGAAGACGCCGATCTCGGCCTTCTCCTCGGCCTTGGCCTCGGTGCCGGCGAACCAGCTGCCCATGGGGTAGATCGCGCTCTTGCCGGACAGGAACGCCTGCTCCGCGTCGGGGTACTTGATGCCCAGGGCGTCCTTGGGCACGTAGCCCTTCGCCACCCACTCGGCGTACGTCTCGACGGTCGCGCCGTAGGTGCCGGCGAACGTGACCTCGCCCGAGCTCATCCGGGCGAACCACTCCGGGTCCTGACCCACGATGGTCGGCAGTCCCAGCGTCTGCAGCGAGTGGCTGGTCATCCAGTCGCCACCGGTCTGGATCGGGGTCCAGCCGGCGTCCTTGAGCTTGCCGAGCGCCGTGGTGAGCTCCTCGACGGTGGTGGGCGTCCCGGTGATGCCCGCCTCCTCGAAGGCCGTCTTGTTGTAGAACCACAGGCTCTGCAGCTGGAAGCCGATGCCGGCCATGTAGTACTTGCCGTCGATCGAGTACTGGTCGGCCAGCGGCCCGCCGGAGGCCCACTCGTACTGCGACAGGTCCACGAGCTCGGGCGCCAGGTCGACCGTCGGCGGCAGCGACTGCACCACGTCGGGAGCGTCACCGGCGGTCAGGAGCCGGGGGAGGGCGGCGGCGACGCCCTCGGCTCCCGGGTTCTGCACGACGACGTCGATGTCCGGGTGCGCCTCCTCGAACGGGGCGACGAGCTCGTTCCAGAACTCCTCGGTCAGGTTGGGGGTCACGTTGACGAGCAGGCTCAGCTCGGTGGTGCCGCCGGCCGCGGAGTCGCCGTCGGAACCGGCACAGCCGGTGAGGGCGAGGGCGGACACCGTGAGCGTGCCCACGCTCACGAGGGTGCGGTGCTTGATCATCGTTGATCCTTTCGGGGGATGCCGCGGCACGCTGCTGTGCGTGGCCCGCGACGTGGCGCGAACGACTCTGAGTGACGTCTCAGGGAGAGTAATCGATAATCGTTGGATTGGGAAGAACGCCGCCGTCGGGCCCGCGTAGGCTCGCCGGGTGAACCGGACCGACCGCCTGTACGCCATCGTCGAGGAGCTGCGGGCCGTGACCCCGCGCCCGCGGAGCGCGTCCTGGCTGGCCGACCGGTTCGAGGTCAGCCGCCGGACCATCGAGCGCGACATCGGCGCGCTGCAGCAGGCCGGGGTGCCCGTCTGGGCCGAGCCGGGCCGTACCGGTGGTTACTGTCTCGACCGGTCCAGGACCCTCCCGCCGGTCAACTTCAGCCCCGACGAGGCGGTCGCCGTCGCCGTCGCACTGGGCGGCCTGGCCGGGACGCCGTTCGCCCCCGCGGGCTCGACGGCGCTCCGCAAGATCCTCGCGGCCATGCGGGACGACGACGCGACCGCCGCCCACGATCTCGCCGCCCGCGTGCACCTCCTCGGGGCACCCCCGGCGGTGCCGCCGGTGCCCGCGCTGCTCGCGGACGCGATCTCGGCCCGCCGCGTCCTGCGCCTGCGGTACACGGACCGCGCCGGCGCCGCCACCACGCGCGACGTCGAGCCGCTCGGCTTCGTCGGCTCGTCCACGGTGTGGTACCTGCTGGCCTGGTGCCGCCTGCGCGACGGTGTCCGGGCCTTCCGTCTCGACCGCGTCGACCGGGTCACGGCGACCAGCGAGCGCGCACCGCGGCGGGTGGTCCGGCCGGAGGACGTCCAGGTGCCCGAGGGCGACCTGCGCACCCTGACCCTCCTGGGCTGACCGGGCGACCCGCGCTCGCCGCGGAAACACCGACACCGGGGTGTCGCCGAGCGGGCCGAGGCTGGGGGCACGAGCCACGGACGGACCGTGGCAGTGACCAGGAGGACCATCCCATGCGCCCTGCGACCCTCGCCTCCGTGCGCCTCATCACCGACGACGTCGACCGCCTGGCGGCCTTCTACGAGCGCGTCACCGGTGCCACCGCGGACCGGCCGTCCCCCGAGTTCGCCGAGCTGCGCACGGAGAGGGGCACCCTCGCCATCGGCAGCACCCGGACCGTCCAGCTCTTCGGCCCCGGCTCCGCGGGCCCGGCGGACAACCGGACGGCCATCGTGGAGTTCCTCGTCGACGACGTCGACGCGCTGTTCGCCGGCCTCGACGACACCGTGCCGACCGTGACCCCGCCGACCACCATGCCCTGGGGCAACCGGTCGCTGCTCGTGCGCGACCCCGACGGCACCCTGGTGAACCTGTTCACGCCCGTGAGCGCCGAGGCGCGTGAGCGGGCCGGTGTCGAACAGCGCGGTTCCGAACAGGCCGGGACGGAATGAGGGCGAGTCCCGCGCCGCCGTCGGGCAGACTATGACGTGCAGGCCGGCAGGCCCGCCGAGCGACACCTGACCGACAACGACCGGTCGACCCCATCAGAAGGAGCATCCACGGTGACCCACATCTTCGACGAGCTGCAATGGCGAGGCCTGGTGGCACAGTCCACCGACGAGGCCGCGCTGCGTTCTGCACTGTCGGAGGGCACCGTGGACTATTACGTGGGCTTCGACCCCACGGCGCCGTCGCTGCACATCGGCAACCTCGTCCAGATCCTCACCGCCCGCCGCCTGCAGGACGCCGGCCACCGGCCCTACCTGCTGGTCGGCGGCGCGACGGGTCTGATCGGGGACCCGCGCGACTCGGGGGAGCGCACCCTCAACTCGCCCGAGACCGTCGCCGGATGGGTGGAGCGCATCCGGGCCCAGATCCAGCCGCACCTCTCCTTCGAGGGCGACAACGCCGCGCGCATGGTGAACAACCTGGACTGGACCGGCCCCCTGTCGGCGATCGAGTTCCTGCGCGACATCGGCAAGCACTTCCGGCTGGGCACCATGCTGTCCAAGGACATCGTGGCCCGGCGGCTCGCCTCGGAGGAGGGCATCAGCTTCACCGAGTTCAGCTACCAGGTGCTGCAGGGCATGGACTTCCGCGAGCTGTACCGGCGCCACGGCATCACGCTGCAGCTCGGCGGCAACGACCAGTGGGGCAACCTGCTGGCCGGCGTCGAACTGATCCGCAAGGCCGAGGGCGTCAGCGCCCATGCGCTGACCACGCCGCTGATCACCAAGGCCGACGGCACCAAGTTCGGCAAGTCCGAGGGCGGCTCCATCTGGCTCGACCCGGAGATGACCAGCCCCTACGCCTTCTACCAGTTCTGGCTCAACCAGGCCGACGCCGACGTCGTGAACTACCTCAAGGTGTTCACGTTCCGCTCCCGCGAGGAGATCGCCGAGCTCGAGCGCGAGGTGGCCGAGCGGCCCTTCGCGCGCGAGGCGCAGAAGGCGCTCGCGGGCGACGTCACCACGCTGGTGCACGGCGCAGGGGCCACGGAGGCGGTCATCGCGGCGAGCCAGGCGCTGTTCGGCCGTGGATCGCTCGACGAGCTCGACGCCCGGACGCTCGACGGTGCGGTCGCGGAGCTGCCGCGCGTCACCGCCAAGGCGGGTGACCTCGTCGCCGACCTCATGGTGGGCTCCGGCCTCGTCGCGTCCAAGGGCGCCGCGCGCCGCGCGATCGCCGAGGGCGGTGCGTACGTCAACAACGTGAAGGTCACGTCCGACGACGCCGCGCTCGCCGCCGATGACCTGCTGCACGGCAGGCACGCGGTGCTGCGCCGGGGCAAGAAGACCCTGGCGGTGGCGACGTCGGAGTGACGCGGCCCTGACCGCACCGAGCGTGCCGGCGGCCACCCGCTGACCAGCGGGTGACCGCCGTTCGCATGTCCGGCCGGGCATGTCCTGATACTTGCCCGAAATCGGGCAAGAAATTGCTGTTCGCGATCGAGTGCGTCAGTCTCTCGGATATGAGGACGTCTTCCGACCTCGTCGCCCACGTGGCGGCGACCACCGGGCTCACCCCCGCCGAGGCGGCGCGCGTGATCGGCGACGTCGTGGCGTACTACGCCACGCCGGTGGAGGAGGTCGTCCGACGGCGGCACGCCGAGCTGAAGGTCCACGGGGCGCGCAACCCGGAGATCTTCGAGCGCATCGCCACCGAGCTCGAGCACCGGGTCGTCGCGGCCCCACGGCTCACCGAGCGACAGCTGCGCCGGATGATCTACGGCTGATCCCCAGCACCACACGAAGGAGCACCACCATGTGCGGAATCGTCGGATACGTCGGCGGCCAGAACGCCGCCCCTCTGCTCGTCGAGGCCCTCGGCCGGCTCGAGCATCGCGGGTACGACTCGGCGGGCGTCGCCGTCGTCGGCTCCCAGGTCCGCGTCGCCAAGCGCGCCGGCCGCGTGCGCGACCTCGCCGAGGTCCTGCCCAAGCGGATGCCCGGCCGCGTGGGCATCGGCCACACCCGCTGGGCAACGCACGGCCCCGCCACCGACGTCAACGCCCACCCGCACACGGACGCCAGCGGTGCCGTCGCCGTGGTGCACAACGGCATCATCGACAACGCCGCCGCGCTGCGCGCCCGGCTCGCCGACCAGGGGGTGCCGCTCGCGAGCGACACCGACACCGAGGTCTTCGCCCACCTCGTCGCCCTGTCCGACGCCGACACCCTCGAGGGCAAGGTCGTCGAGGCGCTGGACGCCGTCGAGGGCACCTACGGGCTGGCCGTGGTGCACGCCGCCTTCCCCGACCGCGTGGTCGTGGCCCGCAACGGCAGCCCGCTGCTCGTGGGCGTCGGGGACAAGGAGATGTTCGTCGCCTCCGACCTGGCAGCCCTCGTCCGGCACACCACCACGGTGGCCCACCTGGCCGACGGCGAGCTGGCGACCGTCACGGCATCGGGCTTCACGACCTTCCGGCGGGACCTCACCCGTACGCAGACCACGGCGCGCGAGGTCGACGTCGACCCGAGCGCCTACGAGCACGGCACCGTCGACGGCCGGCCCCGCATGTACACCGAGATGCTGGAGCAGCCGGCCAGCGTGGAACGGGCGCTCCGCGGCCGGCTCGACGAGCGGTTCGCGACCGCGCACCTCGGCGGGCTCGAGATGGACGCCCGCGAGCTGCGTGCGATCCGGCGGGTCAAGATCCTCGGCTGCGGTTCCGCCTACTACGTGGGGCAGATGGGCGCATCGCTCGTCGAGGAGCTCGCACGCATCCCCGCCGACGCCGAACCCGCCAGCGAGTTCCGGTACCGCAGCCCCGTGATCGAGCCCGACACGCTGTATGTCGCGGTGAGCCAGTCGGGCGAGACCATCGACACGCTGCTCGCGGTCGAGGAGATCCGGCGCAAGGGCGGCCGGGTCATCGGGCTGGTCAACGTGGTCGGCTCCGCGATCGCGCGGGCCTGCGACGGCGGGATCTACCTGCACGCGGGACCCGAGATCGCCGTCGCGTCCACCAAGGCGCTGACCACGATGTTCGTAGGCTTCGCCCTGCTCGCCCTCCAGCTCGGGCGGGTGCGCGACCTGTCCGTCGCCGACGGCCGCCGCCTGGTCGCGGGCCTGCAGGCCCTGCCCGCCCAGATCGAGCAGGTGCTCGACGGCGAGGAGACGGTCGCGCGAGCGGCGAAGGCGCTCGCGGCGGCCGAGAGCCTGTTCTTCGTGGGCCGGGTCCGGGGCTATCCGGTCGCCCGGGAGGGTGCGCAGAAGTTCAAGGAGATCAGCTACCGGCACGCCGAGGCCTACCAGATGTCGGAGCTCAAGCACGGCCCGCTGGCCCTGGTCTCGCCCGAGGTGCCCACGGTCGCCGTCGTGCCCGACGACGAGCTGACCGACCGCAACGTGGCCGCGCTCCATGAGATCGCGGCGCGGGGTGGCCCCCTCGTGGTCGTGACGCACGCGGGCGTCGACCTGGGGGAGCTGCACGCCGAGCGGATCGACGTGCCGAAGAACGAGCGGGAGCTCGACCCCCTGCTCCTGACCGTGCCGCTGCAGCTCCTCGCGTACCACGCGGCACTCACGCTCGGGCACGACGTCGACAAGCCGCGGAACCTCGCGAAGTCGGTCACCGTGGAGTGATCCGGCCTGGTGCCCTGGGCCCGCCGTGCCCTGGTGACTGCCGATTTGGCGTGCGGGCCCAGGTCTGTGTACTGTTCCTGTCGTTCGCCCGGCAGGGAGGCACGGACAGGAAGCGCGTCGAGCGCGACTGGCCGGTCCCGGGGTGGAAACCAACCCAGTTCTCGTAGTAGCCTAGTGCGCCCCGGAACTGGGTGGGGGCTTGTCAGATCGCCTCCCACAACCATGGATCCTCACGAGGGTCCTTGCGCCGGGGAACGTGATAGGGTAAGTTATAGAGGTTGCCTCCGATCGAGGAGGCCCCCTACCTCGCGGAACATCGAAGCTCAGCTTCTGGGACGTGAAAATGGGTACCAGAATTCATTCGGTCGTTCGAATAATTCGCTCACGGTCTCGGCCGGAGGGGATTTGGAAAAGTCCGAAAGGTCCTGGTAGGTTAGAGGAACTGCCCCGGGCAGGGAAACGGTCGGAAGATTGTGGCTCTGACGGTGTGCGTCGGTTGTTTGAGAACTCAACAGTGTGCTTGATAG
>NZ_JBITFV010000026.1:0-57897 GCF_044456525.1 Promicromonospora sp. NPDC050880
GGCCGCCCCGCCCCCCTACTGCGGCCCGTGGCCCCCGCAAGACCCCTGGGTTCGGTCGGTTGCCTTGAGATCGGTCGGTTGAGCGGCCGATCTCGAGGCAACCGACCGAACGTGCTTCTGCGGCGATGACAGGGGACCGAAGCCACGCACCGCCGTTGACGGCGCGGACCCTGTTGTCCGGATGTTATTGGGGTTACAGTCAGTAACGGTCCGCTCACGGACCCGGGTGCACGACGACGTGCCTCCGTGGACCTCGACGAGGAGATCCGATGCCCCACGCTCACCGTTCGCGTCACCTGTCCGCACGACCGAGGGGCGGGAGGCGCCGCGCGCGGCTCCGCTGGAACGCCGCCGTCGGGGGTCTGGCCGTCGTCACCGTTGCGGCCCTGGGCGCCGCGCCCGCCGAGGCCCTCGCGCCCGCCGAGGCCCTCGCGCCCGCCGAGGTCCTCGCGGCCGGCGGTCCGGTGGCGGTGCCTGGCGCCGCCCTGCCGTCCGGCGCCGCTGCGTCGCCGTCGTCCACCACCGCGTCAGGTCCCGACCTGCCCGACCTGCCCACCGTGCCGCACCAGTCCGTCGCGATGGACGACTTCTACACCCCGCCCGCCCCGCTGCCCGACGGCGAGGACGGCGAGGTGGTCCGCTGGCGCGAGGAGCCCCGCCGGCTCAGCGCCCGCAACTACCTCGTGATGTACCACTCGACGAACGCGACCGGGCAGGACGTCCCCGTGACGGGACGGGTGCTGGTGCCGACCACGCCGTGGCGGGGCGAAGGCGCCCGTCCGATCGTGTCCGTGGCGAGCGGCACCCGCGGGGTGGGGGACACGTGCGCGCCGTCGCGCTGGCTCGACTACGAACGGCCGTTCATCGAGCCGATGCTGCTCAAGGGCTGGGCGGTCGTGGTCACCGACTACGAGGGTCTGGGCACGCCGGGCATGCACACGTACGTCGTCGGGCAGTCGGAGGGGCGAGCCGTCATCGACATGGTGCGCGCCGCGACCAACCTGCCTGCCACGGGCCTGGAGGCCGGGGGCAAGGTCGCGTTCTCCGGCTACTCCCAGGGAGGCGGGGGAGCGATGTGGGCGGGTGAGCTGCAGCCCGCCTACGCGCCGGAGCTCGACCTGGTCGGCATCGCGGCGGGCGGCGTGCCCGCGGACCTCACCGAGGTGGCCGAGGGGCTCGACGGTCAGGTCGGGTTCGGCTTCCTGCTGCTGGCGGCCTACGGGCTGGACGCCGCCTACCCGGAGCTCGACCTGCACTCGTACCTCAACGAGCGTGGCCGCCAGACCTACGAGGACGAGCAGGACGCCTGCGTGGACGCGACGCTCGGGCACGCCTTCCAGGACATCGGCATGTTCACGACGACGAACCCGCTGCACGAGGCGGCCTGGCAGGCGCGGCTCGACGAGAACCGCCTCGGCGCCAACCCGCCCGACGTGCCCGTCCGGCTCTACCACGGGACGCTCGACGAGATCGTCGCCCCGGGCCAGGCCCGCACGCTGCGGGACGAGTACTGCGCCGCAGGTGCGGACGTGCAGTGGGAGTGGCACCTCGGCGAGCACGTCTCGACCATGGTGACCGGCGCGCCCGGTGTCGTCGCCTTCCTCGACGGGCGGTTCCGGGAGCGGCCCTTCCTCGCGCACTGCTAGAGCCCAGCGCACGACACGACGGCGGCGTCCCACCCGGCCCGGGTGGGGCGCCGCCGTCGCGTTCTGGTCCCTGACCTGCGCTGATGGATGCTGCCTGTTCCCCGGGCGTTCACGTTCGCGTCGCCGTCCGGTTGGTCCGATTGATGACGATTGCACCGTACGCACGCACCCGCACGAGCGAGAGGACCCGCGTCATGGCGAACATCAAGGTGACCTTCCAGGAGATGGAAGACGCTGCGCAGCGGATGAAGCAGGAGTCGGATGACATGCAGTCGAAGCTGAACCAGCTGCGGTCGATGGTGGACTCGCTGGTGCAGGACGGGTATGTGACGGACAAGTCGTCGAAGGCGTTCGATGAGTCGTACAAGGAGCTGGACAAGGGTGGCAAGCAGGTGATGGAGGGTCTGACGGGTATCGGTGACTACCTGAAGCAGGCTGCCGATGCGCTGCGCAAGACGGACGAAGAGCTCGCCAACGCGCTGAACAAGTAGTCGCCGTGGCTGACGTCATCGTCACCAAAGAGGTCCTGGAGGACTCCGCCAAGGACCTCAAGGCGATCAACGACGAGTTCAAGAACATGTCGAAGCTCTGGGACGAGGGCACCGTCTGGGGCGACGACGTGCTGAAGAAGGCCATGGACGACTTCATCGACGACTGGTGGGTCAAGCGCGAGAAGCTCCAGCAGCAGCTCGACAACCTCACCAAGAAGATGGACGAGGCCGCGAAGACCTGGACCGACACCGAGGACCAGCTGGCCTCGGTCTTCGAGCAGAAGTAGGAGACGGATGAGCGCCGCTCGCCTCGCGGAATGGAACCTGGTCGGTCACGACTCGGACCCGGTCCCCGCCAGCCCCACCACACTGGACGGGATCATCAAGCACTACAAGGAGATCTCCGAGGCGATGACCGAGCAGTCCGCGCTGCTCAAGCGGATCGGCGACGGCGACGTCCGGCTCCTCAAGGGCAAGTCCGCGGACGCCTTCCGCAAGCGCGCCCGCGAGAGCGCCGACGCCCTCGGCAAGGCCGGTGAGCGGTACGACGACGTGTACAGAGCGCTCGACACCTACCGGCCGGCGCTGGACGCCGCCCGGACCAAGACCTGGGAGGGCGTGACCGAGGCCGAGGAGGCCAGCAAGAAGCTGAAGGTCGCGGAGGGCCTGCCGGATCCCGTGAACGCGAACCGGCCCCCGGACGCCGAGCCGCTGACCGACGACGAGAAGAAGGAGTCGGCCGACCGCGCGGGCGCGATCGACAGCGCCAACGGGAACCTCGACGCGGCGAAGAAGAAGGTCGTCGACGCCCTCGCGGCGCTCCGGACCGCCGCCGAGGCCGCGGCCACCAGGATCAGGGAGAACTGGAAGGTCGACGGCCTGCACACCTCGGGCTGGGACGCGTTCGTGCACGGGCTCAACAAGGTGCTCAAGGCGCTGGTCGAGGTGCTGACGTACATCGGGCTGGCGCTCGCAGTGCTCGCGATCCTGGTGCCCGGGCTGAACGTCATCGCGTTCCTCGGCGTCGCGACCGCCGTCGCCTCCACGCTCGCGAGCCTCGTCCTGGCGGCCCAGGGCGAGGGCAGCTGGCTCGGGGTCATCCTCGGGGTGCTGAGCCTGGTGGGGATCGGGGTCGCGGCGAAGATGGCGAGCAGCCTCAAGGGTGTCCAGGGCATCGGGCTGGGCGTGGGAGGAGCATCGAAGCTGACCAGGATCGAGGCGGACATCGCGAAGAACCTCAGCCTCCTGCGTCACGTGACCGGCCGGCCGGTGGCCAGCAGGATCGTCAGCGACAAGCTGTCCAAGCTCGTCCTGGAGGCGAAGAACCTCAGGGCCTTCCTCGACAAGACGTCGGTGAGCCCGGGTTGGTGGCACATGTTCACCAAACCGAGGTGGGTGCTCAAGGAGGACTGGAGCCGGCTGACGAAGGCGTGGCCCAAGGGCGACTACCGCTGGGACCGGCTGATCGGCATCAGCGACATCAGGGACGTCCGCAAGATCGCGGGCAACATCGGTCTGCTCGGGCCGATGTTCCAGATCAAGCCCTGGATGTATCTCGGCCCGATCTCCTACGGCATCAGCTGGTTCGGCCGTCCGTTCAGCATGATGAACCCCTCGATCCTCAACCCCGACGACCCGCGCAAGAACAACGACGGCTGGCACGACGCCAACTACGCCGGGCTGACCGGGGAGAACCCGGTCTGATGGCCACGGACGGATGGAGCTGGCGGGTCGAGCAGCCCGAGGGCTGGTTGCTGGTGCCCGCCGCCGGCATGCTGCCGCCCGACGAGCTCGCTCGATGGGAGCGAGACGTGGCGGCGATGATCCACGCGGACCTCGACGACGAGCCGGACACAGGGCCGGGCACAGGGGAGGGCGAGGCGCTGCACCAGCTCTACGCCGACGTCGCGGCGCGGTCCGTGGCGAACCTGCGTGCCTTCGCCGACGGCGTGATCGGCTCGGGTGCGCGCGTGGCCGCCACCCTCCGCGTGCCGGACGTGACCCCCGTGCCGGTGCTCGTCACGGTCGGCGTGGAACCGCCCGGCGACGCGGGTGACGACCTGATGACAGCGCTCGGCTCCACCGGCGGTCACCCCGTCGCGCCGCCCACGATCGAGCACCTCGACCTTCCGGATGGCGACGGCATGCGCGTCACGCGGCTGGACCTCGACGCCGGGACGGGCGGTGCGTGGATGAGCATCTGCCTCGGACGGCGCACCGAGCACCCCGACGCCGTGGTCGACACCGTGCTCCAGTGGCGGTCCCCCGACCTGTTGCGGGCGCCGGCCATGACCAAGCTGCTCGACGAGCTGTTGCCCGCCGTGCGCGTCACCAGGAGCACACCATGACCGACGCGAACGTGGCTGACGGCAAGCCGACCGATGCCTGGGCGCTGCTGCTCCCGCCGGGCTGGGTGCGGTTCCCGACCGGCGACGAGTTCGTCCGCGAGCTGGACGAGGCGATCGACGCCGTGGTGGCGAGCGCGGTGCCCGACGACCTGCCGCGCGACTCGGCGGAGCCGTACCGCCGCCTCCTGGCCGACGGCCTGCGGGACTCGCTCACCGACGCGCGCACCGCGGGTGCCGGGGCGGTGTACCTGCCCACCGAGCCGATGAACGGGGTGATGATCCCCGCGTCCCTGACGGAGGTGGAGCTGGTCAGTGACGCGGGAGCCGACCCGCTCGCGGTGGCCGCGGAGGTGCTCGTCGAGGGCTACGAGGAGAGCGAGCTCGTCGAGGTCGACGGACGTCCGGGCGTCCGCCTCCTGGACACGACCCTCGAGACGGACCAGGGCGACGACCTCCCGCCGATCTCGACCCGGCAGGTCGTGTACGTCGTGTCGCGGGACGAGACCGACGGCGAGTGGCTCGTGCTCTCGTTCAGCACGGTCTGGAACAGCGAGGAGTCCGAACGGCTGGCCGAGGCCCTGGTGTTCTTCTTCGACGCCGTGATGACGACCTTCCGCTGGGCCGGGCCCGGCGCGAACCCGCTGGACCTCCCCGTGGCCGAAGACGCCGGAGCCCCGTCGTGACCGGCCGGACGGGCACGGGGTCGGTCCCGGCGAGCGGCGGCTCCACGGACCGCTGGGCCTTCGTGCTGCCCGCCGGCTGGGAACGGTTCCCGGGTGAGGCCGGTGCGCTCGCGGTCTACCGGCCCGTGACGCCCGAGGCGGGCAGCGGCATCCCGGCGTCGGTCACGGAGGTGGAGCTGGACGGCGTCGGCGGGCGCAGTGCCGAGGAGGTCGGTGCGCTGATCCTGTCCCACGGGTACGAGCGGTGCCAACCGGCGGACCTGGACGGGCGTCCCGGGGTGCGGCTGACGAGCACGCGCGCGGTTCGCGAGCCGTCCGGCCGGGCCGTGGTGGCGCACCAGGTCACCTACGTGGTCTCGCGGGACGTCGCCGCCGGGGCGTGGCTGGCACTCACGCTCAGCACCGCCTGGGACAGCACACCCGCCAAGGCCCTGTCCGACGCGCTCGTGGCGTTCTTCGACGCGGCCATGGGCACGTTCTCGTGGGTCGGGCACGGTGCGCAGCCGCGACACCTCCCGCAGCGGAGGGTGCCCGGATCATCCTGAGACGAGTGTGATCTACGATCCAGTTTCACCCACCCGATTCGTGTACTATCACCCTGTTTTTCGACGAGTTTCCACGAGGCAACGCGAGAGGACCGGGCCATGGCGAACATCAAGGTGACCTTCCAGGAGATGGAAGACGCTGCGCAGCGGATGAAGCAGGAGTCGGATGACATGCAGTCGAAGCTGAACCAGCTGCGGTCGATGGTGGACTCGCTGGTGCAGGACGGGTATGTGACGGACAAGTCGTCGAAGGCGTTCGATGAGTCGTACAAGGAGCTGGACAAGGGTGGCAAGCAGGTCATGGAGGGTCTGACGGGTATCGGTGACTACCTGAAGCAGGCTGCCGATGCGCTGCGCAAGACGGACGAAGAGCTCGCCAACGCGCTGAACAAGTAGTCCGCCGTGGCTGACGTCATCGTCACCAAGGAGGTCATCAACGAGGGCGCCGAGCAGCTCAAGGGTGTCCTCCACGAGCTCGAGCACATGAGCGAGAAGTGGGACGGCGGCGACATCTTCGGCCACAAGAAGGTCGCCGGCGCCATGGACGACTTCATCGACGACTGGTGGGTCAAGCGCGAGAAGCTCCAGGAGAACGTCAAGGACCTCCAGGAAAAGATGGAGCAGTCCGCCGAGGCCTGGGACAGCGTCGAGACCGACCTGGAGGGCTCGCTGAAGTCCTAGGGCTCGTCCGGCGAGAACCCGACGCCCCGCACCGAACGTGCATCACCGAAGGAGACTGGATGAGCGCCGCCCGCGCGGGTCAGTGGGACCTGCTCGGCTACGACTCCGACCCCGTCCCGGCCGACGGGTCGGAGCTGACGGGTCTGATCAGGCACTACAAGAACATCGCTGACGCGATGACCGCGCAGGCGGCGCTCCTCAAGAAGATCGGCGAGGGGGACGAGAACCTGCTCAAGGGTGAGTCCGCCGACGCCATCCGCGAGCGTGCCGGGAAGACCCACGAGAACCTCGGCAAGGCGGGGGCCCGGTACGACGACGTCCAGGCGGCGCTCACGACGTACCAGCCGGAGCTGCAGACGGCGCGCTCGGAGACGGCGAAGGCCCTGGCCGCCGCCGAGGCGGCCGCCGGGGACAAGAAGGGCGCCGAAGGTCTGCCCGACCCGGAGAACGAGAGCCGGCCGGACGACGCGCCGCCGCTGTCCGACGACGACCGCCAGGCGTCGCGCGACCGGGCGAACAAGATCGCCGACGCCGAGGGCGACCTCGAGGCCGCGCGGACGAAGGCGGCCAACGCCATGGCGGCGCTGGACGCGGCGGCGGAGGCCGCCGTGACCAAGATCAAGGAGAACTGGAAGACCGACGACCTCCACCACTCGTGGCAGGAGGCGGCCTACCACGGGTTCATGAAGTTCCTCAAGGGACTCGTGGAGGTGCTCGGCTGGATCGGCATGGCCCTGGCCATCGTGGCGATGATCATCCCAGGACTGCAATGGCTCGGGACGGCGGCGCTCGTCGTGGGCCTCGTCGCGCTGGGCGGGTCCGTGGTGCTGGCCGCCACCGGCGAGGAGAGCTGGATGGGCGTGGTCTGGGGCGCCCTCGGCGTGCTGACCGCCTTCGGCGGCAAGTGGGCCTCGAAGCTGATCGAGAAGGCGACCACGGGACTGAAGAGCGTCGCGAACGCCGCCAAGGTCACGAAGATCGGCCAGATCGGCGAGCTCACGAAGCAGGGGTCGCTGCTGACCAAGCTGGGGCAGCTCAGCGTCAAGCCGTTCCGGATCACCACGGGCATGGTCGACGACGCCGCGAAGGCGAACAGCATCAAGATCGCCGAGGCGCTGAACAGCGTCAAGGGCCTGGACAACGCCCTGAAGATCAATCCCGCGGCCTGGAAGGTGTGGGAGTTCTCCGCCGCCATCGGCCTGGGCGGCACCAAGAAGTTCAAGGAGATCAGCGCGGCCATCGACAACCTCGGGCTCCCGATGATCCACAGCGTGATCCCCAAGCGGGTCTACGCCCTGGGTTCGGGCATGTGGTTCGTCGGCTTCGCGTCGGGCGCGTGGAGCACCGGCGTCCCGGGCACGTCGTTCGACGGGGAGGACCTCCGCAACAACTTCGACGGGACGAAGCCGTTCGAGGAAGAGCACATGACGACCCCGTACAAGGGTCCGGAGGGCCTGGAATGACGACGATGACAGGGACCGCCGTCGGGCAGGAGCCGACGTGGACCGTCGACCCGCCGGAGTGGTGGACGGTGGTGCCCACGACCCGGTCGGAGTCGGCCGGGGCGATCGCCGCCTGGCAGGACGGCGTGGTCGAGGCGGTCCGGCGGGCGCTGGAGCTGCGGATCGCGGAGGACGAGGCGTCCGAGGGCGACGCGCCCGGCGACGAGATCTCCGCCGAGGAGCGTGCCGAG
This sequence comes from Promicromonospora sp. NPDC050880, assembly GCF_044456525.1. Lineage (NCBI taxonomy): Bacteria > Bacillati > Actinomycetota > Actinomycetes > Micrococcales > Promicromonosporaceae > Promicromonospora > Promicromonospora sp. NPDC050880. The sequence goes on from NZ_JBITFV010000026.1 coordinate 8,088, forward strand.
CTGCACCAGCAGGTCGCCGCCGCCGTCGAGAACCTGCGGACCTACGCCGACGAGGTGCCGGAGGGCACCCGGGTCGTGGCCCTGCTCGGGCTGCGGGACCACGGCCCGGTCCCGGTCCTGGTGAGCGTGGCGGCGGGGGAGCCGGACGCGCCGGACGACGCGTTGCTGCGGGCCGTGGGAGCCACGGGTGGCACCCCGTTCGAGGCGCCGAACGTCGAGTACCTCGACCTGCCCGACGGCGACGGCGTCCGCGTCACCCGCCTCGACATCGCCCCCGACGGGAGCGCCTGGCTGAGCATCGGCCTTGGCCGGCGCACCGAGACCCCCGACGGCGTGGTGGACACCGTGATCCTGTGGCGTACCCAGGACCTCTTCATCGTCGACACGGTGAGCGAGGCGCTCGACGAGCTGCTGCCCGCCGTGCGGACCACCGGGAGCGCGACATGACCCAGGACCAGGCCACCGGGCCCGAGGCGCGGAGCGGCAAGCCGACCGACGCCTGGCTGATGCTGCTCCCGCCCGGGTGGGCGCGGTTCCCGACGGGCGAGGGCCGGGAGCGCGAGCTGGACCGTGCGATCGAGGAGGTCGTCCTGCGGGCGCTGCCGGACTCGATGCCGCGTGACAAGGTCGAGCCGTTCCGCCGCATGCTGCGCGACGAGCTGTACAAGAACCTCAGCGAGGCGCGCGACGCCGGCACGGGGGCCGTCTACCTGCCGACCGAGCCCATGGAGGGCGTGCAGGTTCCCGCCTCCATCGCGGAGGTCGAGTGGGTGGGCGAGGCCGGCAGCGACCCGCTGCAGGTGGTGGCCGCCGTGCTCGGCGACGACTACGAGGACAGTGACCTGGTCGAGCTCGACGGGCGCCCCGGCGTCCGCGTGGTGCACACCCGGCACCGGGCACGGCGCGACGACACCTGGCCGGAGCTGTCCACCCGGCAGGTGGTCTACGCGGTGTCCCGCGACGAGGAGGCCGGCGAGTGGCTGCTCCTGTCGTTCTCGACGGTGTGGAACAACCACAGCTCCCAGATGCTCGCCGAGGCACTGGTCCTGTTCTTCGACGCCGTGATGACGACCTTCCGCTGGGCGGGGCCCGGTGCCGACCTCCAGGGGATCCCTGAGCGCGTGGTGCCCGGCTCCGCCTGAGCGCGACCACGAACGACCTGCCCGACGAACCCATCGACGCAGCACCACATCTGAAGACGGAGCAACAGTGCACTTGGTCCACCGCACCGCCGCCGCGCTCGCCGCGGCGGCCCTGTCCCTGGCCGCCGCGGCGGCCGTCACACCCGCGGCGGGCCTGACCGCCGCGCCGACCGTTCCCGCCTCCGTCGTCGCCCGGGCGGCTGCCGCCGGACCGGTCGCCGCGCACCCGGTCCGCGCTGCCGGGGACGAGGACGTCAAGTACTACGTCGTCCAGACCTCCCCGGACGGCACCCCGGAGTTCCTGTTCGAGCTGGCCGAGCGGTTCCTCGGCGACGGCAACCGCTACATGGAGATCTTCGAGCTGAACGAGGGCCGCACCCAGCCCGACGGCAACAAGGTCACCAAGCCCGAGATCCTGGTGCCCGGCTGGGTGCTGGAGATGCCCGCCGACGCCAAGGGCGAGGGCATCGAGACCGGCCCGCTGCCCGCCGGGGTGTCCGAGCCGGGCGAGCCGGCGGGCGGCGCGTCCGAGCCGGCCGCCGGCGAGGAGTCGGCGGCGCCGGAGGTGCCGTACTACATCGTGGCGACGACGCCGGAGGGCGATCCGGAGTTCCTCTACGGCATCGCCGAGAAGCTGCTGGGCGACGGCGAGCGCTACCGGGAGATCTTCGAGCTGAACAAGGGGCGTGAGCAGCCCGACGGTCAGAAGATGACCACCGAGGACGTCGTCGAGGTGGGTTGGGTGCTCCAGATGCCCGAGGACGCCGAGGGTGAGGGGCTGCAGCACGGCCCGCTGCCCGTCGCGGGCCAGGAGTCGGCGCCTGCGTCGAGCCCGGCGACCACGCCGTCGGCGGACGAGACCACCGGCGGGTCGGCCGACGTCGTGCCGATCGTCGTGGGTGTCGCGGCCGTGGTGGTGCTGCTGGTGGGCTCGCTCGTCGCGTACGTGCTGCTGCGCCGTCGCGCGAAGGGCGGCGAGCCGTTCGACGACAGCCTGCTCCGCACGGACACGTCGTCGGCCTGGATGGTGGACCGGGCGCTGCGCGTGCTGGTGGCCGCGTGCGAGCGGGACGGGCTGCCCGTGCCGGGCATCGCCGCGGTGTTCATCGAGGGCTCCGCCCTGCGGGTGCGGCTGTCCAACCCCGCCACGCCCGCACCGGCGCCGTGGGTCGCGAACGAGGACGGCGCGAGCTGGTCGGCGCCGCTGGGCCGGCTGCAGGCGGACCCGGCGTCAACCGATCCGACGTCGCGGTTCTCCCGCCTGGTCACCGTGGGCGTGGCCGACACCGGCCGCGTGCTGGTGGACTTCGGCCAGGCCCGCGGCCTCATCAGCCTGGACGGCCCCACGCGGGCCCGCCACGAGGTGCTGCGCCGCTGGCTGGGCGAGTTCACGGGCAACCCGTGGTCGGACGACCCGCGCGTGGTCATGGTCGGCAACGGGCTGCCGCAGGCCGAGCTCGCGGAGCACCTGAACACCGTGGAGCAGCTCGTGCCCGAGCTGGAGTCGGAGGCGGGCGGTGTGCTGGTGCTGTCGCAGGCGCCGTCCGTGTCCCAGATCGACATGCTGGCGGCGCGGTTCGCCAACCCGCGCTTCGGCTGGGTCGTGATCGTCCTGGGTGCCGTCCCCACCGCGAAGTGGCGCTTCACCGCCGACGACGCCGGCTGGCTGCGCAGCGGGTTCCTGCCCGAGGTGCGGTACAACGACGCGACGTCGGTGCGCCGGGCGGGGGAGTGACATGCATGCCCTGATCACAGCGCGGCACGGGGAGCGCGAGGCGCTGCTCGCCCTCGACGTGGACGAGGCCACCGAGACGGCCGAGCTCGCCGCCCGGCTGGGCGCGGAGGTGGGCGCCCCGCGGGGCGGCGTCCTGCACGTCGACGGCCGCCCCGTGGGCGGCACGGAGGCCGAGCGCCTGGTGGGCGGCACGCCGCTGCGGGACGGTGCGGTCGTGACGTTCGGCGGCGCGGACGCCGCGCCTGCACCGGCCGGCCCCGTGGACCTGTGCGTCACCGGCGGTGTCGGCGCGGGCGCCGTGGTGCGGCTCGGCGTCGGCGAATCGGTGGTGCAGGTGGACCGCGAGGGCGGGATCCACGTGGACGGACGGCGCGACGGCACCCTGCCGGTCCTGGCCGTGGCGGTGGGGATGGACGGCACGGTCCGCGTGCGGCGCGTGCCCGACCCCCGGTCGGCCGGCCAGACGGTCGAGCTGGACCGGTCGGAGGAGCCCCTCGGCGAGCAGGAGGAGGCCTGGCCGGCCGGCACCCAGGTGCGGGTGGGCCGCACGGTGCTCACCGTGCAGGCCGCGACCCGGTCGGACGCCGACCTGCGGCCCGGCAAGGAGCCCGGCACGCTCGACTACAACCGGCCGCCGCGGCTCCTGCCGCCCATGCCGGCGACCCGCTTCCGGCTGCCCGCCGAGCCGTTGCAGCCGTCGCGCAACCCGCTGCCCTGGCTGGCCATGGCCATGCCGGCGGTGCTGAGCGTGGTCTCGGCGCTCGTCTTCCGCAACCCGGCCTACCTGCTGTTCGCGCTGGCCTCGCCCCTGATGTACCTGGGCAGCTGGTGGACCTCCAAGCGCAACGGGAAGGTCACCCACCGCGAGCAGGTCAAGAAGCACCAGGAGGAGCGCGCGGCCCTGGAGGCCGAGGTGCTCGACGCCGTGCGGCGCGAGCAGCACCGGTACCGGGTCTCCAGCCCGGGCGCTGCGGAGCTGCGGCTCATCGCGACCACGCCGACGCGCCGCCTCTGGGAGCGCCGCTCGACCGACCCCGACCACCTGGCCGTGCGGCTCGGCCTGGCGGACATGACCAGCCAGGTCGAGGTCGAGGACAGCGCCGAGCCCGAGCACCGGCGCAAGACGCGGGCCACCATGCGGTCGGTCCCGGTGACGGTGCCGCTGCGGGAGGCGGGCGTCGTCGGCCTCGCGGGTCCGGGGGACTGGCCGCGGCGCCGGGCCCGCTGGATGGTGGGCCAGCTCGGCGTGCTGCAGAGCCCCCGCGACGTGCAGGTGTACGTGCTGACCGCGACCGAGCACGTGGCCGAGTGGGCCTGGGCGGCCTGGCTGCCGCACGTGCGGCCCTCGTTCGGGCAGGACGCCGTGGCCATGATCGGTACCACCACCGAGACGCTCGCCGCGCGCGTCGCCGAGGTGAACGCCCTGATCACCGAGCGCCGGGCGGCCATGGAGAAGGCCCACGGCACCACCGTGGGCGGCCCCCAGGTGGTCGTGGTGCTCGACGGCGCCCGCCGGCTGCGCGCCCTGCCCGGCGTCGTCACCATCCTGCGCGACGGGCCCGGCGTGGGCGTCAGCGTGGTCTGCCTCGACGGCGACGAGCAGCTCCTGCCTGAGGAGTGCTCGGTCGTCGCCCTGGCCCGCGCCGAGGGTGGCATGCTGCTGCGCCGGCACGACGCCGACGACGTCCGCCGGATCACCGTCGACGAGGTCGAGGACTCCTGGTACGAGCCCGTGGCCCGCGCCGTCGCCGCCACGCGCGACGTCACCGCGACCGAGGGCTCGGGGCTCATCCCGGACTCGGCGCGCCTCGTGGAGGTGCTCGGCATCGAGGACCTGGACGGGCCCACGGCGCTGCAGCGCTGGAAGGCAGGATCGGGCTCCACGGACGCCGTCGTCGGCGTCTCGCTGGACGGGCCGTTCCACCTCGACCTGGTCCGGGACGGGCCGCACGCGCTGGTCGCGGGCACCACCGGTTCCGGCAAGTCGGAGTTCCTCCAGACGGTCGTGGCGTCGCTGGCCGTGGTGAACACGCCGCAGACCATGAACTTCGTGCTCGTGGACTACAAGGGCGGTGCCGCGTTCAGCCAGTGCGAGCTGCTGCCCCACACCGTCGGCATGGTCACCGACCTCGACACCCACCTCGTGGAGCGGGCCCTGGCCTCCCTGCGCGCCGAGCTGACCTACCGCGAGCACGTGCTCGCGGAGATCGGCGCCAAGGACCTGGAGGACTACCTCGACGCCCAGCGGCGCGGCCACGTGGGGCAGACCCTGCCGCGCCTGCTCATCGTCATCGACGAGTTCGCCTCGATGGCGCGCGAGCTGCCCGACTTCGTCACCGGCCTGGTCAACATCGCCCAGCGCGGGCGCTCGCTCGGCATCCACCTCATCCTGGCCACGCAGCGGCCGTCCGGCGTGATCTCGCCCGAGATCCGCGCGAACACCAACCTGCGCGTCGCCCTGCGGATGACCGACGCCGGGGAGTCCTCCGACGTCATCGACTCCCCGGAGGCCGCGCAGATCGCCAAGTCGCAGCCCGGCCGGGCCTACGCCCGCCTCGGGGCGGCGTCGCTGCTGCCCTTCCAGTCCGCCCGGGTGGGCGGACGGCGGCTGTCGACGCGGCAGGCCGCAGAGGTCGAACCGCCGTACATCGCCCGGATCGGCCTCGGCGACCTCGGGGCCCCCGCGCCCCGGCGGCCCAAGGCGGCCCGGACGGAGAACGTCCAGACCGACCTGTCCGCCGTCGTGGACGCGCTGCGGGAGGCTGCCGTGCTCGGCGAGCTGCCGCAGCCCCGCCGCCCCTGGCTGCCCGCGCTGTCCGAGCTGCTGTCGCTGGACACCGTGGCACAGCCCGCATCCCCCTCGGCCTTCGCGTGGGCGGTGGAGGACGACCCCGCCGCGCAGCGGCAGGGCCCCGCCGTCATCGACCTGGACGAGTTCACGCACCGGTACGTCGTGGGCGCCCCCGGCACCGGCCGGTCCACGGCCCTGCGCACGACGGCGTTCGCTGCCGCCGAGCGGATGTCCGTGGCCGACCTGCACCTGTACGGGATCGACTGCGGCAACGGGGCGCTCGCGGTGCTGGACGAGCTGCCGCACACGGGCGCCGTCGTGCAGCGCGGGCAGGAGGAGCGGGCCACGCGCCTGCTCACCCGCCTCACGGCCGAGCTGGGTCGCCGGCAGAAGGTGCTGGGCGACGGCAACTACGCCAGCGTCACCGAGCAGCGCGAGCTGGCGCCGGCCGGCGAGCGGCTGCCGCGGATCATGCTGCTGATCGACCGGTGGGAGAGCTTCGTGTCCACCTACGGCGAGGTCGACGGCGGCGCCCTGGTGGACGCCGTACAGGAGCTGCTGCGCGACGGCGCGAGCGCGGGCATCCACCTGCTGCTCGCGGGCGACCGCTCCCTGCTGTCGAGCCGGATGGGCGTGCTCACCGACGACGCGGTGGTGCTGCGGCTCACCGACAAGTTCGACTACGGGATGGCCGGGATCGCGCACAAGAACGTGCCGGACGAGGTGCCCGCCGGGCGGGCCTTCCGGTCCGGTTCCGGGCGCGAGGTGCAGGTGGCGATCCTCGGCGAGGACCCCGCAGGGCGGGCCCAGACCGCGGCCGCCCGCACGCTGGCCGCCGCGATCCGGGAGCGCGAGGACGTGGTGCCGGGCACCGGCCCGTTCCGGGTCGACGACCTGCCCTCGACCATCACCGCCGAGGCCGCGTACGCCTACGCCGGGCCCGAGGCCGCCAAGCCGCTCTGGGCGATGCTGGGCGTGGGCGGCGACGATCTCACGGCACACGGCATGGACCTCGCGGGCGACGCGCCCACGTTCATCGTGGCCGGACCTGCCCGCTCGGGCCGGTCCACGATGCTCGCCGTGATGGCCCGGTCCATGCTGCGCGGGGGTACGGAGCTGGTGCTGGTCGCCCCGCGGGCGAGCGCGCTGCGCGACCTCGCCGGCGAGCCGGGTGTGCGGGCCCTGATCACGGACCCGGACGAGGTGACCGAAGAGGCGCTCGCACCGCACCTGGACCCCGACGGCACCCCGGTGGTGCTCGTCGTGGACGACGCCGAGCTCGTGGCCGACGCCCCCGCCAAGTCCTGGCTGCGGGCCTACCTGCGCACGGCGAGCGACAACCAGCGCGGGCTCGTCATCGGCGGCGACGCCTCCGAGGTGGCCGGCGGGTTCTCCGGCTGGCAGGTCGACGCCAAGAAGAACCGGCGCGGTGCCCTGCTCAGCCCGGCGGACCGGTTCGACGGCGACCTCGTCGGGGCGAGCCTGCCCCGGTCGGCCGTGGCATCGCAGGTGAGCCCTGGCAAGGCGCTGGTGCACCTCGGGTCCGGGGAGCTGATGACGTTGCTGGTGCCGACGCTGTAGGGGGTCGAGGGCGAGGCGGGGGCCCGGGGGGGGGGGGGCGGGGGCCCCCGCGGGGGGGGGGGGGGGGGGGGGGGGGGGGGGGGGGCCGGGGGGGGGGGGGCCCCGGGCCCCCGCCTCGTGCTTTGGTGCTGCTGGCTGCTGGCTGCTGGCTGCTGGCTGCTGGCTGCTGGCTGCTGGCTGCTGGTTGTTGTTTGGTGGCTGGTGGCTGGTGGCTGGTGGCGTGGCGGTCGCGCGGGGTACGGGCGGCGTGCCACGGTAGGAGCGTGCCCGCGCAGGACCCGACGGACCTCGACGCCGCCGTCGAGCGGCTCTACACGAGCCCGCTCGACGACTTCGTCGCGGGGCGTGCCGCGGCCGTCCGTCTGGCGGCTGACGGCGGCGACCGCCTGGGCGCCGAGCGGATCAAGCGCCTGCCCAAGCCGTCGGTGGCCGCGTGGGTGGTCAACCAGGTCGTCCGGGACAGGCCGGAGGAGGTCGCGGCGCTCACGACTCTCGGCGACGAGCTGCGGGCGGCGACGGCGGACCGGGACCGCGGACGGATCCGGGCACTGGACCATCTGCGGCGCGAGCGGACCGAGGCGCTGGTCCGCGCGGTGCGCGAGGCGGGCGAGGTCCGGGGGCGGGCGGTCTCGGCGGCCGTGCTCGACCGGCTCACCGAGACCCTGACGGCGGCCGTGATGGATCCTGACGCCGCTGCGGCGGTCCGGGCCGGCCGCCTCTCGCGGGCGCTGCAGCACGTCGGGTTCGGGATCGTGGACGAGCAGGGCGAGGACGCCGACCTGGTCGCGCTGCGGCCGGGTGGCGGGGGGTCTGCTGACGGCGGGTCGGGTGGTGTTGGGTCAGGTGATGGCGGTGCGGTTCATGCTGGGCCGGGTGATGGCGGGCCGGGTGATGGCGGACCGGGCGGCGGCGGGACGGGCGGCGGCGAGACGGGCGCGGACGAGACAGGCACAGGCGAGACAGGCACAGGCGAGACGGACGCGGACGGCGCCGCGGATCTCGCCGAGGCCGAACGAGCCGTGGCGGAGAGTGCCGCCCGGGTGGACCGGCTGGAGGACCGCCGCGACGGCGTGCGGGACCGGCTGCACGCCGCGGACACGGCGGTCGAGCGCGAGCAGGAGGAGGTGCGGCGGCTCGACCTGGAGCTCGAACGGCTCGGCGCTGAGCGCGACGCGGCACGGCGGTCGCTCGACGAGGCACGGGCCGCCGCCGACGAGGCTCGCGCGGAGCTGGCCGTCGTCGACGACGAGCTCGATGCGGCCGAGGACCAGGCCGCCGAGGCCCGGCGTCGTCGGCGGCGGGCGCGCGAGCGCTGACGCCCGCGGGCCTGGCGCAATCAGGCTTCTCGAGGCCCGCTGTCAGTGGGCTCGGTTATGGTCGAGGCATGGCGCGACACCGGATCTTCAGCATGAGCTTCGCCAGCATCTACCCGCTCTACGTGGAGAAGGTGGAGCGGAAGGGCCGTGGCCGGGAGGAGCTGGACCAGGTCATCACCTGGCTCACGGGGTACGACGACGCCGGGCTGCGCACCGCGATCGACACCGGGGTCGACCTGGAGACGTTCTTCGCCGAGGCGCCCGCGATGAACCCGAACGCGGCCCTGATCAAGGGTGTGATCTGCGGGTACCGGGTCGAGGAGATCGAGGACCCGTTGATGCAGCAGATCCGGTACATGGACAAGCTGGTCGACGAGGTCGCGCGCGGCAAGAAGATGACGTCGATCTTGCGGGGGAGCGACCGGGTGGCGGGCTGACCGGCCCCGACCGGTCGCACGGAGCCTACGAGTCGGCGGAGTGCGACCACTCGACGACGTCGTCGAGGACCGGGGGCTCGTAACCCGGGCCCTTGAGCACCTTCCCGTCGGCCCGGCGCAGGACGCGGCCGTCGTCGCCGATCTTGCTCATGTTGGACCGGTGTACCTCGACGAAGACGGCCGGCAGATCGATGCCCAGGGTGTCCGCGGCACCGTAGGTGACGTAGAGGACGTCGGCGAGCTCCTTGGCGACCGCCCGGTAGGCGGCGGCCGGGTCCGCGCCGGAACGGAGGGCCTCCGCCAGGTCCGTGAGTGCTTCGGCCGCCTCGGCGGCTTCCTCGACCAGGAGGGTTCGCCGGTGCTCCGCCACGTCGGGGTGTCCGGTCCTGGCCTCGCCGTCGAACGTCGTGCGGAACTCGGCCACCCGGCGCATGGGTTCGTGGTCCATGGGGGATGAGCCTATGTCTGGCTCTCGGCGTGGGGCTGCCGGGTGTGATGCGTGGCGCTGGGAGGGGTTGTCCACAGATTCGCGATTCGCACTGCACTTCGGACGAATGTTCGAGATGATGGTTGCGGAAGAGAGTGATGGACGGGGCAAGGGGGGTGGTGCCAGGTGGAGTGGTCGGTGAGCGGGACGATCCCGGGCGGTGCTCCGGATGGTGCTGTGGGCAGTGGCCCTGGTGGCACGCCTGTGGCTGGGGAGTGCGGGGCTGCGGGTGGGATGTCGGGCGGTTCGGCCGGCGTCGACATGTCCGTGGAGGCGTGCCCGGCCGGCTCTCTGGAGGGGGTGCTGGACCGGATCGAGGCGGCGGTGGAGGATCTGGCCGGCCTGGTGGCGTCGGGGGTCCTTGACGGATGGGGCGCTCCCGCCGTGTCGCGGTTGGTGGAGATGCACGGCCGGGTGTGGCGGGCGGTGGGCCGGTTGGAGGGTGTCCGATGGGTGGTGCTGCCGCGGATCGAGGAGGAGGGGTCGTGGCGTACGGGTGGGATGTCGCGGACGTTCGCGTCGTGGCTACGCCTGCGGGAGGGTGTGTCGGCTTCGACGGCGCGTCAGGACGTGTCCGTTGCGCGGCGGTTGGAGCAGGCGCTGCCCGAGACCCGCGACCGGGTGCTGGCGGGGCGGCTGGGCGTGGATCATGCCCGGGTGATGGCGGAGACGGCACCCACGAGCGGGACGCGGCGGGATGCGCTGGCGTGGCTGATCGATACCCGCACGGGTGAGCCCACGACACCGGAGGTGTTCGTGCAGTCGGTGCCGGTGGACTTCCCCGACCCGGTCGACGACCCGGACGGCTCCAGGACGCGGGACCTGATCACGCGGGTGCTGGAGGGCGCAGTCTCTGAGGGAACCGTGGTCACGGGCGAGGCCGTGGTGCTGGGTGAGGCGGACGGGTTGAACGCGGACCAGTTCCGGGTGGTGGCACGCCGGTTCGCCACCGTGGTCGACCCGGACACGGACGACGTCCTGGATGACAAGGCAGCCCAGGGTGAGTTCCTGGACCTGTCCAGGACGCTGGGTGGTTTCCATGTGACGGGGTTCCTGACCGACGAGCACGGGGCCCTGGTGCAGGCAGCGCTGGGTGGGGTGATGGGCGTACCGGCCGTGGGAGACGACCGGTCCCCGGGGCAGCGGCGTGCGCACGGGTTGGCGGACCTGGCCCGGGTGGTGCTGGACACCGATCAGGCCTCGCCCGGGGCTGCGGTGCGCCCGCACCTGAACGTGACGGTGTCCTGGTCGGAGCTGGCCACCCAGGTCACCCGCACCCGTGAAGGACTGTGCGTCACCTGCGGGCAGGCCATGCCAGGCCGAGCGGCGACCGCCGGACGTGTGGGTCTTGCCGGAGGTGCGGTGTTCACGGAGTCCCGTGACCGGGTCCCGCGTGCCCTGCTGCGCCGCCTGGCCTGCGACAGTGCGATCACCCGGATCGTGTTCGGCTCCGACGGTGCGGCACTGGACGTGGGTCGTGCCCAGCGCACGGTCACCGGGCAGATGCGCCGTGCCGTGATCGCCCGTGACCGGCACTGTGTCTACCCCGGGTGCGATCAACCACCCTCCCGGTGCGAGGTCCACCACGCCATCACCCACTGGGCCCAGGGCGGATCCACCAGCGTGGCCAACAGCGCCCTGCTGTGCTGGTACCACCACCAGCTCGTCGATGCCCGAGGCATCGCCATGCACTGGACAGGCAAACCCACCACCGGGGCCACGGGGGCCACCCTGCTCGAGACCGGTTGGGCCTTCACCGACACCTACGGGCAGCCCATCGGGCTACCCGAACCCATCGACGGCCTGCCCGAGACACGAGCCGCATGACCCCGCACCGGCGAGGACGCACCGCAGACCACGGGGATGCACTGCGAGGCGAGTCAGGGTTCCTCCGGCGCGGCCCGGCGGCCAGGCTGGAACGCGCCTCTCCGAGGGGCCACGGTTCGTCCAGCACCGGCCACCCATCACTCACCCGGCTGGAACGCGCCCACCTCCAGCAGCTCCTGCTCCGCGCTCGCGCAGCCCACGAGCGTCAGCTCGTCGTCCTGCACGAACAGCGATCGGGTCTCCCCGGGCGGGTAGACGCGGAGTCCGTCCGCGGGCGTCTGCCGGCACTCGTCGCCGTAGTTCTCGGCGTTCGAGACGAGCACGACGGCGTGCGCGGCGTCCCCCGGGGCGAGCGTCACGGGCTCGTGCGGGCTCGACCGGTCGAGGGTCGCGGCTGCGCCGATCTGCGTGCCGTCGCCGTCCCCGACGAAGGACGCGCCCGGCCAGCCCTGCAGCACGCAGTCGGTGCCGGACGTGTTGGTCAGCACGATCGCGACCTCGTAGTGCCCGGCCGACCCGCCACCCTCGATCGGCGCGAGGCTCCCGGCGAGGTCCGGCGTCAGGCAGCGCGTCGACTCCGGGGCCGCGCCGTCACCCGCCCCGTCCGACGCTGTCGGGGTGCCGCCGGGTGCAGTGTCGGTGGCGGTCGGCTGCGAGCCGTCCGACGGGGACTCCGTGGTGCTCGGCGCCGACGTGGTGACCGACGGTTCCGCGGTGGGTGTCCCCGACGTGGTGCCGTCGTCGGCGGACGTGCCCGAGCAGCCCGTGGTCGCGAGCAGCAGGGCGGCGGCCGCGACTCCGTACGGCCAGGTCTTGCGCTGTCGAGTGATCACGTTTTCACCCTACGACGGGAGTTGACCGAAGCAACCGATGGAGTAGATGGGACGGTGGGCGCACCTGCCGCACAGGCATCCGTCCCGCTCCCCGGGAACCTTTCTGTCGTGTCTTGAGCGGCGAAATCTCACTGGTTAGCGTCCGATCCGACGCGCGGCGCCGGTGCCGTGCGCGGAAGGAGGACGGTGCAGATGACTGGCTTCGGGAACGAGCTCCCCGTCGACCGGCGGTCGGTCCTGGCGGGTGCCGCAGGAGTCGCCGGCTCACTCGTGGCGGGTCTCGCGCTCCCCGTCACGGCTGCGGCGGCGCCCGGGCGGAGCGAGGCGCGCGGGACGGCCGGGGGTGGGGCGCCCGCCGCGTCGCACGGAGGCCGCTACCCCCGCAACTGGCCCGATCCCGAGCCCTACGGCGTCGCGGACACCCGCACCGACCTGTGGCCGCGCGACGACAACTCCTTCGTCCTGCCGTTGGAGCTGCGCCCCCGGGACCAGGAGCTGGGGCGGGTCTGGATCCGGGACACCTACGTCAACTGCTTCGTCGTCGACGGCCGGCCGGTCTACGTCGCGACCGGCACCACGCGTTCACCCGGGCTCCCGGCCGCCGGCCCGTGGAACGACGGCATCTTCCTGTGGACGGCGCCGTCGCTGCGCGGTCCGTGGCGCCTCGCCGACACCACGGGCATCCGGCCGGACGCCGAGCGGGGCAAGGTCTGGTCCCCGGAGTTCGCCGGGGAGAACCGGCCGGGCCGTACCGTCGTCGCCCCGTGGCAGGAGTACTGGGACGACCACGGCCAGTTCGGCAAGCGCGGCAACGCCTGGGCCCCGGAGGTGCACTACTTCCGCGGCACCTGGTACATCGTGGCCTGCATGGGCGACCACTCCACCAAGGTGGGCTCGTTCCTGCTGGTCAGCGAGGGTGGTCCCGAGGGCCCGTACCGGCTCGCCGAGGGCAACGTGCACAAGCCCTTCGGTGACCCGTTCATCGGTGGCCCGTCGTTCATCGCGCCCGGCGCGTACCACCACATCGACGGCAGCATGTACACCGAGGGCGACGACGCCTGGCTGGTGCTGCACAACCACCTGTACGCGCCGTTCCGCGACGACATGGAGGACATCGTCCCCACCACGAACCTGCCGCTCTTCCAGCAGTCGCCCTACACGCCCGAGCCGTACCTGGAGGGCGCGTACGTGTTCCGGTACGGCGGCAGGTACTTCCTCGTGCACGCCGCGTGGGACCGCACCTCGACCAACGCCGACGGCAGCACGCGCAACGCGTACGACCCGCCCGGGACCGGTCGCGTCCAGTACCAGTACGACGCCGTCGTCGCCGTCGCCGACCGGTTCGAGGGGCCCTACTCGGAGCGCTGGACCGCCGGGGTCGGCGCGGGCCACAACAACTTCTTCCTCGATCACCACGGCCAGCCGTGGGCGACCTTCTTCCGCAACCCGGCCGCGGGCTCCTGGTCCGACCCGGCGCGGGTCGGCGACGCGGCGGCGGCCGGCGTCGTCCGCCTGGAGTGGACTGGCCCGGACAGCAACCGCCTCTACGTCGCCCGGCGGCCGGGCAGCTAGCACTCGCCGCGCCGGCCGCTGGCGCCCGGCACCCCGCGTCCGTCCCCGCCCGCACCCGAAAGTGCGCTTCTACCCAGCGATTACGCCCGGAAACCCGATGGTTCTTGGGCGCAATCGCTGGGTAGAAGCGCACTATCCGGCGTGTCAGCCGTTTCGTTCCGCCAGGGCCTGCTCGTACTCGTCGCGGATCTTGTCGCCGCCGCCCCTCACCCACGCGTCGGCGGCCGCCGACCAGTCGCTGACGGGCTTGCGCCCGGCCAGGATGTCGTTCTCCGCGGACACGAGCCGCTCGCCGAGCTGGCCGCCCTTGCGGCTGGCCGTGTCGCTGAAGAGGCCCTGCACCGGGTTGCGCACGGCCGTCGGCACGACGGCGGCCTGGGCGTCGTGCTCCGCCTGCGCGACGTCGGGGTCGCCCGCCTGGAAGTTCACCCACGGGCCCTCGACGACGTACTTGAGGCCGAGCTGGATCTCGGTGCGGCCCTTCTCCGTGAGGACCGGGTCGGTGCCGTCGAGCTCGTGGTGCACGCCCTCGACGCCGTAGGTCCGGAACAGGTGCTCCTCGGATCCGAACGGGGCGGCCAGGTAGTTCAGCACGTCGAGCAGGGCCTCGACGCGCGACTCGGACCTGGCGCTGATGGACGTGATGTTCTGGACCGGCGCGCCCAGGTGGATGCCCGCCGTCCCGCCGCCCTCGGCGAGCGGCGGGGGCGCGACCGAGAGCTGGAACTGGTCGTCGATCGGGTAGTTCGAGAAGTCCGGCCAGGCGCTGAACGTGTCGTCGAGCATCCGGATGGTGCCGTTGACGAGCCACGTCTTGCGCTGCGGCTGGGTGGCCGGGACGCCGTCCGGGTGCACGAAGCCGTCGGCCACCAGGCGCCGGCCGAGCTCCAGCGCCTCCTGCTGACGCTCGTGCAGGTTCGCGCTGGTCAGCTTGCCGCCGTCCTCGGACCAGCCGTTCGGGATCTCGTACATCTGGCGGAGGTGCCCCAGCGGCACGCGCCCGAGCGCCCAGGTGTTGCCGCCGGAGAGCTCCTTGCACAGGTCGTAGAACTCCTCGGCCGACTTCACGTTCGGGTCGATGCCCTCGGCGTCGAACCAGTCCTGGCGGGCGTAGAACACGCCGCTCTGGGCAGGCCCGCGGGGCACCGGCACGGCGAAGATCTTGCCGTTGTAGACGCAGGACTGCCAGCTCTCGGTGGGGATGTTCGCCAGGAACGGGTACTTCTTGACCGCGTCTCCTGACAACAGGTCGGTGAGGTCGGTCGCCCGCTCCTCCAGGAGGCTCGGCAGGCCGGGCACGTCGGCGGGGAACATCTCGAAGAGGTCCGGCAGCCGGTCGCCGGCCACCGTGGTCTGGAACCGGTCGGAGTAGTCACCGGCCGGGGTCAATGCGATCGTCAGGGCGAACCCGAGCCGCTCGTGCAGCGCCTGCCAGTACGCGTTCTCCTCGACCGACGGCGGGACGGGCGTGTTCGTCAGCCCGAAGATGCCGACGTCCTTGCCGTCCCCGGGCGGGCCGTCGGTCACGGCCTTCGGGGCTGCCGGGTACCTCAGCATCGTGTCGGGCACGCCGTCGGTGCCCTTGATGTCCATCGGCACCCCGGTGTACGGGACGTAGGTGGGCAGCACCACGGAGGCGTTGCCGGCCAGGGCGTCGCCGCCGCGGCCCTCGTTGCTGCAGCCCGCCAGGCCGAGCAGCGCGAAGGCGCCCAGCACGCTCCCTCCCTTGAGCAGGCTGCGGCGGCTGAGGCCGGGATCGGTCAGAAAGCTGTTCATGACTACTCCTCATCGAGTGATCGAGTGATCGAGTGATCGAGTGATCGAGTGATCGAGTGATCGAGTGATCGAGCGATCGAGTGATCGGGTGATCCGAGTGGTTCGAGTGATTCCCGCGACGGGATTCCAGCGACGCGATACCCGCGACACTGAGAAGACCTCAGCCCTTCACGGCGCCGGTGAGCATCCCCTTGGCGAAGTGCCGCTGCAGGAACGGGTAGACCAGCAGCACCGGCACGATGGAGACCACGAGGATCGCCATCTGCAACGACGTCTGCGGTGGCAGGGACGCAGCGTCGATGCCGAGGTCCTGCGAGCCGAGCTGGGCGCCGTCGACCACGTAGGTGCGCAGCACGAGCTGCAGGGGCCACTTGCTCGCGTCCGACAGGTAGAGCAGCGCGTTGAAGAACGCGTTCCAGTAGCCGACGCCGTAGAACAGGCCGACGACGGCGAGCACCGGCTTGGACAGCGGCAGGCCGATGCGCCAGAACAGCTGCCACTCGGTGGCGCCGTCGATCCGGGCGGCGTCGATCACCTCGTTCGGGAGCTGCACGAAGAACGCGCGCACGACCACCACGTTGAAGGCGGAGACCGACGTCGGGATGATCAGCGCCCACAGCGTGTCCAGGAGGCCGAGCCGCTGGACCACGAGGTAGCTCGGGATGATGCCGGGGTTGAAGAGCAGGCTGATCAGCACCACGAGCAGCATCGCCCGCACGCCGAACGCGCCCTTGCGGCTCAGTGCCCAGCCGAGCGTGGTGGTCAGGGCCAGGCTCAGCGTGGTGCCGATCGCGGTGACCAGGATGCTGATCCAGAGCGCCTGCGTGACCACGCCGCCGGCGAAGATCATCTGGTAGGCGCTCAGGTCGATCCCCGTGGGCAGCAGCACGAAGCCGCCGGCCTCGGTGACCTGCTCGGGCGTGGCCAGGCTGGTGGAGACGATGCCGACGAACGGCAGGATCACCAGCGCGCAGGCGATGGTCAGCACGATGCCCTTGACGGTCCGCTCGAACGGGCCGGGCATGGCCACGCCGTCGATCACGGCGCTCCGGGTGCCGCGGCCCGTGCTCTCGCCGGCCCCCGCTGTCATGGTCGTGCTCATGCTCGGTACACCCCTTCCTCGCCGAAGGCGTGGGCGGTCTTGTTGGCGACGAGGACCAGGGCCAGGCCGATCAGGCCCTTCACGAGTCCGACGGCGGCCGCGACACCCCAGAACCCACCCAGGACGCCCTGGTTGTAGACGTAGGTGTCGAGCACGTCGGACACCCCGAGGCCGACCGCCTGCTGCTGGAGGATGAGCTGCTCGAACCCGACGCTCAGGGAGTCGCCCAGCTTGAGGATGAGCAGCATGATGATGATCGGCCGCATGCCCGGCAGGGTGATGTGCCAGGTCTGACGCCAGCGGGAGGCGCCGTCGACGGCCGAGGCCTCGTACAGCGACTTGTCGATCCCGGCCAGCACCGCCAGGAACAGGATGGTCGCCCAGCCCGTGTCCTTCCAGATCACCTGCGACGTGATGAGGGCGTAGAAGGCGTCGGCGTTGCCGATGATGTCGATCGGCTCCCAGCCGTGCGACCGCAGGAAGTTGTTCAGCAGGCCGGCCCCGCCGAGCACCTGCTGGAACACGGCCACCACGATCACCCAGGACAGGAAGTGCGGCAGGTAGAGCACCGACTGCACGATCTGCCGCACGCGGTTGGACACCAGGCTGTGCAGCAGCAGCGCCAGGATGATCGGCGCCGGGAACACGAAGACGGTCTGCAGCAGCGTGATGATCAGGGTGTTGCGCAGCGCGGCGAGGAACTCCGGGTCGCCCGAGAACAGGATCTGGAAGTTCTCGAAGCCGACCCACAGGCTGCGTTCGATACCGAGGTAGGGCTGGTAGTCCTGGAACGCGATGACGTTGCCGCCGAGCGCCAGGTACTGGAAGACGATGATGACCGCCATCCCCGGCAGGGCCAGCAGCAGCACCGCACGGTCCCGCGCCAGCCGTTTCCACCAGGGCAGGTGACGCCGGGTCTGCGGCGAGGGCGGCGCCGGTGTCGTGCCCGCCCCGGCCGGCGGACGTTCGGGCGAGGTCGCCAGGCGCTCAGGCATGGGACGACTCCTCGACGTCGGGGCGGGCACCGGCGTGCAGCCGCCGCGTGGCCCCCTCCGGATCGCCGCCGTGCAGCGCGGCCACGAACGGGTCGTCCCCGGTGAGCTCCGAGCGCAGCACGGTCCGGCCGGTCAGGGCCGACCGGTACATGCCCGTGATCAGCTCGAGGGAGCGGCGCC
This sequence comes from Promicromonospora sp. NPDC050880, assembly GCF_044456525.1. Taxonomy (NCBI): domain Bacteria; kingdom Bacillati; phylum Actinomycetota; class Actinomycetes; order Micrococcales; family Promicromonosporaceae; genus Promicromonospora; species Promicromonospora sp. NPDC050880. The sequence goes on from NZ_JBITFV010000026.1 coordinate 25,862, forward strand.
CGTCGGCCCCGCTGGCACGGGGGCGCTCGCCGCGCTCGAACGAGCCGACCAGCGAGGCGAGCTGGGCGGCGTGCGAGCTGCGCACGTCGTCGGCAGGGGGCCAGCCGGCCACGCGGTCGGTGTCCGTGACGTGCGGTGCGGGGGTCCAGCGCCAGTCGTCGTTGCCGTACCCGTACAGGTGCTCCACCTCGACGGTCGCGTCGCTGAGGTCGAACCGCAGGTAGCTGGACTGCCGGGGGGAGAGCAGGCTGTTGACCACCGAGCACACCGCGCCGGAGGAGAACCGGACCATCGCGAGCGAGACGTCCTCGGTCCGCACGTCGCGGTCCAGCGTGGCCATCTCGGCGGTGACGCTGTGCCAGTCGCCCAGCAGGGACAGCAGCAGGTCCATCTGGTGGATCCCGTGGCCCATCGTGGGGCCGCCGCCCTCCGTCTCCCAGCGGCCGCGCCACGGCACGTCGAAGTAGGCAGGCGGGCGGTACCAGAGGGTGTGGCAGACGGCGACGAGCGGGCGGCCGAGCGAGCCGTCGGCGAGCTGGGCGCGCAGCCGCTCCGCGCCGCTGCCGAACCGGTGCTGGAACACGTAGGCGGCGTACGGCCCGCCCTCACGCTCGTGCGCGGCGATCTCGTCGTACTCGGCCAGGGACAGGGCGGGCGGCTTCTCGCACCACACCCAGGCGCCTGCGTCGAGCGCCGCGACGGCGGTCTCCCGGTGGTTGCCGGGCGGCGTCGCGACGACGACGAGGTCCGGGTGCTCGGTGCGCAGCATCGCGTCCAGGTCGGTGTACCGGCCGGGGACCGACCAGTCGTCCGCCGTCCGGTGCAGCGACTCGGTGTCGACGTCGACGAGGGCGACCACCGTGGCCCGGTCGCCGAGGGCGGCCAGGGCCGGCAGATGGCTGCCGCGCGCGATGCCACCGGCGCCGACGACGGCGGCACGCAGGGGTGCGGGGGATTTCTTCACGGGCTGCTCCATCGCAGGGTGATCGATCACTGTTTCCGGGATACCGTAGGAGGTGATCGATCACTTTGCAAGGGTCCCGGCTCGTGACCGCCCGGCTGGCGGGCGGGAGGCAGGCGGGAGATGGTGCCAGAATGTTCGTCCGGATGATCGTCCCGGGAGCCAGGCCGGGCACCGGCCCGCGGACAGGACCGACACAGGACCGACAGAGGGCCGGAGACAGGCGAGGACGGGGCATGACGAACCAGAGCTCGACACAGGACCAGGCGGCCCAGGACGCGCCGTCGTCCGGCCGTCCCGCCCGGCAGGCCGCCGGCCCGGGCCGGCGGGCGACGATCTGGGAGGTCGCCAAGGCGGCGGGCGTGTCGCACCAGACCGTCTCGCGCTACCTGCGCAACGACTCCAAGATGCGGCCCGAGACGGTCGCCCGGATCAGCAGCGCCGTCCGCGAGCTCGACTACCGGCCCAACCTGACCGCCCGGTCGATGCGCACCCGGCGCAGCGGTCGTGTCGCGGTGCTGCTGCCCGCCGTGGCCACGTACGGTCCGCCGCAGATCCTCAGCGGCGTCATGGAGGTGGCCCACGAGCACGGCTACACGATCGAGGCGCTCAGCGTCGAGGGCGGGCCCGCCCAGCGGTTCGAGCGGGTCCTGGAGCTCGCCGACTCGGGTCAGGTGGAGGGTGTGCTCGCGCTCGCGCCGCTCCCGCCCGAGTCCGAGCACCGCTTCCCGGACCGGGCGGCGATAGTGGTGTCCGCCGACTACGACGACGAGTTCCGCGGCGTCGGTGAGCTCGCCGACGGTTCCCCGGTCGCCGACCTGGTCGAGCGGCTCGCGGAGCTGGGCCACCGGCGGTTCCTCCACATCACCGGGGCCCTCGACTTCGCCTCCGCGCGCGGCCGCCGGGACGTGTTCGTCGAGACGATCGAGCGCCTGGGGCTCGGCCCCGCGCGCGTGATCGAGAGCGACTGGTCGGCGGAGGGCGCGCGCGCCGCCGTGCTCGCCCTGCCCGAGGAGGACCGCCCGACCGCCATCATCGCGGCGAGCGACGTCGGGGCCGCGGGGGTGATCCTCGGCGCGCGCGAGCGCGGCTGGTCGATCCCCGGCGACCTGAGCGTCACCGGCTGGGACAACAACCAGCTCGGCGCCTACCTCCAGCCCACGCTCACCACCGTGCACGTGGACCACCGCAAGCTCGGGCGGGCGGCGATGGCCCGGCTGGTCGCGACGCTCCGCCCGGATCCTGGGACGGGCTCTGGGACGAGCTCTGGGACGGGCCCTGCGTCGGGCTCTGGGGCGGGCACCGACCCGGGCACTGGCCAGGGCCCGGGTTCCGTCGCGCCGCCGGGACCGGGCACGACGACGGCGGACGCGCCGCTGAACACGATCATCTGGCGGGAGTCGACAGGGCCGGTCCCGGCCGCCTGAGCCCGCGCGCTCAGCCCGCCGCCCGCCCGTCCACGAGCTGCCCGTCGACCAGCCGCACCGGGTCCATGGCCAGGTGGAGGCGCTGCCGCACCCACCAGTCGCCGGTACGCCGGCGCTCGTCGGGTGTCGTGTACCGGTAGCGGTACAGGACCGCCCGGACGGCGACGGGGCGGCGTCCGGCGAACGGGTCGTGGCGCAGCAGGCGGAGGGTCGCGGGGTCGGCCTCCAGGAGCCGGCGCAGGAACACGGTGAACCAGCGGCTGGAATGACCCAGGGGCAGGAACCACATGAGCCAGTCCAGCCGCAGGTGGTACGGGGCCACCTGGGGCGGACGGCGGTCCGTGGGCCCGGGCTTGCCCCGGAACTCGTACTCGGTCCAGCTGCCCGGACCGGGGTCCTGGTCGAGCGTGCCCTCGACGGCGACCTCGTCGCGGTGCCGGGTGACCGAGCCGAACGCGCCGTAGGCGTTGACCAGCCGGAACGGCTCGAAGCTCGCGTTCATGCGCTGGTTGCGGGAGGCGAGGTTCAGCGCCGGCCGCACCGAGAGCACGAGCAGCAGCAGGGCCGCGGCGGAGACCGCGATCACGAAGGCGAGCGGCGCCGGCGGTGCGCCGGCCGCCCCGGCTCCGCCGTCGGCCGCCCCGGCTCCGCCGTCGGGCAGCCCGACCAGGCCGCCCAGCCACGCCCAGGTGCCGTCGTCGACCACTCCGAGCGCCAGGACGATGGTGGCCCAGTTGAGCCACGCGAAGTTTCCGGTCAGCACCAGCCAGCCCTGGGTCAGCACGAACACCGCGGCCGCGACCGAGGGGAAGGGCTGGGGCAGCAACAGGAGATACGGCACGAGGAGCTGGCTCACATGGGTGCCGACCACCTCGAACCGGTGCCACCGGCGCGGCAGGTGGTGGGCGTGCCACGAGAACGGGCCGGGCAGCGGCTGCGTCTCGTGGTGGTAGTACAGGGCCGTCAGGTCCCGCCACGCGCGGTCGCCGCGCCACTTGATCAGTCCGGCCCCGTGCTCCAGGCGGAACAGCAGCCAGCGCACCGCGAGGATCGTCACGAGCGGCACGCCCACGGCGTCGGACCCGAGGAAGGCGACGAGGAAGCCGGCCTCGCACAGCAGCGTCTCCCAGCCGAAGGCGTAGAACGTCTGCCCCACGTTGACCAGCGAGAGGTAGCACCACCACAGCACCAGGAACACGAGCGCCGGCACCCACCACGGTCCCGCCTGCGGCAGCCCGACGACGACGCTCACGCCGAGCAGCACGCCGCACCACGCCACCGTCACCAGCAGCCGGTCGGAGTAGCGCAGGCGGAACAGCGACGGCCCGTCCCGCCAGTGCGTGCGCTGGACGAACCGCGGGACCGGGGCGATGCCGTGCTCTCCGAGCAGGGGCCGGAACTGGCGCAGCGCACCCCAGAACGCGAGCGCGTACAGCGCGCCGAAGCCACGCTGGAGCAACGTGCGCGCGACGTCGTAGTCCGTGCTCGACCACCAGCCGAGCCAGTCGGGCAGCGCGGCGGGCAGGGTGTCTGCCATGTGGCCACCGTAGCCAGGGCGCGGGACACTCCCCAGTCGGCTCCTGCGACGCAGCGGTGGCTCGTGGCCGCTCAGCGCAGCGCCGGGAGCACGTGCGCACCGAACGCCTCGACGAACGCGTCCTGCTCGCGTCCGACGTGGTGCAGGTAGAGACGGTCGGCGCCCGCGTCGCGAAGCGCGGCGAGCCGCGCGGTGAGCGCGCCCAGGTCTGCGTCCACCAGCACGGCGCGCCGCACCTGCTCGATGCCGACGTCCCGGCCCAGGGCGTCGAACCGGGCCGTCGTGGCCGTGTCCGCGGCCACGGCGGGCGAACCGGTGAGCGTGCGCCACTGGTCGAGCGCGATCGCCTCGGCCTCCTCGACGGTCGGCGCCCACGACAGGTGCACCTGGACGGCCACCTCGCCCGCCCCGCCGGCCTCGCGGTACGCCTCGACCATCTGCCGCAGCTCGGCGGCCGGCTTGTTCACCGTGACGAGACCGTCGGCCCACACGGCGTGCCGGCGGGCCGTGGCGACCGTCAACGCCGGGAGCACCAGCGGGGGCACCACCTCCGGCAGGGTCCACAGCCGCGCCTGGCGGGCGACGACCAGACCGGCGTGGTCCACCTCCTGGCCGCGCAGGAGCGCACGGATCACCTCGACGCACTCGGCCAGGCGGGCGTCACGCTCCGCCTTCGGCGGCCACGGGTCCCCGGTCACGTGCTCGTTGAGGTTCTCGCCGGAACCGAGGGCCACCCACAGCCGCCCCGGGTACATGGCCCCGAGGGTCGCGATCGCCTGTGCCACGATCACCGGGTGGTACCGCTGGCCCGGAGCGCACACGGTGCCGTAGGACAGCCCGGTGGCGGCGAGCGCGGCGCCGAGCCAGGACCACGAGAACCCGGACTCGCCCTGTCGCTCGCTCCACGGCGCCAGGTGGTCGGAGCACATCGCGGCGTCGAAGCCGGCGTCCTGCGCGAGGCGGGCCGCCCGCAACCCCTCCGCCGGGTGGAGCTGCTCGTGGGAGACGTGGAACCCGAGGACCGTCACGTGCCCGCTCCGTCGTCCGGGTCACCGCCGTGGCCGGAGGCGTCGTGCCCGGACGCGCCGTCGATCGTGCGGCGCAGCCACCGGTACCCGTAGCCGGTCAGGGGGATGCGCCCGTCGGGCTCCACGGCCGGGTAGTCCTGGTCGACGTGCACGTCGACGTAGCGCGCGGCACCCGTCTGCAGCGCGGAGACCTCGTCGGCCGGCAGGGTCGCGACGACGTCCTCGTCCGCGAGGTTGGCCAGCAGGAGCACGCTCGACTGCTCGACCTGGTACCGCAGTGCGAGCACCGACGGCACGCCCACGTCCCAGGGCTCGGGCCGGGTCCGGCCGAGCTCGCTGAGCCCGAGCCGGGCGCGCAGCAGGCCGCCGACCCGGTGCAGCAGGGAGCCGTCCCGCACGCTCTGCTCGTCGACGCTCACCTTCTGCGGACCGTACTCGCCGGTGATCACGGGCGCGGGGAACCGGTCCTGCGGCGCGCGGGAGAACCCCGCGGACGGCGTCGTCGACCACTGCATGGGGGTGCGCACGGCCTCCCGCTCGGGCCGGCCGAGGTCGTCGCCCATCCCGATCTCGTCGCCGTACCGGAGCACGGGTGGCCCGGGCAGCGAGAAGAGGACGGCGTGGGCCATGGCGAGGCGGCGCAGGTCGCCGCCCAGCATCGGGGCCAGGCGCCGCCGGATGCCGCGGTCGTAGACACGCATCGAGTCCTCGGGGGCGAAGGCGTCCAGCACCTCCTTCCGTTCGTCCGCCGTGAGCCGTTCCAGGTCCAGCTCGTCGTTGTTGCGCAGCCAGTGCGCGTACGTCGAGGCCGGCGGGGGTGCGGGCTGGGCCCGCAGGGCGCGTGTCAGCGGCTCCGCCACGCCGCGCGCCAGCGCGAGGAAGAGGTGGTTGTTCGTCCAGAAGTCGAGCAGCATGGTCATGCCCTGCTCGCCGTCGCGGCCGAAGTAGTCGGCGTACCGGTCCGGCTCGACGTCGACCTCGCCGAGCAGCGCGGCGCCGGCACGCTGGGCCGACACGGCGGCCTGCAGGTCGCGCACGAGCCACTGCCCGTTCGTGTCGGGGCGGGCGGCCCGGGCGCGCTCGAGCATGAGGGGCACCGCGTCGACCCGGAAGCCGGAGACGCCCATGCGCAGCCAGAAGGACACGATGCGGTGGAGCTCGTCGCGCACCCGGGGGTTGTCGAGCGCCAGGTCCGGCTCGTGGGCGTAGAAGCCGTGCCGGTAGAACTGCTGCGCCTCGTCGTCCCACGTCCAGGTGTCGGGCTCCACGTCGGGGAACATCGGCTTGATGTCGTTGTTCGGTTCGTCCGACCACAGGTAGTAGTCGCGATACGGCGAGCTCCGGTCGTGCCGCGCCTCCTGGAACCACCGGTGCTGGTCGGAGGTGTGCTGCGTGACGAGCTCGACGAGCACGTGCAGACCGAGGTCGTCGGCCGTCTCGAGCAGCCGGGCCATGTCGGCGAGGTCGCCCAGGCGGGGGTCCACGGCGAGGTGGTCGGCGACGTCGTACCCGCCGTCCCGGAACGGGGAAGGGTAGAACGGCAGCAGCCACACGCAGGTGGTGCCGAGGCCGCGCAGGTAGTGGAGTCGTTCGATGACGCCGGGCAGGTCGCCCCAGCCGTCGTCGTCCGAGTCGACGAAGAGGCGCGGGTCGAGCTGGTAGATGACGGCGTCCGAGTACCAGGAGGACCGCATCGCCATGTCATCCCTCCCGACGGGCCTGACCGCCGGTGCGCGGGTTGAGCGCGTCGGGGTCGGCGTCGGGGTCGGCGTCGGCGTCGGGGTCGGTGTCGGCCGCCGAGCCGGAGGCGTCGTCCGCGGCCGCCGCGGCCGCTCCGGTGCGGGGGTTGAGCTGGTCCGGATCGGCGTCCGGGTCCTCGGCGGGGTCGTACACGGGCTGTTCGGTCATCGTCGTCTCCTGTCCACGGGCGTGGCTGGTTCCGGACCGCCGGCTCCTCCTCCGAACCGTGCCACGGGCCGCGGTGGCTCGCACCCGCGGTGCACAGGACGTGTCCGAGGTGCGCCGGGGCCGCCGGGCACCGACGATCGAGGCATGAGCACAGGCTCGGCGACACCGCCGTCAGAACCGCCCCCGCCGGAGTCCGTCGCGGTCGCGGCCGGGGACGACCGCCGGTTCTTCGGTCATCCCCTCGGCCTGATGACCCTGTTCACCACCGAGCTGTGGGAACGGTTCAGCTACTACGGCATGCGCGCCATCCTGGTCTACTACCTGACCGACACCCTGGCCGACGGCGGGCTCGGCCTCGACCAGACGCTGGGCGAGGCCGTCGTGTCGGTCTACGGCACGGGCGTGTACCTGCTGTCCGTGGTCGGCGGGTGGCTCGCCGACCGGGTGATCGGGGCGCGGCGGTCCACCCTGTACGGCGGCATGATCATCGCCGCGGGCCACGTGTGCCTCGCCGTGCCGGCGGCCGGCTTCTCCTACCTCGGCATCGTGCTGGTCGCGCTCGGTACCGGGCTGCTCAAGCCCAACGTGTCCTCCATGGTCGGCGCCCTCTACGACCGGGGCGACACACGGCGCGAGTCCGCGTTCCAGATCTTCTACATGGGCATCAACATCGGCTCGTTCTTCTCGCCGATCATCGTGGGCGCCGTCCGCGCCGTGTGGGGCTACCACGCCGGGTTCTCGGTGGCCGCGGTGGGCATGGCCGTCGCGCTCGTCTTCTTCGTGCTGGGCCGCAAGCACCTGCACGGCGCCGGCGACCACGTGCCCAACCCCGTGCTGCCCGCCGAACGGCCGGCGGTGGCGCGGATGTTCGCGGTCGTCGCGGGCGGCGTCGTGCTCGTGTACCTGGTGGCGCGGCTGGTGTCGGGGCAGTGGGGGCTGCTCGCGCTCATCGACACCCTGAGCTACGTCGCCTTCCTCGCACCGATCGCGTTCTTCGTGGTCATGTACCGGTCCCCGCGCGTGACCGACGCCGAACGGCCCCGCCTGCTCGCGTACATCCCGCTGTTCGTCGCGGCCATGCTCTTCTTCATGATCTTCGAGCAGGCGGCGACCACCCTCGCCACGTTCGCCGCCGACCGCACCTCGCGCGAGGTGCTCGGGTTCACCGTGAGCCCCGAGTTCTTCCAGTCGGTCAACCCGGCGTCCATCATCGTCCTGGCGCCCGTGTTCGCCTGGCTCTGGGTGCGGACCAAGGACCGCCCGCCCACGCCGTACAAGTTCGCGATCGGCCTCGCGCTCGCAGCCCTGTCGTTCCTGGTGCTGGCGGGTGCGTCGGCGGCAGCGGGCGACGGCCTGACGCCGGGCTGGGTGCTTGCCGCCGTGTACGTGATCCAGACGCTCGGCGAGCTGTGCCTCTCGCCGGTGGGCCTGGCCGCGACCACGCTGCTCGCGCCGCGGGCCTACCAGGGGCAGGCGATGGCCCTGTGGTTCCTGGCGCCCGCCGCCGGGCAGGCGATCACGGCGCAGCTCGTCCAGGCCACGGCCGGGGCGTCGGACACCGCCTACTTCGGCGGGATCGGCCTGGTGGCGCTCGCGTTCGCGGGGATCCTCGCGCTGCTCGGGCCGTGGGTCACGCGGCACGTGCGGCGCGCGGACCAGATGGAGGGCGTGCGCACGGCGGGGGAGTGAGCGAGCGGACGCGTCGCCCCGGGTGGCTCGCCGTCCGGCACTAGGCTTGCCCGCATGCCAGACCCCACGACGGCTGGTCCGGTGGACCGTCGCGAGACCTCGCCCGGGCAGGTGCCGGGCCCGGCGCTCAAGGTACCCACGCTCGACGAGGTCGCCCGGCGGGCGGGGGTCTCGCGTTCCGTGGCGTCCCGTGCGATGAACAACGCGCGCAACGTGAGCCCGGCCAAGCGGGAGGCGGTCGCCCGGGCGGCGACCGAGCTCGGCTACGTGCCGAACGCGACCGCCCGGGCGCTGGCGACGAGCACGGGCGGGTCGGTGGTCCTCGCGGTCTCCCACGACGACCCGGCGCTGTTCGGCGACCCGTTCTTCTCGCAGGTGCTCGTGGGCGTGGCGGCGGCGCTGGACAGGTCGGAGCTCGACCTGACGCTCATGCTCGCGTCCTCCGAGCGCGGCCAGGCCCGGCTCGAGCGGCTGCTGCGGTCCCGGCGCTCCGACGGCGTGATGCTCATGGCGCTGCGCGGGGACGACCCGCTGAACCGGCTCGCGGCGGCCACCGAGCTGCCCGTGGTGCTCGGTGGACGGCCGCTGCACGGCGAGCCTCGCTGGTACGTCGACGTGGACAACCGGGGCGGTGCCCGGCTCGCCACGGAGCACCTGCTGGCCTCCGGGCGCCGGCGGATCGCCACGATCACCGGCCCGATGGACCTGCAGGCGTCGGTCGCCCGGTACGAGGGGTTCGCCGACGCCATGGCGGTGGCGCGCCTGGACCCGGACCGGGTCGAGCACGCCGACTTCAGCTTCGAGGGCGGCGCCCGGGCGACGACCCGGCTCCTCGCCGCGCACCCCGACCTGGACGGCGTCTTCGCCGCCTCGGACAACATGGCGGCCGGCGCCGTACGCGCCCTCAAGGCGGCCGGGCGGCGCGTCCCCGAGGACGTCGCGGTGGTCGGCTTCGACGACCTGGAGGTCGCGCGCCACACGGAGCCGGCGCTGACCACCGTCAGCCAGCCGATCCGTGGGCTCGGCCAGGAGATGGCCACGATGCTGGTGCGCCTGATCGGTGGTGAGTCGCCGACTCCGGTCATCCTGCCGACGCGCCTGGTCGTGCGGGGCTCGGCGCCGGGCTGACGGCGCCGGGCCCCGCACGACCAGGCCCGAAGGACGAGGCGCGACGGGCGGTCAGTACTGCGTGGTCAGTACTGCGTGTACCGGACCCAGTCGTAGGTGGCGGTCCGCTGCCCGGTGTAGTTGAACGGCCCGAGCCAGGAGTCGACGCCGGTCCCCGGCCAGAGGTTCATCATGATGCGCTGCGGACGGGTCGGCAGCGGGCCGCGCGAGCCGTTCTCCTGGTGGACGAGGCGGCCGTCGACGAACCAGTTGATCGTGCCGCCGTTCCACCACTCGATGGCGTAGTCGTGGTACCCGGCCGCGGCGTCGAAGCCGAGGTTGATGATCGACTCGTGCCCGCCGACCCCGTTGGTGAAGTAGTTGGTCTGCATCTGCCAGGTGTTCTTGCCGAGGATCTCGACGTCGATCTCGTCCCACGGCTGGCCGTCGCTCGGCCCGGTGTAGGTGAAGAACGACGTGACGATCCCGGACCCGGACGCCGCCTTCATCCGGACCTCGAAGCGCCCGTAGGAGTACAGCTCGTTGGTGCGGTACTCCCCGGAGGCGTACGGCTTGCCGGAGCAGCCGCCCGGGCACGGGGTGTTGTTCAGGTTCAGGCCCATGACCCCGCCGCTGTGCCAGACGTGGTCGGCCCGCCAGCCGGCGTTGAACATGCCGCCGTTGCTCCACCCGTCGGCCTTGTTCCAGCGTCCGGTGTTGTACGAGTCGAGGTTGTCGGTGAAGCTGCCGCCGACGGCGGCGGCCGGGGGAGTCACGCCCGGTACCGCCGTGAGGCCGAGCAGGAGGCCCAGGGCCAGTGCCGGAGCCAGGCCCAGGAGCCGGCGGCGTGCGGTGGAGCGGTGCTGCGTCGTCGTTGATCGCATGAGTACCTCCATCGGTACGGGTGGCGGGTTGGTGTGGCCGGCTGGTGCCGGCCGGTAGCGGCCGTCAGGGGTGGCGCAGCGGGGGCTGGGCGAGCTCGATCAGCTCGCGTGCCTGCTCGGGGAACCAGTGCCCGGCGGGAGGGTCGACCATGCCGCGCTCGGGGTCCTCCGGTCCGCCGAGGCCGCGGAAGCACTCGCCGTCGGACTCCCCGGGAATCTTGATCCACAGGAAGGCGTCGACGAGCTCGTTGCCGGTGTCGGTGGTCGGCCGCAGGCCCAGGCCGCGGTCCGGCGGGTTGCACCACGTCTCGGCGTCGGGGTAGACGCCTGCCGGCGCGGCCCAGGCGCCCCGGCCGTTGCGGCTGGTGTCGACGACGAAGTGCGTGGTGGGTTCGACGTCGCCGAGCGCGGCGTCGTACCGCGAGTCGATGCCCGCGGTGTTCAGCGCCGGGTCGGTCGCCGTCGGGCTCCAGATGCCCTGGTTGGACAGCGTCACGCCGGTCCAGTCGTTCGCCGGGCCGCCGCTCCAGTACTGGTTGCCGCAGCTCGCGTAGTCGCCCGGCGCCACCTGCGTGGCGTAGGCGATGCACCGGGAGATCCAGGTGCCGTACGCGACGCTGTTCTCGGTGAACTCGTAGTTGGACACGTTCAGGAAGAACCCGTCCGCGCGCTCGACGCCGGCCTTGACCAGGCGGTCGGCGGCCTCGCCCACGTTCAGCCACGACGTGTTCGTGCCGTCGAGGTACACGACGGCGTTCGGCTGCTCCTTGAGGCGGTCGACCGCGTAGTTGAGCATCTCGAAGCGCTCCGCGGCGGCGTCCCGGCCGGTGGTCTCGGGGTCGTACTCCGGCGGCCGGCACCGCTCGAGCTGCCCGTCCAGCGTGGTGTACCAGGGGATGACGCCGAGCCCGTCCGGCTCCAGGACGACGGCGACCTTCTCGCGGCCGATGCCGGCCGCGAAGCCGTCGATCCACGCCTTGTACTCCGCCACGTCGCGGGCGCCGCCGGCCGAGTAGAGCGCGCAGTCGCGGAACGGGATGTTGTACGCGACCAGCACGGGCACCTTGGTGCCGGTGCGCTTGACGAGCTTGCGGACGTCCCGCTCCACCTCGGCGGGGCTGCCGTCCGTGAACCAGGTGGAGCTGGGGATCTTGCTCAGCAGCAGCGCGTCCCGCCTGGCCTGTCCGCGCAGCTCGTGCGCTGCCTCCTTCGTGGAGCTGTGGGGGTCGTTGAAGATCGTGGTCCCAGGGGCGAGGACGTCGTTGCTCGCCCAGGCCGGGCCGCCGCCGAGCAGGGCGGCGCCGAGAGCGCACACGGTCAGCGCGGCGGTGAGCCGGCGCCGAGGGGTCGGTCGTGTCATGCGGGGTCTCCCGAGGTCTCTGCGAACGCGTCGTTGCGTGTTCGTCGCGATGCTGTGCTGCATGCGGGTCTGCACAGAACTGGAAGAATGTGGAAGCGCTCCCAGTCGGACCATGGTCCGGGGCGGCGGCCGACCGTGTCAAGGTCTCCCGGCGTCGTGATCGGGTGGCGGGTAGGGTCTCGGCCGTGGCCGGGAGCGGAGGTGCGGCAGCCGGGGGACCCGGCGCCGGGAGCACGGAGACCTGTCTGGTCGTGGTGCGTGGCCCCTCCGGGGCCGGCAAGTCCACGGTCGCCCGCGCGGTGCGGCGGCGCATGGGCCGGGGAACGGCGCTCGTCGAGCAGGACTACCTCCGCCGCACCCTGATGTGGGAGAAGGACACGGCCGGCGCGCCGAACATCGGGCTCATCGACACCGTGGTGCGCCACGCGCTCGGTGTCGGGTACTCGGTCGTGCTGGAGGGCATCCTCGCGGCCGACCACTACGGGACCATGCTCAGCGACCTGCTCACGGACCACAGGGGCCGCACGGTGTGCGCCTACCTGGACGTGCCATGGGACGAGACCCTGCGCCGGCACGAGACGCGGCCGCAGGTGGCCGACTTCACGCCCGAGCAGATGGCCGAGTGGTTCGACCCGGACGACCGGCTGGGCATCGACGGCGAGATCGTCGTCGACGCCGCGTCGTCGGCCGAGCGGACCGTCGAGACCCTGCTGGCGGCCGCCGGGTGGACCGGTGCCCGGGGTCGCGGCGGCGCCTGACCGGGACGGTGGGCCGGTCTCAGGAACCGGCGGCCGAGGCGGCGGCGAGCATGGTCTCGACGAGGTCCGCCGCACGTGGCCCGCTGACCTGCGGCGGTGCTGTCCCCCGGGGCATTTCACCCTGTAGGGTCGTGCGGGTCGTCCAGGCAAGTCCCACCGCGAGGAGGCGGTCGTGACCGAGATCGAACCCGTCTACGGGGCCGGGACCCTGCTGCTCGTCGCCGCCGCGGCGGTGGCCCTGCTCCTGCTCCTGATCATCCGCTTCAAGCTCCACGCGTTCGTCGCGCTCGTGCTCGTCAGCCTGCTCACCGCGGTCGCCGCCGGGATCCCGGTCGCCGACATCCCCGATGCGCTGCTGACCGGGTTCAGCGGGACGCTCGGCTCGGTGGCCCTGCTGGTCGGGTTCGGCGTGATGGTGGGGCGGCTGCTGGAGATCACCGGCGGCGCACAGGTCCTGGCCGACACGCTCATCGCCCGGTTCGGCGAGAAACGCGCCCCGCTCGCGCTCGGCGTCGCCGCGCTCATCTTCGGGCTGCCGATCTTCTTCGACGCCGGCCTCGTGGTCTTCCTGCCGATCATCTTCACCGTCGCGCGGCGGTTCGGCGGCGGCATCCTGCGCTACGGGCTGCCGACGGCCGGGGCCTTCGGCGTCATGCACGGCGTGGTCCCGCCGCATCCCGGGCCGGTCGCCGCCGCCGCCGAGCTGGACGGGAACATCGGGCTCACCCTGCTCCTGGGCATCCCCGTCGCGGTCCTCGCCTGGTTCATCGGCGGCTACTACGTGGCGCGCTACCTGAGCCTCCGGTACGTCATCGACATCCCGGACGCGGTGTTCGGCCGGATGAACGGTGGCCGCGACGACGTCGCGGACGGCAGCTCGGGCGGCCCCGGCGCAGGAAATGCCGGCGCACGAGGTGCCGGCGCGGGCGGTGCCGGCGCGGGAGGTGGCAGCACGACCGCCACCGCGACCCAGGCCCCGCCGCGGTTCGGCACCGTCCTGCTCATCCTGCTGCTGCCCCTGGTGCTGATCTCGCTCAACACCGTCGTGGACACCCTCGTCAAGGCCGGGGCCGTCGCCGAGGAGGCCGGGTGGGCGAACGCTCTCGTCCTCGTCGGGCAGACGCCGATCGCGCTGCTGATCACCGTGCTCGTCGCCCTCGCGGCGCTCGCACCCGGACGGTTCACCATGGGCCGCGCCAACGCCGTCCTCGACGACGCCCTCGGGCCGATCTGCTCGATCATCCTCATCACCGGCGCAGGCGGGATGTTCGGCGGTGTGCTGCGCGCCAGCGGCATCGGCTCGGCGCTCACCGACTCGCTGTCCGACCTCGGGCTGCCGCTCCTGCTGCAGGCGTTCGTCATCTCGACGGTCCTGCGCGTCGCACAGGGCTCCGCCACGGTCGCCCTCACGACCACGGCCGGGCTGATCTCCGCGCAGGTGGCGGCCGAGGGCCTCAGCGACCTCAGGATCACGCTCCTGGTGTTCGCCGTGGCGGCCGGCGCCACCGTCCTGTCCCACGTGAACGACTCCGGGTTCTGGCTCGTGAGCCGGTTCTTCGGCATGGACGTCCGCACGACGCTCAAGACGTGGACCGTCCTGGAGACCACCCTCGGGCTCGTCGTCTTCCTGCTCGCCGCCCTGCTGTGGCCGGTGACCGGGTGACCGAGGTGACCGGCTCGCAGGGCGGGGGCGCGCCCGCCGGCGTCGTGCGGCACGTCGTCGTCATGGGTGTCACGGCGACCGGCAAGACGACCGTGGGACGGGCGCTCGCGGGCGCGCTGGGCGGTGTGTTCGTCGAGGGCGACGCGTTCCATCCCCGGGTCAACATCGACAAGATGTCGGCGGGCATCCCGCTGGACGACGACGACCGCCGCCCCTGGCTGCACGCCCTGGCCGGTGAGATCGCCCGGCTCGATGCCGCCGGGGAGACCTCCGTGACGGCGTGCTCCGCGTTGCGCCGCCGCTACCGGGACTGGCTGCGCGAGGGGTACGCGGGCCTGTTCTTCGTGCACCTCGACGCGCCGTCCGACGTGCTGCTGGAGCGCATGAGGCGCCGCACCCACTTCATGCCGCCCTCCCTGCTGCGGTCACAGCTCGACACCCTGGAGCCGCTGGAGGCCGGCGAGCGGGGCGTCGTGGTCGACGACACCCGGCCCGTGGACGAGGTCGTGGCGGCGGCCCTGGCCGCCGTCCGGCCTGGTGAACCGGCCTGACCCACCCCCGCTCAGGATCCTCCCGCACCTCCCTCGCCACGAGTTTGTGACGAACTCGCGCCGGCACCCGTCTCAGTGGTGTCGCTTGGTCGGAGCGGCTCGCATCCACGCCGGATGCGACGTGCGGACAGTGGGAGGACGACATCATGGCGAACGTAGCGGGCGGTACCCAGCCGAAGGCCCAGACGGACACGAGCACCCGGCTCGACGGCCGGACCACCATCGAGGACGGGGTGGTCGCGAAGATCGCCGGCATCGCCGCGCGGGAGGTCAGCGGGGTCTACGCGCTCGGCGGTGGCGCGGCGCGCGTGGTCGGCACCATCCGTGACGCGCTCAACTCCACCGACCTGACCCAGGGGATCAGCGTCGAGGTGGGGGAGACGGAGGTCGCCGTCGACGTCACGATCGTGGCGGAGTACCCGGTGGCGCTGCAGAAGGTCTCTGACGAGGTGCGTGCCGCCGTCTACCAGGCGATGCGTGACCTGGTCGGCATGGAGGTCGCCGAGGTGAACGTGACCGTGAACGACGTGCACCTGGCCTCCGAGGGCGACCAGGACACCGAGACCACGGAAGGCCGGGTCCGGTGAGCACCCCCGTGATCGGCGCGGCGGCCGGCGCGGTGCTCGCGCTGACCTGGATCGTGCTCGGCTTCGGTGCGTTCGTGCTCGTCGCCCTCGCCATGCTGGTCGGCGCTGCGGCGGGCCGGGTGGCCGAGGGACGGCTCGACCTCCGGGCGCTCTCGGAGGCGTTCGGAGGCAGGCGCTCGTCGTCATGACCGGCGAGGCGCAGGACGTGCCGGTCCGGGACGTGCCCGGCAGGACGCGGATCAGCGCGCGGGCCCTGGAGCACCTTGCCGTGGGCCTCGTCCGCGACGCGGCCCACGCCGCGCAGCGGGAGGTCGTGGTGCGGCTCGCCGATGCCGGCGGGGTGCTGAAGGTCACGGTGACCGTACCGGTCACCGTCGCCCCGCACCTGACGGGATCGATCGCCGACCGCGGCGCCGCCCTGCGGCAGCACGTCATCGACGGCATGCGTGACCTGGCCGGGCGCCGGGTCGACGTCGTCGACGTGCGCTACTCGGGCGTGCGGCGGACCGGCACACGGGTGACGACAGCACGGAGGGTGTCATGAGGGACGAGCGGAGCGTGCACCGGTGGGTGCTGCGCCGGGAGACGCACTCCTCGCGCACCGGCGCGGCGGTGGCCGTCGCGTCGGTGCTCGCGGTGGTGATGGTGGCGGTGGCCGGCGTGGGCGCGTGGTGGTTCGCGGCGCCCGGGTCGCGTGACGCGATCGGGGGCTGGCTGGGCACGGCGTCGTCCGTGACGGGTGACCGGGTGGCCCTGACGACGGCCGGGGCCGTGGCGCTGGTCCTGGCGCTCGTGCTGATCGCCCTGGCGGTGCTGCCGGGCCGCCTGCCCCGGCGGGCGCGCAGCGCCGACCGCCTGGCGGTGCTGGTCGACGACGGTGTGCTCGCCGACGCGGTCGCGGACGCGGTGGCCGCCCGCTGCGGGGTCGACCCGCGGCAGGTGTCGGCCACCGTCGGACGGCGGCGCACCACCGTGCGGGTGACGCCGACCAGCGGCGTCCCCGTCGACCACGCCGCCGCGACCGAGGCCGCGGCGGACGCCGTGGCAAGGGTCGGCTTCACCACCACGGCGCGGCTGACCGTCGCGCCGCAGGGGGTGGTCTCATGAGGTCCGGCAGCAGGGTCCTGAACCGGGCGCTGCTCCTGGTGTGCGGGCTGCTCCTGGCCGCCGCCGGTACGGCCGCGGTGCTGACGGCGGCCGCGCCGGGGCGCTCCGGGTGGACGCCGCCGGAACCGGCCCGGCGCTGGCTGGCCCAGGCCGGGGAGTCCGCGGAGGGGCTGCCCTCGGTCGGCGGTGCTCCCGGCGCGACCCTGGTCGCGCTCGGTGCCGCGGTGCTCCTGGCCGTGCTGCTGGTGGTCTTCGTCGCCACGCGTGGCCGTGGCGGCACCACCACGGTGCTCCGGCTCGCGGGCGACGACGGCAGCACCCGCGTCGACCGGGACGTCGCCGCGGCGATGCTCTCCGAGGTGCTGGCGGAGCGGCCCGACGTGCTCGGCGCCCGCACGCGGGTGCACCGGGTGCGGGGCGTCGAGACGATCGGCCTGGCGGTCACCGTCCGCCGTGGCGCCGACCTGTCGCGGGTCCTGACCGCGGCGCGCGAGGCCGTCGACACCTGGGACGAGCTGGCCGGGATCCGGATCCCGGTCCTGGTGCACCTGTCCGACCGGAGCTGGCTGGACGGTCTGCGTCCGGCCGGCCGGGTGCGGTGAGCCCCCGGGGCGCACGGCATCCGTCCGCCGTCTCCGGGAGCGGGAGGTCGCGTCCGGGGAGAGGCTGGGCGCGGAAGCGCCCGTGAGATGTCCACGAGCTCGGTTCCCCGCCGGGGGACCAGGAGGAGAGGAAGAGACATGAGCGCAGGAGACAAGATCAGGAACGCCGCCGACGAGGCCGTCGGCAGGGCGAAGGAGTCGTTCGGCAAGGCCACGGGTGACGACGAGCTCGCCGCCGAGGGCACGGCCGACCGGGCCAAGGCGCAGCTCAAGGACGCGGCGGAGCACGTCAAGGACGCCGCGGAGAACGTCAAGGACGCCTTCCGGAAGTGAGTGCCGCGCACGGGGCGGGGTCGCGAGCGACCCCGCCCCGAGCCGCGGGACCGCACCACGCAGGACGTACTCACAAGGGGGCTGGGATGGGGGCGGAACACGGTCCGGCTCTGCTCGACCAGGCGGACGACCGCATCGTCGCGGGTCGCGCGGCCGACGGCGACGTCACCGCGTTCGCGGTGCTCGTGCGCCGGTACACACCGATGATGCGGGCCTACACCCGCCGGATCCTGAACTCCGGTGCGGACGTCGACGACATCGTGCAGGAGGCCTTCGTGACCGCCTGGCAGCGGCTGCCCGAGCTCGACGAGCCGGCGCGCGTCAAGAGCTGGCTCATGCGGATCGTCAGCCGCAAGGCCGTCGACCGCATCCGCGCGAGCCGGCCGCACGTCGACGTCGACCTCGTCGAGCCCGCCGCGCCCGCGCACGCATCACCGCCCCGCGTCGCCGAGGCGCGGGCCGGCGTCGACGCACTGGCCGAGGCCGTCGGGCGCCTCGCCGACGCCGAGCGGCAGTGCTGGGTGCTCCGGGAGGTGGGTGGATACTCCTACGACGAGATCGCGCAGGAGATGGACGTGCCCGTGAGCACCGTCAGAGGGCTGCTGGCCCGTGCACGCAAGCACATCATCGTGCGGATGGAGGAATGGCGATGACATCCGGTGACGACCGACCAGACCTTCGTCCGCTCGACCTCGAGCCGGAGCACCTCGACGGCCACACCCTCGAGGAGCTGACCGACTACCTGGAGGCGGGCCGCACCCCGCCCGACCCCTCGATCGAGGGGTCCCCGGCCTGCCGGCTGGCGCTCGACGCCCTCGAACGGCTCCACGGGCTCACGCCCGCGCTGATCGCCGCCGACACCGCCGCCGAGCCGGAGGCCGACGACGGGTGGGTGCGCCGCGTCCTCGGCGGAATCGCCCTGGACGCGCACGCCGGACGCCGCATCCCGCTGCCGGGCCCCGACCCGGCCGTCGATCCCGCCGCGGACCTGGGCATCACCGAGGGCGCGGTCCGGGGCCTCGTGCGGGCCGTCGAGAACCAGGTACCCGGCGTCGTGGTCGGGCGGTGCCGCTTCGACGGGGACGTCACCGTGCCCGGTGCCCCCGTGCGGGTCCTGGTCGAGGTCAGCGTGCCGTACGGCCGGCCGATCGTCCCGCTGGTCGAGCAGCTGCGCACCGAGATCGGCGCCCGCCTCGCGCTGCACACCGACCTGAACGTCACTACCGTCGACATCACCGTCCGCGACGTGGGGCCGCTCCACCCGGGAACCGAGGAGACGCACCGATGAACGTGGCACACGACGTACGGGTCGCGGCCGAGATCGAGGCCGCGCTGCGGGCGACCCCGGGGGTCGCCGACCTCTACGGCCCCGGGTCGCTGGTCTCGAACGTGCTCGACGCCGGCGCCCGCCGTCTCGGGCTCCGGGACGACGACGCCCCGCTCGTCCTGGTCCGGGAGGCCGGGACGGGCATCCGCGTGGACATCGCCCTGGGCGTGCACGGCACCGAGGGCGCGCGGGCGACGGCGCTCGCGGCGCACGAGACGGTCCGCGGGCTGCTCACGGACCACGACGTGCCCGATGCCGAGATCGTGCTCACGGTGGTCCACGTCGAGGGCGCCTAGCCGCCCCTGCGGTCCCGGTCCGCCTTGCCGGTCCAGTGCCCCACCCAGATCGTCCCGGCCAGCGCGAGCACGCCGATCACCACGGGTGCGGCGGCCAGGGGCGCGACGGCGGCCACCGCGGAGACGAGCAGCGGGCCGCCGGTGTTGCCGATGTCGCCGCAGAGCCGCCAGCCGCCGAGGAACTGCGCGCGGCCCTCTACCGGGGCCACGTCGGCGCCGAGCGTCATCACGATGCCGGAGCCCAGGCCGTTGCCGAGCGCGATCACCGCCATGACGAGGCCGACGCCGATCGCCGAGTCGGTCAGGGGCAGCAGCAGGCAGCCGATGCCCACCGCGAGCACCACGGGGACGGCCACCACCTTGCGGCCGCGGGTGTCCAGCAGCCAGCCGCCCGGGAGGGTGAGCAGGATGTCGATCGTGGCGGCGACCGCGAAGAGCAGCGAGACGACGGCTGCCGAGATGTGCACGTGGTCGGCCCACAGCGGCAGCAGGCCGGTGCGCACCGAGCGGGAGGCGCCGATGATGATGACCGCGACGCCGAGGGTCAGCAGGGTGCGCCGGTGCTCCCAGAGCACGGTGCGCACGGGCAGGGGCGTGACACCGCGCGCCACCCGGCCGAAGTCCGGCATGCGCGTCACGATCAGCGCCGAGACCAGTGACGCGCAGGCCGCGAGCACGAACACCGACCGGACCCCGAGGAAGTGGATCAGCAGCGCCCCGAGCAGCGGGCCGATGAGGATGCCCAGGCGCATCGAGCCGCCCAGCAGCGCCATGCCCCGCGCCCGGTGGCTGATCGGCACGGCGTCGATGAGGAAGCCCTGGCGGGCGAGCAGGAACGCCGTCCAGCTCATGCCGCTCACGAACACGGCCACGCACAGCAGCCAGACGGACGGCACGAGGAAGGCGGCCAGCATGGCGGCGGCGTCGACGAGCCCGGCGATGACCAGGGTGCGACGCTCGCCGAGCCGGGCCACCAGCGCGCCCGACGGCAGGGAGTTGGCGAGCTGCCCGATGCCCAGCAGGGCGACCACGAAGGCGGCCAGTGCCGTGCCGGCCCCGAGGTCGCCCGCGTGGATCGCGAGGATCGGCATGACGGCGCCGTGCCCGAGCGAGCTGACCACGGACGGCAGGTAGGCCACGGCGGCGATGTCCCGGAAACGGAACTCAGGTTCGCCTGCTGGGTCTCCTGGGTCGTCCGCCACGCTGCCATCCTGCCAGATAGTTAGCCACGGCAACGATCTGTGTCCACGGAATGGTCAGGCCCGCCCGCCCGCGCTACGCCAGCACGGCGCCCGTCGACGCGGACTGCACGAGCTTGGAGTACTTGGCCAGCACCCCGCGCGTGTACGTGTGCGGCAGCGGCGCCCAGCCCGCGCGGCGCAGCTCCAGCTCGGCCGGGTCCACCAGCACGTCGAGGGTCTTGGCCGCGACGTCGAGGCGGATGCGGTCGCCGTCACGCACGAAGGCGATGGGGCCGCCGTCCACGGCCTCGGGGGCGATGTGGCCCACGCACAGGCCGGTCGTGCCGCCCGAGAACCGGCCGTCCGTGATGAGCAGCACGTCCTTGCCCAGGCCTGCACCCTTGATGGCGCCCGTGATGGCGAGCATCTCGCGCATGCCCGGCCCGCCCTTGGGGCCCTCGTAGCGGATGACCACGACGTCGCCGGCCTGGATGGTGCCGTCCTCCAGCGCGTCCAGCGCCGCCCGCTCCCGCTCGAACACGCGCGCCGTGCCCTCGAAGACGTCGGAGTCGAAGCCCGCCGACTTCACGACGGCGCCCTGCGGGGCGAGCGAGCCGTTCAGGATCGTGATGCCACCGGTCCGGTGGATCGGGTTGTCCAGCGCCCGCAGGATCTTGCCGTCCGGGTCGGGCGGGGCGATGTCGGCGAGGTTCTCGGCCATGGTGCGGCCCGTGACGGTCATGACGTCGCCGTGCAGCAGCCCGGCGTCCAGCAGCGCCTTCATGACCACGGGCACGCCGCCGATCCGGTCCACGTCGTTCATCACGTACTGCCCGAAGGGCTTGAGGTCGCCCAGGTGCGGCACGCGGTCCGCGATCCGGGAGAAGTCGTCGAGGGTGAGGTCCACCTCGGCCTCGTAGGCGATGGCGAGCAGGTGCAGCACGGCGTTGGTGGACCCGCCGAACGCCATCACCACGGCGATCGCGTTCTCGAACGCCTCCTTGGTCAGGATGTCGCGCGCGGTGATGCCCTGGCGCAGCAGGTTCACCACGGCCTCGCCGGACCGGTGCGCCCAGGCATCGCGGCGGCGGTCGGCCGACGGCGGCGCGGCCGAGCCGGGCAGCGACATGCCCAGCGCCTCGGCCGCCGACGCCATGGTGTTCGCGGTGTACATGCCGCCACACGCGCCCTCGCCCGGGCAGATCGCCCGCTCGATGCGGTCGACGTCCTCCTGGCTCATCAGCCCGCGCGCGCAGGCCCCGACCGCCTCGAACGCGTCGATGATGGTGACCTGCTTCTCGCTGCCGTCGGTGAGCTTGACCCAGCCCGGCATGATCGAGCCCGCGTAGAGGAACACGCTGGACAGGTCCAGGCGGGCGGCCGCCATCAGCATGCCGGGCAGCGACTTGTCGCACCCCGCCAGCAGCACCGAGCCGTCCAGGCGCTCGGCCTGCATCACCGTCTCCACGGAGTCGGCGATGATGTCGCGGGACACCAGCGAGAAGTGCATGCCCTCGTGGCCCATCGAGATGCCGTCGGAGACCGAGATGGTGCCGAACTCGAGCGGGTAGCCACCGGCGGCGTGCACGCCCGCCTTGGTCGCCTGCGCCAGGCGGTCGAGCGACAGGTTGCACGGCGTGATCTCGTTCCACGAGCTCGCGACGCCGACCTGGGGCTTGGCGAAGTCCTCGTCGCCCATGCCGACGGCGCGGAGCATCCCGCGGGACGCGGTGGCCTCCAGACCGTCGGTGACCTGGCGGGAGCGGGGCTTGATGTCGACCGGGGGGTTGTCGCTCATCCCTGCATTCTGCCCGGCGCGCCCGGCGTCCGCCGTCCCGGCGCGCCCGGCGTCCACCGTCCCGGCCCGCCGCCTCGCGGCGGGTACGGTGTCGTGCCGGCAGCACCCGAGCACACGAGCACGCACCGAGCAGCACGGAGGCAGGCACGACGATGGCGACGAACCCTGTGTACCTCACCAACTTCCCCGACCCCGCGGTCCTGGAGGTCGACGGGACCTACTGGGCGTACGCGACCAGGAACACGAACGGCACGATGCCCGTGCTGCGGTCGGCGGACCTCGTCCGCTGGGCAGAGGTGGGCGACGGCATGCCGGACCTCGCGCCGTGGGTCGAGCCGGGGCTGAACTGGGCTCCGGAGGTGGCGGTCGCGGGGGAGCGGTACGTCGCCTACTACACGGCCCACGACCGGGTGACGGACGTGCAGGCAGTCGGCGTGGCCGTGGCCGACGCCCCGCAGGGCCCGTTCCGGGACCACGCCGAGCGGCCCCTGCTGTGCCAGGACCACGAGGGCGGCTCCATCGACGCCTCGCCGTTCACCGACGCCGACGGCGTGCGCTGGCTGCTGTGGAAGAACGACGGCAACCACGTGGGCGTCGACACCTGGATCTACGTGCAGCGCTTGTCCGACGACGGGCTGCGGCTGGAGGGCGAGCCGCTGCGCATCCTCAAGCAGGACCAGGAGTGGGAGGGCGACCTGGTCGAGGGGCCGTACGTGTGGCCGCACGGCGGCCGCTACTACCTGTTCTACTCGGGCAACGGGTTCGCGTCCGACCGGTACGGCGTGGGCTACGCCGTGGCGGACGCCGTCACCGGACCCTGGGTCAAGCCGCTGGACGGCCCGATCATGGCGACCAACGAGCTGGCCGCGGGGCCCGGCCACGGCATGGTGGTCGAGCGGGACGGCCGCACCTGGTACGTGCACCACGCGTGGCCGCCCGGCGCGGTCGGCGCGCCGGAACCGGGACGGCAGACGTGGCTCACCGAGCTCACGTTCGAGCCGTCGCCGGACGACGGGGCCGACCGGCCGGTGCTGCACGGGCCCCGCGCCGAGGTGGCCCTGGACTGACGGGCGCTCGGACTGACGGGCGCTCGGACTGACGGGCGCTCGGACTGACGGGCGCTCGGACCGACCGGGCACCCGCCTCAGAGGTCACGCCATCTCGGGCACGTGCAGGTGGGCGAACGCGACCTCCAGCTCCTCGACCCCGTCGACCATGGCGCCGAGCTCGCCGACCACGCGCTCGCGGATGCCCGCCGCGATCTCGCGCCCGGCCTCGACGGCGGCGCGGCTGTCGAACGCCACCGTGCTGACGACCCGGCCGGTGTTCCGGTCGACCATCAGGCTGGCGCTGCAGAACCCGTCCAGGTCCTGGATCTGCGGCAGCACGGTCATGCGGTAGAGGTCGATCGCGTCGTCGACCCGGTCGCGCGCCCCGCTCAGCCAGGTGAGGCGGGCACAGGCGCCGTCGGGCGTGGGGTGGTCGCGGTGCACGACGGCCACCTCCCACTCGTGCACGTACCTGCCGGAGGTGCTGCCCAGGGCACGCTCCATGCGGTCGCGCAGCGGGCGTACGGCTGCCGCGCTCGCCGTCATCGCGTCCTCGGACGACCACGCCGTCGTCGTGACGCAACGACCGGACTCGCGGTCGATCAGCATCGACATGCCCACGCAGCCGTCCATCGCGGAGACGGCCGGGAAGATGTCCTCCCGGACGAGCCGCAGGCCGTCGTCGATGTCGGCCGGGTCGCCCCGGACCTCGGTGGTGCGGATGTACATGACGAACTCCTCGTGCTCGGAGCAGCGCCCCGGACGGCGCCGCCGTCCCTGTCCACGTTCCGCCGCCGACGGCCGGAGGTCAAGGGTGCGGCGGTCCCGTCCTTCCGTCCCGGCACCCCCGGCTCGCGACCGGCTGCGGGCGGCCGCGGGCCGGTGGCAGAGGAGCGACAGGGCAGCGGCAGGGGAGCGACAAGGCGGCGGCAGGGGAGCGACAGGGCAGCGGCAGGGCGTTGACCACGCCGCGCCGTCTCCAGTAGTGTCCCGCTCATCGACACACGCGTCCCGATGAACGGGACAGTCAACACGATGGGGTGGAGACGTGGAGATGAGTACGCTCACGCGCCGCGCCGTGCTACGGGCGGCCGGCGTGGCCGGTCTCGCGGGCGTCGCGGCGCTCGCCGGCTGCGCGCCGACGGTCGGTTCGGCACGGCTGCCGCGCGTACCCGTGGTCTATGACGGCCCGCCGGTCACGCTGACGTTCTGGAACGGGCTCACCGGAGGGGACGGCCCGGTGATGCGGACGTTGATCGCCGAGTTCACGCGGGCCCACCCGCGCATCCGGATCGAGATGTACGCCCTGCCGTGGGCGGACTTCTACCAGAAGTTCCCGGCCGCCGTCACGAGCGGGCTGGCCCCGGACTTCGCGCTCATGCACAACTTCCAGGTGGCGACGAACGCCGCGCGGAAGGTGATCATGCCCCTCGACGAGATCCTCGGCACCGTCGGTCTCGCGGAGGCCGACTACCTCCCGGTCGTCTGGGACTCGGGCGTCTACCGCGACCGGCGCTGGTCGCTGCCGCTGGACATGTGGCCGGACTCGCTGTTCTACAACCGCCGGGTGCTGGAGCGGGCCGGGCTGGACCCGGACGCGCCGCCGGCCGACCGTGCCGCGTACGAGCACGCTCTCGACGCGCTGGCGTCGGCCGGGGTCAAGGGCCACTGGCTGCCCGCCGTCGACCCGCAGGGGGTGGGCCGCGGCTTCGACTCCCTGCTGTGGCAGTTCGGCGGCGAGCACTACGACGCCGCCGGACGCACCGCGACGTTCGCCGGTGCGGCCGGCGTGGCGGCCCTGACGTGGCAGCAGTCGCTCGTCCGGGCCGGCTGGAGCCCGCGGGACGTGAGCGGTTCGGACGCCTCGATGGCCTTCAAGAACGACCAGAACGCGTTCCTCTGGGGTGGCCCCGGCGCCCTGATCAACGACCTCGGATCGGTGGACGGGCTCGACTGGGACGTGGCCCCGCTGCCGCAGATCGGCACCGGTCGGGCGGCGTTCTCCGGCTCGCACCAGTTCGTGGTGGCCCGCCAGCCGCGGTTCGACGCCGGCCGGCTCGCCGCCGTCGTCACGTTCCTCGGCTGGATCCTCGCGAACTCGATCGGGTGGGCCACCGCGGGGCCGGTCCCGGCCCGCCTCCCGATCCTGGACTCGCCCGAGCTGGCTGAGCTGACAGCGCAGTCACACGTGGCCGAAGGGGTCGAGCGCATCCGGTTCTACCCGCTGGTACCGGGGATCGCGGAGGTGCAGACCACCGTCCTGTACCCGGCGATCGGCGACGCGCTGCTCTCGCTCGACGACCCTCGTGCGGCCCTGGAGACCGCCACGACCCAGGCGTCCTTCCTGCTGCAGGAGAACGCCGAGAAGTACGGGAGGGGCTGAGATGACCGCCGTCGCCTCCCCGGACCACCGCACCGGCGGTTCGCCCGCCCCCGGCGCGTCGGCCGCGCGCCGTACCGCCCGCCCGGCGTCGCCCCACCGGCCCCGCCCGTGGACGCCGTACGCCTTCCTGGCTCCGTTCCTGCTGATCTTCGGCACGTTCGTGCTGGCTCCGGCCGTCTCCGGGATCTGGATGAGCCTGCACAACTGGGACTTCTTCCTGCCGGACCGGCCGTTCGTCGGCCTGCAGAACTACGTCGACCTGTTCACCCCGGACGCCTTGGTGGCGCAGCAGTTCTGGGAGAGCATGCGGGCCACCGGGCTGTTCGTGCTCCTGTCGGTGCCGCTGCTCATGGCGATCCCGCTCGGGCTGGCGCTCCTGCTCAACCAGCGGTTCCGCGGGCGCACCCTCTTCCGGGCCGTCTTCTTCGCCCCGTACGTGCTCGGCGTCAGCGTGGTCGGGCTGCTGTGGCAGTACCTGCTCAACGGCAACACCGGGCTGGTCAACGGTTACCTGGCCGAGCTCGGCGTCACCGAGGCGGTGCCCTGGCTGACGGCGACGCCCTGGGTCTGGGTCTCCCTGGTCGGCGTGACGGTCTGGTGGACCCTGGGGTTCAACTCCGTGGTCTACCTCGCGGGGCTGCAGAACGTGGACGAGGCGCTCTACGACGCCGCCAAGGTCGACGGCGCCGACCGCTGGCAGCGGTTCGTGCACGTCACGATCCCGCAGCTGCGTCCGGTGCTCCTCTTCGTGCTGACGATGACGGTGCTCGCCTCGGCGAACATGTTCGGCCAGTCCTACCTGCTCACCTCGGGCAACCCGTCCAACGAGACGCGCACGGCCATCATGTTCATCGCCGAGGTGGGCCTGGAGCAGTTCCGCATGGGCCTGGCCGCCGCCATGAGCTACCTGCTCGCCCTGCTCCTGATCGTCGTCAGTGCCCTGAACTTCCTGTTCCTGCGACAGAAGGAGAGCTGACGTGCCGGCCACCCGCGGCGTCGTGGGCACCCTGCTGCTCTATGCGACGCTCCTCATCCTGTCCGTGATCATCCTGGCCCCGCTGCTGTGGATGCTCTCCACGTCGTTCAAGACGACCGGCGACGCCACGGCCCTGCCGCCGCAGTGGATCCCGCCGACGCCCACCGTCGAGGGCTACACCCGGCTGTTCGCCGACGCGCAGGCGCCGCTGCTGCGCTGGCTCGGCAACTCGGTGCTCGTGGGCGTGCTGCACACCGTCCTGGTGCTCGCCACGGCGTCGGCGGCCGCCTACCCGCTGGCGCGGATGCGGTTCCCGGGCCGTCGCCTGGTCTTCGCGCTGATCATCGGCACGCTCTTCGTGCCCGGCTTCGTCTTCCTCATGCCGAACTACCTGATCGTCGACGGGCTCGGCTGGCTCGACAGCGTGTGGGCGCTGGTGGTGCCGGGGGCGGCCAGCGCGTTCGGCGTGTTCTTCCTGGTGCAGTTCTTCCAGGGCCTCCCGGCGGAGCTGGAGGAGGCCGCGCTGATCGACGGCGCCAACCGGTGGCAGATCTTCGTCCGCGTGGTGCTGCCGCTGTCGCGGGCGCCGCTCGCGACGCTCGGGCTGCTCTCGTTCCTCGGGAGCTGGAACGACTTCCTCTGGCCGCTGTACGTGCTGTTCAACCCGGACCGGCTCACCCTGCCCGCCGGGCTGGCGACGTTGCGCGGGGCGTACGCCACCGACTTCCCCGCCGTGATGGCCGGTGCCGCCATCGCGAGCGTCCCGGTGCTGGTCCTGTTCGCGTTCGTGCAGCGCTTCGTCATCGCCGGAGTCGCCCGGTCAGGCCTCAAGGGATGAGCGGGCGCCGTGCAGAATGGCAGCGTGAACGACACGAGCACCGGCAACCCCGGAACCCTCGCACGCGGCCTGGACATCGTCGAACGGGTGGCGGCGGCGCCGGGCACGACCGTCCAGCGCCTGGCCACGGACCTCGGGCTCAGCCGCAGCGCCGCCTACCGCATCGTGGGTGCGCTGCGGGAGCGGGGGTACCTGGTGGGGGAGACCGAGCTGCGTGCCGGGCCGGTCGTCCTGCGGCTCGGGCTGCAGGCGATGGACGGGCTCGACATCTACACCGTGGGCCCGGAGCCGTTGCGGGAGCTGGTTGCCGAGACGGAGGAGACGGCCTTCATCGCCGTTCTCGACGACGACCAGATGTGCTACGTGATGCAGGAGGAGGGGCCGCAGGTGGTCAAGGTGGTCTCGAAGCTCGGCAGCCGTGCCCCGCTGCACGCCTCCGCACTGGGCAAGGCGTACCTGGCGGCGCTGCCCGAGGCCGAGGCCGAGGCCGTGGTCGACCGCATCCCGCTGACCGGGTACACGGCGACGACCCTGACCACCCCGGCCGCGCTGCACGCCGACCTGGCCCGCACCCGCACGGCGGGCTGGGCGCTGGACGACGCCGAGCGCGAGCCCGGCGTGCGCTGCGTCGCCGCGGCGGTCCGCGGCGCGGGCGAACGACCGGTCGCCGCCATCAGCGTGGCCGGGCCGCGCGACCGCATCGTCGCGGCACAACCCGCCATCGTCACGGCGGTGCGGCGCACCGCCGCGCGCCTGTCCGCCGCGCTCGGCGCGGCGCCGCCTCCCGACCTCCCCTGATTGGACCCCATGGCCTCCGCAGACCCGCGCATCCGTTCCGTCCGCCTCGCCTCGCTGGAGACCCGCTACCCCCGGACCGTGGGCCGCAACGCCCGCCTCGGGAGCCACGGCGACGGCCCCGACTCGCACGTCGCGGTGCTGGTCACCGACGACGGCCGCACGGGGTGGGGGCTGTTCGAGGGGCCGCCCGGTGACGTCGGCCGGGTCGAGGGCCGGCTGCTCTCGGAACTGATCGACCCCGCCACGGGCATCCTCGACGCCGCGGAGCACTGGCTCGACATCGCCCTGCACGACCTGCTCGGCGTGGTGCTGGACGCACCCGTGCACACCCTGCTCGGCGGGCACGGCTCACCCGACGTCGCCGTCTACGACGGCGCCGTCTACTTCGACGACCTCGACCCGGACGACGCCCCGCGCGGCGTCGGCGTGCTGATCGAGGAGTGCCGGGCCGACGCCGCCCTCGGCTTCCGCGACTTCAAGCTCAAGATCGGCCGGGGCAGCCGGTGGCTGCCCCGCGCCGCGGGCGACGCCCGCGACATCGAGGTGACCCGCGCCGTCCGCGACGCGTTCCCGGACGCCCGCATCCTGGTGGACGCCAACGACGGCTACGACCGCGACGGGTTCCTCGCCTACCTGGAGGCGGTCGCCGACGTGGGCCTGTACTGGGTGGAGGAACCGTTCCCCGACGACGCCGACGACCTGGCAGCGCTGCGCACCTGGCTCGACGCGCACTCGCCGGGCACCCGGATCGCGGAGGGCGAGACCTCGCCCGACGTCGCCGCGCTGCTCCCGGTGGCCGCCGCGGGCTCGATCGACGTGCTGCTCATGGACGTCATGTCGTACGGCCTGACGGCGTGGCGCCGCCTCATGCCCACCCTTGCCGCGGCCGGGGTGCACGGCTCGCCGCACGCGTGGGGCCGCCCGCTCAAGACCCGCTACGCCGCGCACCTGGCCGCCGGGCTGGGCAACGTCGAGGTGGTCGAGGGCGTGCCCGGCACCGTGGCGGGAGTCGACCCGGCGCTGCTCACGCCCGCCGACGGCGTCCTGCGGCTGGGGGACCGCCCGGGGTTCGGCGTCCCGGTGCCCGAGGAGCGGCACCTGCGCCCGGTGCGGGCCTGACCCCGACCTCGCCGTGCGACAGACGTGGGGGGGGGGGGGGGGGGGGGGGGGGGGGGGGGGGCGCCCGCCGCCCCCCCCCCCCCCCCCCCCCCCCCCCCCCCCCCCGCCACGGCCCCAGGGCCCTGCGCGTCACTCCACGCCGAGCGCCGCCACGGGCGACGTGCGGACCGCCGCCCGCGCCGGGACCACCGACGCGAGGAGGCCCGCGACGAGGGCGATGCCCAGGACCAGCGCGATGTCCGTCCACGGCACCGCGTACCGCACGTCGCCCATGAGCGACAGCGCGGTGGCCGCACCCGACCAGCCGAACACCAGCCCGAGCACGATGCCGAGCACCGCGCCGACCCCGGCGATGAGCATGCCCTCCACCGCGAGCATGCCGCGGAGCTGGTCCTTGCTCAGCCCGATGGCCCGCAGGGTCGCGGACTCCCGGGTGCGCTCGATCACCGACAGCGACAGCGTGTTCGTGACGCCGATGAGGGCGATCACGACCGCCACCGCGAGCAGGCCCACCACGATGCCGAGGATGACGTCCACGACCTGGCGGAACTGCGCGGCCTGCGCCGCAGGGCCCATCACGAACGCCCCGCCGTCCACCTGGGCCACGGCGTCCTGCACGTCCGTGAGCACCGCCGCGGGATCCGAGCCGTCGATGTGCGCCCAGACGTCCGTCCAGTCCGCCTCTGCCGTGACCCGGGCCAGGTCGGCGGCCGTGATCATGTGGTTGAGCGGCTCCGCCGTGGTGATGACGACCGTCAGGTCGACGGAACCGTCCGGCCCCTCGACCGTGGCGCGGTCGCCCGAGGCCAGGTCCAGCGAGTCCGCGGCGTCCTGGGTCAGCAGGACCGTGCCGTCGGTCAGCCGCCGCGCCTCGTCGCCCACGTTCACGACGGCCGCGAGGTCGTCCGGCTCGGCCGCCGTGACGTCCGAGTCCTGCGTACCGGCGAGCGTGACGGTCGCGCTGCTCACCAGCGCGGTGTCGGTGACCCCGTCGGAGCCGGCCACGGCGTCGCGCACGTCCTGGAGGTACCTCGGGTCGGACGGCGACGCGCTGACGTTGTACGGGAACGTCTCGTCGAGCAGGCTGTCGGCCGACATCCGGGCGCTCGCCGCCCCGGTCGACATCATGGTGACGAGGGTGACGCCGATGAGAAGCGCGGTGGAGGTCGCCGCCGTCCGCC
Organism: Promicromonospora sp. NPDC050880; assembly: GCF_044456525.1. NCBI lineage: Bacteria > Bacillati > Actinomycetota > Actinomycetes > Micrococcales > Promicromonosporaceae > Promicromonospora > Promicromonospora sp. NPDC050880. Next base: position 56,310 of record NZ_JBITFV010000026.1, read on the forward strand.
GCGGGTTGCGCAGCGTGTTGGCGACGGCCAGGCGCGCGGCCGGGCCGGTCCGCGACACCAGGCCGCCCAGGCCCGCCGCGACCCGCGGCAGCCAGAGGACGGCGCTGAGGACGACGCCGAAGAACGCGAGCGATCCGCCGCCCACGGCCGCGACGAGCCCGAACTGCGGGGAGCCGTTCATCCCGAGCGCCACGCCGACCGCGAGGCCCGCGAAGCCGCCGACCATGCACAGGATCGAGATGACGAGCCGGGCGCGGCCCGTCCGGGCGCGCAGGGTGGGGGCGTCGGCCGGCCGCAGGGCGGCCAGCGGAGCGACGCGGGTGGCCGAGCGGGCCGGGGCCAGCGCGGCCAGCACCGTGACGCCCGCGCCGACGGCGAGCGGCAGCACGACCGCCTGCCAGGTGAGCGTGATGGTCTCCGGGAGCGGCACCCCGAGGTCGAACGACGGCGCCACGAGGAGGGCGACCTGGGCGAGCCCGGCGCCCACGACGATGCCCGCCGCCGACGCGACGAGGCCGAGGATCGCGGCCTCCAGCAGCACGCTGCGGTAGAGCTGACCCGCCCCCGCGCCGATGCAGCGCAGCAGCGCCAGCGTGCGGACCCGCTGGGCGACCAGCACCTGGAACGTGTTGGTGATGACCATGGCTGCGATCAGCAGCGCGATGGCGGCGAACGTCAGCACGAACACCAGGAAGACGAGGTCCTGGCCACCGGTCTGCTCGGCGGTCTGCTCCGCCGCCACCTCCTCGGTGGTCCGGACGGAGACCGTGCCGCCCGCGCCGGCGGTCGCTGCCGTGACGGACTCGCGCAGGTCGGCCGGGACCGCGGCGCCGTCGAGCGGGGTGTCGAGCGCGACGAGCAGCTCGGTGACCGGGTTCGGGTAGGGCTCGTCCGCGTTCCAGGCGTCGAGCGTCGCGGCGGGCACGGCGGCGGCGCCGCCGTAGGGGGTGTAGGCCCCGTACGGGTCGTCGGCGAGTCCGGTCACGGTCAGCTCCTGCGTGACGTCCTCCGGCTCGCCGAGCTCGGCGGCCGGGTCGTCGGCCGTGCTGTCGGCCCAGCCCTCGGGGTACAGGGTGCGCGTGAGCGTGACCGTGTCGCCGACGCCGACCTCCATGCGGTCGGCGACCCTCGTGGTCAGGGCCACCTCGCCGTCGGCGGACGGCCAGTCGCCGTCGGCCAGCTCCAGCGGGGAGAGGCGGTCGTCGGCCGGGATCGGCGCGAAGGCCTGGAAGCCGCCCTTGCCCCCGTTGCGCAGGTCGCCGAACCAGGTGGTCACGGGCTGGACGGCGCTGACACCGTCGAGGGCGGCCACGGAGTCGACGTCGCCGGGGGTGAACCCGCCGGGCTCGGTCTCGGGGGTGGAGACCACGACGTCGGCCCGGGCGTACCCGGCCGCGACCATGTCGTGGGTGGTGCCGTTGATGACGGCGCCGGCCAGCAGCGTCACGGTGACGAACGCCGTGCTGATCAGGATCGCGACGCCGGCGGCCGTGAGGCGTCCGGTGCTGCGGCGCATCTGGGCGAGGGTGAGGCGTGCGGTGGGGTAGCGGGTGGTGGGGGTGGTGGGGGTGGTCATCACGCGCCCGTT
>NZ_JBITFV010000027.1:0-52222 GCF_044456525.1 Promicromonospora sp. NPDC050880
GTGGTCGAACCCGGCGGCTTCGAGCTCCTGGTGGGCCGCTCGTCCCGCGACGCGGACCTGCTGCGCGCCCCCTTCACGGTGCTCCCCCGGTGAGGGGGGGGGGGTTGGGGGGGGGGGGGGGCGCCCCCCCGCCCCCCCCCCCCCCCCCCCCCCCCCCCCCCACGCCGGGTCAGAGCCGGTCGAACGGGGCGGCGTAGCGGAACCGGCCGGCGTACTCCGGCCGCCATGCGCTCAGGGTCCGTGCCTGGAAGTAGTCGCCCCATGCGGGGTCCGGGGACTCGATCCCGGTCTCGCCGGCGGCCACGAACCCGAACCGGGAGTAGAGGGCGGGCTCGCCGAGCAGCACGACCACGGGTTCACCGAGCGCGTCGGCGGCGCCGAGGACGGCGTGCATCAGGGCCGCGCCGACGCCGCGCCCCTGGTGCGCGGGGTGGACGCTGAGCGGGCCGAGCCCCAGCGCGGACCGGCCCGCGAGCTGCCCGCGGGTGGCCACCACATGGCCGACCACCTCCGGATCGGCCGGCCCGGACTCGGCCACCAGCGACAGCGAGGGCACCCACCCCGGGTCGGCGCGCAACCACCCGACCAGGGTGGCCTCCCCGGGCGCGCCGTCGGCCTCGACCGACGGCGCGGCGTGCGCGACGCCCGAGAAGGCGGCCGCGGTGACGGCGCGGATGGACGGGACGTCGGACGGGCGTTCCTGCCTGATGAGCATGCGGTCACTGTCGAGGGCGCAGCGCCGGGGGAGCAAGACAATTTCGACCGTGGCCCGGCGCCGCGCGGGCGCCCGGCCACGGTCGACATCAGCGGGCCCGGTCGTAGACGGCGGCGATCTCCCCGCGCTCGCCGGTCTCCTGGTGTGCGAGCGTCCACGCCGAGGCGGGCAGGCCGTCGTCGAGGAGGCGGGGTCCGCCGCCGAGGATCTCGGGCAGGATCATGAGGTGGAGCCGGTCGATCAGGTCGGCGTCCAGCAGCGCCTTGATGATGCTCGCGCTGCTGTTGACCAGGATCTCGCCCTCGCCCTGGTTCTTGAGGTCGCGGATCACCTGGTCCGCGGGGGCGTTCACGATCCTGGTGCGCTCCCACGGCGCCTCGGTCAGCGTCGTGGAGAACACGACCTTCTCGGTCTCGACCAGCCAGCGGGCGTAGCTGCGGTCGCGGGGGTCGGCGGACGCGTCGTCGGCGACCGAGGGCCAGAAGCCCAGGAACCCCTCGGCGTTGGTGCGGCCCAGGACCGCCGTGGTGGCACCGGTCCAGAGGCGGGTCATGTGGTCGCGAGCGGTGTCGGTGGTGACGTACGGGACAAAGGCGCCGAAGTCTCCCGGGCCGGCCGGGCCGTGATAGCGGCCGTCGAGCGTGAGGGCGAGGTTCGCGGTGACCGTGCGGCCGGTGGTGGTGCTCGTCGTCGTGGTGTTCATGGTGTGCTCCGTCGGTGTCCTGGGTGCCGCCTGCCGCCACCCTCTGCCCCCAGGACGGAGCCGTGGCACGGTTCTCGACATCCGGCACGGACGGATCCGCCGGCACCTAGGAGACGGCTCCGGCACCTGCCGGCGTGGGACGCACGAGATCGTCGAGGATCCGCGTGAAGCCGGCCTCGCTGACGACGGGGATGCCGTAGGCAGCGGCCTTGCGGGCCTTGCCGGACATCGAGTCGGCGTCGGCGGCGACGACCAGCCGCACCTTCCGGGTGACGGCGGGGTGGGGGACGAGCCCGGCCGCGGCGGCCCGGCGCTCCCATACGTCCCGCGGCTCGTCCATCGCGCCGGTGAAGACGACCTGGTCGCCGGGGCCGAGGGGGTACCGGCCAGGTCGGTCACCGGTCCCGGAGCCCGCCTCGGCGGCGGCAGCCGCGTCCTGGAGGATGCGTCCGGCGTCCGCGGCGGGGACCTCCAGCATGGCGGCGACGGCCTGGAGGTCGGCCAGCTCCGCCACGTCGAGCACGCCGTCGGCCGAGGCCACGGTGGCCAGCCCGGCGAGGTACTCGCGGTGCAGGGCGGCGGCCTCCGTGCGGCCGATCCCGAGCTGTCCGCACAGCTCGGCGAGCTGGTCGTGCTCGCGGGCGGAGATGTGCCGGTCCAGCAGCGCCCGGTCGACCAGCTCGAGGTACTCCTCCTTCTCCCACGTGGCGATCGGGGTGGTGCGGGCGGCGGCGAGCCGGGCGAGGAAGTGGGTGTCGCGCTCGGCGGAGACGCCCCGCCGCACGGGCCCGGCCCCCGTGGCCGGGATGACCGGCCAGGGTGTGGTCGCGGCGAGCTCGACGACGTCGTCCCAGCCGGGCACGACGTGCCGGGCGCCGCCGGCCAGGTAGATCCGCAGGAGCTCCGCGGCGGCCCGGGCGTCGGCGAGGGCCTCGTGCGCGGGGGCGAGCGCGACGCCGTGGTGCGCGCAGGCCCCGGCCAGGGACCGTGGAGCGGTGGGGAAGAGCTGTGCCCCGGTGCGCATCGTGCACAGGGTGGTCGGCTCGATGAGCGGCACGTCGTACCCGGTCGCGGCGAACGCGTGCCAGACGAACCGGCGGTCGAACTGCGCGTTGTGCGCCACGAAGGTGCGTCCGCGCAGCAGCTCGGCGGCGTGGCCGGCGATGTCCTGGAACGACGGCGCGTGGCGGGCGTCGGAGGCGCTGATGCCGTGGATCTGCTGCGGACCGAGGTCTCGTCCCGGGTTGACGAGCGTGGCCCAGGTGTCCTCGATGCGGCCGTCGGGGTCGACCTGGACGACCGCGAGCTCGACGATCCGGTCGTGCCCGCCCGGGAACAACCCGGTGGTCTCCACGTCCACGACGGCGTACCCGGTCACGTGCGTCTCCCCTCGCAGCGGTGTGCAGAACCGGGCAATCGTCGCAGCCGGCCCGGGGCGGCGCAGGAGGGGCCGTGGGTGAAGCGCTGGTGCGGCGGGGTGATCTCGTGCCGGTGGTGGCAGCGGCCCGCTAGGCAGGCCCGGCCGCCCGAGGGCCGCCGAGGGCGTCCAGCAGGGGTGCCCGGCCGGGACCCGCCAGCCACTGGTCGAAGCGCAGCAGGAAGGGGAACGCCGCCCGCAGCCCCGCGAGGTCGGTGCGGCCCGCGAGCCTGCCGTCGTCGACGAGCGCGACCGACCTGGCCAGGACCTCGTCCTGGTCGAGCAGCGCCTGCGGCAGACGGCGGTAGGTGATCGGGCGCCGCGCCGCGCGTGTCAGCCGGCCGGCGATCTCGGTGCCGGTCAGGGCGTCACCGGCGATCTCGACCGTGCGACCGCCGAACCGGCCGGGTGCGCCGAGGACGGCGGCGGTGACGCGGCCGATGTCCTGCACGGCGACGAGCTGCATCGCCTGGTCGGGCCGCATCAGGAACGTCAGCTCGCCCCGAGCGGGGTCGGTCGCGGTCAGCAGGAGCTCCATGAACGTGGCCGGGCGGACCACCGTGGTGGTGATGCCGAGACCCCGGACGTGCTCCTCGATCCGGCTCTTGACGTCGAAGTGGCGCACGCCGGTCGAGACCGGCCCGGCGGCGATCATCGAGCTGTAGACCAGGTGCCGGGCGCCGCTGTGCTCGGCGGCGTCGGCCACGGCGACGCCGTAGCGGACCTCGTCGTCGTGGCTGAGCCCGGCTCCCGCCTGACCTGAGCTCGGCTGCACGCTGAACACGCCGTGCACCCCGGCGAACGCCGCCCGCAGCGACCCCGGGTCGGCGAGGTCGCCCCGGACGACCTCGGCCCCCGCCGCGGCCAGCGACCGGGCACGGCTGGCACCCGGGTCCCGCACGACGGCACGGACGGTCCAGCCGGCGGTCAGCAGCGCCGCGCTCACCGCACCACCCTGCTGACCGGTGGCGCCCAGCACGGCGACGGTTCGTCCGGCGTCGGGCCGCCGGGTGGAGGTTCGGGTCCGGGAGTCGCTCATGTCCGGGACCGTAACGGAGCGCCCCGTCCGCCTGGCTAAAGTGAGAGCGGTGACGACCGAAGTGAGAGCGCGGTTGCGTTCGGACGCCCGGGACAACCGCGAGCGCATCGTCGCCGTCGCCCGTGCCGCGTTCGCGGACGGCGGCCTGGACGTGCCCGTCCGGGAGATCGCCCGGCGGGCCGAGGTCGGTCCGGCCACGGTCTACCGGCACTTCGCGACCAAGGAGGCGCTGCTGGCCGAGGTCTTCGCGGCCCAGATGGCGTCGTGCGCCGAGATCGTGCGCCGGGGGCGGGCCGCCGGCGACCCGTGGCGCGGCCTGAGCCTGGTGGTCGAGGAGCTGATGGCGGTCCACGCCCTCGACAAGGGTTTCGCGCGGGCCTTCACCTCCCGGATGTCCGAGCCCGCCGAGCTCGCCGCCGAGCGCGACCGCACGCTCGCGGCGCTGCGCGAGCTGGTGCGGCAGGCGAAGGAGGCCGGTGCGCTGCGCGCGGACTTCGTGCTGGAGGACATCAACCTCGCCCTGCTGGCCAACGAGGGGATCCGTGCGGACACCCCCGAGATGCGGCTGGCCGCGTCACGCCGGTTCGCCGCCCTGATGCTGCAGTCCTTCCAGGCCCGCCCGGTCGCGGCCCCGCTGCCGCCGGCGGTCCGGTTGCCGCCGGCCCAGGGGTAGCCGGGCGGCCCTACAGGTGCTCGGTGTAGAACGCCGCGAGCCGCTCGGTGGCCGCGTCGACGTACTCGGGCACGTCGTACATCTCGTAGTGCCCGGCGCCCTCGACCACCATGAGGTCGACCGGGTTGGGCGCCATCTCCCACAGCCGCATGCCGGACTCGTAGGAGCCCGTGGTGCCGCGCCGTCCGGCGAGGACCACCTGGAGCGGCTGGGTCATGAGCTGGTCGACCAGGTGGAACGCGTCGTAACCCAGCAGCAGCGAGTCGCCGCGGGACAGCCGCCGGTTGGTCGAGCGCTCGTGCCCGCCCCGTGGGGTGCGGTAGTAGGTGATCGCCTGCGTCGTGTCGAGGTCGGGCGTGCCGGCCGCCGCGGCGTCCTCCAGCGTGTCGGGGAGCCAGGCGTCGCGGCGCAGCTCGCCGGTGCGGTTCTCCTGGGTGCGGGCCTTCGCCATGGCGTCGAGCGCGGCGACCGGGCCGTCCGGCTGGAAGCCACGGAACGACGTGCCCATGTTGCCCGGGACCACCGTGCCGACGGCCTTGATGCGGTGGTCTGTGCGGGCGGTGTGCACCGCGTAGCCGCCGCCCGCGCAGATCCCGAGCACGCCGATGCGCTCCGGGTCGATGCCGGGCAGCGTGCCCAGCGCGTCGATCGCGTACGAGATGTCCTCGCCGCGTCGGTAGGGATCCTCGAGGTCGCGCGGCTCGCCGCCGCTCTGACCCTGGTGGGCGGGGTCGAACACGAGCGCCGCGAGGCCCCGGGCGGCCAGCCGGGCGGCATAGTTCGCGCCGATCTGCTCCTTCACGCTGCTGCCCGGGGTGGAGAGCACCACGGCGGGCAGGGGCGTGGCGTCCCGGTCGTCGGGGAGGTAGAGGTCGGCGGCGAGCTCGATCGGCCCGCGGGGGATGGTCAGGTGCTGACGCATGGGTGGAGAACCTCTCGTTCCATGTTGTGCTAGTTCAAAATGGAGAGTAGTACAGTTCTGAACTAACATCACCGTAGCACCCCGCACCACCCGGACCGAGGAGGGCACATGGCGGTCGACGCCGCACAGCTCTGGACCCTGAACCACCGCCTGCTCACCGCCGTGCTGGACGAGGCCGGCACCCAGCTCGAGGAGCTCGGGCTGGAACCGAAGGAGTTCTTCGTGCTCGCCGAGGTCCCGGCCTCGCCGCACCCTGCCCAGCTCGCGAAGGAGCTGGTGATCCCCAAGGCGAGCGTGACCGTCTACGTGCGCAACCTGGTCGCCAAGGGCTTCCTGCGCCGTGAGATCGACGACTCCGACCTGCGGCGCCACCGCCTGGTGCTCACCGACGACGGCGTCGCCGCCCGCGACCGATCGTTCGCGGCGCTCGCGGCGGCGTTCGACCGCAGGCTCGCCCGCATCGCGCCCGGCGACCGGGCCGAGCTGGCCCGCATCCTGACGGCGCTGCTCGAACCCGCCGCGCCGCTCGAGCCGGCCCCGGAGGTGTCGCGGTGAGCGCCGGCGACCGCCCGACGCGGCCGTGGACCGAGGCCGAGCTGGCCCTGCTCGACCGGGCGGAGCTGATCCGCGTGGCGGGCGCGCGCGACGACGGCACCCTGCGCCCCTTCGTGACCATCGGGCACGTCCGGCTCGGCCGGGACGAGCTCGTCCGCTCGCTCCACGGGCCCGGCGGCGCCTGGTACCGCGCCGCGACACGGTCCGGGCACGGCCAGGTCGACGTCGCCGGGCAGCGCATCGCGGTCGCCTTCCTGCCCGACGTCGGCCGTGCGGCGGAGGTCGACCGGGCCCTGCGCGCCCGGTACGGCAACGACTCCGGCGTCCGCCGGATGACCAGCGACCCGGCGCGGACGGCCACGCTCCGGATGGTCCCGCTGGCGTAGTCCTTCGCCGGAGACTCCTTCCATGAGGGCGGATGAATACGGGCAGGAATGGGTGAAAAGCGGCAGGCCGAGTTCTATTTTAATGTGGAGTGATTCAATCTCCATGTGGACGGATTAAACCCGTTTCTTGTGCGTGAAGTGCGTGTGAACAACGGTCGAAGCGCTTGAGGGGCCTCATTTTTTCTCGGCATGATGAAAGCCATTCGCCGAGACAAGAACTGAGGGGTCATCGTGAATCATCAGTCCGTTGTCACCGTGCCTGGCCTGCTCGCGGCCCGGGCGCAGGAGCGGCCCGACGCGACCGCGATCGAGCTCGTCGGCGCAGGCCGGCTCAGCTACGGGGAGTGGGGCCGGCGCTCGCACGCGGTCGGCCACGGCCTCGTCGCCAGGGGCGTCCGGCCCGGGGACCGCGTCGTCGTCCGCGCGTCGGCCGACTGGATCGCCTTCGCGGTCGGGTACGTCGGCGTGCAGGCCGCCGGGGCGATCGCCGTCCCCGTGCTGGCGTCCAGCAGCGACGAGTACATCGCTCGCGTCCACGCGGAGGCCGGGGCGGTCGGCGTGCTCGGCGACGCCGTGCCCGGGTGCCCGGGCTGGTCCCTCTCCGTGCACCAGATCGAGGCGGGACAGCCGGCAGACCCGACCGGGGTGTCGGTGAGCGGCGAGGACGACGCCGAGATCCTCTTCACCTCCGGCACGACCGGGCGGCCGAAGGGCGTCGTGTCCACGCACGACAACCTCACGTACGCGATCCGCCAGCGCGTCCCGGACGGGGCGGCCGCGACCCAGGTGCGCACCGTCCTGCACGCGCTGCCGCCCGCGACCAACGCGGGCCAGTCCCTCCTGGTCCAGACGCTCAGCGCGGCACCGCACACCATGATCGTGCTCGAGAAGTTCGACGCCGGCACCCTGCTGCGTACCGCCCAGGAGGTCAGGCCGGACGACATCGTGCTCGTCCCCGCCTACGCGCTGGCTCTCCTGCGGGCCACGGCGCGGTTCGACCTGAGCGGCGTGCGGCAGGTGCGCACCACGAGCGCGCCGATCTCGGCCGCGACGCTGGCCAGGCTGGCCGAGCTGTTCCCGCAGGCGAGCATCGTCAACATGTACACCTCGACCGAGAGCTGGCCCGCGCGCCTGCGGATGCGCTTCGACCCGGGCCGCCCGTTCTCGCTCGGCCGGGCGCACGGGCGCAGCGAGGTGCGCGTCGTCGACGCGTCCGGCGCGCCGGTGGCGGCAGGCACCTCGGGCGCGGTGCAGCTCCGGATCGACGGCGTGCGTCCGCGCCGCTACTGGAACGACCCGGACGCCACCGCGCGCGTCTTCGGGTCGGACCGGTGGGTGAGCACCGGAGACGTGGGCCGCCTGGACGAGGAGGGGTACTTCTACCTGGAGGACCGCAGCGCCGACACGGTGAACGTCGGCGGACGGAACGTGTCCACGCTCGCCGCCGAGGGTGTCCTGGAGGAGCACCCCGACGTGGAGGAGGCAGCGGCGTTCGGTGTGCCGCACCCGACGCTCGGCCAGTACCTCGTCGCCACCGTGATCGGCTCCGGCGACCTCGACCCGGACGAGGTGCGCTCCTTCGCCGCCGCGCGGCTGGGGGAGTCGGACGCACCCAAGCGGGTCGTCCGGGTCGAGCACCTGCCCCGCAACGCCCTGGGCAAGGTCGTCAAGCGCGATCTGGCCCGGACCTTCTCCGCGCTGCTCGCGCAGGAGGCCGGTCAGACGGAGCCGGCGAGCGCCACGGAACGCGCGGTGGCGGCGATCTGGGCACGGGCCCTGGACACCGACGCCACCTCGATCGGCCCGGACGCCGAGTGGCTGTCGCTCGGCGGGTCGTCGCTCGAGGCGGCCGAGGTCGCGCTGCTCGTCGCCGACGAGCTCGGGCGCGACGTGCCCGAGCGGGTGCTGCACACCAACCCGACGCTGCGCGCCTACGCCTCCGCGGTGGACGACGCACCGCAGGCGGAGCAGAGGCTGCTGCGACCCATCGCCCGCGCCGCCCGTGGGGTGGCCGGATGAGCACCCTGCACACCGCGACGCACTACCAGCGGTCCCTCTACGGGGCGACCGGCGGGCGCGCCTCCGGCGTCACCGTCGGCGCCGCCGTCCGGATGCGCGGACACACCGACCCCCGCCGCGTCCGCGCCGCGCTCGCCGCGCTCACCGCCCGCCACGAGGCCCTGCGCACCACGCTGACCCGGCCCGGCACGAGCACCGCCGCGCACCAGGTGGTCGGCGAGCACACGCCACCGGACCTGCGCGAGGTCAGCCTCGCCACGATCGAGCCGAAGGAGCGCGAGGCCGCCTGTGCCGCGCTCCTGCAGGCAGAGCTGCGGCGACCGTTCGTGCTGGCGGACAGCCCGCTCGTGCGGGCGCTGCTGGTCACCCTCGCCGACGACGACCGGGTGTTCGCCGTGATCGGGCACCACGCGATCATGGACGGCTGGTCCGCGGGCGTGATCCGCGACGACTTCCGGTACCTGTACGAGCACGGACCCGGTGCCCCGCTCGCTCCGCCCGCCCTCCATCTCGCCGACTACGCCGCCTGGGAGGCCGAGCTGTCCGACGACCCCGCGACGCGGGAGCACTGGCGCGCGGTCCTGGCCGATGCCCGTCCCCGCCTCTCGTTCCCCCGGGAGACGCCGGCCGTCGGGACCCTCGCCCGCACCACACCGCATCCGCTCCCGCTCGACCACGGCCCGGCCCTCGACGCGCTGCGCCCGCTGATGGCCGAGCACCGGGCGAGCACGACCGCCGTCCTGCTGGCGGCGCTCGCGGCGGCCCTGCGGGACCACGCGACGGACGAGCGGATCACGGTCGGCGTCATGCGCTCGAACCGCCGGCAGCGCGAGGTCCGCGCGACGGTCGGGTTCCTCGCCGGGCACGTGCCGGTCACGGTGGACCTGTCCGGGGACCCGTCGTGCGCCACGCTCGTCGGGCGTGCGGCCGACGCCTACGACCGTGCGATCACGCGCCCGGCACCGGCGGGCGTGCTCCGCGCGTCCCTGCCCGACGTCGGCCCCGGCCCCCTGTTCGACGTCTCGTTGAACTACAGCGCGGGTGAGCGCCGGCCCGACGCGGTCGTCACCGGTGCCGGCACCACGTTCTCGCCGTTCGACCTCGCCCACGAGGGGCCCACCGACCACCCCTGGTGGGACGGCGCCTCGTTGCTGGACTTCCAGGTCAGGTCCGACCCGGCCGGCCGGTTCGCGGGCGTGCTCGTGGCCGACGCCACGGTGTTCGGCGACCGGGCGGCGGCCCGGTTCGCCGGCCGCTTCACGGCCGCGCTGCGCAGGGTGGCCGAGCACCCCGGGGACCGCCTCGGCGACCTCGGTGCGACCCGGGAACCGGTCCGATGAGCGCCGTCACCGTGGGCGCCGAGGTGCTGCCCGCCACCTACCTCCAGCAGGAGTGGGTCGCGGCGGTCGGCGCGGAGGAGTCCAACCACAACATCCCGCACGCGATCGAGATCACCGGGCCCCTGGACCTCGACCACCTGTCCGCGGTGCTGGCGGCACTGGTGGACCGGCACGAGACCCTGCGCACGGCCTTCGCCCGCACGGCGGACGGCATCGCGCAGCGGGTCACGGCGCCGTTCCGTCCCGGGTGGGAGCTCGAGGACCTCTCCCACCTGCCGCGACCGGCGCGCCGCGCCGCGCTCGAACGGCTCGCGGTCCGGCGGTGCGAGCGGACGACCGACCTGTTCACCCCGCCGCTCTGGTCGGCGGTCGTGGTCCGGATGGCTCCCGGGCACCACGTCCTGCTGACCGTCTGGCACCACGCCGTCTTCGACGGCTGGTCCAACGCGGTGCTCCTGCGCGACGTGCACCAGCTCTACCGCGCCCGGCTCGACCCGACGTACCCGCCGCCGGCCGCGGTGCCGGTCCAGCCCGGCGACTACGCCGCGCACGAGCGCACCATCGGCCTCGGGACGCACGCCGGGTTCTGGGGCGAGCAGTCCGCGGCCGACCCGCCACGCCTGCCCCGGGAACGCACGCGCCCGGACGATCCGCTGTGGCTGGAGGCGCACCCCCTGCCGCTGTTGGGCGCGGAGACGACCGGTTCCCTGCTCCGGATCGGCGCCCGGCACGGCGCCAAGCCGGCCAGCACCCTGCGCGCCCTGGTCCTGGCGTCGCTCACGCCCTACCTCGGCGACGACGTGACGATCGGGTGCGTCACGGCCAACCGGGACGTCCCCGGGCTGGCGCACACCCTCGGTCTCGTGAGCGACCACGTGCCCGTCCGGGTCGACCTGCGGGACGACCCGTCGTTCGGTCGGCTCGCCGGGCGCGTCCACGAGGCGACCCGGCAGGCGCACCGGCACCGGGTCCCGGTCGGGGTGCTGCGCCACGAGCTGCCCGGGGCGGCCCGGCGGGGCGGCTCGTTGTTCGACATCTCGATCAACTACCTGCCGCACGCCCCGGGCCGTGCCGCGACGATCACCGTCCCGGACGGCGGCACGGTCACGATGCGGCAGCTGACGCTGCCGACCACCGCGCTCCGGCCGCGGATGGCGACGGCGTTCAGCGGCGCCGTGCCGCTCGGCTTCCAGCTCCACCACGCGCACGAGGGTCATGTCTCCGGCGACCTGTGGGCGCACCGTCCCGCGTTCGCCTCGCGGACGATCGACGAGCTGACGGGGAACCTCGGCCGGACGGCGCGCGAGGTGCTCGCCGCACCCGGGCGCGGGATCCGGGGCCTCGCCGTCCGGGGGAGGGGGTGAGCACGGGCCGTACCGCGCACTAGGCCGCCATCGCGAGCCGCTGGTGGGCCGCCCACTCCTTCGCGGCGGCGGCTACCGGCAGCTCGGGGTCGAGGAGCCAGGCGGTCTCCAGGCCGTTGATGAACGCGATGATCTCGATCGCCTTGAGACGGGTGTCGACGTCGGCCCGGATCTCGCCGCGGTCCTGGGCGGCGGCCAGGACCGCGGCGACCCGGTCGACGGTCACGTGGTACCGGCCGGCCAGGCGAGGGTGGAGCACGCCGTCGTCGCCGAGGTTCTCGACGACCAGCACGGTGTGCATGCCCACCGAGTGGGAGTGGCCGGCCCACCGGGTGACGTTGTGCGCGATGACGTCGAGGATGCCCAGGCCCACGTCGGTGTCGTGCCACAGGATCTCGTCCTCGGCGTCGTCGCGGCGGTCCAGCACCGCGTGGAGCAGGGCCTCCTTGCTCGAGTAGTGATACAGGAGGCCGCTCTGCGAGACGCCCGCCTCGGCGGCGATCTCGGCGAGGTTGGTGCCGCGGGACCCGTTGCGCGCCACGAGGCGGGTGGCGGCGTCGACGATCAGCTCTCGGCGGGCCTTGCCCTTGGCCGACAGGGAGATCTTGGGCGCGCCCGTCTCCCGCGCCCCCTGAAGCTGGTCCTGATCTGTCATGTCCATCTCCTGTCGTCCACTCTTTGCGGGCCTTTCCGTGCGCGATATTCCTTACTTCACGGCGCCCTGAAGAAGGGCTTTGACGAAGTGTCGCTGAAAGAAGAGGAATACCAGCAGGGAGGGTGCGATGATCAGCAGCGAACCGGCGCACAGCAGTGCGATGTTCGTCCCGTGCTCACCCTGGAAAGCACCCAGGCCCCCCGCAACCGTACGCATCGTCGGGTCGTCGACCAGGACGAGCGGCAGCAGGTACTGGTTCCAGGTCGCCAGGAAGAACAGGATCGTGAGCGCCGACAGCGCCGGCACAGCGAGCGGCAGCTGGACCCGGCGGAAGATCTGCCACGTGGAGGCGCCGTCGAGCTTGGCCGCCTCGGTCAGGGCGGTCTCCATGGTGCGGAAGCTCGCCCGCATCCAGAACACCCCGAACGGCATGAGCAGCCCGATGAGCGGCAGGATGACGGCCCACCGGGTACCGAGCAGCCCCAGGTCGCGGAGGTTGTAGTAGAGCGGGGTGATGAGCGCCTCGAACGGCAGCGTCAGGCCGACGAGCAGGAGCACCTCGACGAACCTGCCGCCGGGTACGTCGAGCTGTGCGAGCGCGTACCCGGCCGCGGCGGCCATGGCGACGGCAGCGGGGACGACGCCGAGCACGATCAGGACGCTCGACCGGAACAGCGCGAGGAAGTTCGCCGAGGTCCAGGCGTCCGCGAAGTTGCTCCACTGCGGATCCTCGGGCCAGGCGAGGCCGGGCGGCGTGCTGTTCTGCGGTGCGAGTGCGGCGGTGAGCATGCTGAGCAGGGGCAGGATCGCGAACAGCATGAGGGCCAGGAGGATGACGGCCCGGGTGACGCGGTCGTGGACGGGTGAGGAGACGGCGCTCATTCGTGCCTCCCGATGCGCTGGATGGGCCAGATGACGAGCAGGACGAGAGCCGCGAGGAGCACGGCCAGGGCCGAGGCCTGACCGATCCGCTGTTCCAGGAAGGTGAGCCGGTAGATCTCCACGCCGGGCACCATCGTCTGGTAGCCGGGGCCGCCCTGGGTCGCGATCTGGACCACGTCGAAGCTGGCCAGTGCGGCGATGGTGCCGATGGTCGCGCAGACGGCGATCTCCTGCCGGAGCCCGGGAAGCGTGACCGCGAAGAACTCGCCGACGCGGCCGGCTCCGTCCAGGCGGGCGGCCTCGTAGAGCGACGGGTCGATCTTGCCGATGCCGGACAGCAGCAGGACCGTGCAGAACCCGAACGACAGCCAGAACCCGATGACGCCGACCGCCGGCAGGGCGAACGTGAAGTCCCCGAGCCACGCGCGGGTCACCGACCCGAGGCCCACGGCCCGGAGCATCTGGTTGACGAGCCCGTCTGTGGAGAACATCCACGTCCAGGCGATGCCTGCCGCCACGGGCGGCAGCACCTGCGGGACGAACAGCACCACCCGGGCGGTGGTGCTGAACGCCCCGGCGCGCAGCTCCCGGACGAGGCTCGCCGCGACGAGCCCCAGGCCGACCGGAAGAGCGGCGTAGAAGAAGATGAGGACGAACGCGTGCGCGACCGACCCGAGCAGCTCGGGCTCGGTGAAGACGGCCACCCAGTTGTCCAGGCCCGCCGGGGTGGCGGGCCCGATGCCGTCCCACTCGTAGAAAGAGAACTGGACGGACTGCCCCAGCGGGTACAGGACGAACGCCGTGTACATGGCCAGGGCGGGTGCGACCCAGAGCAGGGTGCTCCACCGCCGCGCCGGGCGGCGACGTCGGGCAGGACGCGGGGGAGGGGGCGACTCCTCTGCCTCGGGGGCCGGCCGCAGGGCGGTCGAGCCGCGCGGGTACCTGGACATCTACTCCTCCGCCTCGTTCTCGTAGTCCGCCTGGATCGCCGCCGAGAACTCGGCCGGCGACGTCTTCCCGGACACGAGCAGCTGTGTCTGCGGGATCAGGGTGCTGGCGTGCATCGACGCCGTCGAGTTCGACATGAAGTCGACCAGGCCGTCGCTCTCCAGCAGGGTCTGGAACGACTCGACGGTGCCGGCGACGAGGGATCCGGGCTCGGAGTCCGGCGCCGGTGCGTCCGCCGGGCCGCCGGGCGGCAGGCCGAGGAGGTCGAGGGTGCTCTGACGAGCGCCGGGGTCCGTCTGGATGAAGTCCAGGAACGCGGCCGCCACGTCGCGCTGGGCGGCCTTGGTAGGAATGGCCAGCACGCCGGCGGCCGTCATCGCGGTCACGGGGTCGCCGGCCTTCTCGGGCGGGAAGAGGAAGAACCCGATCTCGCCCTTCCCGGTCTCCTGGAGTGTCGGCGCCTGCCAGTTCCCGCTCGGGAAGAAGACGCCCTCACCCTCCGCGAACCGGGCGGGTGCCTGCGTCTGGTCGATGCTGTTGACGTCTGCGGGCAGGTAGCCCTCCTGGCCCCAGCGCTGGAGCGTGGCGGCGGCGTCGACCAGCGCGGGCGTGTCGATGTTCGCGCCCGGCGTGTTGTAGTTCCAGTCCTGGACCACCTGGGTGCCACCCGCATAGTTCATCTGGAGGTTCTGCAGCGGATAGGCCAGCCCGCCGTCCTTGCCGTTGACCATCATCGGCAGCAGGCCGGCGTCCTTCGCCTTCTGCAGGCTCTCCTCGAAGGCGTCGAGCGTGGCCGGCGGCT
Source organism: Promicromonospora sp. NPDC050880 (assembly GCF_044456525.1). NCBI lineage: Bacteria > Bacillati > Actinomycetota > Actinomycetes > Micrococcales > Promicromonosporaceae > Promicromonospora > Promicromonospora sp. NPDC050880. Next base: position 14,421 of record NZ_JBITFV010000027.1, read on the forward strand.
CGGTCATCCCGATCCGGGCCGCGAGGGCCGTGTTGTAGTACACGCCCGTCAGGCCGAACCCTGGCCCGGCACCGTACAGGTGCCCGGTGCCGCGCTGCCGGCCGTCCTCCCCGACGCGGGTGGAGGCGAACTGCGACTGCGGCCACTCGGTCCATCCGTACGCCTCGGCGTACGGGTCGAGGTTGGTCAGGAGCCCGTCCTCGACCAGGTTGCCGAAGGACGCGAGCCGGACCAGGTCGGGCACCTCGGTGCCCGAGATCAGCCGGGGGACGTTCGTGGTCAGGTTGTTGAAGTCCTCACCGGTGACCTGCACGGTCACGGTCGGGTGCTCGTCCTGGAAGGCCTGGCCGAGCTTCTCGTAGAGCGCCACGTCGGGGGTGGAGACGAGAACCTGCAGCGTCACCGGCGTGTCGCCGATGCTGGTGCTCACGCTCTCCGGCGTGTCGGACAGGGGGCTCTGCGCGCCCGGCGCGCCGCACGAGGCCAGGAGCGCGACGAGGGCGACGGGCAACGCTGCCCGGTGGGCCGGCCGGCGGCTTCGCCGGGACAGGGTGGTGGTAGGCATGACAGCTCCTCACGAGTGAAGGTCGGACGATGAGGGCGCGTTCCGCGCCGCTTGGCGAGCCGGCCGGCGGGCGGCGAACGCGCGCCGCAGGGCCGAGGCGGCCTTCTCCACGGCGTCCGTCGCGTCCGCCATGACGCCGAGGGTCTCGATGAACCCGTGGATCTGCCCCGGGTAGTCGTGGACCTCGACAGGAACCTGGTCCGCTCGCAGCCGCCTGGCGTACTCGACGGACTCACCGCGCAGGATGTCGTGCTCGGCGGTGATCAGGACGGTCGGAGGGACACCGCGCAGCGTCGTGGCGTGCATCGGGGAGACCACCGGGGACCGCCGCATCAGCCGGTCCGGAACGTAGGCGTCCCACAGGTACCCGATCCGCTCGAACGCCGTCCCGCCGTAGTCGGCCCGGCCCGCGAAGCCGGCGTAGGACTCGACGAACCGCCGCTTGGCCACGGTGTCCATGGTGCTGTCCAGCACCGGGTACACCAGCAGCTGCAGCACCAGGTCGAGCCGGGCGTCCCGCGCCCGGAGCGCGCTCGCCGCGGCGAGGTTGCCGCCGGCGCTGTCGCCCCCGACCGCGACCCGGTCGAAGGTGCGCCGGGCCCAGCCGACCGCGGCCCACGAGTCGTCCAGCGCCGCCGGGAACGGGTGCTCGGGTGCGAGCCGGTAGTCGATGGCGAGGACGGCGCACCCGGCACGGTTCGCGATCGCCCGCGCCACGCCGTCGCACGAGTCCAGGTCGCCGAGCATCCAGCCCCCGCCGTGGATCCAGACCAGCACGTCGCCGTCGTCGTCGCCCGGCCGGTAGAGCCGCGAGGGGACGCCGCCGGCGTCGACCGTCTGCACGGAGACCACGTGCTCCGGGGGACCGCCGACCGCCAGGACGTGGTCGCGGGCCTGTCTCCGGAGGGCGGCGAGGTCACGGCCCCAGTAGTTCGGCTGGGGCGCGAGGGAGTCGAGGTACGTCCGCACCTGCGCGCTGGGCATCGGTGTCGTCATGGGGGCTCCTCCTTGAGCTGGGCCTGTGGTCCTCGGCAGGCAGGCGCGAGCGACCACTCCTTCGTGGGCTCGGGGTGTCGATCAGGACCCGTGCGGTCGGGGTACCGGCTAGGGCCGGGCCTGCCTGCGGGGCACGGGGTCGAACGGTGTCGTCATGGAGCTCCTCCTTGAGCTGTACCGGCCTGCGGGTCCACCAGGCAGGTGAGGAGTAACCGCTCCTTCGCGGGTTCTCGGTCTGCAGCCGGTCGCCGGTGGTCGCGTCTCGCACCATCCGCCAAAACCGACTGACTGGTCAGTCTGTGCTTTTGAATCTAGCTCTCCGGTGCTCGCCTGTCCAAGGGGGCCGGGGCGGTGTAACCGTTTCGTGATGCGGTGGACCCGGTGGCCCGCCGTCGGGCAGCCGGGTGGCGCGCCACTGGGGGAGCCTGCCGCGCGGGCCGGCTCCCCCTGGGGTTGGCGCGACAGGTCCTCCTGGACCGGTGCGCCGCGTTCGTGGTCAGCCGGCCAGCTGTTCCCTGGCGGTGTCGGTGTCCTGGAGGTTGGTCATGTTGACGAACCGCCCGTCGTGGACCCGGTAGAGGGCGTACTCGGTGATCTCGAAGGAGGCGCCGGTGGGAGGGACGCCGAGCCATTCCTTGACCGGGGTGCCGGTGTTGGTCAGGCGTGCGGCGATCTCGTGGCCGCTGACGCGGAGGTCGTCGAGGCGCCATGTCAGGTCCGGCACGGCGTCGACCTGGGCGGTCAGTGCGGCGCGGACCTGGTCGCGGGTGACGGGGTCGCCGAAGTGCGTGAGCTGGTCGGCGACGAACTCGTCGAGGCGGTGGAGCTCGTGGGCGTTGAGCGCCGCGATGTAGCGCTCGTAGAGCTCGCGGAGTTCGGTGTGGGTCATGTCGGTTCTTCCTCTCGGCTGGTGCTGCGTCCCGCAGGTCGCCTCGTGTCGCCGACGGCGATCGAGGTGCGGGCGCAGAGCAAGCCTGAGCGCGTGCACGGCTAGAATCCATAACGTGCCGTCTGCCGTTCCTTACGCATCGTCTACTTTCCTGCCCGTGCCGCAGGCGAGCGATCCGGTCGCGGACGCGATCGGGCTGCTCCGGCCTCGTACCGTGGTCTATCCGGCGCTGCGGGCCGGCGGGGTATGGGGAGTGCGGTTCGAGGCGTTCCCGCACGTCAAGATCGGGGGCGTGGTGCGCGGCGAGACCTGGTTGGCTCTCGACGGGCGTGAGCCGGTCCACCTGCGTGAAGGCGACTTCTACCTGCTGAGCAACCCGCCGGCCCACGTGCTGGGCAGTGGCGCGTCCGTGGAGCCGCTGCCGGCCGCGCAGCTGTGGGAGACCGCGGTGGAGGGTGCCGTGCGTACCGGGTCGGGCGACGACGACACCTACCTGTGCGGCGGGTACTTCTGGTTCGACGAGTTCAACGCCCCGATCCTCCTCGACGTCCTGCCGGAGCTGGTGCACGTTCGCGCCGACGACCCCCGGATCCGTGCGCTGGCCTACGTGACCGAGCTGCTGTCCGGCGAGGTCGGGAACTGCGCCATCGGGCGTTCCCTCATCCTCGACCACCTGGTCCAGATCCTCCTGGTCCAGGTGCTGCGTTCTCACGCGGAGCAGTCGGATCGCCCGGTCGGGTGGCTGGGTGCGCTGGTCGACGACGGTATCGGCGCGGCGCTGCGGGCGATGCACGCGGACGTGGCCCACCGCTGGACCGTCCAGGAGCTCGCCGGGATCAGTCACCTGTCGCGGTCGGGATTCGCGAAGTCGTTCAAGCGGCAGGTGGGGATCGCGCCGCTGGAGTACCTGATCCAGTGGCGCATGAGCCTGGCGCGTGACGCTCTCCGGCGCGACACGCAGACGATCTCCGAGCTCGCCTTCGCCACGGGGTACGAGTCCGAGAGCGCGTTCAGCACCGCGTTCCGGCGTGAGGTCGGCGCCTCGCCGAAGCAGTTCCGCGACCGTGCGCGCCGGGCGGCCGGGACCGAGGAGCCTCGCGAGGCGCCGGCCCTCGGCGTCGCCTGAGCGACGGGGCCGGCGCCGGCGGCCCGACAGGGGGATCGACAGGCCGTGGCTGCCGACGCGGGGGATGTCTTGAATGACGGCATGACCTCTTCGAACATCCACGTGTCCGTTCCCGACCGCGTCGTCGGCCTTCCGGCGGCCCGGAGCAGGCACGGCGGTCGTGCCGACCTCATGGTGCGCATGCTGCAGGTGGGGGACCCGCTCGCCGACGCCGTGATCCTCGAGTTCGACGAGCTCGGCCGGCCCGCCCGTACCGCGCTCCGACGCGGTCTCGCCGAGGGGCGGGCGAACGTGCCGGACGCCCCGCCGGCCGTCGACGCGTTGCTGGCTCACGTGGAGACCGTGCCCGGCTGGGTCTCGCCGGAGCTGCTGGACGACGGGGACCTGATCTCGCTCGCCGTGCCGCCGCACTGGCGGTTCCTGGCCTTCTCCGGCGGCTCCCTGGCGCACACCTACCGCTCCCCGGCCATCGCCCGGCTCCTGGTGGGCACGGGCCGGCTGACCGCCGCGGCCCCGCGCCGGCTCGCCGAGACCGGGCTGTGGAACGCCTCGACGATCCTTCCCGGCGGGCTGCGGCACGGCGCTCCCGGCTATGTGCAGACCGTGCAGGTCCGGTTGCTGCACGCACGCGTCCGGGCCTCGGCCACGGCGCACGGCTGGGACGCCGGCCGCTGGGGCGTGCCGATCAACCAGGCCGACATCGCCCGCACCTGGCTGGACTTCACCGTCGTGCCGTTCGCGTTCCTGGAGGGCGTCGGCTACCGGCTCACGCCCGACGAGCAGTCCCGCCTCTACCGCTACTGGTGGTACGTCGGCCACCTGCTGGGCCTCGACGAGACGTTCTTCCTCGACGTCGAGGAGCATGCGCAGGCCGGTGAGCTGCTCGACCTGCTGGACTCGACCACGGCCCCGCCGGACGAGAACAGCCGCGCCCTGGTCGGGGCCCTGTTCGACGCCGCCACGGCGACGCTCGCCGCGGGGCCGGACTCGCCGATGGACGCGGCAGGCTGGCGTGACCTGCTGAACGCACTGGCCGGTCGCTATCACGGCAAGGACGCCGCGGCGCTGGGGATCCCGGACTCGCCGCTCACGGCGGTGCTGCCGCTGCTCGCGGCGGCCGAGGCGGCGTCACGTCACTACCAGGCGCAGGTTCCCGGCGGCGTGCAGCAGGCGGTGGAGAACGGCACGCGCACCGTGCGTGGGCTGGTCACCGCGCTCGCGGAGAGCAGCACCGCCTACCAGGACCACGTCGCGACCCCGTGATCGGCCCTCGGGCCCCGTCCATGGCGGGGACCCGGGGCCGGTCAGGCGCGGAGGGCGGCCACGGCCTGGTCGAACAGGTCCACCGGATCGCTGGTGCCGCCCGACTGGCGCCACGCCTCCACCGCGACGTCGAGGCAGGCGAGCGCCGCGGCGATGACGGCGCGGGCCCGCGGGTCGGCCGTCGCGCCGGGCTCGATGCCCAGGCGCCGTTCGATGTCCGGCGCGAGCAGCTCCTGCCAGCGCAGGTGCTTCTCGAGGTGGCGCGCGCGCAGCGACGGCGCCTCGGCGTACATGTCGGCGATCTGCAGCGGGGTCGCGGCGTCGCTGGCCTGCTCCTGCAGGCCGATGAAGGTCTCGCGGAGCGCCTCCCACGCCGTCTCCGTCGCGGGGCGCGCCTCGAGCGTGTCGCGCACACGGAGCCCGAGTGCCTCGAGGTCGCCCATCACGACGTCCTCCTTGCTCCCGAAGTAGTGGAAGAACGACCGCCGCGAGATCCCGGCGGCGGCCGCGATCTGGTCGACGGTCGTCGCCTCGTAACCCTGCTCCACGAACAGGCGCAGAGCCGTGTCGGTGATCTCGGCATGGACGGCCCGCCGTGTCCGTTCGCGCAGCGTCAGGCCATCAGGCTGTGGATCCATGGGCTCACCCTACCCTCGGTACATGTCTTGCATCCGGTGCAACGAACTGCCTACAGTGCAGTATGACTCCCGTCGACTTCACGTCCCAGACCACCATCGTCACCGGCGCCAGCTCCGGCATCGGCGTCGCGTTCGCCCGCGCTCTCGCACGGCGCGGCTCCGACGTGATCCTGGTCGCCCGCCGCCGCGACCGCCTCGAGGCGCTCGCGGGTGAGCTCGAACGCGACCACGGCGTGCGCGCCACCCCGATCGCGCTCGACCTCAGCACGCGAGGAGCCGGACGAGCCCTCGCCGACGAGGTCGCAGCGCGCGGCCTCACCGTGACGAGCCTCGTCAACAACGCCGGCTTCGGTACCGACGGGCCGTTCCACGAGGAGGACCCCGACCGCCTGCAGGACGAGATCGCCGTCGACGTGGCCAACCTCGTGGACATCTCCCGCGCGTTCATCGAGCCGCTCCGTCAGTCAGGTCGCGGCATCCTGGTCAACGTCGCGAGCATGGCCGCCTACATGCCCAGTCCCGACATGGCCGTCTACGGGGCGTGCAAGGCCTTCGTCCTGAGCTTCACCGAGGCGCTCTGGTACGAGTCGCGCTCGAGCGGGCTGCGCGTGCTCTCCCTCGCCCCCGGCCTGACCCGCACCGAGTTCTTCGACGACCTCGCCGGCGGCGCCTACAACGGCAGCTACCAGACGCCCGAACGGGTCGTCGAGACGGGCCTGCGCTCGCTGGACCGCGGCAACCGCCGGCCCAGCGTCGTCTCGGGCCGGGTGAACGGCATGACGGTGGAGGCGGGCCGGTTCTTCACCCGCCGCCGCGCCGTGATCCTCTCCGGGCAGTTCGGCGGCCGCTCGCGCGACACGCGGGTTGCCGCGCCCGCCCGCTGAGGTCGTGACCGCCCCGGCTCCACATCTCGGCGTCGAGCGGCGTCTTAAGGGAGCAAGCACGTTCCGCTCACCTGGAGGTCCACGTGACCAGCATTCTCCGTTCGAAGACCCTTCGGTTCACCGGCATCGGCGTCGCGGTGACGACCCTGTGCGTCACCGGTGCCGGGATGGCGGCCGCGGCCAACCCGGCCTCGGCCTTCGGCCAGGCGGTCGGCACCGCCGTGCACGCCGCCGGCGTCGACTGGTCCGACCTGCCCGACGGCTACACGCAGGCGCAGTACGAGGCGTTCTGGGGCGCCGAGTACAGCGGCGAGGACCTCGCCGCGCTGCAGGAGCTCTGGTCGCTCGACGAGACCGAGGCCAAGTCCCGCGCCGGCCAGGCCATCCTCGACGGCGAGCAGCTCCCGTTCGCACCCGGCACGCACACCACCCCCGAGCTCCCCGCGGACGAGCAGGCGGCGACCGCCGCGTTCCTCGACGCCGGCTACACGTCCGAGGACGTCGAGGAGCTGAGCGCCCTGTGGGACACCGAGTACGTGGAGACCAAGGTCCGCGCCGGCCAGATGGTGCTTGACGGCGAGGACCTGCCCCTGGACGCTGCCACGACGTCCGGTAGCTGATCCGTGCGCCCGGCACCGCCGACGACTCGCCAGGAGGCGGCCATCGACACCCTCACGCTGCGTATCGGCTTCGAGATCGAGCTGCTCGCGCCCGCCGGCTCCGACCGGCAGGTGCTGGCACGTGCTCTCGCCGCCCGGACCGGCGGTGAGGTGCGCCGGTCCTTCCACACCGACAGCGAGCCGTCGGCGGTGCCGGGCGTCGGCGTCTTCCGCCACCTCTCCCCGGCGTTCGACGTGGTCGACGGCGACGGTGCTCCCGTGGCGAGGCTCGTGGACGACATCACCCTGGTGGCCGACCTGGCCGGAACCACCACCAGGCCCGGGCACCGCGGGTGGTACCGGGTGCTGTGCGACGAGCCGCGCCTGCTGCGGCTGATCGAGCGGTCGACCGATCCCGGCGCCGCCCTGCCCGAGGTGCTGGCACCGGTGGCCGAGCTCTTCGGCACCCGGGTGGAGATGAGGGGCGGGGCGGCACGGGTGAACGACACCGCGGGAGCCACGGTCGCCGTCGCCATGCCGCTGCCGGCCGGGCGCGAGCGGCCCTGCGAGATCGTCACCCCGCCGGTCGGCGCGAACCACGGCGCGGTGCTCGACGGGCTGCTGGGCACCGCGCGCGACCTCGGCTTCACCGTGCCCGCCGAGGCCGCCGTCCACCTGCACCTGGACGGCGCACCGTTCCGGCGGCCCGCGGCGTTCGCCAACCTGGTCCGGCTCTTCGGGCACTGGCGCGAGCCGCTGTGGGAGGCGCTGGGCACCAACCCGGCCTGTCGCCGCCTGGCTCCGCTGCCCGCGGAGCTGCTCCGGCTCGTGGAGCGTCCGGTCCCGCCCGGGGCCGGCCGGACCTGGGCGGAGCTGGCCGCGGGCGCCCGCGAGATCGGGCTGACGAAGTACGCCGACGTGAACCTCACCCAGCTCGTCGCCCCGCACCCGGTCCGGGACACGGTCGAGGTACGGATCCTGCCCGGGGCGCTGGAGAGCGAGGACGTCCTCCGGAGAGCCGCGCTCGTCGAGGGCCTGGTACGGCGGTGCCTCGACGACGCGCCCGTCCCGCGACCGGGCGCCGCGGCGGCGTCCGACCCGGTCGCCGCACTGCGGGCGCTCGCGGCGGACGGGGCCGGCCGATGACGAGCCGGACGCGACCGGCCCCGGTTCCTGTGCGCGGCCCGGACGGGGAGAACCAGGCCGGGACGCTGGGCGAGCTGGTGCGGACGCACCTGCCCGGCCTGATCCGGTACGCGACCGTGCTGGTGGGCGACCAGCACACCGCCGCGGACCTGGTGCAGGAGGTGCTGCTGCGAGCGCACCAGCGGTGGCACCGCATCGCCCTGACCGAGCGGCCCGACCTGTACCTGCGGCGCATGGTCACCAACGAGCACCTGTCCTGGCGCAGGCGCTGGCACGTGCGGATGATCCGCCCGACCGCGGACGACGCCCTGGCCGGCCACGCCGGCGCCGGCGGTGACCCCGCGGAGAACCTCGCCCGGCAGGACGCCGTCTGGCACCGCCTCGCGCAGCTCCCCGCCCGTCAGCGCACGGTGCTCGTACTGCGCTACTACGAGGGGCTGGCCGACGCCGAGATCGCTACCGTGCTCGATACGTCGCCGGCCACCGTCCGTTCCCACGCCTCGCGTGCCCTGGCCACGCTCCGCAGCACCGATCCGACCCTCATGGAGGCACCATGACCCAGGACCGCACCGCCGGCACGCCGGCGCAGGGACCCCGGCAGGGCGAGGACGGGCCCGACGACCTCGCCCTGCACATCGCAGCGGCCCTGAGGTCACGTGAGCCCGGCGACGACGACGTCGCGGCGACCGCCCGGCGGATCGCCGACCGCCTCGCGGCGGTCGACGGCCGGGACGGCGTCGTGCCGCCGCACCGGCGCGTGGGCGCCATAGCGGTCACGGGCGTGGTCGCGTCGGCCCTGGGCGTGGTGGGCGCGGGGGCGGCCGCCGCGGCAGACCCCTACACCCCGTTCGCGGTCGCCGTGGACGGTATCGCCCAGGCCGTCGGCGTCGAGTGGTCGTCCATGCCCCGCGGCTACACGCGCGAGCAGCACGACGCGTTCTGGGGCGCCGAGTACACGGCGGCAGACCTCGAGGACCTCCGTGAGCTGTGGCATGTCGATGCGCTGGAGGCCAAGGCCCGCGCGGGCCAGATGATCCTCGACGGGGAGAAGCTCCCGGTGGCGCCCGGCGGGACCGCGGCCGACGGCTCGCCCGCGCCGTACCTGGACGAGGCGGAGGAGGAGGCCTACCGCGAGGCCGGGTACACGTTCGAGGACGCGGAGCGGCTCGCGGAGCTGTGGCGCGTCGACGCCTACGAGGCGAAGGCGCGCGCCGCCGAGATGCTGCTCGACGGCGAGACGCCCCCGCTGCCCTGACTCAGGACGGCTCGGTCAGCGCCTGTGTGCCGATCACGGCGAGCAGGTCGAGCAGCTCGGCGCTGTCCGTGCCGGGCGTGGGGGTGAACCACAGCAGCCGTTGCCGGCCGTCCTCGCTGAACAGGTTGAGGCAGTTGACATCGATCAGACCGAGCTCGGGATGGCTGATGCGCTTGCGGCCCCGGCGTCGGAACGCCACGTCGTGCCTGTCCCAGAGCCGCGCGAACTCTGCCGAACCCTCCTGCAGCTCGGCGATCATCGACCGTGCCTCGGTGTCCCTGCTGCCCCGGCGGGCGGCTCCCGCGCGGAGGTCGGCGACGAAGGCCCGGGACTGGGCGTCATGGTCGGCCTCGGGGTAGACGGCGCGGGACGCCGGGTCCATGAACCAGCGGTAGGCGAAGCTGGCCTGCCTGCCGGTGAAGCGGGAGTGATCGCCCACCAGGGCGACGGCGAGCGGGTTCTGCACCAGCGTCACGTGCAGGTCGGTGATGATCTTCGCGGGCGTCGGGCCCAGGCGGGTGAGCAGGTCCAGCATCCCGGGATCGACGTGCGAGGCGGGGCTGCCCGCGGGCGGCACGGGCCGCTCGGCCAGGTGGTAGAGGTGGTTCCACTCGTCGTCGGTCAGCCGCAGCGCCCGGCCCAGTGCGGCGAGCATCTGCTCGGAGGGCTGGGAGCCGGCGCCGCGTTCCAGCTCGTTGTAGTAGTCCACCGAGGCGCCCGCCAGCTGGGCCACCTCGTCCCGCCGCAGGCCGGGCACGCGGCGCCGGGGACCGGGCACCAGCCCGACGTCCTCGGGCCGGATCCGATCGCGGCGCGAGCGCAGGAACGCGCCCAGCTCGGCGTACCCGGTGGTTCTCATGCCCCGAGTATCACGTGCGCGGGGCGGCGGTCACAGGGGATCACGTCCCCTGGTTCACGCCTGCGAGGTCTTGCACCGTGGGTTCCTCGCGAACAGACCACGCAGAGACCACGAACAGACGGAGGATCCACCGTGACCAGACAGCTCCTTGCCCCACGACCCCGCGCGACCGTTGCCGTGCTCGCCGTCGGTGCGATGCTGGCGGCGTGCACCGCCGCGCCGGCCTCGTCCCGGACGTCCGCCGACCGGACGGGCGCCTGGCAGGAGCGTGCGCCCATGGCCCTGGAACGCCAGGAGCTCTACCCCGAGGTCGTCGACGACCTGATCTACGTGGCCGGGGGACTCCTCAACCCCAACACCGGGGTGTCCGCCCACTTCGACGCCTACGACCCGGTCGCCGACGCCTGGCAGCGGCTGGCGACGCTGCCGCAGGCCAGGCACCACATCGGCCTGGCCGAGGCGGACGGCTCCCTCTACGCCGTCGGCGGGTTCAGCGGCGGGTTCCCCCGGTGGCGGGCAGAGCCGGACACCTTCGTCTACTCGCCGGACGACGACACCTGGTCCACCGGCGTCGACCTGCCGGAACCGCGTGCCGAGTTCGTGATCGAGAGCGTGCGGGACCAGGTGTTCGTCATCGGCGGGCGGGTCCGGGAGACACCCGACGCCACGACGTTCACGACCCACGTCGACAGCGACAGGAACGAGATGTTCGACCCGGCGACCGGAACGTGGACCCGACTCGCTCCTGCCCCGACCCTGCGGAACAGCGCCGCGTCGGCGGTCGTCGACGACCGGATCTACGTGATCGGCGGCCGGGAGTTCTCGCTCGCCGAGGACGGCTCCGCCGTCCAGGAGAACGTCGCGACGGTCGAGGTGTACGACCCGGCCACCGACGAGTGGGAGACGGTCGCCCCGCTGCCCGAGGCTCGCGGTGGTCTGGCCGCGGCCGTGCACGGCGGTTCGGTCTACGTGTTCGGCGGCGAGCAGCACCACCCGGAGCCGCTGGTCTACGACGACGTCTGGCGGTACGACCCGGAGGCCGACGAGTGGACCGAGGTGGGAAACCTGCCCACGCCGCGGCACGGTCTCGGCGCCGCCACGGTCGGTGACGTCGTCTACACCTTCGGCGGGGGCACCGAGGTGGGCGGGAACTTCGCCGTCGCGCGCACCGAGGCGTTCACGCCGGAGTGACGCGTCATCGCCGGGGCTCCGCAGTGTCCAGGGAGGTGATGCCCGCACCACCAGCAGACCGAGGAGCCCGCCGTGATCGTCCGGATGATCGAGTGTGACAGCTGTGCCCGCTGGGACCGGGTCGTCGAGGGCCGTCCCTCCCCGGGAACGCTGCGTGACCGGGGATGGCGGCTGTGGCAGTCCGGCCGGGCCGGGTGGCGGCACCTGTGTCCCGAGTGCGTCCGGGTGCTCGAGGGCTCTCGCCGGTCCGGCGACGGCGCGGCGCCGCGCCAGGCGCAGGGCCCCCGTTCCCTGTCGGCCGGCAAGGTCGACACCGAGCTCGCGCGGATGGTCGCGGAGGGCGAGGGCTGGGTCTTCGACGCCCAGGACCACCTGCGGACCGCGGACGGGCGGCCCGTGGCGAGGAGCATCGAGCTGGCCGCCGCCGCGATGCGGGCGCAGGGTTGGTTCGCCCCGGACGGCTCGGTGCGGTGGGACCAGGTCGAGGCCGTGGGCAGCGTCGAGACGTGCGTGCGGCGCGCCGCGTACGCGCTCGAGGCGCTCTGACAGTCCCGTGACGGCCGCTGCCACCCACCTCCGTGTGCCCGACGTCACCGTTGACCCGCGCAACGGCGCCCCGCACGATGGATCGCGAACATGTTCCCGCGACGGGGACGCCCCCGCGCGCGTGACGCCGGAGCGGCCCTCGCCCCGTCTCCCCGTGCGATGCGCCGGAAAGTCGATCTGATGTCCGCTACCTCTGCCCAGGCGCCTGCCGGCGACGAGTCCGATGTCGCGCTCGCCGAGCGGGTCCGGTCCGGCGACGAGCAGGCGTTCGCGGTGCTCTGGGAGCGGCACGCCGAGGCCGCGGCGCGTGCGGCGCGCCAGATCACGCAGCGGTTCGACCCGGACGACCTGGTCCAGGAGGCGTTCGTCCGGATCTTGTCCGCGCTCCGTGGCGGGAACGGACCACGGGAGGCCTTCCGCCCGTACCTCTACGCCGTGCTGCGCAACATCTCGATGAACTGGGCGCGGGACCGCGCGGACGAGCCGCCGCTCGACGACCTGGTGGCGTCCATGGACCCGGACGCCATGTTCGAGGACCCGCTGCTCGCGCGGACCATCACCGGTCGTGCCTTCAGCAGCCTCCGTCCGGAGTGGCGGTCCATCCTCTGGTACACCGAGGTCGAGGGCGTCCCGGCCCGCGAGGCGGCGGCCTACCTCGGTGTCACCCCGAACGCGGCGGCCGCGCTCGCCTACCGCGCACGCGAGGGCCTGCGGGTGGCGTGGCTGCAGGCGCACGTGCAGGCGGCGGCGGTCGACGGCGACTGCCGCTGGGTGGCGGAGCGCGTGGGCGCCTACCAGCGGGGCGGGCTGGGCCGGCGCGAGTCCGGCCGGCTGGAGGAGCACGTCGCGACCTGCCCCGCCTGCTCGGTCCTCGTGGCCGAGGTCTCCGAGCTCTCGCACAGCCTGCGTGCGGTGCTGGTCCCGGTGCTGGTCCCGGTGGTCCTGGGATCGGGTGTGCTGTGGCCGGCTGCCGGGGCCGGGGGCGGCGCCGTCGTCGGGGGAGCCGGGGCCGTGTCGCACGGTGGCGGGTCGGGTGGCGCCGGGCTCGCCGGGGGCGGGGGAGCCGCTGGGACCTCGGCGGCGTCCGCGGCGACCGCCACGCTCGCGGCGGTCGCCGTGGCGGCAGTGGCCGTGCTGGGCGCCAGCGCGTTGATCAACCGTCCGCGGCCGGACGTCGTCGCGGAGGCCGCGGCGAGCACGGCCCCGGAGGAGGAGCCGAGGCGGCCCGGGGAGCGGCCGGCCGGGCGCGGCGGGTCGCCCGCCGCACCCGGCCAGGACGACGACGCCGGCCGGGGCCCGGCCCGCACGGCCACGCCGGAGCGCGCCGAGGCACCGCCGGCGGCCGTCGCCGACCCCGGTCGGTCGAGCACCGCCGAACCCGCCGGGAGGCCGGGCAGTGCCGAGCCGGCCGGTTCCGACCTCGCCCCGACACCGGAGCCGACCGCCGTACCCGAGCCGACGGCGCCGGTCTCGCCGTCGCCCGAGCCGACGGTCCTGCCGACACCTGAACCAGAGCCTGAACCTGAACCGGAGCCCGAACCGACGCCCGTCCTGGCCGCGCCGTCGGTCACGCGGGTCCAGGACCGCGGCCTGTACCTCCCGACGGTCCACGGGACCGGGGTCCCGGGGGCCGAGGTCGTCCTCGTGGACGGGTCCGGGCTCCCCGTGGGCAGCACGCTGGCGGACGAGGACGGGCGGTGGGCGGCGACCGTGCAGGACGATGCACCGGTCGCCGAGGGGACCATCCTGCGGGCACGGCAGGAGTCGGACGGACAGGTCTCGCCCCTGAGCGACACCATCGGTCCGCTGCGCCTGAGCACGCCCACGATCCTCGACCTCGCGGACGGGAGCGCCGCACCCGTGGTCGCCCTGTCCGGGAAGGACGGCGCCGAGGTCGAGATACTGGTCGACGGCGTGCGGGCCGCCGTCGTCCGGGCGGCCGGCTACGGGCCCGAGCTGCTGGTCCTGTACGGGCTGGCACCGGGTGAGCACACGCTGGGGGTGCGCTACCTGGACCCGGCCCAGAAGCTGGTCGGGGCGCGGGTCGAGCGGACGTTCACCGTGGTGCCGGGCGTCTCCGGTGACCCGGACCTCGCGGCCGGTCCGTGAGCAGCGGTTCCGGTAGGCGGTAGCCCGGCGTCATCGTTCGCGGTCGGCCGTGTCCAGGTTCGCGGAACCACCCGCGAGCTCGAAGGACAGGCAGATGACGAGTAGGGCGCGGCACCGCCGCCATCTGGTGGCGGTCCCGGAGCCGCTCCAGGACGACACCGCGATCCGTCGTGCACGGGCCATGGCCGCCGAGCTCGACGCGGAGGCGCACCCGGCCATCGGCCCGAGCACCACGCTCGGCGGGGACGGGCTCGCCGTCTCGCTGCTCGATGCCGGGCGTGCTCGCCTCGTCGTCGTGATCGAGCGCCTCCCGGGCGAACCGGCGCGCTGGGCCTACACCGTCGCGGGGTTCGCTGCGGACGGCGCCGCGACGGGCCACGACGTCACGGAGAGCCACGAGGACGCGCTGCGCACCGCGCGCGACGTGCTGGCCGCTCCCGGGTAGCGCGCGGATCTCCGCGTTCCCGCGTCATCGGCAGGGCGCGGGCGTGTCCTGGGTGGTGTGAGGTCCGAGGTACGAGAGGAGAGCTCATGCGCGTCATGCTCGTGACGGCGACCGGGGGAGGCCTGTCCCAGCTCGTGTCATTGCGGGCCTGGTGGGGTCGGCACGACCGCCACTGGGTCACCGTGGAGGAGCCGTACGCCCGCGCCGCGCTGGCGGGCGAGGAGGTCACGTGGGCCTACGGTCCTGACCGTCGGGGCCGCGGGCACACCGTCCGCAACACGGTGCTCGCGCTCCGGCTGCTGCGGGTGGAACGGCCCGACGTGGTCGTGGCGACCGGCGGACGGCTCGCGGCGTCGTACCTCCTCGCGGCCCGCCTCCTCGGCATCCGGTCGGCCTACCTCGAGGCCGTCGACCGGATCGACGCCCCCACACCCGCCGGCCGCCTCTGCTACCCGCTGGCCGACGTCGTCTGCACGCAGCGCGCGGCGCAGGAGACGCTCTACCCCGCGGCCGTCACGATCGGGACCGCGCTGTGACCGGCCACGGGGCGGGCGACGCCCCGCTCCGGGTCGTCGTGTCGGTCGGCACCGGCCCCTACCCCTTCGACCGGCTGGTGCGCGCCGTCGACGCCTGGGCGCAGGACTGGGGCGAGCTCCATCACCGTCCGGTGGACCTGTGGGTCCAGCACGGCCACAGCGAGCCTCCGCAGCGCGGGCAGGCCGTGCGCACCGTCGTGCGCGGGGAGCTCGTCGACCGGTTCCTGACGGCGGACGTGCTGGTCACGCACGGCGGTGCCGCAACGGTCCTGGACGCGAACGCGGTCGGGCGCCGCCCGGTCGTGGTCCCGCGCCGCCGTCACCTCCGTGAGCACGAGGACGACCACCAGCTCACCTCCGGGCTCGCGCTCGCCGACCAGGGCCACGTCTGGCTGGCGCCGACGGTCCCGGAGATCGCGATACAGCTCTCGCGGATGGCCGCCGACCCGGCCACGGGCGTCGTGCCGCCCCGGCAGCACGGCACGCGTGCGGCGGCGCTGCGCCTCGAGCACGAGCTCGACCGGATCACCGGCACGAGCCGGCCCGCGGGCACCACGTTGCGGCGGCTCGTCGCGGTCACCCGGCGCCGGGACGAGCACCGGGGTCCGCGGCCGTCGGCACCCCGGCACGCACGATGAGACGAGGGCTCGGCGGGACACGGTGGTGCGAGCCGCCGTGGCAGGTCAGCGGTCCTTCCCCGCCGCGACGGCGGCGTGGTCCCGCGTCCCTACGACTTCTGCGGCGGGCAGTGCCGCGGCCAGCTCGAGCCGCTCGGCCTGCGACAGCTCCACCGACGCCGCCCCGAGGTTCTCGTTCACCCGTGACCGGCGGCGCATCCCGGGGATCGGTACCGCGCCCTCGGCGATGACCCAGGCGAGCGCGATCTGCGCCAGGCTCGCCCCGTGGCGCCGAGCGATCGCGGCGACCCGCTCGACCAGCCGGCGGTTGGCGGCGAACGCCTCGGGCTGGAAGCGGGGGAGGGTGCGCCGGGCGTCGTCGTCTGCGAGATCGTCGAGCGACGTCACGCTGTCGGTGAGCACACCGCGCCCGAGCGGGGAGAACGCCACCAGGCCGATGCCGAGCTCGCGCATGGTCGCGAGCTCCTCGTTGTGCAGCACGTCCCGGGCGAACAGCGAGAACTCCGACTGCACGGCGGCCAGGGGATGGACGGCGTGCGCACGGCGGATGGTCGGGGCCGATGCCTCCGACAGGCCGATGTGCCGCACCTTGCCCTCCGCGACCAGCTCCGCCATCGCCCCGACCGACTCCTCGATCGGTACGTCCGGATCCACCCGGTGCAGGTAGTAGAGGTCGATGTGGTCCGTCCCGAGATGCTGCAGGGAGCGGTGCGCCGCCTTGCGGATGTACTCCGGGGTGCCGTTGCGACCGTGGACCGTGCCGTCGTCGTCGGTCTCCGCGGAGGCCTTCGTCGCGAGGATCACCTGATCGCGGCGTGAGCCGAGCGCACGGGCGATCAGCTTCTCGTTCTCGAACGGGCCGTACGCCTCGGCGGTGTCGATGAAGTTCACTCCGGTGTCCACGGCGTGGCGGAGCGTCGCGATCGACTCCGCCTCGTCGCTCGGACCGTAGTAGGCGCTCATGCCCATCGCGCCCAGGCCGATCGGTGGCACCCGGAGGTCGTCGCCGAGCAGCACCGGTTCGAGGGTGCGGGCGTGGTCATGCGTCATCAGGTGTCTCTTCCCTGTCGGCCACGTACGCGCGGTACGCGGCGATCTTCCGGTCCAGTGCCGCCAGGTGCTCCTCCGTCCGTCTCAGGCGCGCGACGACGACCTGCCGGTGCGCCTCGAAGAGCTCCAGACGCTGCCGCTCCGTGCCGGCGGTCCGGCTCAGTGCCGCGACCTGGCGGATCTCCGCGATCGGCATCCCGGTCTCGCGCAGCATGACCAGGCCGGCGAGCCAGTCGAGGTCGCCGCGGCGGAAGCGACGGTGTCCGTTGCTGCGGCGGGGCGTGGGGTCGAGCAGCAGGCCCTCGCGCTCGTAGTAGCGCACGGCCTGCACGCTCAGGCCGACGGCGGCTGCGGCATCACCGATCGACAGGCCCGTCTCGGGGACGTCGACATCGAGCTGCGGGGTCAGGGCGGGTGGCACACGATCCATGACACAACCTGTAGCGCGCTACAGGTCAAGCCGCCTGCGCTGCTCCGCGGCGGATCAGCGCGTCGCCGCACGCTACAGCGGTTCCCCGGGCGTACGGGCAGAGCAAGCTCGCCCTGGGCACGCTGACGCTGGACCTCGCCGGCCAGCACGATCCCGGGCGGCTGAGCGCCACGTGCCTGCCGCGGCACGCATCACCGGACGGTACTTCGACCGGACCCGCGAGAGCCGGATGCACCCGCAGGCCTACGACGCCGACGCGCGGGCCCGGCTCCGGGACGTGACGGAACGGCTGCTGCCCTGAACGACGCCGGTCCGGCCGTGCTGGAGGCGCAGCGGCGCCTGCGCGACCTCGACGTGCGAGTGGGCGAAGCGGGTGGCGACAGTGGAGACACCGTTCGCACGGGGCGGGGCGGGCGGTTCCAGTGGTGCGGGTCCCCGAGGGCGGGGGTTCGTGCCGTGCCGAGTCGACCGAGGGAGCAGGGCTATGTTCTTCCATCGCCAGGAGCTGCAGCACGAGGTCAAGCCAGAACGGCCCGACGCCGTGTACGCGCGCAAGCTGCAGGAGGTGCTCGGTGGTCAGTACGGGGAGATCACCGTGGCGATGCAGTACGGGTTCCAGTCCTGGAACGCGCACATGCCCGGCAAGTACCGCGACCTGCTGTACGGGATCGGTGCCGAGGAGATGGGGCATGTGGAGATGCTCGCGACGATGATCGCCCAGCTGTTGGAGAAGGCGCCGCTGGGCGTGACCGAGGGCGCGATGCAGGAGGACCCGACGGTCGCGGCGATCATCGGTGGTACCGATCCGCAGCACGCGATCGTGGCCGGTGCGGGAGCGCGGCCGGTCGACTCCAACGGCAACCCGTGGTCGGCCGGGTACGTGACAGCCAGCGGCAACCTGCTGGCCGACTTCACGGCGAACGCGAACGCCGAGATGCAGGGCCGGCTGCAGGTGGCCCGGCTCTACCACATGACCGACGACCCGGGTGTGCGGGACCTGCTGTCGTTCCTGCTGGCCCGGGACACGATGCACCAGAACCAGTGGATCGCTGCGGCGGCGGAGCTGCGCGCGGAGGGCGTGGAAGACCTGCCGGTGCCGAGCACGTTCCCGATCGGCAAGGAGGACCGCGACGTGTCCTACCAGTACATCAACTTCTCGGACGGGCAGTCCGCGGGCGAGGGCTCCTGGGCCAGCGGTCCGACGCCGGACGGCAAGGGCGAGTTCGAGTACCTGCCGGAGCCGCCCGCGGGCGTGCCGGCCCCGCCGCCCACGAAGCCCGACGTACGGCTGCACGGGACCACGGGCATGCCGGAGCCGGTGGAGAAGGCGATGGGCGCCGCCCAGGACGCGCTCCACAAGGAGTGACCCGGCCGGACGTCGGGGGAGTGCGCGTGGGCACGGACGTGAGACCCGGGCCGCGCACCGCGCGCCTGCGCGCAGCGGCCGGTCAGGGCAGCACGGCGATGTCGCCCGTCGCCTGGGCCAGCAGCGTCACGCAGACCACGGCGACCGCCATACCCAGGCCGAACGGTGCGCGGCTGCGTGGCCGGGCCACGGACGTGACCCCGGCCGCGACGGCGAGCGCGGCGGCCAGAGCGCCGCCCGTCCACGCCAGGGGCGACGGCTGCCCGGCGGGCCCGGCCACCACGACGGCCGCCGCGGTCACGAGCAGACCCGGCCCGAGCACGCCCGAGGCCCGGCGCCCGATCCGGTGCGGCAGGCCGCGGACACCTGTGGCGGCGTCGTCCTCGAGGTCGGGCAGGGTGTTGGCGACGTGTGCGCCGACGCCGAGCAGCGCGACCGCGGCGACCGCCCACCCCGCGGGGACGCGCGGGCCGGGCGCCGCGAGCACCACGGTGACGGCGAGCAACGCGAACGAGGTCGCGTAGGGCACCCACGACCACGCCGTCGCCTTGAGCCGGGCGTTGTACGCCCACGCCGACGCCACGGCGACGAGGTGCGCGGCGCCCGGCACGAGCCCGAGCGCGAGGGAGGAGACGACGCACACCGCCGCCGCGAGCACCGCCGCACGCCGCAGCGTGCGCGGGGTCACGAGACCCGCCACGACCGGCTTGTCGCGGCGTCCGACCGCGAGGTCGCGCGCCGCGTCGATCCAGTCGTTGGACCAGCCCACCGACAGCTGCCCTGCGCCGACGGCGGCGGCCACGAGCGCCACGGTGCCCGGCGGCGACCCGAGAGCCACGGCGAGCGCCGTCGCCAGGCCGGTCACCACGACGGCGGGCGCGGCGTGGCTCGCCCGCACGAGCCCGACCAGGCTGCCCGCACGGCGGGCGGCCGCGGCGCCAGGCCGGCGGCCGCGTTCCGGGTCGGTCGTCCGTCCGCCGGGCGTGCCCGCCGAGGTCATGCGCCGAACCTAGCCGCACCTCCGGCCGCTCGCAGCGTGTCCGCCCACGCACGGCTCGCCGGGCAAGTGAACCGCCCCTGGGCCACGATGCCGGTATGGCGGATACCGGGAAGTCCTGCGTCGTGGCGGTCGAGCCGGTCCTGCCGGAGCACGTGTACGAGCAGGAGGCGATCACGGCCGCCGTCGGGCCGCTGGTGGCGTCCGACCCGGGCCGGGCCGCGCTGCTGCGCCGCCTGCACGCGGGCTCCGGCGTCGACCACCGCCACCTGGTGCTGCCGCTCGAGGACTACGCGGCCCTGCACTCGCTGGGTGAGACCAACGCCATCTTCGTCCGCGAGGGGGCAGCGCTCGCGGAGCGGGCGTGCCGCGGCGCCCTGGACAGCGCGGGCCTGGGACCGCAGGACGTCGACCACGTCTTCGCCACGTCCGTGACGGGTGTCGCGGCGCCCTCGCTCGACGTGCTCCTCGCCGAGCGGCTCGGCCTGCGCAGCGACGTGCGTCGCACACCGTCGTTCGGGCTGGGCTGCGCGGGCGGCGCCGGGGGACTGGCACGCGTGCACGACCACCTGCTGGGCCGGCCCGACGACGTCGCCCTCCTCGTCTCGGTGGAGCTGTGCTCGCTGACGCTCCAGCACGGCGACGACTCGGCCGCGAACATGGTGGCGTCCGGCCTGTTCGGTGACGGCGCCGCGGCGGTCGTCGTCGTCGGCGCCCGGCACCCCCTGGCGCGGGAGGGCGACGACCGGCGGACGACGATCGTGGACACGCGGTCGCGGCTGTACCCCGGCACCACGGACGCGCTCGGCTGGGAGGTCCGCGACACCGGGTTCGCGATCGTGCTCTCGGCCGGCCTGCCGGACCTGCTCGCCGCCCACCTGCTCGCGGACGTCAAGGGGCTGCTCGCCGACCACGACCTGACCCCGGCCGACGTGCCCACGTGGGTGGTGCACGCGGGCGGGCCGCGCGTGATCGACGCGGTCCGCGACACGCTGGACCTGTCCGAGGACGCGGTGCGCGAGAGCCGTGCGAGCCTGGCCTGCGCGGGCAACCTGTCCTCGTCGTCGGTGCTCGACGTGCTCGCCCGGACGCTCGCCCACCCGGGCGCGCCACCGGGCTCGCCCGCCGTGCTCATGGCGTTCGGACCCGGCGTCGCGTGCGAGCTGGTGCTGCTACGGATGGGAGGCCGGTGACGTGCTGGTCGGATACGTCGTCCTGGTGGGGCTGACGGCGCTCGAGCGCCTCGCCGAGCTCGTGGTCTCCGCGCGCAACGCGCGCTGGTCGTTCGTGCGCGGCGGCGTGGAGTCGGGGCGGGGGCACTTCCCGGCGATGGTCGTGCTGCACACGGGTCTGCTCGTGGCGTGCGTCGTCGAGGTCGTGGCCGCGCATCGGCCGTTCCTGCCGTGGCTGGGCTGGCCGATGCTCGCGCTCGTGCTCGCGAGCCAGGCGCTGCGCTGGTGGTGCGTGGCGACGCTGGGACCGCGGTGGAACACGCGGGTCATCGTGGTGCCCGGCCTGCCGCTCGTGACCTCCGGCCCGTACCGGTGGCTGCGCCACCCCAACTACGTCGCCGTGGTCGTCGAGGGCGTCGCGCTCCCGCTCGTGCACACGGGCTGGGTCACCGCCCTCACGTTCACCGTGCTCAACGCCGTGCTCCTGGCGCGGTTCCGCATCCCCGCGGAGGAGCGGGCGCTGCAGGCGGCGGGCGATCCGGCGGCCGACGGCGCCGACGCCCCGGGCGGGGGCCGATGAGCACCGACGCCGACGTCGTGGTGGTCGGCGCAGGACCGGTAGGTCTCGCGGCCGCCGTCCGTGCCCGGGAGGCCGGCCTGAGGGTGCTGCTCGTGGACCGGCGCGCGGGTGCGCTCGACGGGGGCCTGGACAAGGCGTGCGGCGAAGGTCTGCTGCCCGGTGCGCTGCGGGCCGTGCACGCGCTCGGCGTCGACCCGCCGGGTCGTGAGCTCGCGGGCATCAGCTACCGCGCTGCCGGGCGGCACGCCGACCACAGGTTCGTGGCGGGCGTGGGCCGGGGCGTGCGCCGCACGACCCTGCACGGGGCGATGACCGCGCGGGCCGGCGACGCCGGGGCCGAGGTGGTGCATGCCCGTGTGACCGGCCTGCGACAGGACGCGGCGGGCGTCGAGGTGGACATCGTGGTCCACGGTGCCGACCAGGTCAGGACGCTGCGTGCGGCATGGGTCCTCGGGTGCGACGGGCTGCACTCCACGGTGCGCCGCCTCGCCGGTCTCGAACCGCGCCGCCGGCGTGCCGGACCGGCGCGGTACGGCCTGCGCAGGCACTTCCGGGTCGCGCCCTGGAGCGACCTGGTCGAGGTGTACTGGGCGTCGCACGCGGAGGCCTACGTGACGCCGGTGGCCGACGACTGCGTCGGCGTCGCGCTGCTCGGGGCCGGGCAGGCTCTGCGCTCGGCGCACGGGTTCGATGCGCTGCTGCGCGCCGAGCTGCCGGAGCTCGGCGCCCGGCTGGCCGGTGCCCCTGCGGCGAGCGCCGTGCTCGGAGCGGGACCGCTGCGCTGCCGCTCGCGCCGCCGGACGGCGGGGCGGGTGCGGCTGGTCGGTGACGCGTCCGGGTACGTCGATGCCCTGACGGGCGAGGGCATCCGCGTCGGGCTCGCGCAGGCCGACGCCGTCGTGCGACACCTGGACGACCCGGCCGCGTACGAGCGCGTGTGGCGGGCGGCGACCCGGGACTACCGCGCGCTGACCACCGGCCTGCTGGCCTGGGCGGCGAGCCCGGCCCGCGGCGCCGTCGTGCCCGCGGCGGTCGGTGCGCCGTGGCTCTACGGTGCGGTGGTCGAACGGCTCGCGCGCTGACCGACGTCACACGGAGAAGTGCTTGGCGAGGACGCCGTCCTCGCCGCAGGGGGATCGTCAGGCCGTGGCTACGTCCCTCCTGCGCGGGGTAGAAAGATCACTCATCGACGATGACGTGCTCACCTGATGTGGAGAACCGAATGACCGTGACGATTGCCGCCGAGCCCTGGGACGCCGAGGACGGAGAGCGTCTGCGCAGTGAGATGCAGGCCGAGCTCGCGGACCGGTACGGCATTCCTGATCAGGAGACGGAGAAGCCGACGGCGGAGTCCGTCAGGGTCTTTCTGGTCGCCCGGGATGGTCAGGGAGAGGCGAGGGGGTGCGGAGCGCTCCAGGTGCTGAGCGATGACACGGCGGAGATCAAGAGGATGTACGTGGCGCCGTCGGTGCGCGGCACGGGTGTCGCGACGGGGATCCTGCGTGCTCTGGAGGACGCGGCGCGTGAGCTCGGTGTCACGACCGTGGTGCTGTCGACCGGTCCCCGGCAGCCGGACGCCATACGGTTCTACCAGCGTGAGGGGTATGAACGGTTCGCCGGGTACGGGCCGTACATCGGCCACCCGATGGCCCAGTGCTTCACCCTGCGCCTCACCGACGCCTGACCCCCGTGGAAGCCTTCATCCTGAACGACGGCAACCGGATACCGAAGCTCGGCATCGGTCTGAACCAGGTGCGCTCCGCCGATGTCGGCCCCGCGCTGGCCCGAGCGCAACCTGCCGGAGTTCATCGAGCGGATCGTCTTCCAGACCATGCGGACGGACTACGACAAGCGGCAGCGCTGAACAGGCATGTCGCGCGCGCCTCGTCCTCGGCGGCTGTACGTCCACGCCGCGCAGCGAGGAGCGCCCGCTGGTCCTGCTTCGGGTGAACCGCGATGAGACCTGTCGCCCCGCACGTCACACGGAGAAGTACACCCAGGACCCGCCGCCCACGCGGTCACCCGGCCTTGCTGCTCGCCCGGGTCCAGGACCACGAACGCGGGGTGGGTGACCGGCAGCAGCGCGGTCAGGGTCGCGGCATGCGGGTCGTGCAGGAGGACGGCCCCGGTGACGGGGTCGGTGTACTGGCGCAGCGCGGCGACGTCTCCGGGCAGGGCCAGGGTCCCGGCCGGCCGCAGGCACGCGGTCCGGCCGGTGATGCCGGGCGGGTCGAGGAGTGGGATGCGCGTGCTGGCTGGTGGTGGATGCCCGGTCGGTCGCCACCCAGGAGGAGTCCGCTGCCCTGGCGTGGCGTTCAGCAACCCCGACTACGTTGACATCGTGATCCACAACTACCGGTGGCGGCTCGGCCTGTCCGAGGGTGATCCCCGGTATGACGCGCTCGAGCGTCGGTTGGTCGCGATGCAGACCATCGGGCCTGGCGTCGGCGGCGGTGGTAGGTCCGTTCGATCCAGGTCACGATCGCGATGCGCAGCTGTTCGCGGGTGGTCCAGCGGCGCCGGTCCAGGACGTTCTTCTGTAGCAGTGCGAAAAAGGACTCCATCGCGGCGTGGGCACACAAATGCAACTGGTGAGGACGCAATATGACACGACTACGACTGCCCGTTGCCCTACTCGCTGCCCTACTCGTTGCGGTCATCGCTGCGGCCGTGTGGTTGGTCGCTACCACATGGGAGACCCGAGATGAGATTCCCCAGGATGTCTTCCTACCGAGCGCCGAAGGTGACCCGTTCCTCATGCCCGGCGCCCATGACGCCACTGCGGACGTCTGCAACGAGGAGCTGCCGTGCCGGTGGGCAGTGCGATCCGAGACCTCGACTGTAGTGATGTTTGCCGACCAGGACGATGCCAAGAAGGCCGTGAACGTGCTGCCCGACGCGCGCCGCTCAAACTGGATCGTTGTGCAGTTCGCCCCCGAGGCGCTGTCGTCCGCAGAGAAGGACGAGTTCATGCGGGGCGTGAACGGCATCTACCACTCTGAAGACTGACTGCCACACCGGCGTCTGAGGCGGTGATTAGGAACTGTTGCACGGGCAGGTGGCAGAGTCACCTATCTGTGCGGCAGTCCCTTCCCACCGACCGTGGGCAACGGCTCTGGGTACTGGTCGATCCACCGGGTGAACCTTCAGGACCCGCCGATCAGGTGCGCCGGGGCGAGGTCCGTCATCGGGCTCTGCCCATCGCAACCTCGGCGGGCTCCGGCGTAGCAGTTCCGCGGCATGCCTGGGGGCCTCCGAGTCGGAGACCGTGGGCGTCAACACAGGTTGACGCGATCTGTGTTGTCAACCTATGTTGACGTCATGGTCACGGACGGACAGGAAGCGGACAGGCGGGTCGACGTGGGCGGCCACGAGCTACGGGTGCGTGTGCAGGGCACGGGGCCGGTCGTGGTCCTGGAGGCCGGCGGAGCCGGGCAAGGCGTGGGCGCGTGGGGGACCGTCCCGGAGCTGCTCGCGCCGTCCGCCACGGTGGTGACGTACGACAGGGCGGGTGTGGGGCGGTCGGGCGGCTCGCAGGCGAGGACTCTCGCCGAGCAGGCAGACGGGCTGCGTCGGCTCCTCGACGCGCTGGGTCCGGGCGGGCCGGTGGTGCTCGTCGGCTGGTCGTACGGCGGTCTGGTCACCCAGGTCTTCGCGGCGCGGCATCCCGACGATGTCGCCGGTCTGGTCTTCGTCGATCCGACCGCGGCGGGGGTCCCGCCCGGCTCGGACCGTGTGCGTCGGTGGTCGTTCGGTGTCATGCACTGGTTGTTGCGTGTCCGAGCGAGCCGGGGTGGTACGGACGGGGCCGCGCTGCGGGAGCTCGCGTTCACGCTTCGGGGGATGCCTGATGCGATGGTGGAGGCCGCGCTGGCTCGTGAGGCACGTGGTCTGCCGTCGGTGCCCACGCGGGTGGTCGTTGCGGGGAGGCGGCCGGCGATGCCGCGTGCGCAGCGTGAGCATCTGGACCGGGACCATGCGGCGCTGGCCGGGGCGCCGTCGCGGGGGCGTGTGCTGGTCGCCGGGCGGGCAGGTCACCAGATCCCGGCAGAGCAGCCCGACGCCATCGTCCAGGTCGTCCAGGAGGTGCTCCACGACGCCGGCGGCCGAGGCCGGGCATGACTCGTGTCGGAAGGCTGCCGCAATGCAGGGCGAGATTGCCCTTGTTGATCGCCCTGGCCCGGTTGCTGAGGTCGCAGCCACCTAATGGCGCGTGGGCCGCGTGCGCCTGGTGGGCGTCCGCGCGAGCAGATCGGTGATCCGGCGGCCGTGGACGAGGTCGGGATCGAGGTCGGGATCGTAGATCGTCAGATCCAGACCGATGAAGCGCCCAGACGCGGTGAGGGGCCCCAGAATGAGGGGGACTGCTGCACCGACAGGTGGCTTCACCCCGGACGCAAAGTCCTGGGGTGAAGCCACACCAGCCTGACGGCCACCACCCCGGACGTCACACGGAGAAGTACTTCGCCTCCGGGTGATGGAACACGAACGCATCCGTCGACTGCTCCGGATGCAGCTGCAGCTCATCGGAAAGAGTCACCCCCACCCGCTCCGGCCGCAGCAGCTCCACCACCTTGTGCCGGTCCTCCATGTCGGGGCACGCGGGATACCCGAGCGAGAACCGCGCCCCCCGGTACTCCAGCTTGAACATCCCCTCGACCCCGGCGGGTTCCTCGGCGGCGAACCCGAGCTCGGCGCGCACCCGCGCGTGCCAGAACTCCGCCAGCGCCTCGGTGAGCTGCACCGACAGCCCGTGCAGCTCCATGTACTCCCGGTACTTGTTCGCCTCGAACAGCCTCGCGGTGTGCGCCGACACCGTGTCGCCCACCGTCACGAGCTGCACCGGCAGCACGTCGAACCGCCCGGTCTCCTCGACCCACGATCGCGGCCGGACGAAGTCGGCCAGGCACAGGTGCCGGTCGCGGCGCTGCCGCGGGAAGGTGAACCGCAGGCGTTCCGTCCCCACGGCACTTCCGGACCCGCCGTCGGGAGCCCCGATCCCTGCCAGGTCCCCGTGGTGGGCCACCACGACGGAGTCGCCCTCCGACCACACCGGGAAGTACCCGTACACCACCGTCGGGTCCATGATCTGGTCCGTGAGGATGCGGTCGAGCCACTCCGCCAGCCGCGGCCGGCCCTCGGTCTCGACCAGCTCCTCGTAGGAGGCCCCGTCCTCCGACCGCCCCGGCTTGAGCCCCCACTGGCCCATGAACGTGGCCCGCTCGTCCAGGAACGCCGCGTACTCCGAGAGCTGCACGCCCTTGACGATGCGCGTCCCCCAGAACGGCGGGTCGGGCACCGGGTTGTCGGCGGCGACGTCGGACCGGGCGGGCAGCGCCTCCACCGGGGTCTCGGTCACCTTCACCACGCCGTGCCGCCGCTTGCGCAGCGCCGGCAGCCCGACGTCGTCCGGGGACGCACCCCGCGCGACCCGCACCAGCGGCTCCATGAGCCGCAGCCCCTCGAACGCGTCCTTCGCGTACCGCACCACGCCGGGGAACTGCGAGGCGAGGTCGTCCTCCACGTACGTCCTGGTCAGGGCCGCTCCGCCCAGCAGCACCGGCCAGCGCTTCTCGAACCCGCGCGAGGCCAGCTCCTCCAGGTTCTCCTTCATCACCACGGTCGACTTCACGAGCAGCCCGGACATGCCGATCACGTCGGCATCGTGCTCGATCGCGGCGTCGATCATGGCGCTCACCGGCTGCTTGATGCCGATGTTCACCACCGTGTAGCCGTTGTTCGTCAGGATGATGTCCACGAGGTTCTTGCCGATGTCGTGCACGTCGCCGCGCACCGTGGCCAGGACGATCGTGCCCTTGGACCCCGAGTCACCCTCAAGACGCTCCATGTGCGGCTCCAGCAGCGCGACGGCGGCCTTCATCACCTCCGCCGACTGGAGCACGAACGGGAGCTGCATCTCGCCCCGCCCGAACAGGTCGCCCACCACCTTCATGCCCTCCAGCAGGTGGTCGTTGACGATGTCCAGGGCCTTCATCCCGGCGCCGAGCGCCTCCTCGATGTCCGGCTCCAGGCCCTTGCGCGCGCCGTCGACGATGCGCCGCGCCAGCCGCTCGCCCACCGGCAGCGCCAGGAGCTCGGCGGCGCGCGCGTCGCGGATCGCACCGGCGTCCACGCCCTCGAACAGGTCCAGCAGCGTGGCCAGCGGGTCGTACGTCAGGTTGCCCTCGGCGTCCCACTCGCGCCGGTCCCACACCAGGTCCAGCGCGACGCGCCGCTGCTCGTCGGGGATCGAGGCCAGCGGCAGGATCTTGGCCGCGTGCACGATCGCCGAGTCCAGCCCGGCCTCGACCGCCTCGTGCAGGAACACGGAGTTCAGCACGGCCCGGGCCGCCGGGTTGAGCCCGAACGACACGTTCGAGACGCCGAGCGTCGTGTGCACGCCGGGGTACTTCCGCGTGATCCGCCGGATCGCCTCGATGGTCTCGATGGCGTCGCGCCGCGTCTCCTCCTGACCCGTGGCGATGGGGAAGGTCAGGGCGTCGACGATGATGTCGTCCACCCGCATGCCCCAGTCGCCCACCAGGGTGTCGATCAGCCGGGACGCGATGGCCACCTTGCCGTCGGCGGTGCGGGCCTGCCCCTCCTCGTCGATCGTCAGCGCGACGACGGCGGCGCCGTGCTCCACGACCGCCGGCATGATCCGCGCGAACCGGGAGCTCGGCCCGTCGCCGTCCTCGAAGTTCACCGAGTTGACCACGCCACGACCGCCCAGCAGCTCCAGTCCCGCCCGGATCACGGCGGGCTCCGTGGAGTCGATCACCAGCGGCAGGGTGCTCGCGGAGGCGAGGCGGGAGACGACGTCCCGGACGTCCGCCACGCCGTCGCGCCCCACGTAGTCCACGCACACGTCCAGCAGGTGCGCGCCGTCGCGGGTCTGGGCGCGGGCGATGTCCACGACGTCGTCCCACCGGCCCTCCAGCATCGCCTCCCGGAACGCCTTGGAGCCGTTGGCGTTGGTGCGCTCGCCGATCGCGAGGAAGCTCGTCTCCTGCCGCAGGTCCGTGGCCGAGTACAGCGAGGCGACGGCGTTCTCCCGCGCGGGCTCCCGCTCGGCCACGGGGGCGCCGCCCACCGCCTCGACCACGAGCCGCATGTGCTCCGGCGTCGTGCCGCAGCAGCCGCCCACCAGGCCCAGGCCGAACTCGCGCGCGAACTGCGTGTGCGCTGCGGCCAGCTCCTCCGGCGTCAGGGGGTAGGAGGCGCCGTCCGGCCCGAGCACCGGCAGGCCCGCGTTCGGCATGCATGCCACGGGCACCTCCGCGTGCTGCGACAGGTGCCGCAGGTGCTCGCTCATCTGGTCGGGTCCGGTGGCGCAGTTCATGCCGATCGCGTCGATGCCCAGCGCCTGCAGCGCCACCAGCGCCGCACCGATCTCCGAGCCCATCAGCATGGTCCCGGTGGTCTCCACCGTCACCGACACGATGACCGCCACCCGCTGCCCGGTCTCCGCCATCGCCTGCCGGCAGCCCGTCACCGCGGCCTTGGCCTGCAGCAGGTCCTGGCTGGTCTCGATCAGCAGCGCGTCGGCGCCGCCCTCGATCAGGCCGGCCGCCTGCTCGGCGAAGGTGTCCCGCAGGTGCGCGTACGTGGTGTGCCCGAGCGACGGCAGCTTGGTGCCCGGGCCCATGGAGCCGAGCACCCAGCGGGGCCTGTCCGGCGTGGTGTACGCGTCGGCACGCTCCCGGGCCAGGGCTGCGCCCGCCCGGGCCAGCTCGCGGATGCGGTCGTCGATGCCGTAGTCCGACAGGTTCGACCAGTTGGCCCCGAACGTGTTGGACTCGATCGCGTCCACGCCCACGGCCAGGAACCCGTCGTGCACGCCCGCGATGATGTCCGGCCGCGAGACCGTGAGGATCTCGTTGCAGCCCTCCAGGCCCTGGTAGTCCGCCAGGGTCGGGTTGGCCGCCTGGATCATGGTGCCCATGGCGCCGTCGGCCACGACCACGCGCGTGCGCATGGCCTCCAGCAGAGCGGCGGAACGCTCGGCGAGCGCGGGTAGGGCGGCGGGGAGTGCGGTCACCCGGGCAGCGTAAGCCTTGCCCCGCCGCCGACGCCGCGTGCGCCCGGCAGTCGGTACCGGGCAGGTACTGTCCCGGCATGACCACGCACGACTACCTCGCCACCCTGTTCTCGCTTCAGGGCCGCACCGCGGTGGTGACCGGCGGGAGCTCGGGCATCGGCCGGGCCATCGCCGAGGCCCTCGCCCAGGCGGGCGCCCGCACCGTGCTCCTGGCCCGCGGCGCCGACCGCCTGGCCGAGGTCGCCGCCGGCCTGCGCGCACGCGGCTGCGCCGCCGAGACGGTGGTGGCCGACCTCGGTACACGAGAGGGCATCCACGCCGCCGCCGACGCGATCGTCGCGGCCGCCGGCGAACCCGACATCGTCGTCAACAGCGCCGGCATCAACCTGCGCCCCCACATGGACCGGATCGACGAGGAGATCTGGGACACCACCCTGACCGTCAACCTGGAGGCCCCGTTCCTGCTGGGCCAGCGCTTCGCACCCGGGATGGCCGAGCGCGGCTACGGCCGGCTCATCCACATCTCCTCGCAGCAGGCCCACCGCTCGTTCGTCGACAGCGGCGTCTACGGCGTCTCCAAGGGGGGCCTGGAGTCCCTGGCCCGCTCCCAGTCGGAGGCCTGGTCCGCGCGCGGCGTCACCGCCAACACCCTCGTGCCCGGGTTCGTGCTGACACCCCTGAACCAGCGGCTGCAGGACGACGCCGAGAAGATCACCGCGCTCGCCGCCCGCACCACGGTGGGCCGTAACGGGCTGCCCGAGGACTTCGCGGGCGCCGCCGTCTTCCTCGCGAGCGAGTCCTCCCGCTACGTCACGGGGCACTCGCTGTTCGTGGACGGCGGGTTCTCCGTCCACTGACCGGCTGTCATGTCGCCGCTGCGTCCGGGGTGTCGACACCGTGCAGCGCCAGCGGCTGCGACAGCCGCCGGTAGCGGGCGTGCAGCTCACGGCGTTGCTGGTCCAGGTGCTCGCGCCAGCAGCGCGCCGCCCTGACCTGAACCTCGCGGCCGGGGGCCGTCCCGGCCGGCAGCTTGTGCAGGACGTCGCGGATCGCATCCAGGGAGGCGCCGACGTCCTGCGACCACCGGATGAACAGCACCTGGGCCAGGGAGACGCCGTCGAAACGCCGCTGGTTCCCGGGTGTGCGCCGGCTGCTCAGCAGACCGTGCTCGTCCCAGAAGCGCACGGTCGAGGCCTTGACCCCGGCGCGCCTGGAGAGCTCTCCGACGCTCATCTCCGGCTGCTGTTCGCGGCGTTCGTCCACCCGGCGAGCCTACCGAGCGACCGGCGCGTTGACTTCGACCCGGGTCGAAGTTGCACGATCGCGGCATGGCTACGAGAACAGCAAGAGCCCTGGTCATCGGCGCGACGGGGCATGTCGGAGGTGCGCTCGTCCGACGCCTGGCCGCCGGTCGGGAGGACCTGACGGTCCGGGCGATGGTCCGCACCCCGGGCTCCGCCGGACTGCCCGACGGCGTCGAGGTGGTGCGCGGGGACCTGACGGACCTCGACTCCCTGCGAGCCGCGCTCCGTGACGTCGACCGCGTCTTCCTGGTCTGGCCGCTGGGTGGTGGCGACCTGGCGCGAGCGGTCGTCGACCTGATCACGGCGCACGTCCGGCGCATCGTCTACCTCTCGGCGATCGGGGTCCGCGACGACGGCGCCCCGGCCCCCGACCCGATCCTCCAGTTCCACACCGACATCGAGCAGGCCGTCCGCGCCTCCGCCGTCGAGTGGACGCTCCTGCGGTCCGGAGGGATGGCGACGAACACCCTCGGCTGGGCGCAGCAGGTGCGCGAGCAGTCGGCGGTCAGCTGGATCTACGGGGACGGCGGCCGGGCGCTGGTGCACGAGGCCGACCTCGCCGAGGTCGCCGAGATCGCGCTGCGCACCGACCGGCTGGTGGGGCTCGCACCGGAGATCACCGGCCCCTCGGTGCTGACGCAGCAAGAGCAGGCGAGCGCCATCGGGAACGCCGTCGGGAGGACGGTGACCTGGAACGAGCTCCCCGCACAGGAGGTTCGCGAGGTGCTGGTGTCCGGCGGTTGGGACGAGGAGACGGCTGACGGAGTCCTCCGGGCATGGGCGAGCACCATCGACCGCCCCGAAGCGCCCACGCCGGACTTCGAGGCGATCACCGGCGCGACCGGTCGTACCTTCGGGCAGTGGGCCGTCGACCACGCAGGGGACTTCCGCTGATCCCCGGCCTGGCGCCGGTTCGTCGACCTTGTCCCGCTGAGCAGCGCTGCCCGTCCGCCCGGGCTCAGCCCCGCACCGGCACCGGCAGCCTGACCTGGCGGCCGGGCTCGTCCTGCCCGTCGAGCTGCCGCGCCAGCAGGTCCATCGCGGTGCGGCCCAGCTCCTCGCCGTCCACGTCGATCGCGGGGGTGTGCTCCAGGCCGAGGGCCTCGATGACCGTGGGCTCGGTGCTCACCACCAGGTCGCGCGGCACCTCGACGCCGCGCGTGCCCAGCGCGAGCAGCAGGCCCAGCCCGATCGACGTCGCGTAGGGGACGACGGCGGTCGCGCCCGTCTCGACGACCGCGGGCGTCACCTCGACCCCCGCCACGAACGTCGCCGGCCGGGGGCCGAGCACGGTCAGCTCCGCCCCGGCCTCGCGGGCGGCGTCCCGCACCGCGGCGGTGCGCTGCCGGTCCTGCCACGACCCCTCGGGCCCGCCCACGTAGACGATGCGCTCGTGGCCCTCGGCGGCGAGCCGCCTGGTCAGGGTGCCGAACGCCGAGGCGGTGTCGGCCACGACCGACGTCATGCCGTCGATCTCGCGGTCCACCAGCACGGCGGGCTTGGCGGCGCCGGCGCTCGCGACGAGCGTGTCCGTGCCCCGCGGGGCGACGACGAGGAACCCGTCGACCTGGCGTGCGAGCCGGTCGACGGCGGCCGCGGAGTCCAGGGCGTGCACGGCCACGGTGAGCTGGAGGCCGGCCTCCTCGGCGCGTGCCTGGGCGCCCGCGATGATCGGGGTGAAGAAGGTGTTGTCCAGCGTCGGCACCACGATCGCGATGATGCCGCTGCGCCCGCGGGCCAGCTCGCGGGCGGCCCGGTTGGGCACGTAGCCCAGGCGGGCGGCGGCCGCGACGACCTTGACGGCGGTCTCGGGGGCCACCAGGCCGCTCCCGTTGAGGGCGCGGGACGCGGTCGCCTTGGAGACGCCGGCCACCGCGGCGACGTCGGACAGATCAGGCACCGTACCTCCTTTGTCGGTGAAGACACTCTAGACGGACGATGCAACCGTTTCCGCCCACCCTGTCCGGTGCCGTAACAGGAAGTTAACGCGCGATTGCAGGAGAGGCACCCGTCATGCCTTAGGGTCCGATGGAACCGGTTCCATCAACGAAAGACGGCTCGTGCGAGCACGTTCCACACTTCTGCTGCTCCTGCCGGGGCTCGCGTTCCTGCTCGTCGGGTTCCTGCTGCCGGCGGTCGCGATGCTCTTCGCGCCACCCGGCGTGACGTTCGCCCAGGTGGTCGAGCGCATGGGCGCGATGCTGACCGACCCCTACGACCTCGGGATCATCTGGCGCACCGTGCGCATCGGTCTGATCGTCACCGCGCTGTGCGTGGTCCTCGGGTTCCCGATCGCGTCGCTGCTGGCCCGGTCGCAGTCCCGGTGGGCGGGCGTGCTGCTCGCGCTGGCGATCTTCCCGCTGCTGCTGAGCAACGTGGTGCGCACCTTCGGCTGGCTCGTGGTGCTCGGCTCGAACGGCGTCGTCGGCCAGCTCCTGACCGGGCTGGGCATCGTCGAGAAGGCGCCCCAGCTCCTGTACACCGAGCTGGCGATCGTGCTGGGCCTGGTCCAGCTGTTCCTGCCGCTGGCGGTCATCACGTGCTACTCCGCCGTCGCGCAGGTCGATCCCGGTCTCGACGAGGCGGCCCGGGGCCTGGGCGCCAGCCGCACCCGGTCCTTCTGGACCATCCTGGTGCCGCTGTCGCTGCCGGGCGTCGTGGTCGCCGCGACGCTCGTCTTCGCGGGGTCGGTGACGGCGTACACCACGCCGTACCTGCTGGGCGGGTCCAGCCAGCGCATGCTGTCGACCCAGCTCTTCTCCTACGCGAGCGTCACCGTGGACTGGGCCGCGGCGTCGGCCACCGCGATCGTCATGACGGTGCTGGTCTTCCTGGTCTCCGGGATCTCGGCGCTGGTGGGCCGGAAGGGGGCCACCTCGTGAGCCGGAGCCTGAAGCTGCGTCACCCCGTGGCGGGCACGCTCGCCGTCGCGGGCTACGTGATCATGATCGTGCCCATCCTGTTCGTCGTGGCCACGGCGTTCACGGCCGGGAGCACGCTGCGCTTCCCGCCCGAGGGCCTGTCCCTGCGCTGGTTCGGCGAGGCACTGGCCTACTCGCCGTTCATGGAGGCCGTGGTCTCCAGCCTGGAGCTCGCCGTGCTGGCCACCGCGTTGGCCCTGGTGCTCGGCGTGCCGGTCACGCTCGCGATCCACCGCGGGAAGATTCCCGGCAAGGGCCTGCTGGAGGGCCTGTTCCTGTCGCCGCTGGTGGTGCCGGAGCTGGTCGTGGGACTGGCGCTGTACCAGCAGCTCATGATCGGCCTGCACCTGGACAACTTCACCACCCTGCTGCTGGGCCACACCGCCCTGCTGCTGCCGTACGCCGTCCGCGTCACCGGGGCCTCGCTCGCGCTGGCCGACCCGGCCCTGGAGGAGGCGGCCCGCGGCCTGGGCGCGTCGCCGGTCAGGGCGTTCGTCACCGTCACCCTGCCGATGCTGCGGCCGGGCCTCATCTCGGCGGGGCTGCTCGGCTTCGTCACCTCGTTCAACAACGTGCCGCTGTCGCTGCTGCTGCAGACCCGCGACTTCCGGACGCTGCCCGTCACGATGCTCGACTACGTCCAGCAGAGCTACGACCCGATGGTGGCCGCCGCCTCCACGCTCGTGCTCGCCGCGACGGTCGTCGTCGCCGTGGTCGCCGAGCGCACGGTCGGCTTCGCCAAGATCTTCGGAGGGATCAACCGATGACCACCCCCGCCGCCGAGCTGGTCGGCGTCTCCCAGCGGTTCGGCAGCTTCACCGCCGTCGACTCGATCGACCTGCGCATCCCGCGCGGCCGCCTGACCACGCTGCTGGGCCCCAGCGGCTGCGGCAAGACCACCACGCTGCGCATGCTCGCCGGGTACGCGACGCCGACGTCGGGCCGCATCCTGATCGACGGCCAGGACGCGACGCGCACGCCGCCGGAGAAGCGCGACCTGGGCATGGTGTTCCAGTCGTACGCGCTGTTCCCGCACCTGACGGTCGCGGACAACGTGGCGTACGGCCTGACGATGCGCAAGGTGCCGGCACCCGAGCGGCGCCGCCGGGCGGCCGAGGCGCTGGAGCTCGTGGGCCTGGGGCACCTGGGCGACCGCAAGCCCAAGCAGCTCTCGGGCGGCCAGCAGCAGCGGGTCGCGCTGGCCCGCGCCGTCGCCATCCGGCCCAGGCTGCTGCTCCTGGACGAGCCGCTGTCCAACCTGGACGCGCGGCTGCGCGTGCAGATGCGCGCCGAGATCCGCCGCATCCAGTCGGAGACCGGGCTCACGGTCGTCCTGGTCACGCACGACCAGGACGAGGCCCTGGAGATGTCCGAC
Source organism: Promicromonospora sp. NPDC050880 (assembly GCF_044456525.1). NCBI lineage: Bacteria > Bacillati > Actinomycetota > Actinomycetes > Micrococcales > Promicromonosporaceae > Promicromonospora > Promicromonospora sp. NPDC050880. The sequence goes on from NZ_JBITFV010000027.1 coordinate 49,342, forward strand.
GAGATGGTGCTGATGCGCGCCGGCAAGGTCGTGCAGACGGGCGCGCCCCGTGACGTCTTCCCCGCGCCGGCCGACAGGTTCGTCGCCGAGTTCCTCGGCTACGAGAACTTCCTGACCCTGGCCGACGGCCGCGAGGCCGCCGTCCGCCCCGAGCACCTGCGCGTCGTCCCCGCGGACACCCCGCTGGACGGGCAGGCCGACGACGCCGTCGTGCTGGACGCCGTCGTGCGCGACGTCGCCTACCGCGGCGTCGACGTGCTCGTGACCTGCGAGGCCACCGACCCGGCCGGTACCACCGTGCGCCTGGTCGCCGACCACCGTGCCGACCACACCGCTGCCGGGGCCGGACCGGCCCCGGCCCCCGGCGACCGGGTCCGCCTGCTCGCTCCCACGGCGCGGCTTGCCCCGCTGACCGCCGAACCCGAAACCGAAGGAATCTCATGACCCACGCCGTGCCCGTCCGCCGCCTCGCGGCCCCGACCGTCCGCCGCTCCGCGGCCGTCGCCGCCGGCCTCGCGGCCACCGCCCTGCTCGCCTCCGGCTGCTCCGCCGGGGACGACGCCGCGGCCGAGGACACCATCGTCGTGTCCACGTTCCCGTTCGGCGTCGAGGAGTTCCAGGAGGCCGTGATCGACCCCTTCACCGCCGAGACCGGGATCAAGGTCGAGGTGGAGACCGGCTCGAACGCCGACCGGCTCTCGCAGCTCCAGGTGGCGGGCGACAGCTCCGGCATCGACGTCATGCTGCTCTCCGACTACTACGCCGCGCTGGGCCAGGAGACCGACCTGTTCCAGCAGGTCGACGCCGCCAAGGTGCCCGCCCTGGACGACGTCGCCGACTTCGCGCTGGAGGACTCCTACACCGGGCCCGCCTACAGCTACCAGCTCAACGGGACCATCTACTCGACCGAGGCCCTGACGGCCGAGGAGGCCGCCGACTGGGACCTGTACGGCGACGCCGCGCACGCCGGGAGCCTTGCGCTGCCCGACATCTCGGTCACGGCCGGCCAGCTCATGATCTCGGGCGTCGGCGAGACGTACGGCGACGGGCCGTACGACATCGACACCGCGCTGGACACCATCGGCGGCTGGGCGCCGGGCATCCTGCAGTTCTACTCGTCGTCCACCGAGGTGACGAACCTGCTCACGCAGGGCGAGATCGTCGCCGCCGACTCCCTGAGCGGCTTCGCGACCGACCTGGTCGCCTCGGGCGAGCCCTTCGCGTGGACGCCGCCGGCCACCGGCCGGTACATGGCCACCAACCGCGCCATGATCCCCGCGGGCGCCCCGAACGTCGACGGCGCCCACCAGTTCATCGACTACCTGCTCTCGGCCGAGGCGCAGACGAAGTCCGCCGAGCTCGTGGGCGACCTGCCGGTCAACCCCGAGGCGACCGTCCCGGACTCCATCTCGGCAGTGGTCGGCGACATCGCGGCCGACCCGGTCGCCGCCGGCTACGCGACGCTCGACCCGGCGGAGCTGGTGCCCACGCGCGGCGAGTGGGTGGACCGGTTCGCCCGTGAGGTGACGGCCGGCTGACGGGGCCGCGAACCATGACGAGCACTGACATGAGCACTGACCTGACCGTGCTGGACCGCATGCCCAAGGTCGACCTGCACTGCCACCTCATCGGCACGGTCCGGGCGAGCACCTTCGCGGAGCTGGCCCGGCGTGAGGGCCTCGACCTGCCGGCCGAGCCCGAGCGCATCTACGCGGACATCAACTCCCTGCCGCCGGACCCGGACCTGTACCGCGACACGCGCGTCCCCGTGCCGCAGGGCCGCAGCGCCGACGAGCCCGAGATCTCCTACTCGCTGTTCCAGGCCTCCCGCTGGGTGACCCAGGTGCTGCGCGACGCCGACGACCTGACCCGCATCACGTACGAGGCGTTCGAGGCGGCGCACCGCACGAGCGCGACGCGCCACCTCGAGGTGTCCTTCGACGCCGTGCCCGAGCACCTGGCCTCCCTGGGCTACCTCGGCGCGGTCGAGGCGTACGCCGAGGGCATCCGTATGGCGGAGCGCGACTTCGGCATGACGGGCCGGCTCATCGCCGCGATCGACCGGTCCGGCTCGGGCGAGGACGCGCTGGAGCGCGTGCGCACCGTGGTCGACAACCCGCACGAGTACGTGGCGGGCATCGGCCTGGACAACCTGGAGACGGCGGGGCCGCCCGAGCGCTTCGCGGCCGCCTACCGGCTCGCCGGTGAGGCGGGCCTGGGCCGCACGGCGCACTCGTCCGAGCACGCCCCCGTCGCGGTCAACACGATCACCTGCCTGGACGTGCTCGGCTGCGACCGCATCGACCACGGCTACTTCGTGCTGCAGGACGACGACGTGGTGGCGCGGGTGCGCGACGAGCAGGTGCCGTTCACGGTCATCTCGACGACGTCGCGCCGCTCGTGGCGGCCGTGGCGCCGGGCCTCCATCGCCGCGATGCTGGACGCGGGCCTGAACGTGATCCCCGCCTCCGACGACCCGGGCATGTTCCCCACCACGCTCGCGGGGGAGTACCGCATCCTCGCCGACGACCTCGCGGTGCCGCAGGAGCGGCTGCGGGCGATGGCGCTGGCCGGTGTCGAGGCCTGCTGGCTCCCGCCGGCGGAGAAGGCCGGGCTGCGCGAGCGGGTGACCGGGGAGCTCGACGAGCTGTTCGGGCTGGGGGCGGCGCCAGGGCGCTGAGGGCGGGATCGAGCTGGGTCTTCTGGTGGCCTGGTGCCCGTTGCTGGGTCCTGTTGCTTCGGGTCGGTCTGTTGCTGGGTCCCGCCGCTTCGGGTTCGGTCTGTTGCTGGGCGCTGGTCGTCGAGGTCGGTCCGTTGCACCGAGATCGGTCGGCAGGTAGCTGGTGATGCCGGGCGCCTCGTTCCAGGGCGGTGGCGCGTC
>NZ_JBITFV010000028.1:0-48736 GCF_044456525.1 Promicromonospora sp. NPDC050880
GCGCGCCGAGCAAGGGCACGGCCACCATCGTGGACGGGTTCATCGACTACAAGGCGTCGGACGAGGCGGGCCTGGACACGTTCACCTACCAGGTCACCGACACCCGCGGCGCACCCGCCGAGGGCCTGGTCCGCGTCGGCATCGCCCCCAAGCCGGCCACGAACCAGCCGCCGCAGGCCGAGGACGACCAGACGACGGTTCGCCCAGGCCGCACCGTGGCGATCCAGGCGCTGGAGAACGACACCGACCCGGACGGTGACGAGATCGGCCTGTACACCAAGGGTTTCGAGGGCACCGAGGAGATCGGCGTCGACCCGAAGGCGGTCGAGGACGACGTGGTGCTGACCGCGCCCGAGGAGGAGGGGGCCTACTCCTTCTACTACGGCATCCAGGACACCTTCAAGGCCCGCGCGAGCGGGGCCATCACGGTGAACGTGGACCGCAATGCGCCCCTGCTGCGGCCCGTGGCCCAGGACGACGTGGTCACGGCCGACGACGTGCAGGGCTCGTCCAGCGTGACCGTGAACGTGCTGGCGAACGACGTGGACCCGGACGGTGTCGCCGCCGACCTGGAGGTCTCGGTGGACGAGGGCCTGGAGGGCGTGCGCGTCACCGACGAGAAGCAGCTCGAGATCCAGCTCACCGAGAGCGCGCAGGTCATCACGTACACGGTGACGGACATGGACGGCCTGGAGGCCAAGGCGTTCGTGCGGGTGCCGGGCGACCAGTCCCGCCCGCACGTGAAGCCGGGTCTGGAGCCGCTCAAGGCGACCACCGGTGAGCCGCTGACCATCGACCTGGCCGAGTACGTGGTGGTCCGTGAGGACCGGGAGCCGCGCATCACCGAGGAGAAGACGGTCAAGGCCCTGGAGGGCTCCGTCTCCGTCGAGGACTACGACACCGTCGTGTACACGTCCGCCAAGGACTACGCGGGTGCGGCCTCGGTGACGTTCGAGGTGACCGACGGCTCGGGACCGGACGACCCCGACGGCCTGACCGCGGTGCTGAAGCTCCCGATCGACGTGACCCCGGCCAAGAACATGCCGCCGAAGGTGAGCGGCACGCCGGTGCTGGAGGTCGCCGCCGGGGAGGAGGCGACCGTGGACCTGTCCCGGTACGTCAAGGACCCCGACAAGGACGACCTGACGTACGAGATCGCGGGTGTCGAGGGCATCACCGCGACCGTCGCGGGCAGCGCCGTCTCCGCCCAGGTGGAGCCGTCGGTCCCCAAGGGCACCAGCCAGTCCGTGCCCTTCACCGTGGCTGACGGGTGGAACCCGCCCGTCGAGGCCCAGCTCACCGTCCGTGTGGTGGGCTCGACCCGGCCGCTGGTGCAGACCACGCCGGACGAGGTGCCGGACGCGCACCAGGGCGAGCCCACGTCCGTGGACGTGCTCGCCAACGACACCAACCCGTTCCCGGGTGAGCCGCTGACCGTGACCGGCGCGGTGGTCGAGACCGGTGTGGGGGACGTGTCGTTCACCGACTCCGAGGTGGTGGCGACGCCGGACCCCGACTTCCACGGCGTGATGATGGTGCGCTACTCGGTGCAGGACGCGACGGAGGACCCGGACCGCCAGGTCGACGGCACGCTGAAGCTCACGGTGCTCGGCCGGCCCGAGCCCCCGCGCGCGCCGCGGGTCGAGGAGGTGCGCTCGGAGACGGTGGTGCTGAGCTGGGACCAGCCGAACAACAACGGTTCGGACATCACCGGCTACACGCTGCGCACACAGAACGGTCAGGAGCACCCGTGCGCCACGACCACCTGCACCTTCGACGGCCTGCAGAACAACGTGAAGTACCGGTTCACCGTCGTGGCGACGAACGACGTCGGCGACTCCGAGCCATCCCCGGCCTCCCGGGAGGCCCGCCCGGACGAGAAGCCGGACAAGCCCGCCCCGCCGAGCCTCGAGTTCGGCAACCAGGAGCTCACGGTGAGCTGGACCAACCGGAGCTACACGGACCGGTCCCCGATCGAGTGCGTCAACTTGGAGATCAGCCCGGCCCCGACCGACGGCGTGACCCAGAAGACCTGTGTCACCGGCAGCCCGATCACGTGGACGGGGCTGGAGAACGGCACGGCGTACACCGTGTCGGTCCAGGCCAAGAACAAGGCGCCCGACCCCTCGGAGTGGAGCGACCCGTCCGCGCCGGAGACCCCGGCGGCGCCCCCGGCGCAGCCCGCTGCGCCGACGGCCACGCGGGTCAACACCGCCGTGGGCGGCCAGATCACGGTCAAGTGGACCGCTCCGGCGAACAACGGTGACGCGGTCAAGCAGTACTACCTCGCGGAGTACAAGGACGGCGCCAAGACCCGAACCTTGACCGTGACGGGTACCGAGAAGGTGATCCAGGACCTGAGCACCGACTCGACCTACACCTACACGGTCCAGGCCGAGAACAAGGCGGGCAAGTCCCCGGTCAGCGCGCAGTCGAACGCGGTGGTGCCCTACGGCACCCCGGACACCCCGGGCACGCCGACGGCACGACAGGACAACAACACCAACGCGAACGCCCTGGTGGACTGGCGCGGTATCGGAGCGTTCCGCGGCACGGGCGGCTACTACCAGGTGCAGGCGAACGGGGCCGGCGCGCAGGACAGCGGGCAGGCCGGGAGCTCCACCTACACCCACCGGTACAGCCCCCTGACCAACGGGACCGCCTACACGTTCCAGGTGCGGGCCTGCAACGCCTACATCTGCTCCGACTGGTCGGCCTCGTCGAACTCGGTGACGCCGTACGGCCCGCCGCCCACGCCGTCGATCAGCGCGAGCGGTGGCGACCAGAAGGTCACGTTCACGTGGGACGCCACGGGCACCAACGGCCGGCCCACGACCGTGGCGGTCACCGGCGCGATCACGAGCACCCAGAAGAGCGGTACCCAGTCGGCGTCGGCGGGCTACAGCCAGACCCGGGAAGCGTGTGTCACGGTGACGGACTCGGAGGGGCAGAAGGCGAGCAAGTGCGCCTCGGCCACGTCGGACGCGAAGCCCAACCCGACCGCCACGGTCACGCACGGCAGCCGCATCGACAACAACCAGTGCTCGCACGCCTCGTGCGCGTACTACCTGGTGAAGGTGACGGACTTCGATCCGGGCAACCACTCGGTCGCCTGCTGGGCCGAGGACACGCCGGAGATCAAGGGCTGGCACGACATCATCAACCACGCCAGGACCTGGGACGGCAGCTCGAAGAAGACGTACAACTTCCCGGCCAACGGTTCCGTCCAGCTCGACTGCTTCTTCGGGCATCCCGGGACACCGGTCCGGGTCCTGATCGACGGCAAGGAATACGGGGTCACCAACTGGTGGAACGGGTAATATCCGGCGCTGCCGCCGACTTGTGACCGGCCGCCGAGCAGACGGCGGCCGGTCACGCCATGATCGACACGACTTTCACCCGCGAACGAGCAGTAACGAGCAGTAGGGAATGACGAGATGACCACGATGACCCCCGAGCAGGCGGCCTGGTTCGCCCAGACCTTCGACCGCCTCGTCGGCAACGTCGGCCAGGCGGTCCTGGGCAAGGCGCCGGTGGTGCGTCTGGCCCTCACCTGCATGCTCGCCGAGGGCCACCTGCTGCTGGAGGACGCGCCGGGTACCGGCAAGACGATGCTCGCGCGCTCCATCGCGGCCTCGGTCCAGGGTTCGCACAACCGCATCCAGTTCACGCCGGACCTGCTGCCCTCCGACGTCACGGGTGTGACGATCTACGACCAGAACTCGGGCAAGTTCGACTTCCACCCGGGCCCGATCTTCGCGTCCATCGTGCTGGCGGACGAGATCAACCGTGCCTCGCCGAAGACCCAGTCCGCGCTGCTCGAGGTCATGGAGGAGGGCCGGGTCACCGTCGACGGCGTCGCGCACGAGACCGGCCGCCCGTTCATGGTGCTCGCGACCCAGAACCCGATCGAGCAGGCGGGTACCTACCGCCTGCCCGAGGCACAGCTCGACCGCTTCCTCATGAAGACGTCGGTGGGCTACCCGGACCACGCGTCCACGGTGGAGATCCTGTCGGGTGCCGCGCTCAAGGACCGCAGCAAGGTCCTGCAGCCCATCATCACGACGAAGGCCGTCACGGAGATGGCGGACCTCGCCACGACGGTGCACACCGACACCGCGGTGCTGGAGTACGTCAGCCGGCTGGGCGAGGAGACCCGCAACGCGCCCGAGGTGCGGATCGGCGTGTCGGTCCGTGGTGCGCTGGCCCTGGTGCGCTGCGCCAAGGTGTGGGCCGCGGCGCACGGCCGCAACTACGTGCTGCCCGACGACATCAAGGAGCTGGCCCAGCCCGTCTGGGGCCACCGCTTCGTGCTGGACCCCGAGGCCGAGTTCGCGGGCGCCCGCTCCGACGTCATCCTGGCCCGGATCCTGGCCGACGTCGCGGCACCGCAGGAGCGGGCCTCGGCATGACGAGCACGGGTCTCCCGGCCGGAAGCACGAGCGCCGGGTACGGGAAGAGACAGGAGAAGCCGCGTGGCCTCGGCGGAGCCGTGGCCGCCGGCCGCACGCAGCTCCTGCGCGGCCAGCGCGGCTGGGTGACCCTGACCGCCGCCGCCCGTTCGCGGGCGGCGGCGGTCGGTCGCGTGCTCGACCCCGTGCGCCGCACGTTCAGCACGTTCGGCATCGCGGTCACGATCACGGCCGTGGCCGCGTGGGTGGCAGGTCTGCTGCTCGGCTGGCTGGAGGTCCTGGTCGCCGCGATCGTGCTCACCGTGACGCTCGTGTGCGCCATCGTGTTCGTGCTCGGGCGGTTCAAGTACGACGTGGTGCTCGACCTGGCCCAGGCCCGCGTCACCGTCGGCGACCGCGCCGTCGGGCGCCTCGACGTGCGCAACGCGTCGAGCCGCGCGCTGCTCCCCTCGGTGATGGAGCTTCCGGTCGGGAGCGGCACCGCCGCGTTCCCGGTGCCCCGCCTGCCCGGCGGCGGCTCGCACGAGGAGATCTTCACGATCCCGACGCGCCGCCGCAGCGTGATCACGGTGGGCCCGGTCAAGTCCGTGCGCGCCGACCCGCTGGGCCTGCTGCGCCGTGAGATGACGTGGACGAACGAGCAGGAGGTCTTCGTGCACCCGCGCGTCAAGAACCTCACCGGCTCCTCGACCGGCTTCCTCAAGGACCTCGAGGGCCGCGTCACCAACGACATCACCAGCTCGGACGTCAACTTCCACGCCCTGCGCGACTACGTGCCCGGCGACGACCGGCGGCACATCCACTGGAAGACGACGGCCCGCACCGGCCAGCTCATGGTGCGCCAGTTCGAGGAGACCCGGCGCTCGCACCTCGCGGTGCTGCTCTCCACGCGCGCGGAGGACTACGCGAACGGCGACGAGTTCGAGCTCGCCGTGAGCGTCTGCGGCTCCCTCGGCCTGCAGGCCATCAAGGAGGACCGGGGCGTCACCGTGCTGGTCAACGAGGCCACGCTGCGCGGCGACCACCGCACCCGCCTCATGGACGACCTGTCCCGGATCGAGCTCGAGTCCCGCAAGTCCAAGCTGGTGGACCTGGCCCGCTCGGCCGCCATGGCCGCCGCCGACTTCTCGGTGATCGCGTTCGTCATCGGCAGCCGGGTCACGCCCACCGAGCTGCGCTCGGCGTCGGCCCGGGTGCCTGCCGGGGTGCAGGTCATGGCCATCCAGTGCGTGCCGGGCGCGTCCCTCGGCCGGACCGCCATCGCCGAGCTCGGCGTGCTCACCCTGGGCCGCCTGGCCGACCTGCCCCTTGCGCTGAAGAAGATGAGCGACGGATGAGCGACGAGAACACGCGCGGGAACGTCCCGCGGCAGCCTGCCGGTGCGGGCCGGGCGTCGTCCCGCACCCGCGGCACCCGTACCGGGTACGGGACGGGCACGGGCCGCGGCACCACGCGCCGCAAGGAGGCCGAGCAGCCGCGCGCGCTGACCCGGCTGGCCCTGGTCGACGTCGCCGCGCTCGTCGTGATGCTCGGCGCCGTGGCCGTGGGCTTCGGCCCCGTGTGGGGTTCGCTCGGCTACGTGCTCCCCACGGCCGGTGGCGCCGTCGTCGGCCTGCTGGTGGCCTGGGTGGGCGCGTGGCGCAGGTTCCCCGCGGTGACCGTCACGGCCCTGGCCGTGCTCGCCTACCTCCTGCTCGGTGGCGCGCTCGCGCTGCCGCACACGACGATCGCCGGCGTGGTGCCCACCCTGGACACCCTGCGGGAGCTGCTGCTGGGTTCGGTCGAGGGCTGGAAGCAGTTCGTCACCACGGTGCCGCCCATGCGTTCCTTCCCCGACCTCGCCGTCGTGCCGTTCCTGCTCATGCTGCTCGTGGCGCTGATCTCCGGGACCATCTCCTGGCGCGCCAAGCACGCGGTGTGGGCCGTCGTGCCGGTGATCGCGGGCCTGGTCGGCGTGATCCTGCTGGGTACTGTCGACGCCGCGCTGCCGGTGGTGCAGGGTCTCGTGATCGCCATCGTGGCCCTGCTCTGGGGCGCGGTGCGAGTCATGGAGGCGCGCGTCGGCACCCACTCGATCAGCACCGAGTCGAGCCGCGAGGCCACGCGCCGCCTGCGCTGGTACCGCGTCCGCACCGGCGCGACCATCCTGACCGTCGCGGCCGTCGCGGCGGGGTTCACCGCGCCCGTCCTGATGCCGCACGGGCAGCGCACCGTGCTGCGCGAGACGATCGTGCCGCCGTTCGACATCCATGAGTTCACGAGCCCGCTCGTGGCGTTCCGGCACTACGCCAAGGACCTGCGCGAGGACGAGCTGTTCACGGTCAGCGACCTGCCGGAGAACGGCCGGATCCGGCTCGCGACCCTGGACCAGTACGACGGCGTGGTCTACGACGCGTCGGGCGACGGCGGCGACACCGGCTTCTACACCCGCGTCGGCGAGGAGATCGCGACGCAGGCGGAGGGCACCCCCGCGTCGTTCGAGATCACCGTGAGCGGGTACAGCGGGGTGTGGGTCCCGGAGATCGGCAGCCTGACCGGCGTGCGGTGGACCGGGCCGGACGCCGTCGCCCAGACGGACGGTTCGTACTACAACTCGACCACGCACACGGCCATCACCACGGCGGGCGTCAAGGCCGGTGACACGTACACCCTGGACACCCTGGTCACCGAGGAGCCGGGTGAGGACGTGCTGAAGAAGGCCACCATCCGCGAGGCCGACCTGCCCGAGACCGAGCCGGGTGCGCTGCCGCCGGGCCTGCCGGCCAAGACCGTGCAGTTCACGGGCGAGGAGACCGACCCGGCGACCAAGCTGTTCCAGATCCGGGACGCCCTGCAGGACTACGGCGTGCTGTCCAGCGGCCTGGACGGCCAGACGCCGTCCCGGCCGGGCCACTCGGCCGAGCGCATCGACACGCTCGTCGAGGAGGAGAAGATGGTGGGCGACGACGAGCAGTTCGCCGTCGCGTTCGCCCTCATGGCCCGCCAGGCGGGCATCCCCGCCCGTGTCGTCATGGGCTTCTACCCCGACGAGAAGAGCGAGTACGAGGAGGGCGAGCCCTGGAAGGTGCTCGGCAGCGACGTGCACGCCTGGGTCGAGGTGCCGTTCAAGGAGTACGGCTGGGTGCCGATCGACGCGGTCCCGGACGAGAAGCCGCAGATCCAGCCCGAACCGAAGAGCCAGACGGTGCCCAAGCCGCCGGTGCTCCAGGACCCGGAGCCGCCGGAGGAGCCCGACAAGGCCAAGGCCGGCAGCGTCGAGGACGACGACAAGGACGAGGCCGAGAACGACCTCTTCGACTGGGGCCTGCTCGGCATCATCCTGCTGGCGGTGGGCATCCCGCTCCTGCTGATCCTCGGCCCGGTCGTGGCGATCCTGGCCTACAAGGCCCGGCGTCGTGCCCGGCGCCGCAGCGCCGAGCAGATGGCCGACCGGATCAGCGGCGGCTGGCACGAGGTGGTCGACGTCGTGACCGACCTGGGGACCACCGTTCCGCGCGGTGCGACGCGCCGCGAGAGCGCGGGCGTGATCGCCGGGGCGCACGAGGTGCCCTCGACGCTCACCCTCGCCCACCGTGCGGACGCGACGGTCTTCGGGCGTGGTGAACCCACCCAGGCCGACGTTGAGGCATTCTGGACAGAGGTGGACGAACTGGTCGGCGGACTACGCTCCACCGTAGGCACACGACGGAGGGTGCGAGCGGCGCTGTCGCTGCGTTCCGTCTGGGCACGGATCGGTGGACGCCGCGGGTTCCTCGCGGCACTCGGGGGACTCGGGTCCCGGCGGACGAAGGAGAGTCGATGACGGACGTGGTCTGCGCTGGATGTGGTTCGACGCAGGACGGGAGCTCGCCGTACTGCGGCGTGTGCGGGCGTCCCTTCCCCCGCCCCCAGACCGGTGACGTGGGCACGACCGTGCCCGAGTCGCTCTCGCACACGCGGGTCGGCGTCGGCATGGTCCAGGCGGCGCCGGTCGCCTACGCCGGGACGGGCCGGCGGTTCCTCGCGGCGCTCGTCGACGGCGCGGTGATCTCGGTCGCTGCCTGGATCGTCATGATGATCGGGCTGATCAGCGCCGGTGGTGCCGGCTCGCTGCTCATGTCGCCCGACGCCATCTCGTCGGCGCTCCTGGTGCCCCAGCTCATCAGCGGTGTGCTGCTGCTGGGCTACTGGCTCGGTGTCTCGGCGTGGGAGGGCGCGACGGGCAAGACGATCGGCAACATCGTCTGCAAGATCCGCACCGTCGACGCCGTGGCGCACGACCCGATCGGGTTCGGCCGCGCGTTCCTGCGCTGGCTCATCGTCGGCCTCGGCGCCGTGGTCTGCCTGGTGGGTCAGATCCTGGTGCTCGTCTCCCCGGCGTTCGACGGCGGCGGCAAGCGGCAGGGCTGGCACGACAAGGTCGGCCGCGCCGTCGTGCTCATGGCGTCCGACGTCGCGGCGGCCCCGGCCGCTCCCGCGACCCCCGCGACGAGCTCGTCCACGGGGACGGGCACGGCGAAGGCGGCCGCCGGGACCGCGCAGGTGTGGACGGGTGCCGGCAACGGCGGCCAGGCTCCGGCCCAGCCCGCCCCGGCCCCGCAGCAGGACCCGTGGGCCTTCCCCGACTCCTCGGCGGGTGCGGGCGCCGGCGCGGCCGGCGTGATCACCGGGATCCCCGGCCAGCCGACCGCCGGTGGTACCCCGTCGGCCGGGGGCGCGCTGCCCCCGCAGGAGGAGCCGGCCACGATCCGCCGGCCGCACCCCGGTTCGGGCGGTACGCCGCACCCGGGCCAGCCGGCGCAGCCGCCCGTGCAGCAGCCCGTGCGCCCGACGCCGCCGGCCCCGGTGCAGCAGCAGCCGGACCTGACGCAGCGTGCGCCCGCGCCGGCCCGTCCGCAGCAGCCGGTGGCGCCGCAGCCGCCGGTGCCGGTGCAGCCGCCGATCCCGGTGCGGCAGCCCGAGCACGAGCAGCGGGACTCCGCGCCCATCGACATGACGCGCACCCACATGAGCCGCCCGATGACGCCGGCGCAGGTGACCGCCGTCGTGCTTGAGGTCGAGGGCGGCGAGCGCTACGTCGTCGACACGAAGGCGCTGGTGGGCCGCAACCCGCAGGCGCCCGACGGCTCGGGCTGGATCCTCATCAAGGTCGAGGACCCGACGCGGTCGGTGTCCAAGACGCACGCCGAGCTCGGCGTCGACACCGCCGGCCTGTGGCTCACGGACCGGGGCTCCACCAACGGCACGGTCGTCTCGGCCCCGGGTCTGCCGCCGCGCGTGGCCGAGCCGGGTGCGCGCGTGCGCGTGCCGGTGGGTTCGACGATCCACGTGGGCGACCGGCGCGTCGTCGTGCACCCGCAGGCGGCGGCATGAGCCACGACGCGCTGACGCTCGCCTGGGGCGCGGCCTCCGACCGGGGGCTGCGCCGCCAGCTCAACGAGGACGGCTACTTCGCGGGCGGCGGAGCGTTCTTCGTCGCGGACGGCATGGGCGGGCACGCGGCAGGGGAGGTGGCCAGCGCGACGGCGCTGGACGCGCTGCGTCCCCTGTCGGACATCGAGCGCGTGGAGCCGCACCACGTGGAGGCGCTGCTGGAGACCGCGCAGGAGCGGGTCCGCGCCATCGAGACGTCGGGCCAGGGCCGGGGCGCGGGCACGACGCTGACCGGCGCCGTGGTCGCCTACCTCGACGACGCGCCCTACTGGCTCTTCGTGAACGTGGGCGACTCCCGCACCTACCTGCTCTCCAGCGGCGTGCTGGACCAGGTGAGCGTGGACCACTCCGAGGTCCAGGAGATGGTCGACGCCGGTACGCTCACCGCCGAGGAGGCGCGGAACCACCCGCGCCGCCACGTGATCACGCGGGCGCTGGGCGGACGGGACGAGGCACGGGCCGACTTCCGGTACATCCCGATCGGCACGCACGACCGGATCCTGGTCTGCTCGGACGGGCTGACGGGCGAGCTCACCGACGCGCAGATCACCGAGATCATGCTGGCCCACCCTGATCCGCAGGTGGCGGCGGGCCGGCTGGTCGAGGCGGCGATCGCCGCGGGCGGGCGGGACAACATCACGGTGATCGTGGTCGACGCGACGGGCGTGGCGCACGAGACCGCGGGGTCCAGCACCGCACCGCGCGGCGGGTTCGCGGACGAGGACACGATCCCGCGGGACTGACGCCGGGCCCGATGTCAGGCCCGATGTCGGAGAGGGTCAATAGAGTCTGACCCGGAAGCCTGGCACGGGGGTGTGGCAGGGGCGGGACACACGAGCAAGGAAGAACAGGGAGGCGACCATGAGCATCTCGGACGCTGGACAGCGCACCGGGATCCGGTACACGACGGGGAAGGCGCGCGTCATCGTGCGCGGCGACGCCGTCGTCGTGCTGCCCGGTGAGGGGGCCGGGGCGGAGGGGCTCGAGCCGGTCCGGCGCCTGTGGGCGGACCTCGCCACGCCCGGGTCCGGTGTCGCGGAGGTGCTGGGTGCCCTGACGACGTCGGCGGTGGGTGGCCTCAAGGGCGTCCCGCCGTTCGCGGTGGTCGTGCTCACGCGCGCGGGGGCGGGCGAGCCGGCGAGCGCGCACGTCGTGGCGCGCGGCGACGGGCTGACCGTGACCATCGAGACGGACGCCGGCTCCCAGACCGTGTCGGGGGCGGGCGTGATCTCCTGGACCGAGCGCGTGGTCGAGGGCGTCACCGCGGTCGAGGTGGCGACGGGCGTCTCGGGCTTCGGCAGCTTCGCGGACGGCCTGCCGGTCGAGTCGGGTGTCGTGCTCGCCGGGGTGGTGCGTCACCAGGTGGTGGAGCCCTCGGCGGTGGACGAGTCGACGTCCCTGGCGGAGTCCCTGTCCGGTTCTCAGGCCGGATCCGGACCCGCCGTGTCCTCCGGGCCCGTGGTCTCGCCGTCCGAGCCCGCGGTGCCGCCCGCACCCGTGACCTCGGCGTCCGCCCCGGTCGTGGAGCCGGACCCGGTCCCGGTGCCGTCCGCGGACACGTCGGCCCCGCTGGGCACGGTGACGATGGTGCCGGCGTCCGAGGAGACGATCACGCCCGCCGAGGAGAGCGCCGGCGAACCGGCCACCCCAGAGCCCGAGGCCACGCCCGCCGCGGACGAGGGCCCGGATGACGACGACGACTACCTGCACCTGTGGGGTGCCACGGTCGCGCACGGTGTCGAGGCGGCCGCCGTGCGGCCCGAGAGCGCCGAGGAGCACGAGGAGGAGGCGCCCGCGCCGGCCTCGGGCGCCACGCCCGCGGTCCCGCCGCCCCCGCCTGCCCCGGCGCCCGCGCCCGCGCCCGCGCCTGCGGCGCCCGTCGCGTCCGAGGCGGGCGGCATGATCTCCGGCGTCCCGATCGCCGGGGTGCCGGGCTGGTCCGGAGCCACGCCCGCCGCCGCGCACCGTGCGGCGGCCGTCGGCGCGGAGGCCGAGGAGGACGACGACCACGACGGCCACACGGTGATGTCGTCGGCGATCGCCGACCTGAAGGCTGCGGCCTCGTTGCCGTCGGCGCCGAAGTTCTCGGCGCCCGCCAACCCGAACGCCCCCAAGATCCTGGCCGTGACGTGCGAGAACGGCCACGCCAACCCGACCGCCCGCGAGAACTGCCGGGAGTGCGGCAGCCCGCTGTCGGCCGAGGCCGCGCTCGCGCCGCGCCCGTCGCTGGGCCGCATGGTCGTGACGTCCGGTGCGGCGACGGGCGGCGCGTCCGGGATCCGCGGCGGCCAGGTGGTCGAGCTCGACCGCCCGGTGATCGTCGGCCGGCGCCCCCGGACCAACAACACCTCGGCCGACCAGATGCCGCGCCTCGTGACGGTCTCCAGCCCGCAGCAGGACATCTCGCGCTCGCACACCGAGGTCTCGCTCGAGGACTGGCACGTGCTGGTGACGGACCTCGCCACCACCAACGGCACCACCCTGCTGCGCCCGGGCCAGCCCCCGCGCCGCCTGCACCCGAACGAGAAGGAGCTCGTGTCCGACGGCGACGTCGTGGACCTGGGCGACGGCGTGACCCTCACGTTCGAGGGCATCTGGTGACGGTCCCGACCAGCACGACCACCCACGAAGGAGAAGCGTGAGCAGCAAGAGGAAGCCGTCCCCGCCACCGGAGATCGAGGGCTTCGAGTACCGCAAGCTCATCGGCTCGGGTGGTTTCTCGGACGTGTTCCTGTACGAGCAGCAGCGGCCGCGCCGGCAGGTCGCCGTCAAGGTGCTGCTCAAGGAGTGGTCCAGCGCCACGCAGCGGGCGGCGTTCGACGCCGAGGCCGACCTCATGGCGACCCTCGGCAACCACCCCTCCATCGTCACGATGTACGAGGCGGGCGTCGCCAACGACGGCCGCCCGTTCCTGGCCATGGAGTACTGCTCGCGCCCGAACCTCGGCGCGCGCTACCGGTCCGAGCGGTTCTCGGTGGCGGAGGCGCTGCGCATCACCATCCAGATCGCGGGCGCGGTCGAGACCGCCCACCGGCTCGGCATCCTGCACCGCGACCTGAAGCCGTCGAACATCCTGGTCACGCAGTTCGGGCACCCGGCCCTGACGGACTTCGGCATCTCGTCCACGGTGGACGAGGCGTCGGCGGCCGAGGGCATGTCGATCCCGTGGTCGCCGCCCGAGTCGTTCGGCGACCCGCCGATGTCGGGTATCGCGACCGACGTGTGGGCCCTGGCCGCCACCTGCTACACGCTGCTGGCCGGGCGCACGCCGTTCGAGACGCCCGGCGGGTCCAACACGTCGGCGGACCTGGTGCGCCGCATCTCGCAGGACGAGCTGCCGCCGGTGAGCCGCAGCGACGTGCCGCCGTCGCTGGAGCGCGTGCTGCGCATCGCGATGTCGAAGCAGATCGCCTCGCGGTACCCGACCGTGCTGGCCTTCGCGCGCGAGCTGCAGAAGGTCCAGGTCGAGCTGTCGCGTGACGTGACCCCCATCGACCTGCTGGACGAGTCCGGCGCGATGCAGGAGGACGAGGCCGAGGCGGACGGCACCCGGCTGCGTCAGGTCGTCACGATCGACCCGGCCGGTGCCGCGGCCCAGGGTCCGAGCGCGTTCGGCCCCGGTGGCGGCTTCGGCCCGGGCGGGGCCGGGGGCGCACTGGGTGCGGCGGCGGGTACCGCGTACGCGCCGGCTCCCGCACGTCCGGCCCCGGCCCCGGCGCCCAGCGAGTCGGAGGACACCGTCTACCGCGGCGCGGCGGACCCGGCGACGCAGGGTACGCAGGCGATGGCGGGCGCCGTCGGGCAGCAGCCCGTGGAGGCGCCCGCCCAGGCGCCCGAGGAGGAGGGGCCGCGCCGCGGCGTGTGGGCGCTCGTCGCCGGCGTGGTCGTGGTCGCCGTGGTCGGGCTCTCGGCCTGGGCCCTGACCCGGGACACCGGTGAGCCCACCGCGGAGGAGACCGGTACGACCTCGACGTTCGTGCCGCCCGCGCCGGCCGGCGGGTACGTCCCGCCGGTCGCCGAGCTCACGGGCAAGGTGCAGGGCAAGCAGGCGGTGTTTTCGTGGACGGCGCCCCGGTCGCTGGAGGAGGGTGACACCTACGCGTACCGCGTGCTGGAGCTGACGGGCGATCCCGTCCCCCAGCCGGTGCCGGGCAACGGCACATCGGTCACGGTGCCGCTCAAGGGCGAGCAGCAGCTGTGCGTCGAGGTCATGGTGGTGCGGTCCAGCAAGGCGTCGAGCGGTCAGGACGCCTGCGTGACGCCGTAGGCGCGCACACCGGCATTTCAGGCTCCGGGCGGGATCCCGCCCGGAGGAGGACACAGGGAGGTGAGTGGATGAACGGCCTTGCGATCGAGTTCGCCGGCGAGTGGTTTCGACCGTCCGAGGAGGGCGCGCCCTTCGACATCGGGCGCGAGGGTGACCTCGCGATCGACGACAACCCGTACCTGCACCGCCGCTTCCTGCGCATCACGTACGAGGACGGCATCTGGTGGCTGTCCAACGTCGGTTCCCTCATCTCGGCGACCGTGTGCGACGCGGGGGGAGGCGTGCAGTCCTGGCTCCCGCCGGGCAACCGGCTGCCCATGGTCTTCCCGACGACGTCGATCGTGTTCACGGCCGGACCCACGACGTACGAGATCACCGCGCAGCTCGACAACGCGCCGTACCACGAGATCCGCTCGGAGGACGACGACGACTCCGGGGCCACGACGATCGGCGCGATCAGCTTCACGAAGAGCCAGAAGCAGCTCATCGTGTCCCTGGCGGAGCCCATGCTGCGCCGGGAGGGCACGGGGCTGAGCGAGATCCCGTCGTCCGCGTCCGCCGCGCGCCGGCTCGGCTGGGCGAGCACGCGGTTCAACCGCAAGCTCGACAACGTGTGCGAGAAGCTCGACCGGATCGGCGTGAAGGGCCTGCGCGGCGGTCCCGGCGCGCTCGCGACCAACCGCCGTGCGCGGCTCGTGGAGTACGCGGTGGCCTCGCGGCTGGTGACGCCGGCCGACCTGCCGCTCCTGGACGAGCCGGACGACGAGAAGGGGGCCACGGCATGACCGCACCCGAACGGACCACCGCCCAGGTCGTGGTGGCCTGGGTCATCGGTGGCGCCGCCATCACGTTCGTCGTCGTGGTCTTCGGCACGGTCCTGCTCACCGGCGCGGGGACCGGCAATTTCTTCGACCCCTACAGGGCGCTGGGTCGCGTCCTGACCACGGGGTCCACATGGCTCGCCACGCTCGGTGGCGGCGTGGTCGGCGGGGTGGTGGCCGCGATCGTGGTCGCCGTCCAGGACAAGCGGAAGTGACGGGGAGGATTCATGCGCGTCAAGGTGACGCTCGTACGTTCGGACGGTAGCCACGACGACGTCGTGGTGACCGCGGACGCCGGTGCTCGGATCGGCGAGATCGCCGACACGATCGCCCGGGTGGACCCGTCGGCGCCCGGCGCCGCGGGCCGGCCCCGCACGCTGGAGGCCCAGCTCCCGGGTCAGGACCGGCCCGTCCGGCTGCCCGCGGACGCGGCGCTCGGTGAGGCGTGGATCGGCTCGGGCGCGTTCGTCGCGTCCGTGGAGCAGGCGATGCCCGGCTTCGACTACCCGGGCTCGGACGCCGTCCGCGCGGCCGTCCGCATCGAGGGCGGCGGCACCGTCGAGCTCACGGAGGGCTCGTGGGTGCTCGGCCGTTCGCAGGAGTGCGACGTCGTCGTCGACGACCCGATGGTGTCGAAGCAGCACCTGCGCCTCGACGTGTCCGACGGCATCGAGGTCGTCGACCTCGGCTCGGCCAACGGCATCCTGGTCGACGGCGTGCACGTGCAGCGCCTGAAGATCGAGGGCTCGCAGCGGGTGGTCCTGGGTGACACGGCGGTGACCATCGAGAGCCGCCGCCCGGCCACGATCACGGGCGTGACGCCCAAGGCCGGACCGGTCTCGTTCACCCGGTCGCCGCGCGTCGAGGCGCGGTACCAGGGCGAGGAGTTCGAGTCGCCGGAGGCGCCCAAGGAGACAGATCCCACCGAGTTCCCGTTCCTGGCGCTGCTCGCCCCCGTCCTCATGGGTGGTGCCATGTTCGTCGCCACCCAGCGGCCCATGTCCCTCCTGTTCGTGCTCATGGCGCCGCTGATGATGATCGGCAACCACGTCACGCAGAAGCGGCAGAAGCGCAAGCGCCTGGAGCGCGACGTCGAGCGGTTCGACGAGAAGCTCGACTCGCTGCGCACGGTCCTCAAGGAGGAGAAGGAGACCGAGCGCAGCGTCCGCCTCCGCGAGGCTCCCGCGACGCAGCACGTGTACGTCGAGGCCATGCGGCACGGCCCGCTGCTGTGGACGCGCCGCCCCGAGCACTGGAGCTTCCTCAACGTCCGGTTCGGGCTGGGCACCATGCCGTCGCGCAACACCGTGAAGACGGGCGGCAAGGGACAGCTCATGAAGGAGTACCAGGAGGTGCTCGACAACCTCGTCGAGCAGTACGAGGACGTCGACGGCGTGCCCGTCGTCGAGAACCTGTACGACGCCGGTGCGCTCGGCTTCGCGGGACCGCCCGCGCGCGTGGTCGGCTCGCTCAACGCCGTGCTGCTGCAGCTCACCGGCCTGCACTCGCCCTCCGAGCTCGTCGTGACCAGCATCGTCAGCCCGGTGTGGACGCAGCACCTGCAGTGGCTCACCTGGATCCCGCACACGTCGTCGGCGCACAGCCCCATCGAGGGCCACCACCTCGCCGACTCCGCCTCCGGTGCACAGCGCCTGCTCGCGCAGCTCGAGGAGCTCATCTCCACCCGCCTGAAGGCGGCGCGCGGCGGCGGTCGCCGCGGCGCCATCGCCGAGGACAACGCGGCGCTGGAGCGCGGCGGCGACGTGGGCGGCAAGAACAAGACCGACACCGGCACGAAGTCCCCGGTCCCCGCGGTGGTCGTGGTCATCTCGGACGACATCGACGTGGACCGCGCCCGGCTCATCCAGCTCGCCGAGATGGGCGCCGACGCCGGCGTCTACCCGCTGTGGATCTCCGCCGAGGCAGCCGCACTGCCGGCGGCCTGCCGCACGTTCGTCGAGGTGACCCAGGAGGGCCCGCGCGTCGGCATGGTGCGTCTGGGCCGGTGGGTCGATGACATCGTGCTGGAGGAGGTGGACGGCAAGACGGCGCTCGAGTACGGCCGCCGCCTGGCCCCGGTGTTCGACGCCGGCGCCATCGTCGAGGACGCCTCCGACCTGCCGCGCTCGATCACGATGCCCGCCCTGCTGGGCCACGACCTGTTCGAGAGCGCCGACGCCGTCATGGAGCGCTGGCGCCAGAACCTGTCCGTCTACGACCGCACCGGGCACGGGGCCAAGCGCAAGCGCCCCGGCTCGCTGCGCGCCATCGTCGGGTCGGCCGGTGTGGACGCGCAGCACCTCGACCTGCGCACGCAGGGTCCGCACGCCCTGGTCGGTGGCACCACGGGTGCCGGTAAGTCGGAGTTCCTCCAGGCCTGGGTGCTCGCCATGGCCGCCGAGTACAGCCCGGACCGCGTGACGTTCCTGTTCGTGGACTACAAGGGTGGTTCGGCGTTCGCGGACTGCGTCAACCTGCCGCACTGCGTGGGCCTCGTGACCGACCTGTCGCCGCACCTGGTGCTCCGCGCCATCACGAGCCTCCGGGCCGAGCTGCACTACCGCGAGCACCTGTTCAACCGCAAGAAGGCCAAGGACCTGCTGGAGCTGGAGAAGCGGGGCGACCCGGAGACCCCGCCGGCCCTCGTCATCGTGATCGACGAGTTCGCCGCCCTGGTGGGCGACGTGCCCGAGTTCGTGGACGGCGTGGTCGACGTCGCCCAGCGTGGCCGCTCGCTCGGTATCCACCTGATCATGGCCACGCAGCGCCCGGCGGGTGTCATCAAGGACAACCTGCGTGCCAACACCAACATGCGCGTGGCCCTGCGCATGGCCGACGAGTCGGACTCCTCCGACGTCGTCGACGTGAAGGACGCCGCCTTCGTGGACCCCTCGATCCCCGGCCGTGGTCTCGTCAAGACCGGCCCCGGCCGCGTGCAGGCGTTCCAGTCCGGCTACGCCGGTGCCTGGAGTACCCGCGCCCCCGAGCGCGCCAAGGTGGAGGTCGCGCGCCTGCACTTCGGCCGCGAGGAGAAGTGGGAGGAGCCGGTCGTCGAGTCGGACGGCGCCGTGGAGGAGAAGGACCTCGGCCCCAACGACCAGCAGCGCCTGGTCGCCCGGGTGCAGGAGGCTTTCGAGCGGGGACGCCTGCCGATCCCGCGCCGCCCGTGGCTGGACTCGCTCGCCGACGTCTACGACCTCACGCGGCTCTACCAGCGCACCGACACCGAGCTGCTCATCGGCGTGGCCGACATGCCGGAGCAGCAGGCCCAGGCGCCGATGTACTTCAACCCCGACCAGGACGGCCACCTCGGTGTCTACGGCACCGGTGGTTCCGGCAAGTCGACCACGCTGCGCACGCTCGCCGCGGTCGCGGGCATCACGCCCCGCGGTGGCCCCGTGCACGTGTACGGCCTGGACTTCGCAGCCGGTGCGCTGCGGATGCTGGAGTCGCTGCCGCACGTGGGCACCATCGCGAAGGGCGACGACACCGAGCGTGTGGTCGGCCTGATGCGGATGCTGCGTGACGAGCTGCTGCGCCGTGGCGAGGCGTTCGCCTCGGTGAACGCCGCGAGCGTCACCGAGTACCGGCACGTCACCGGGCGGCAGGACGTCCCGCGCATCCTGCTGCTCGTGGACGGGTTCTCGAACTTCCGTGACGAGTACGAGGTGGGTGCGGGCCGCGCCGAGTGGTTCGAGGCCTTCCGCGACATCCTGAACGACGGCCGCGGTCTGGGCATCCACGTGGTGTTCACCGCTGACCGGTCCGGCGCCGTGCCCACATACGTGCGGTCGCTGGTGCAGCGCAACATCCTGCTCCGCATGACCGACGACGGCTACCTCGCGTTCAACGCGCCGCGCGACATCGTGACGCCGACGTCGCCGAGCGGGCGGGCCGTCGTCGACTCGCTGGAGGTGCAGGTCGCCGTGGTGGGCGGGACCAAGTCGGTGCAGGAGCAGGCGCTCGCCACCGACCGGCTCGCCGAGTCGATGCGGCGCGCCGGCGTGCGGCCCGCACCCGCGGTCAAGGTGCTGCCCACGGAGTACTCCGCGGCGGTCCTGCCGCCCGCGATCGACGGTCAGCCGGTGCTCGGCCTGGACAACATCGCGCTGGAGCCGCTGGGCTTCGAGCCGACGGGCACCCTCGTCGTGGCCGGCCCTCCGGGGTCGGGGCGCTCGAACGCCCTGGTGCACATCGCGCGGTCGGTCCAGCGGGCCAACCCCGGGGCGCGGCTGTACCTGTTCGCGCAGCAGCGGTCGCCGATCGCGGGCGAGGTCGCCTGGGCCGACGTCGCGATGGGCGTGGACAAGGTGGCCGAGATGGCCAAGGAGCTCCTGGCGGCGGTCCAGGACGAGGACACCACGCCGGGCATCGTCGTCGTCATCGAGGGGCTCAACGACTACCTCCAGACGCCGGCGGACAAGGCGATCCAGGACCTCACCAAGGCCATGAAGAAGTCGGACCACCTGCTCGTGGCCGAGGCCGAGACGGGCTCGTGGGGTGCCACGTGGCCGCTGCTGTCGGAGGTCAAGAGCGGCCGCCGGGGTCTGCTGCTGCAGCCGGAGAACCTGGACGGCGACACGATCCTCAAGACGTCGCTGCCCCGCGCCGCCAAGGGCGAGTTCCCCGTGGGGCGCGGCGCCTGGGTGGCGCGGGGCAAGAGCGTGCGCGTGCAGGTGCCGCTCGTGCTCGGGTCGGACGGCTGACCTGCGCTCGCGGGGCGGTCATGGGGAGTGCTCCCCATGGCCGCCCCGCGAGCGTGGCCGATACGGTTCTGCCCAGATACGAGACCCGACCGAGGAAGCAGGGGGTGAACGATGGCTGGCTACGATCTGTCGATCGACATGGAGCAGCTGACGGCGCTCAAGGATGACCTGAAGGCCATCACGAGCGAGCTGGAGAACGCCGACGGCAACGCCCAGGCGGCGGCCGACGCCACCGGCCACGACGAGCTGCGTGACCGCGTGAACGACTTCGCCGACAAGTGGGAGATCAAGCGCGGCGAGATGCTCGAGAACGTCAAGAAGCTGTCCGACATCATCACGCAGATCGTGGACACCTTCAAGGAGATCGACGCCGGGCTCGGCAAGGCGCTCGAAGACGCCGCGTCGAAGAAGTAGGGGGAGCGGCGATGAGCGACAGGCAGTGGGAGGAGCTCGACGGTGAACCCGGCACCGTCGAGGCGAAGGGCCGTAAGTACACGGAGCTGGCGGAGGCGATCGCGCGGTCGGTGACGACTCTGCAGCAGATCGTCGACGACACGAACACGACGGCCAAGTCGATGGACAAGACGCGCAAGCTCGCGGGCGACGTGCGTGAGGACATCGAGAAGGCGCGTCAGCGGTACTCGTACACCGGTGAGGCGCTGAGCGCCTACGGGGCGTCGCTGCGCGCGGCGAAGAACGAGGCGGACCCTGCCGCGGCCCGGCTGCGGACGCTGCGCGCCGACCTCGAGACCGCGCAGGCCACCGCGCGGAACGCCGAGAGCGGCGTGGACGACCTGCCGGACGACGCGAGCGACGCGGACAAGGCCGACGCACAGCGCGCGCAGACGAACGCGAACACCGCGGTGGCCGACCTGCAGCGCGAGATCACCAACGCCGAGGCCGAGTGGAACAGCGGGCACGGCGACAAGGACACGGCGGCGCGTTCCGCGATCTCGAAGATCGAGGAGGTCGTCAGCGGCGACAAGGTCAACGGCCTCGAGGACAGTCGCTGGGACAAGTTCAAGGACTGGGCCGCGGGTGCGCTCAAGGTCATCAAGATCATCTGCGACGTCGCGGGCATCCTGGCGATCTTCCTGTCCTGGGTGCCGATCCTCGGCCAGGTGCTCCTGGTGCTCGCCGCGATCGGGTCGATCATCGCGATCGTCGAGAACATCGTGAAGATCGCCCGCGAGGGCTTCAGCTGGGGTGCGGTCCTCGGGATCGGCCTGGGCGTGATGGGCCTCTTCGGCGGCAAGGCGATCGGCTCGTTGGCGAAGTACGCGAAGGCTCGCTCGGTGGTCCAGACCGCGGGCCGCATGAGCAACTCCGCCGCCAAGGCGAAGTTCGGCACGGCGCTGCTGAAGTCCTCGCGCAAGACGCTCGCCATGACCAAGGGCCAGCGCGTCGGCGAGGTGCTCAAGTCCCCGTTCGTGCGGTCCGCCGGCGACAAGGCCGTGGCGGGCATGTTCAAGAACGGCCTCTACAAGAACGCCTTCACGTCCTGGCGGGGCTCGCACTTCCCGCTCCCGTTCAAGGACGGCGGCGCGCGGTTCGCGGTCGGCAACGACGACGTCGTGGACATGATGAGCCACTTCGCACAGTCCGGTCTGCGGATCGACAACGTGACGAGCACGGCGCAGTCCATCGCGACCGTCGGCGCGGTCTTCCACCAGACCACCAGCCTGGCGGTCGGTGCCGGCAAGCTCGGCACCGCCATCAGCGGCGGCGACGGGTGGGGCACCTTCGGCGAGGGCAACTCCCTGGCCACCGGCGCGGCCGGCGGCGACTGGGGGAAGATCACGGGCCTGCCGGGTACGGTGGCGGGATGGTGAGCAACCGCATCGCAGGCTTCGAGCTGCGCCTCCCGGAGTCGTGGCACGTCGTCCCGACAGAGATACCGGACCAGATCGAGGACTGGGCACGGTCCACCGCCGCGGCCTTGGTCAGCGGAGCCCCGGTGCCGGAGCGCCCCGACGCGATGGTCGAGGACGTCACGGACATCCTCGCCGAGCAGCTCGCCGACGTGGCGAAGGCCGTCGTGGACACCCGGATCGGCGGCCTGCAGACCGCGGTGCTCGTGCGGCACCCTGAGATCGGTGCCGTCGACGCGATGGTGACCGTGGGGGCCACGGAGGACCTCGCGCTCGACGCCTTCGCCGCGCAGCTCCAGGCCATCGTCGAGAACTCCGAGGAGCACGACTTCGCGTTCGCGGGCCGCATCGACGGCACGTCCGACGCCGGACAGGTCACGGGTCTGCACTCGATGATCAGCCACTTCGGCGACCTCGGGATGGAGGGCACCGCGGTCCTGGAGGAACGCGTGATCCTCGGCGTCTTCCCCGCCGGGTGCGCGGACATGGTCGAGGTGACCGCGATCGCCCGCAGCGTCGGGACGTTCGACGACATGCCGCAGGAGATGATCGACCTGCTCGCGGGACTCGCCGTGGAACTGGAGGCAGCATGACGCAGGACGCGAACCACGACGTGAAGGTCCTCGGCCGCGAGGTCCGGGTCATCGTGCCCGGTACCTGGGTCAACATCCCGCTCGACAGCCCCGAGAAGGCCGGCGCGTTCATCAAGCGCCTGGTCCGTGAGCAGGTCGGGCCGGCGGACCGGCTCGCGCGCATGCGGCGTCAGGCGGTGGAGGAGATGTTCGGCACCGCGCGGGACGCGGCGTCGATCGGCGTGCACACCTACCTGATGTCGCTCGAGCTCGCGCCCGGCGTGCCGTTCCCCGCGGCCCTGCTGATGGCTGACGACGAGTGGCCCCAGGCCACTCGTCAGCTCGTGGCCGACGGCGACTTCGCGGGGGCGCTGAAGCTGGCCTACCCCGAGGGCGAGGTCGCGGTGCAGAGCAACGGCCTGCCGGCCGCCCGTATCTCCGAGATGACGCAGGGCCAGGCCGGCGAGGGGGAGGAGGCGGTCGAGGTGCTCACCATGCGCCTCGAGTACCACATGCCCCACCCGGCCGACTCGTCGAAGATGCTCTTCGTCCGGGTCAACGTTCCCGACATCCCGTCGGCCGAGCCGTTCGCCATGCTCTTCGACGAGATCGTCGACTCGATCATGTTCCTGGACGACCGCGACGCCCCGGCGGACGCGGCAGACGCGGTGGCCCCGGTGGCGACCGCGCCGGCGACGGCCTGACGCCGTCGGCGGGCCGCGCGGGCCTTGTCGGTGGGACCGCCCGGCGGATGGGGAGCGGTACCCATCGACGCGGTGCGTGCGTGGCTCTACCGTCGTGGTGGACGGATCGGCCGTGGACGGTCGTGCACCAAGATCGACATCCGAGCTGGGCAAGGGGCGCCGAGGGCGCGGTAACGATGTAGGAGAGCAGCGATGAGCGACAGGCAGTGGGAGGAGCTCGACGGTGAACCCGGCACCGTCGAGGCGAAGGGCCGCAAGTACACCGAGCTCGCCGAGGCGATCGCACGGTCGGTGACGACGCTGCAGCAGATCGTGGACGACACGAACACCACGGCGAAGTCGATGGACAAGACGCGTACGCTCGCCGGCCAGGTGCGCGAGGACATCGAGAAGGCGCGTCAGCGCTACTCCCAGACCGGCGAGGCGCTCACCAGCTACGGCGCCTCGCTGCGTGCCGCGAAGAACGAGGCCGACCCCGCCGCCCAGCGGCTGCGGACCCTCCGGGCGGACCTCGAGACCGCCCAGGCCACCGCGCAGAGCGCCGAGAACGGCGTGGACGACCTGCCCAAGGACGCGAGCGACGCGGACAAGGCCGACGCACAGCGCGCGCAGACGAACGCGAACACCGCCGTGAGTGATCTCCAGGGGCAGATCACCCAGGCGGAGTCCGAGTGGAACAGCGGGCACGGCGACAAGGACACGGCGGCGCGCACGGCCATCTCGAAGATCGAGGAGGTCGTCAGCGGCGACAAGGTCAACGGGCTCGAGGACAGCGGCTGGGACAAGTTCAAGAACGTCGTCAAGGGCGTCTACAAGGTCTTCAAGATCATCTGCGACATCGCGGGCATCCTGGCGATCTTCCTGTCCTGGGTGCCGATCCTCGGCCAGGTCCTGATGGTGCTCGCGGCGATCGGCTCGATCATCTCCATCATCGAGAACATCGTGAAGTTCGCCCGCGGCGAGATCGGGTTCGGCGCGATGCTGCTCGGCGTCGGCCTGGGCGTGATGGGCCTCTTCGGCGGCAAGGCGATCGGTTCGATCGCCAAGTACGCGAAGGCTCGCTCGGTGGTCCAGACGGCGGGCCGGATGAGCAACTCGGCGGCCAAGGCGAAGTTCGGTGCCGCGCTGCTGAAGTCCTCGCGCAAGACGTTCGCGATGACGAAGGGTCAGCGCGTCGGCGAGGTGCTCAAGTCCCCGTTCGTGCGGTCGGCCGGCGACAAGGCGGTGGCGGGCATGTTCAAGAACGGGCTGTACAAGAACGCCTTCAAGTCGTGGCAGGGCTCCAAGTTCCCGCTGCCGTACAAGGACGGCGGGGCGCGGTTCGCGCTGGGCAACGACGACGTCGTGGACATGATGAAGCACATGAGCCAGTCCGGGCTGCGGATCGACGGCGTGACCAGCGCCGCCCAGTCCATCGCGTCCGTCGGCGCCGTCTTCAACCAGGCCGCGACCCTCGGCAACAACGCCGCGAAGCTCGGCACGAGCATCGGCGGCGGCGACGGGTGGGGCGGTTTCAGCAGCGGCAACTCGCTGGCGACCAGCGGCGCCGGCGGGTCCTGGGGCAAGATCACCGGGCTGCCCGGCAACATCAACACCGCGGTGACCGGCCTGACCGACACGTTCGGCCACGACGGCTACGTGGCGGGCAAGTGGTGACCCGTCCGGCATGACGGCTACGGACGACGGGGCCGCCCCACCCTCGGTGGTGGGGCGGCCCCGTCGTCCGTCGGCGGCTCAGTCGTCGGAGCTCTGGTCGCCCGTCCGGCCGGCGGCCTTGTTCGTGCGCCGCACCATGGACAGCCCGGCCCAGACGGAGATGACCAGGATCAGCCCGATGACGGTCACCCAGCCGCCGAGCGAGACGAAGAGATCGGTCGCCGCGACGTTCAGGACCACGCCGAGCACGCAGATCACGGCGGCAGCGCCCAACGCGTACATCGACGGCCGCGCGGCCCTGTTCAGCTCGGCGTCCTGCTCGGCCTTCCGCTTGTCACTCATCGCTTGCGCTCCTGTCGGTTGGTGGCGTGCCGTGCGTGTGTCGTGCGTACCTGGTGGACCCTAGTCTGCCGGGCCGAGCGGGTGAACTTCAGAAACGCCGGACCGGTGGTCCGGCACAAGGTCCGGACGCTAGCGTGGGCGGCCGGACGACGCGATCAAGGGGGAGAAGCGATGACGGTGGCCGGAGACCGCACGAGGTCGACGAACGACGGGCAGCGGCCCGGGTCTGCGAGCCTGGCCCTGCGGCCGCTGGGCTACCTGCTGATCGGTCTGGTCTGGTCCGCGATCTGGCTGCTCGCGGTCACGCTCCTGGTGGGTTCTGTCCCGTACCTGGCGTTCGTCGACTCCGACGGTCTGGTCGAGGGCGTGGGGGACAGGATCTCGAACCCGGTCGAGGCCGTCGTGTTCGTCGGGATCCTGCTGCCGATCCTGGTGGCCGCTGTCGGCGCCGGCGGCTGGTACGTGCTGACCGCCTCCTGGCCGCTGGCCGTGCTCTCGTTCACCTACGTGCTGCGGGCGCTCAACACGTCCTACGCGGGCGAGAAGCTGTCGTACACCGCCCGGGCGGCGTGGGGCAGCACGATCGGGCCGCCCACGGTGAGCGGTGTGGCGCTGTCGCTCCAGCCCGTGCGGCCCACGCCGTTCACGGACCGCGTCATGCGCTTCTACGTCGCGGGATGGAGCCTGAACGGGCGGATGATCCTCGCGATGCTGCCGGCCGGCGCCGCCTGGGTGACCGCCGTCGGTGCGCTCGCCCCGAGCGTTCCCGAGGTGCTGCACGTCGTGTTCGGTGCGCTGACTGTGCTGCTCCTCGGCGCGTCGTGGACCCTGGGCGTCCGCGCGTTCCGCGCGAGCGTGCCCGCGGCCGGTGCCGGTGCCGGTGCCGGCATCTCGGCGATGTCCGCGGGCCGGCGCGCAGAGCGCCTGGAAGAGCTGAAGAAGCAGCGCGAACGCCGGCTCCGCAACGGCTGAACGGCTCTGGCGTGGGCTGATGGGTAGGGGTCCCCATCGACCGGTGTGTGGGGTGCCGTTACTGTCGGGGTAGTCGGATCGGCCGTGGGGGCCGGCCGGGATCTGAAGAAGGGGTAATTTCATGGCGAACATGAACGTGACCTACGAGGAGCTTCGGGGCACCGCTGGTCAGCTGCGTAACGGGCAGACCGCGATCATGGACCAGCTGACGAACCTGTCGTCGCAGGTGAACAACCTGGTGGCCTCCGGTTTCCAGACGGACCAGGCCTCGGGCAAGTTCCAGCAGTCGTACGAGGAGTTCACGACGGGCGCGAAGCAGGCCATCGAGGGTATCGAGGGCATGGCGTCGTTCCTGGAGCAGGCTGCCACGACGCTGCAGGACGCGGACTCGCAGCTGGCCTCGGGCATCTGAGACCCGCGCAGGGCGCGTGCGGGGGCGGTTCCGGACCAGGTCCGGAACCGCCCCCGCCGCTGTTTCGCCGCTGTGTCCGCAGCAATATTCGTGGCGGTCGTGCCGGGCGTGGGGTAATTTCGCCCGGGGCCGGCGATCCGGCCCCCGGTACGGGCCGGCACGGTGTTCCGCCGGCCTCGTCCCCGCTCCGGGCTGATGGGTGCTGATGGGTAGGGGTCCCCATCGACCGGTGTGTGGGGTGCCGTTACTGTCGGGGTAGTCGGATCGGCCGTGGGGGCCGGCCGGGATCTGAAGAAGGGGTAATTTCATGGCGAACATGAACGTGACCTACGAGGAGCTTCGGGGCACCGCTGGTCAGCTGCGTAACGGGCAGACCGCGATCATGGACCAGCTGACGAACCTGTCGTCGCAGGTGAACAACCTGGTGGCCTCCGGTTTCCAGACGGACCAGGCCTCGGGCAAGTTCCAGCAGTCGTACGAGGAGTTCACGACGGGCGCGAAGCAGGCCATCGAGGGTATCGAGGGCATGGCGTCGTTCCTGGAGCAGGCTGCCACGACGCTGCAGGACGCGGACTCGCAGCTGGCCTCGGGCATCTGAGACCCGCGCCGCGCACCGCGGCGTGCGAATGCCCTCTCCCGACGACGGGGGAGGGCATTCCTGCGTCTCCGCCGGTTCTTCTCCACAACCCCCGCACGTCCAGCCCGCGAGAGCCCGTGAGGTGCGCCTAACCCGGTCGGTAGAATCGTGGACGGCCTTCGCTTCCCTCCTGACCTCTCGACCGGAAGGCGCCCCTTCGTGAGCACCACCCGACCCCTGCGCGTCGCCGTCGTCGGCGCCGGCCCTGCCGGCATCTACGCGAGCGACATCCTGTCCAAGACCGACCTCGACGTGAGCATCGACCTGTTCGAGCGCCTCCCCGCGCCGTTCGGTCTGGTGCGGTACGGCGTGGCCCCGGACCACCCGCGCATCAAGCAGATCATCGTCGCGCTCCACAAGGTGCTGAGCCGCGGAGACATCCGCCTGCTGGCCAACGTGGACTACGGCGTGGACGTGAAGCTCGAGGACCTGCGGCAGTTCTACGACGCCGTGATCTTCTCCACCGGTTCCATCAAGGACGCCGAGCTGGACATCCCCGGCATCGACCTCGACGGCTCCTACGGTGCCGCGGACTTCGTGTCCTGGTACGACGGTCACCCCGACGTGCCGCGCACCTGGCCCCTGGAGGCCGAGCAGGTCGCCGTGATCGGCGCCGGCAACGTGGCCCTCGACGTCGCCCGCATCCTTGCCAAGCACGCGGACGACCTGCTGCCCACCGAGATCCCGGCCAACGTGCACGAGATCCTGAAGGCCTCCCCGGTCACGGACGTGCACGTGTTCGCTCGCCGCGGCCCGGCGCAGGTCAAGTTCTCGCCCCTGGAGCTGCGCGAGCTGGGCCACGTGCCCGACGTCGACATCGTCGTGTACCCGGAGGACTTCGACTTCGACGAGGGCTCCGAGGCGGCGATCAACTCGTCCAACCAGACCAAGCAGGTCGTCAAGACCCTGGTGGACTGGACGCTCAAGGACCCGGCGCAGAACACGGCGTCGCGCCGTCTGCACCTGCACTTCCTGCACGCGCCGGCCGAGGTGCTCGGCGAGAACGGCAAGGTGGTCGGGTTCCGCACCGAGCGCACCGCGCTGCAGGGCGACGGCACCGTCAAGGGCACCGGCGAGTTCACCGACTGGCCGGTCCAGGCCGTCTACCGCGCCGTGGGCTACTTCGGCTCGTCCCTGCCGGAGATCCCGTACGACGACGTCAAGGGCGTCATCACCAACCGCGAGGGCCGCGTCGTCGACATCGACGGCAACCAGGTGCCTGGCGTGTACGCGACCGGCTGGATCAAGCGCGGCCCGGTGGGCCTCATCGGCCACACGAAGTCGGACGCGTCGGAGACCATCCGGCACCTCGTCGAGGACGTCACGGGCGTGGCCGACGGCGAGGCGCCCGGCGACCTCGACGGCGGCCGCACCGCGCCGCAGGGCTCGCCGGACGCCGTCACCGAGTTCCTCGCCGCCAAGGGCGTGGAGTACATCGAGTGGTCCGGCTGGGAGCTGCTGGACGCGCACGAGCGGGCGCTCGGCGAGGCCGAGGGCCGCGAGCGGATCAAGGTCGTCCCGCGCGAGGACATGGTCACGATCAGCCGCACCCGCTGACGGCTGCCGCCCAGCCACCGCCCAGGGAAAGTGCCCGGAGGACCCAGGTCCTCCGGGCACTATCGTCTGTCAGGGGTGGTGCACCCGGCGGGAACCCACCGGGCGGGCCACGCGTTCTGGGGGTGGAAAGGAGTGCGATGCACAAGCACTACAACGGGCTGAAGACCGCCGCGCTGTTCGGTGGGATGTGGGCCGTGATCCTCGGGCTCTGGGCCCTCTTCGGGCGGACGTCCGGCACCCTGTGGATCTTTGTGCTCGTCGGGCTGGTGACCACCGCCTACGGCTACTGGAACTCCGACAAGCTGGCGATCCGGGCGATGCACGCCTACCCGGTCACCGAGCTGCAGGCTCCGGAGATGCACCGGATCGTGCGCGAGCTGTCG
Source organism: Promicromonospora sp. NPDC050880 (assembly GCF_044456525.1). Lineage (NCBI taxonomy): Bacteria > Bacillati > Actinomycetota > Actinomycetes > Micrococcales > Promicromonosporaceae > Promicromonospora > Promicromonospora sp. NPDC050880. The sequence continues at coordinate 28,725 of NZ_JBITFV010000028.1, forward strand.
ACGGCGGCGCGCCAGCCGATGCCCCGGCTCTACATCTCGCCCACGAAGGCGCCCAACGCGTTCGCCACGGGCCGCAACCCGCAGAACGCCGCCGTCTGCTGCACGGAGGGCATCCTGCAGCTCCTGGACGAGCGGGAGCTGCGTGGGGTGCTGGGCCATGAGCTGATGCACGTCTACAACCGTGACATCCTCACGTCGTCGGTCGCCTCCGCGCTGGCCGGCGTGATCACGGCGCTGGCACAGTTCCTGCTGTTCTTCGGCGGCGGCGACCGCCGCGAGGGCGGCAACCCGCTCGCCGCCATCGCGATGGCGGTCCTCGCCCCGATCGCGGCGATGCTCATCCAGATGGCCATCTCCCGGACCCGGGAGTACGACGCCGACGAGGACGGGGCGCGGCTCACCGGCGACCCCCTCGCCCTGGCCTCGGCGCTGCGCAAGCTGGAGTCGGGTACGCAGCGTGCGCCGCTGCCGCAGGACCGCGACCTGACCAACGTGTCGCACCTGATGATCGCCAACCCGTTCCGGGGTGCCGGCATCGGCCGCCTGTTCGCGACCCACCCGCCGATGCCGGACCGCATCCGCCGGCTGGAGGCCATGGCGGGCGGTCCCTCGGGCGGCTACGGCATCGGCGGCCCGACGTCGGGCCCGGACTGGGGTACGCCGCCCGGCATGCTCTGACGCCGCCCCCGCACCGGCCGCCCGGACGCCCCGACGTCACCCGCGCAAAGCGTTCGTCGCGGTCCGTGGGGGCGGCTACGGTGAGCAGATCCCGACCGGACGTGCAGGGGCGTCCGGGTGTCACGCAGAAGGAGCACCACACCATGGCCGACTCGTCGTTCGACATCGTCAGCAAGGTCGACCGCCAGGAGGTCGACAACGCGCTGAACCAGGCGGCGAAGGAGATCTCGCAGCGGTACGACTTCAAGAACGTCGGAGCCTCGATCGCCTGGAGCGGCGAGAGCATCGTGCTCGTCGCCAACTCCTCCGAGCGCGTGCTCGCGGCCCTCGACGTCTTCGAGACCAAGCTGGTCAAGCGCGGCATCTCACTCAAGGCCCTCGAGGTCGGCGACCGCGAGCCGAAGGCCTCGGGCAAGGAGTACCGCCTCGCGGCGACCCTCAAGGAGGGCCTGGCGGGCGAGTCCGCGAAGAAGGTCACCAAGATCATCCGCGAGGAGGGTCCGAAGGGCGTCAAGACCCAGATCACGGGGGACGAGGTCCGGGTGACCAGCAAGTCGCGCGACCAGCTCCAGGAGGTGCAGGCCCTGCTCAAGAGCTCGGACCTGGACTTCGCGCTCCAGTTCGTCAACTACCGGTAGGACCGCACCAGAGCGCGACCCCGCCTGGTCGGCGTCGACGGCACACGAGGCTCCCGCACGGATCGGACGGATCCGCACGGGAGCCTCGCTCGTCCGGCCAGAGGAGTGCTCCCCGTGCTCTGGGGTCGCCGGGTGCCCCCGCTCCTTGCCGTTCCGGTGTCTACGGCTGTTCAGGCGACGGGGACCGGCTCCGCCGCCCGCTCCGGCTCCACCGGCGCCGCGTGGGCCAGGGAGAGCCCCTCGCCGCGGCGCCGGAACAGCAGCGCCGAGAGCACCGCGCCCAGGGCGAAGAACCCGGCGCCCCACCAGTACGCGGTGGAGTAGCTGGTGATCGCTGCCTGGACGCCGACGGCCTCGGTCACGGGTGCGTGGGCCGCCAGGTAGTCGGCCGCGGCGGTGGCGGCGAGGGTGTTCAGCAGCGCCGTCCCGATCGAGCCGCCGACCTGCTGGCTCGTGTTCACCATGGCCGACGCGACGCCGGCGAACTGCCGGTCCACGCCGAGCGTGGCGGTCTGCATCGAGGCGGGCATGATCGTGCCCATCGCGAAGCCGATGATCATCAGGGCCGGCAGCACGTGCGTGGCGTAGGTGCTCGACGCGTCCAGGAAGGTGAGGTCGACCATCCCCGCCGCGCCCAGGGTCATGCCGATCGGCACCAGGAGCTTGGGGCCGAACCGGGGTACGAGCAGGTTGGTGCCGAGCTGCGCCGCGACCACGAGCATCCCGATCATCGGCAGGAAGGCCAGGCCGGTCTGGATGGGTGAGTACCCGAGCGTGAGCTGCAGGTAGTAGGTCACGAAGAGGAAGATGCCGAACATCCCGGCCCCCGCGATGAGCACCGACAGGTAGGCGGCGCCACGGTTGCGGTCGAGCACGATCGACAGCGGCAGGAGGGGGTGCGTCGCCCGCGTCTGCCAGGCGACGAACGCGGCCAGGAGCACGGCGGACGCCGCCAGCATGCCCCAGGTCAGGGGTGCGTCCCAGCCGCCGGTCTCGGCGTTGGAGAAGCCGTACACGAGGCCGAAGAGGGCGCCCGACACGAGCACGGTGCCGGGCACGTCCAGCTGGGGCCGCGGGCCCGTGCGCTCGATGCGCGGGATGAACGTGAGCGCCCCGAACAGGGCGACCGCCGCGATGGGCACGTTGACGTAGAGGTTCCAGCGCCAGTCGAGCGACTCGGTGAGCACGCCACCGAGGAGCAGGCCGACGGCGCCGCCCGCCCCGGCGATGGCGCCGAAGACGCCGAAGGCCCGCGCACGTTCCCGCGGCACGGTGAACGTGGTGGTCAGGACGGCGAGCGCGGTGGGTGCCAGGAGGGCACCGAACACGCCCTGGAGGGCGCGGGCGGCGACGAGGAGCTCGAACGAGGCAGCGGCCCCGCCCAGGGCGGAGGCCCCGGCGAAGCCGACGAGGCCGACGACGAAGGTGCGCTTGCGGCCGATGAGGTCGGACAGCCGGCCGCCCAGCAGCAGGAGGCTCGCGAAGGCGAGCGAGTACGCGGTGATGACCCACTGCCGCTGGCCGTCGGAGAAGTCGAGGTCGGCCTGGGCGGAGGGAAGTGCGATGTTCACGACCGTCGCGTCGAGCACGACCATGAGCTGGGCGAGCCCGACCACGACGAGCGTGATCCAGCGACGGCTGTCCGTCGCGGGTGCTGAAGTCTGGGACATGCGCAACAGCATATACGGAACTATGGAGTTCCGGATACCGTTGGTTCAGTATTAACCCGCGGGTAAGGTCTGAGGGAGCAGAGAGGAGGACGACGGCGATGACGCATGTCGACGAGGCCGAGGCGAAGCCGCGGCTCGGACGCAAGAGGGACCACACCCGCGATCCCGAGATCCTGGAGGCCGCGCTCGACGTCCTGGCGGAGACGGGCTACGACGGCATGACCATCGACATGGTCGCGACGCGGGCCAAGGCCGGGAAGGCGACCCTCTACCGCCGGTGGTCCTCCAAGTCCGAGCTGGTCCTCGACGCCGTCGCGTGCATGAAGGGCCGCGACCTCGACCACGCGTCGCTGCCGGACACCGGCACGCTGCGCGGGGACCTCGTCGCCATGATCAAGCCGCCGACCATCCGGGACAGCGAGCGCAAGCTCAAGGTGATGGCGGGCATCGCCTCGATGATCGCCCGCAGCCCCGACCTCGCCGACGCCGCGCAGCAGGCACTCGTCGAGCCCCGCGCGTCCATCAACCGGACCTTCTTCCGGCGAGCCATCGACCGCGGCGAGATCCCCGCGGACGCCGACGTCGAGCGGCTCTGCACGATCGGCCCGGCCCTGGTCGCCTACCGCGTGCTCATGCTGGGCAGGCCCGTCGACCGCGAGTTCCTGCTCTGGACCATCGACGGGGTCGTGCTGCCGGCCGCGGGCGCGCGCCCCGCCGCCTGACCCGGCGAACCGGCCGGGTACCCGGCCGGCGAGGACCCGCGCGCCGCGCCGGATAGGGTGTGGTGTGCATCGCCAGGAAGCAGGTCGGGGAGCAGCTCAGGGAGTCAGCATGGACGTCAGCCCGGCCCGGCTGCCCCGGGTGGTCGCCACCGACCTGGACGGCACGCTCCTGCGCAGCGACGGCAAGGTCTCCGACCGTACCCGCCAGGTGCTCGCCGACCTCGACGCGGCCGGCGTCGAGGTCGTCTTCGTGACCGCCCGCCCGCCCCGCTGGCTGAACCACCTCGCCGACGCCGTCGGCGGCCACGGCCGCGTCATCTGCATCGGCGGCGCGTGCGTCCTCGACCTCGCCTCGGGCGAGACCCTCGACACCTGCGGTTTCGACGACGACGCCGTGCGCGCCGTCGTCGGCGGTATCCGCACCGCGTTGCCGCACGCCGCGCTGGCGGTCGAGCGCCCCGACGGCGTCGCGTTCGACCCGCGCTACCCGAAGCGCGAGCCCGCGCTGGACCCTGAGCTCTGGGCGGTCCCGGTCGAGGAGACGCTCGGTGCGACCGGCGCTCGCGGCCCGGTGGCCAAGATCCTGGCGCTCGACCCCGCCTACGTCCCGCCGCCCGGCGTCTTCGCGGACCCGCCGGAGGAGATCCGGCTGGCGCAGGAGTCGTTCTTCACGGCGGTGCGGGCAGCAGTGGGGGAGCACGCGCACCTGGCGTACTCGGGCGCCGTCGGCCTGGCTGAGCTCATGCCGCCCGGCGTCGACAAGGCCGCCGCGCTGGCGCGCTGGTGCGCGCGGCTCGGCGTCGACGCCGCGGACGTGTGGGCCTTCGGCGACATGCCCAACGACCTGCCGATGCTCACCTGGGCGGGCCGTGGCATCGCTGTCGCCAACGCCCACGCGGAGGTGCTCGCGCGCGCGGACGCCGTCGTCGGCCACCACGACGACGACGGCGTGGCCGAGCACCTGGCCGGCCTGCTGCAGGTCTCGCCGGGCCGGCGCGGCCCGGCCCGTGCTGACGTTCGTTCAGCAGGCCCTGCAACGCCGTAACCCGGCGAGTTACGGCCCCCCACGGCCTGCTGAACGTTACTCAGCCGGTGCCCGGTGTGCGGCGCCGTCCTGCAGGAGCGGGCTCAGGTGGGGGGTGGCCAGGGCGCGGGTCGCCTGGTGGGCACCGGCGCGCAGGCACTCGGCGGTGCCCGCGCCCGTCAGGTGCGCCGCGAAGAACCCGGCGAAGAACGCGTCGCCCGCACCGTTGGTGTCCACCACCTCCGTGGGCTCGGCCGCGCACTCGAACCAGCCCTCGGCGGTCAGTGCCACGGCCCCGCGCGCGCCGAGCGTGCACACCACGGTGCGCGCACCGCGGTCCAGCAGCGACGTCATGAGCGCGCGGTGGTCGTCGGTGCCGTCGTCGTTGAGGAAGATCTGCGCGCAGGCGTCGGCGAACGGGCGGTGGAACGCGGACGTGCCGTCGTAGTCGTGCAGGTCCGTCCAGAGCGTCGCACCGCTCGCGGCCGCGGCGGGCAGCAGGCTCTGCCCCACGGCGCTCAGGTCCAGCACCACGTGCTCGGCCCCGGCCACGCGCTCGACGGCCACCGGGTCCGGCGCGGGCGACGCACCCGGCACGGCGAGGTAGATCGACAGGCGCTCACCGGCGTCGGTCATGAGGTTGAGGTGCTGTTCCGACGGTCCGTCGACCCGGCGGGCCAGCACCTCGGCGCCCGGGGCATGCTCCAGCGCCTCCAGGACCAGGTCGGCCTCCGGGTCGGTACCCACGTCGGTCACGAGGCTGACGGGTACCCCCAGGTCGGCGAGGTGCAGGGTCTTGCCGGCACTGGTGCCGCCGAGCGTGCGCACGGACCCGCGGGCGAACACGGTGTGCGGCCGTGGGTCGGGGAGCCGGTCGAGCCGGACCATCGTGTTCCACGTCGCGGGGCCGGCCACCACGGTGCGAGGGCTGTTCATGCGCTCACTCTGCCACCCACCGGGAACCCGCCCGCGGCGTTGCCGGGTGTATGCCCGGAGCCCGCGCGGGCCATCGCGCACCACGCGCAGCGCTCGCTCAGGACGGGTCCAGCAGCACCACGCGCATCCCGGCGACGGCGTCCGGCTCCGCCGTGAGGTCGATCGCCGCGACCCGCCCCTCGTGCACGACGACCGTGAACACGAAGCGCGGGATGCCGCCCGGTGCACCGGCGAACCCGACGGAGCCGTCGATGAGCGCGGGCACCGCGAGCCGGGCCCGGCCCCGGAACGCTTCCGCGACCGCGGCCGCACCGCGGACCTCGCGGGCCAGCAGCGGCGCGCCCCGGTCGGCAGCCGCGGCGGCTGCCTCCACGGCGGCGTGGTCGGCCCGCAGCACCACGTCGGGTGCGAGCACGGCCAGCAGGCCCGACAGATCGCCCGTGCGCGAGGCCTGCAGGAACGCCTCGACCACCTGCCGGTCGGTGACGGCGGCCCGGCGGCCGGCGTCGGCCCGGGGTGCGGCGCCGGGAGGCGCCTGGACGCCCTTGCTCGACCTGGGTGCGGGCCCGGACCCGGGCGAGGCCGCTCCCACGCCCTCCCGACCCGTGGCACCCGACCGTGCGGCCGCGTCGGACTGCACCCGCCGCCGCCCCCGGCTCGCGAGCTGGCGCGACGCCGCGACCGATCGCCCCAGCACCGGCGCGATCTGCTCGTAGGGCACGGCGAACAGGTCGTGCAGCACGAACGCCAGACGCTCGGCGGGGTCGAGGCTCTCCAGCACCACCTGCATGGCCACACCGACGATGTCGGCCAGCTCGGCCTCGCGCACCGGGTCCGGGGCCTCGTCGTCGAGGATCTCGGGGGCGGTGTCGTCGGGCCGGCCCGACGGCAGCGGGTCCTCGCGCCGCGTCGAGCGGGACCTGAGCAGGTCCAGGCAGATCCGCCCGGTCACCGTCGTCAGCCAGCCCGCGAGGTTGTCGATGTCGTCCGCGCCCGTGCGGCTCAGGCGCAACCAGGTCTCCTGGAGCGCGTCGTCGGCGTCGTCGGGGTTGCCGAGCATCCGGTAGGCGATCGCGCGCAGGCGCGGCCGGTGCTGCTCGAAGGCGGAGGCGAGCTCGTCGGGGGTCATCTGTCACATCCTGGTTCTCGGGGTCGTCGAAGGGGTGACGGCGCGCAGGGCGCCGGTGTGACAGGCCGGACCTCCGGCCACGACGAGAGGACCGCGATGAGCACCGAGACGACCACGGGCACGACCACCGGCACCATCGACTTCGCCCCCGAGGCGTCCACCACCCCGCACCTGCGGACCGTGACACCCCGCATGACGAACCCGGCCATGATCGTGCCCGGTGCGGTGAAGGCGCTCTACGGCCTGGGCCAGTCGGTCCACGGCCAGGGGGTGCCTGCGAGCACGCTGGAGCTCGTGCACCTGCGGACCAGCCAGATCAACGGCTGCGGCTGGTGCATCGACTACGGCATGCGCGCCGCGCGCAAGGCCGGCGAGTCGGAGGACCGCCTCGCGGCGGTCAGCGCGTGGCGCGAGTCGCCGTTCCTGTCGGACGCCGAGTGCGCGGCGCTCGCTCTCGCGGAGGCCATGACCCGGATCGCCGACAGCTCCGACCCCGTGCCTGACGACGTCTGGGCCGCCGCGGCCGAGCACTACGACGAGCAGGCGCTCGCCGCGCTGGTGATGCACATCGCGGTGACCAACGTGTACAACCGCCTGAACGTGACGGTCCGCCAGGTCCCCGGGACCATGTGATCCGTCCGACGACGGCCCTGGTCGCCGGTGCGGTCGCCGCACCGCGACCAGGGGGTCAGGACAGGCCGGGACGAGGGGCTCGCCGGCTCCGGCGGATCCCGTCGACCGTGAGCAGCACCAGCGCCACCCACACGAGGAAGAACCCGGCCCACCGGGCGGGTGGCATGTGCTCGTGGAACACGAGCACCCCCACCAGGAACTGCAGCACGGGCGCGAGGTACTGGAGCATCCCGACCACGGACAGCGGCAGACGGCGCGCGGCGGCCCCGAACAGGAGCAGCGGCAGCGCGGTCACCACACCCGTGGACACGAGCAGCAGCGAGTGCCCGGGGCCATGCCCCGTGAAGGTGCCGCTGTCGCCCAGCCAGACCAGGTAGGCGAGGGCGAACGGGGTGGCGACCACCGTCTCGACGGCGAGCCCGGGCAGCGCCGCGACGGTGCGGCCCACCCGGTTCTTGACCAGGCCGTACAGGCCGAACGAGAACGCGAGGCACAGCGAGATCCACGGCAGCCCGCCGAGCCCGGTGGACAGCACCACGACCGACGCGACACCGAAGCCGATCGCCAGCCACTGCACGGGCCGCAGCCGCTCGCGCAGCACCAGCACGCCGAGCAGCACGGTCACGATGGGGTTGATGAAGTACCCGAGCGCGGCGTCGAGCACGCGGCCGCTGAGCACGGCGTACACGTACACGCCCCAGTTGACGACGATCAGGGCCGCCGCGACGGTGAACGTGCCCAGGACGCGGGGCGTGCGCAGCGCGGCCCAGAACTCGGCGAGCTGGCGCAGGGCGGTCAGCACGATCAGGCAGAAGAGGAGGCTCCACACGATGCGGTGGGCCACGATCTCGACGGCACCCGCGGGCTCCAGCAGCGGGAAGAAGAGCGGCATCCCGCCCCAGAACAGGTAGGCGCCGATTCCGAGGGGCAGCCCCCAGCGATCCTGGTGTTGTGTCACGGCGTCACCATAGGACTCGGGCGGTCCGGCAGGCCCCGGCCCGGCCTGTGGGGCTCGTCACCAGGCGGGGCGCGATTTCGATTTCTCGCAGACGCCGTCGGGGGGCTATGGTTGGCACCGTTCACGGCTGGTTGCCCGAGCGGCCAAAGGGATCTGACTGTAAATCAGACGGCTCAGCCTTCGGGGGTTCGAATCCCTCACCAGCCACGTGAGTCATGGACGGGAGTCCGGCGTCAGCCGGGCTCCCGTTCGTCGTTCCAGGCGGGTCGTGGTCGCCGGTGCCGGAGCCGTTCCACGTGCCGCCGCACCGGCCCGGACAGGCCGTCCGGACTGGCCGTGAACCCCTGCCGGGGGCTCGTCCGGGCGGCGCGGCGCACCTCACACCCGATTCGATTTCACGCCAGGCCGGAGGGCATGTAGAGTCTTCCTCGCGCCCCGATAGCTCAGTCGGCAGAGCATCTCCATGGTAAGGAGAAGGTCAAGGGTTCGATTCCCTTTCGGGGCTCTGTGATCGACGCGGGGTCGTCCTCCGGACGGCCTCGCGTTCAGTCACGCGCGGCGGGGTAGCTCAGCTGGTCAGAGCGCACGACTCATAATCGTGAGGTCGCGGGTTCGAGCCCCGCCCTCGCTACCAAGCAAGTACATCCGTCCGGCGTCCCATGCCGGGCGACGAGAAGACACATGGCGCCTCCCTCTCGAGGCGCGGAGGTGAGAGCCATGGCAAGCAAGAGCGCGGACGTCCGCCCGAAGATCACGCTGGCATGCGTGGACTGCAAGGAGCGGAACTACATCACGAAGAAGAACCGCCGCAACGACCCTGACCGCCTGGAGCTGGCGAAGTTCTGCCCGCGCTGCGGCAAGCACACGTCGCACCGCGAGACTCGCTGAGTCCCGTAGGCAGTCGTTCGACCGACGTGGCGAATCCTGACTTCGAGGGCCGGGTCTACCCGGCCGACGCCCCCTACTCCGTAGGCCGCGAGAAGATCCGCGAGTTCGCCGTTGCCGTCGGTGCCACGCACCCCGCGCACCACGACCTCGTGGCGGCGCGGGGTTCTGGCTATCCGGACCTGGTCGCCCCGCCCACGTTCGCGGTCGTGGTGGCGCAGCGTTCCGAGTCGCAGTACATCAGCGACCCGGCCGCCGACATCGACTTCTCGCGCGTGGTCCACGCGGACGAGCGCTTCACGCACCACCGCCCGATCGTCGCCGGCGACGAGCTCACGACGGTGCTGCACGTGGACCGCGTCGTCTCCCGCGGCGCTATCAGCATGGTGACCACGCGCTGCGAGATCTACGCGATGCCGCAGCACGTCGAGGTGCCGTCCCCCGAGGCGGACACCCCCGGTGAGCCCGTCGCCACCGTCGTCTCGACCCTCGCGATCCGGGGAGCGGACGCATGAGCCGCCCCGACCTCGCGACCCTCGCCGTCGGCGACGTGATCGGCACGCGCACGGTCACCTTCGACCGGGCGAACCTCGTCCGCTACGCCGGCGCCAGTGGTGACCTCAACCCGATCCACTGGAACGACCGGTTCGCCCAGGAGGCGGGCCTGCCCGGCGTCATCGCGCACGGCATGCTCACCATGGGCACCGTGGTGGGCCTGGTCGTCGACTGGGCGGGCGACCCGGGCGCCGTCGTCGACTACCAGACGCGGTTCACCAAGCCCGTCGAGGTGCCGAACCCGGGCGTCGCGTCGATCGACGTCACCGGCACGGTCGGTGCGGTCGACGCCGAGGCGGGCACGGTCCGCGTCGACCTCGCCGTCACGGTGGACGGTGCCAAGGTCCTGGGCCGCGCCCAGGCCGTCGTCCGCCTCTGACCCGGGGCGCTCCGGCGCCCATGTCACGGACTTTTAACCCGCTGCCCCTTCCCGTGCGGGGCCGGATCCGATGTGATTCTCTCGACCGAGCCTGTCCGACGAGAGGAACCTCGCGTGCCGTCACGACGACGTGTCACAGCCCTGGCCACGGTGGCCGGGGTACTCCTACCGCTCATCCCGCTCTCGGCAGCGGCCGCCCCACCGGGCGGGACGGCGTCGGACGTCGGGACGGTCGCCTGCGCCCCCGTGCTCGCCGCCGGTTCGCTCGACGAGTCGTTCGACGCCGCGGCGTCGGCCACCGGGGTGCCGGCCGACCTGCTCAAGGCCGTCGCCTACCTGGAGTCCCGCTGGGACCAGCACGCCGGCCAGGCCAGCACCGACGGCGGATACGGGGTGTTCAACCTGGCGGGCGACGCCGGCCCGGGCCACGCGCACGGCGACGGCCTGCCCCTGTCGGCCGTCAACGACAAGCCCGGCCCGGCCCGCACGGGCACGTCCGAGCTCGCCCGCGCGGCGGCGCTGACGGGTCTGGACCAGGCCACGCTCCGGTCGGACGCGCAGGCCAACGTGTGCGGTGGTGCGGCGCTGCTCGCCGCCTACCGGGCCCAGGCGGTCCGCGACGGCGCGGCAGAGACGGCCACGAAGACGGCCCCGGAGACGGCCACGTCGTCCGCAGACCTGGGTGCCTGGGAGGACGCCGTGTCCCGCATGAGCGACGTCGACGGTTTCACGGCGAACGTCTACCGCACGCTCCGCGACGGCGCGGGCACCACGACCCCGGAAGACGGCGCGGTGATCCTCACGGGCAACCCGGACGTCACCGTCCCGGGGAGCGCCCTGGCGAGCGACCCGCAGGCCGACTGCCCCGCGGACCTCGGGTGCGAGTGGCTCCCGGCGCCGTACGAGAAGGGGTCCCCGGACCTGCCGGACGACACCGGCGACTACGGCAACCACGACCAGGCCGACCGCACCGGGCAGGGTGGCCCGAGCCTCGACTACATCCTGATCCACGACACCGAGACGGCCTACCAGCCCAGCGTGAACCTGGTGCAGGACCCGACCTACCTGGCGTGGAACTACACGCTGCGCTCGTCCGACGGGCACGTGGCCGCACACCTGGACCCGGCCGACGTCGGCTGGCACGCGGGCAACTGGTTCCTCAACATGCACTCGATCGGTCTGGAGCACGAGGGCTGGGCCGGTACGGGCACGTGGTTCACGGAGGCGATGTACCAGTCGTCGGCGGCGCTGGTGCGCCACCTCGCGGCGGAGCACGACATCCCGCTGGACCGGGCGCACGTCATCGGCCACGACCAGGTGCCGGGCATCCTGCCCGGGTACACGAAGAACGTGCACTGGGACCCCGGCCCGTACTGGGACTGGGACCACTACTTCGAGCTGCTGGGCGCGCCGATCGGCGGTGACCTGGAGGCGACCACGGACGTCGAGCCGGGCGACGTCGTCGAGGTGCGCACGGGGTACGCCGACAACGTCAACGTGGTCACGGGCTGCGAGGAGGCGTCGCCGGGTTCCGGGGCCTGCGTCGAGGGTGCGGGCACCAACTTCCGGTACCTGTACCAGGCGCCGTCGGCCGACGCGCCCCTGGCCAAGGACCCGGGCTGGAAGCCGGACGGCGCGGACGGCACCACGTACGCGAGCGACGTGAGCGCGCGCGTGCAGTCCGGGCACAAGCTCGTCGTCGACCGGGTCGAGGGCGAGTGGCTGGGCGTGTGGTGGGCCGGGTCGCTGGCCTGGCTGCACAACCCGGCCGACCGCCCGGTGGTGGTGCCGGCGACGGCGAAGACGGTCACCGTGGCGGGTGACGCCCCGGCGCCGGTCTTCGGCCGGGCCTACCCGGAGGCGGCCGCGTACGCGGCGCACCCGGACGTGCCGGTGCAGCCCGTGACGCCCATCGAGTACACGGTGGGCATGGGCCAGACCTACGCCGTGGCCGACGACGACGTGCCCTCGGACTACTACCGCGCCACGACGTTCGACGGCTCGGGGCCGGGCGACCGCACGGTGGTCCGGGGCCAGGACGTGTACTACCAGCTCTGGCTCGCGCACCGGCACGTCTTCGTCAAGGCGGCCGACGTCGAGCTCCACGACCCGGTGGTCGCGGACGTGTCGGGCCCCTCGATTGAGGGCAAGGCCCGGGTAGGCCGGATCCTGACCGCCGACGCCGGCACCTACCTGCCGTACGACGTCGACGTGGCCTACCGCTGGCTCCGCGACGGCGAGCCGGTGGCCTGGGCGACCGGCCCTCGCTACCTGGTGACGGCCCGCGACCGGGGAGCGGACCTCACGGTCCGGGTCACGGTCTCCGCCCCGGGCCACACCCCGGCGTCCTACACGTCCGACCCGCTCCCGATCCCGCCCCGCTGACCCGCGTACGCCGTTGAGTGCGGGATATTCGCCCTTCCGGCACAGGGAAAAGGGCGAATATCCCGCACTCGACCGAGGGTCACCAGTTCGGGGTGAGGCCCGGGACCCTCCGGGGGAGGTCGACGTCCTTCGGGTGGTACACGTAGGTCAGGCCGTCGGTCGAGGTCTGCCAGACGCGCTCGAAGTTCTCCCGCGTGTACACGACCCGCACCGCGTCGTTCGTGGCGCCGTGCGGGTCGTTGAGGATCGGGTCGCCGTCGGCCGTGAACCCGCGCAGCACCACCAGGTGGCCGTCGGTCTCGTACCCGGCCTCCGGCATCTCCTCCGCCGTGAAGTTGATCGAGAGGACCAGCGGGATGCCGGCCGCGACGAACCGCTCGGCCTCGGCGAGGGAGCGCAGCCGGGTCACGAACGACGTCAGCCCGAACCTGTTCGCGTAGGCGGCGTTGAACGGCCAGTTGCCCGCGCCCTCGTAGGCGTAGTCCCAGGTGTTCATCGCGGCGTAGTCGACCTGCGGGTCGCCGTTCGGTGCCTCGATGCCCTCCAGCTCCTCGGGCGGCACCTCGCGCCCGTAGGAGTAGATGACCATCGTGGACGACGTCGGCGAGCACCACACCTGGCCGCCGCCCCCGAACTCGGGGTACTCGCCGCGGTGGATGTTCTGGCTGAACTGCGGCACGTCGAGCACGACCTCGCGGCCCAGTGTGAAGTCGCTGGTGCCGGTGTAGTGCGTGTCGGGCAGGTACTCGTTGGTCATGGTGGTCACGGCGTCCAGCCGCGGGGACACCCGGGCGCCCTCCGGCCGGTACAGGGTGACGCGCGTCTGGAACGCGTGCGGCTCGTGTCCCGACTTCGCGACGTACGTGTCGGTGAACAGGTACGCGTCGTCGTCGGCCTGGCCGTTCACGGAGGTGCGGTGGATGTCGCCCACGCCGCCGTCCGCGGGGGAGAAGTCGTCGCCCGAGGCCCAGCGCCCCATCACGAACCACTTCGTCCATGCCCCGTCGGCCTTGCGCCCGCGGAACTCGATCTCGACCCACGTCCCCGTCGGCGTCCTCGCGTTCCACGAGCTCACCGACTCGTCGACCGGGTACCCGGTCTCGACCACGGGCGACGTCCACCGGCCCGTCTCGTAGCGCACGGCGCCGCCGTCGCCGAACGGGTCGGTGTACTCGACCACCGCACCGCCCCGGCCCAGCACCAGCCCGCCGCGGGCGTCCGCACGCAGGTTGGTGGTCTCACCCGCGCGGAGCTCCCGCACCCCGTCCCACGCGGTGAGCGTGATCCGGTTGTCCGACGCCGCCACGTCCGGCGCCGAGCCCGCGGGCACGGCGCTCGCCGTGATCCCTGCCTGCATCACGAGTGCTCCTGTCGTCGCCAGCGCGAACGCCGTGGTCCGCAACCTTCTCCGTACCGACATGCCTGCCTCCAGGCTTCGGGGCCCACGTCCCGGTGAGCGAGCCGTCGACCTTCTCTATCAGAGCGGACGCGGGTGCAGAAGTGTTTTGGGCACGGCCGAAGAAGACCCGCACGGCGGCACGGTGCTAACGTCGTCCGCGATCCCACGGGTGCCCCGCGCAGGGGCTGAGATCGGGCTGGACGGCCCGGGACCGTTGAACCTGTCCGGTTAACACCGGCGTAGGAAGCAGGAGTCTGATGATGGAGCACACCCCTTCCCGCACGCTCGCGTACGAGCACGGCACCGATCCCGCGCACGACGCCGGCCTGCGGGTGCCGGTCACCGAGATCACGCTGGCGCCGTCCCCCGACGGCAGCCCGAACCCTCCGGTGCGGGTCTACCGCACGCAGGGTCCGGGCTCCGACCCGGTCCGCGGCCTCGGCCCGGCCCGCGAGCCGTGGGTCGTGGCCCGGGGCGACACCGAGGAGTACGACGGCCGCCGCCGGGCCCTGGCCGACGACGGGCGCGGCGCGGTGCGTCGCGGCGCCGCGACCCAGGAGTGGCAGGGCGAACGACGTCGCCCGCGCCGGGCGCTGCCCGGCCGGCGGGTGACCCAGATGCACTACGCGCGCCAGGGCGTGGTCACCCCCGAGATGCGGTTCGTCGCCCTGCGCGAGGGCTGCGACGTCGAGCTGGTCCGCAGCGAGGTCGCGGCCGGCCGGGCGATCATCCCGAACAACGTGAACCACCCCGAGTCCGAGCCGATGATCATCGGCAAGGCGTTCCTCGTGAAGGTCAACGCGAACATCGGCAACTCCGCCGTCCACAGCTCCATCGCGCAGGAGGTGGAAAAGCTCGAGTGGGCCACGAAGTGGGGCGCCGACACCGTGATGGACCTGTCCACCGGCGACGACATCCACACGACCCGCGAGTGGCTGCTGCGCAACTCGCCGGTCCCGATCGGCACCGTGCCGATCTACCAGGCGCTGGAGAAGGTGAACGGCGACGCGAGCGCGCTGACCTGGGAGATCTACCGCGACACGGTGATCGAGCAGTGCGAGCAGGGCGTCGACTACATGACGGTGCACGCCGGCGTGCTGCTGCGGTACGTGCCGCTCACGGCGGACCGCGTCACGGGGATCGTGAGCCGCGGCGGCTCGATCATGGCCGGCTGGTGCCTGGCGCACCACCAGGAGAACTTCCTCTACACGCACTTCGACGAGCTCTGCGAGATCTTCGCGGCCTACGACGTGGCGTTCTCCCTCGGCGACGGCCTGCGCCCCGGCTCGCTCGCCGACGCGAACGACGAGGCCCAGTTCGCCGAGCTGGACACGCTCGCCGAGCTCACGAAGCGGGCCTGGACCTACGACGTCCAGGTCATGGTCGAGGGCCCGGGCCACGTCCCGTTCCACCTGGTGCGCGAGAACGTGGAGCGGCAGCAGGAGCTGTGCGACGGCGCCCCGTTCTACACGCTGGGCCCTCTGGTCACGGACGTCGCGCCCGGCTACGACCACATCACGTCCGCCATCGGCGCCACCGAGATCGCCCGGTACGGCACGGCGATGCTCTGCTACGTGACGCCCAAGGAGCACCTCGGCCTGCCCGACCGTGACGACGTGCGCACGGGCGTGGTGACCTACAAGATCGCCGCGCACGCCGCCGACGTCGCCAAGGGACACCCCGGTGCGCGAGACCGGGACGACGCCCTGTCCAAGGCCCGGTTCGAGTTCCGCTGGCGCGACCAGTTCAACCTGTCGCTCGACCCCGAGCTGGCCGAGGCGTACCACGACGAGACGCTGCCGGCCGAGGCGGCGAAGACCGCGCACTTCTGCTCGATGTGCGGACCCAAGTTCTGCTCGATGCGCATCTCGCAGGACATCCGCGACGAGTTCGGCGGGGCGCCGGCCCAGGCCGCGCTCGCGGCCGCGGCGGAGGAGGGCATGGCGGCCAAGTCCGCGCAGTTCCGCGCCGCGGGCGGCGAGGTCTACCTCCCGTCCCCGCAGCTCCGCCCCTGACCCGTCCCCGTTGAGTGCGGGATGTTCGCCCTTTCTTGTGTGCCAGAAGGGCGAACATCCCGCACTCGACGGGGTGTGTCACGGGAGGTCGCTCAGGTCCGGGACCGGGCCCGTCGTGGTGCCCTCCACGAGGGTGACCGGGAGCAGCACCGACTCCGGCTCCTCCCCGGCGAGCAGCGCGACGACGGCCATGCCGAGCGCCCGGCCCTTCTCGACGAGCGGCTGGTGCACGCTGGTGAGCACGTCGGGGGACAGCCACGGCAGGTCGAGCCCGTCGAACCCGGCCACGGACACGTCCTCGGGGACCCGCAGGCCGAGCTCACGCGCCGCGATGACGGCCCCGGCGGCCAGCAGGTCGGAGTGCGCGACGATCGCCGTCGGCCGGTCCCGTGCAGGAGCCCACTCGGACAGGATCTCGGTGGCCGCGTCGCGCCCGTGCTCCACGAGCGACGCCGGCGTCTCCCACGACATGACCGGCTCGATGACGTCGCGCACGCCGGCCAGCCGGTTGCGGGTGGGGGTGCGTTCCGCGGCGGCCAGGCGGTCGGCGTCGACCAGGCCCGACCGCTCGTCCCGCCCGAACGGCAGCGTGATCTCCGCGATCCGTGTGTGCCCCAGCTCGACGAGGTGCCGCACGGCCTCGGCGGCACCGTGCCGGTCGTCGACGCCGACCACGGGCACGCCGGGTACGTCCTGCCCCTCGCCGATCACGACCGGCACGCCCCGGCGCTGCAGCGCCGCGAGGTTCGGGTCGTCCGGCAGCGTCCCCCAGACGAGCACGGCCACGTCCATCGCGGCGGCCTCGACCAGCGGGTCGACGGCGGCGGGCAGCCCCGCCTCGGCGGCGAGGCCCACGGACTGCGCGGTGGCGCCCTGCGGCATGCCGGGGATGAGCAGCACCCCGAGCCCCTGCTCGCCGATGGCGGAGACCAGGCCGTGCAGCACCTGGGTCGAGACCGGGTCGCGGAAGGACCGGCCGAGCTGGTCGCCGATCACCACGCCCACGATGCCGGACCGGCCCGACCTGAGCTGCCGCCCGAGCGGGTTGGGCCCGGAGTAGTCGAGCTCGCGCGCCGCGGCCAGCACCTTCTCCCGCGTCTCGGGAGTGATCGGGCCGGCGCCGGAGAAGGCGAGCGAGGCGGTGGAGACGGAGACGCCTGCCAGCTCGGCGACCCGGGCGAGGGTCGGTCGTACGGTCTGGCGGCTCATCGCGTGTCCTTCTCTCGCCTCGCGGAATCGGCTGGGCTGATCCCAGGTTGTGGCCTACGGTCGGGAGATTCAATCGCACCGAGGAGTTCCGTGCCTACTGCACACGCCGCCGCCCGTGCGGTCTTCGTGGTCTTCGCCGCCAGCGGGTTCGCGTTCGCGAGCTGGGCGTCCCGCCTGCCGGCCGTACGCGACGGTCTCTCCTTCTCCGAGCAGGACATGGGCCTGCTCCTGCTCACCGGCTCCATCGGCTCGGTCGCGGCGATCCCCCTGTCGGGGCTGGTCGCCGAGCGGATCGGTACCGCGCGGACGGTCCTCTCGTTCGCCGGGCTCCTGGTCGTCGGCCTGACCGTCGCGGGCGTCGGGGTGGCGCAGGGCGAGCACCTCGCGGTGCGGCTCGGCCTTGTCCTGTTCGGGGTGGGTGCCGGCGTGTGGGACGCGGCGATGAACCTCGAGGGTGCCGCCGTGGAGCAGCGGCTGGGGCGCGCGGTGATGCCGATCTTCCACGCCGGCTTCTCGTTCGGCACGGTGCTCGGTGCGGGCGTCGGGGCCCTCGTGGCGACGGCGGGCGTCCCGGTGCTCTGGCACCTGGTGGCGGCCGGTGTCGTGGCGTTCGCCTCGGTGGTGATCGGGACCCGCTGGTTCTCGCCGAGCGTGGTCGCGGCCGCGCTGCCCGACGGCACGGCGACCGCGGGGACGACCGGCGCGGACGGCGCCGACCCGGGGGAGGTGACCCCGCCGTCGTCCGGCGTGGCGGGGCTGATCGCCGCGTGGCGTGAGTCGCGCACCCTGGCCATCGGCCTCGTGGTGCTGGCCGCCGCGCTGACGGAAGGCGTGGCGAACGACTGGGTGGGTCTCGCGGTGGTGGACGGGTTCGGCACCTCCGACGGCATGGGCGCCGTGGGCCTCGCGGTCTTCCTCACGGCCATGACCACCGCACGGCTGGCCGGTACGCGGGCCATCGACCGGTTCGGCCGCGTGCCGGTGCTCGTGCTCTCCGCGCTCCTGGCGTTCGTCGGCGTCCTGACGTTCGCGCTGGTGCCGGTGCTGTGGCTGGCCCTGGTCGGCGTCGGCCTGTGGGGGCTGGGTGCCGCGATGGGCTTCCCGATGGGGATGAGCGCCGCGTCCGACGAGCCGCGCCGGGCCGCGATGCGCGTCGCGGCGGTCTCGACCATCGCCTACACAGCGTTCTTCGTGGGGCCGCCGCTGATCGGTTTCGTCGCCCACACGACGGGCTATCGCCTGGCGGTCCTCGTGCTGCTCGTCCCGATGGTGCTCGGCCTGGCCGTGGCCCGTTCGGTCCGTCCGCTGCCGTCCGCGGCCGGTGTGAAGAGGTAGTGCAGGGACGGGCACGGCCCCGGAGTGCCGGGCAGGCCCGCCAGTGCGAGCATTGAACACGTCTGCCGACACCGGAAGGTTCCAGATTTGGCAGACATCACCCACGCCATGTCGAAGATGTGCACAAATCCAACGCGTCAGGTAGATAGGCTTGCACGGTGAGCCCATACCCGGCAGACACCGTCCAGGCGCAAGCGGTGGCGCCCAGCCTCGCCGACCTCACCACGCTCCGCGTGGGCGGCCCGGCCGCCTCGTACGTCGAGGCCGAGGAGGAAGCAGCCCTGATCGAGGCGGTGAGCACCGCCGACGACGACGGCGTGCCGCTGCTCGTCGTGGGTGGCGGATCCAACCTGCTGGTGGCTGACGAGGGCTTCGACGGCGTGGTCGTGCGCGATGTCCGCGGCGGGATCACCGTCGAGTCCGCCGACACCTGTGGCGGCGCCGTGATCAGCGCCCCGGCCGGGCAGAACTGGGACGCGCTCGTGGAGCGTGCCGTCGACGAGGGCTGGGTCGGCGTGGAGTCCCTGTCGGGCATCCCGGGGACGGTCGGCGCCGCACCGGTGCAGAACATCGGCGCGTACGGCCAGGAGCTCTCCGGCGTGGTCTCCCTGGTGCGCACCTGGGACCGGGCGGAGCGGCGGGTCCGGACCTTCTCGGTCGGTGAGCTGGGCTTCGGGTACCGCACGTCGCTGCTCAAGCACTCCATGCACAGCGAGGGCCGCGAGAGCGACCCGCTCGCGCCCTGGTACCCCTCGCCGCGGTACGTGGTGCTCAGCGTCCAGCTCCAGTTCCGGCTCGGCACGCTGTCGGCACCCGTGGGTTACGGGGAGCTGGCCCGTCGCCTCGGCGTCGAGGTGGGGCAGCGCGCGCCGATGAAGGACGTCCGGGAGACCGTGCTGGGCCTGCGCGGTGGCAAGGGCATGCTGCTGGACCGGCCCGCCTTCGGTGCGGAGCCCGACCACGACCGGTGGAACTCCGGCTCGTTCTTCACCAACCCCGTGATCCCCGTGGAGCACCTGGCGCACCTGCCCGAGGACGCCCCCCGGTACCCCGTCCGCTCGTCGACGCCGGAGACGTCGACCGGTCCGAGCCTCGGCGCCGTCGACCCCACGCTCGTGAAGACCAGCGCGGCATGGCTCATCGAGCGCGCCGGCTTCGGCAAGGGTTTCGGCCTCGCGGGGGAGCAGAGCCCGGCCCGCCTGTCGACCAAGCACACGCTCGCCATGACCAACCGGGGCGGGGCGCGCGCCGAGGACGTCGTCGCGCTCGCGCGCGCGGTCCGCGACGGGGTCCGCGACCGGTTCGGCGTGACCCTCGTCCCGGAGACGGTCCTGGTGGGCGTCTCCCTCTAAGGAGATCCCGTCCGCGCCGGGGGGGGCCGGGGGCCCCCGGGGCCCGGCCCCCCCCCCCCCCCGGGCCCGCCCCCCCCCCGGGCCCCCCGGCCCCCCCCCCGGGGCCCCCC
>NZ_JBITFV010000029.1:0-44735 GCF_044456525.1 Promicromonospora sp. NPDC050880
GAGATGACCATGCTTGCCCTGCATCCGGTGCCTCCCGAGATCAGCGTCTGCCCCATCTCACAGCACCCATTGCACTGACCGGTTGAATCCGCCATCTCGTTCGCGCGGCGTAGCTCAGCGTTCTCCCTCTTCAACCGGCGGATCTCCTCGCCGGCATCCGAGGTCACGCCCGGCTTGGTACCGGTGTCGATCTCGGCCTGCTCGACCCAGCGGCGCAACGACTCGATCGAGATGTTCAGCTTCGGCGCGACCTGCTTGATCGCCTGGAACCGGGACAGGCCCTCTTCGGCCTCCAACCGTTCGACCACCATCCGCACGGCACGGTCCCGGAACGACTGCGGGTACTTGCTCGGCATCGTCCAATCCTCCTCATATCAGGATCGGAACGAAACCCAGGACGGTTCAGTTGGCGGCGGTCACGAGGCCGGGGCGGGCGCCGCGGGTGACCGTGACCGGTGCGGGTGGCCGCTCATCCGGCGGTCAGTCCGGAGTAGGAGTGCTTGCCGTTGATGATCAGGTTGACGACCGTGAAGTTGAACACCACGCAGGCGTAACCCACCAGCACGAACCAGGCGGCCTTGCGGCCGGCCCAGCCGCGCGTGGTGCGGGCGTGAAGGTAGGCCGCGTACACGACCCAGATGATGAAGCTCCACACCTCCTTGGGGTCCCAGCCCCAGTACCGGCCCCAGGCGCTCTCGGCCCAGATCGCTCCACCGATGAGGGTGAACGTCCAGGCCACGAAGCCGATGGCGTTGAGCCGGAACGACAGCGACTCGAGCGTGCCGGCGGGAGGAAGGTTCTCCAGCCAGCGCCACGCGCGACGCCCCGCCAGCGCACCGCCTTCGTCGCGGGAGTCGCGCAGGAGCTGCAGCGAGGAGAGGAGGAAGCTGACGGTGAAGATCCCGGCGGCACCGACGGCGACGCCGACATGGATGACCAGCCAGTAGGACTGCAGGGCCGGGAACAGGCCGGTTGCCGGTAGGTAGAACGCGTTGACGGCCAGCACCAGGAACAGTGCCGCGGTACCGGCAACGAAGGTGCCCAGGAAGCGCGCGTCGCGGCGCAGGTTGAGCAGGACGAACGCGAGCAGGGCCGCGCAGGTCCCCACCAGCGTGAACTCGTACATGTTCGACCACGGTGTACGGCCGGCCGCGACGCCGCGCAGCACGATGGCCAAGATGAGCAGGCTCGTGGCCAGCCACGTCGTAGACACGCCGACGGCCGCAGCACGCCGGGGCGCGACTATCGTGGACACGCCGGTGAAAGCAGGTACTGCGCGATGCTCGGCCTGTCGCGAGAGGTCGATCGCGAACGCGATGAGCGCCACCACCAGTGCGGTGGCCGCCGACCAGACAAGGAGCACGCTCAGAGCAGAGATTTCCATCCAGGGGTCCCTTCCAGGAATCAGCCCTGTCCGCTGCCATGGGCGGACAGGCGATGCAGTCATTAGTGGCGCGCCGACCGGCAGCGGTGTTGCCGGAAGGGCGCGCGGAGCGCCTGCGACGGCGTGTGCCGACGTTAGGCAGGAATCAGGCACAGACCAGGCCGCCCCTGAGTGCGGGGGCGGTTTCGGGTTCAGCGATGCGGGAGAGCGTTCACCATCGAAACGCTCGCGGCATCTACCGTCGGCACACGCCCCACGACAACGGGTCCGTCAAGGTCACCGGAGCGAAAACACGCATCGCGCGCGACGGCCACGCGGTCGCCTGGACACGTCGACGCAGCCTGTGCAGCGGCGCACCCCGGCTGGTGACGAGGAGGACACCGGCCGCGACAAGGGCGCACAGGCACAGCAGGCTGATCGCGTCATGGACATGGGCCCGGGCTTCTGACCCAGCGTCATGGGCAGAGATCACGCTCTCGCCGCCGGGCCACGCCACCGGGTCCAGACCCGGCACCGCCGGGACTGCAGTCGTCGTCGCCGGTGGGACGGACGACGCGCCTGCGCAAACACCGAGCACACCGGTCAGCGCGAGCAGCACGATCACGAGCACACGCTGCACAGCGCTCGAACCTGCTCGACGTCGGACCGGGACACCCATAGTGGGAGCATCCTAGAGGCACAGCCTTGACGCTCCGGGCGCAGCATGAGATCCAGCAACAGCGAAGCCCGTCATCGAGGCGCGTGCACCGCCAGGAGACCCGACCCGGTCGTGTCGGGGCGTGCTGCATCACAGCGCGGTGTTGCCCAGCACCGTGTCCGTTCCGTTACTGTTGGCTGGCCATGAGCCTGACACGTCGCCTCCGCTGCCTGCTCGCCGGTCCCCGGCGAGAGACTGCGAGCGTCCTGACGGTCATGCTCCTGGTACTCGCTGTCGTCAGTGTGCATGTCCTGTGCAACGTCCACCTGGGCGCGCCGCCCCAGAGCGCGGGGCACTCGCATCAGGCCGTGCTGGGCTCGGAGCAGGAGCCCGCGACCGCCCAGGCGCCCGGGGTCGAGTCGGCTCCCGCACCACTGGGTGGCGGATCACATGGCTGTTCCGACCACCATTCGGCGACGGCGCAGTGCGACCCGGTCACGCCCGCCCCTCCCGGGCCGGCCATGGCGTCCGACCTCGCCGTCCACTGGCTCGTGTCAGACATGGCGCACCCCGGGCCTGCGGCCCGGCCCATCGGGACTGTCGCGGCGGCGCCGTCGCTGACCGCCCTGGGGATCTCTCGGACGTAGACCACCGCATCCCGTCGACACCACCCCCTTCGGTGCCGACCGGTTCAGCGCACCTCGGGCCCCGGGGCGCGTGCGTGGTCCTACTGCGATCCGAAAGGTCCCAGCTTTCATGGAGCCCAGCTTCAACCCGACGACCACGTCCAGTCGTGGTCGTCACCGGGCGGTCCGCCGTCCCCTCCTGGCCAGCGTCGCCCAAGCCACGTCGGAGCACGTGACCGCGTTCGCCGGACGCACCGCAGTGGTCGCCGCGGCCGGTTCCGGTGTGCTGCTGTCCCTGGTCGCCGGCCCGGCACAAGCGGCCCCGGCCACTACGGCGGTCACCACCTCGCTGGCCGGTAAGCCCGTTCAGGGCACGCTCGACTCGGCAGGCCTGAACGCCCTGACTGCACAGGCCCGCCAGGCGGTTGCCGCGGCCCCCGTCGTGTCCGTCGCTCCCGATGCGGAGCTGAAGGTCGAGAGCACGGCCGTCTCGGTGACTTCCGCCTCGGAGAACGAGGAGTACCAGGCGCAGGCCGCCGCCAGGGAGGTCGCCGAACGGGGTTCGGCGGTGGTATCGATCGGGATGCGGTACCTCGGGGTGCCGTACCTCTGGGGCGGGTCGACCCCCGCGGGGATGGACTGCTCCGGGTTCACCTCGTACGTGTACGCACAGGTCGGGATCAACCTGCCCCGGACCTCGTCCGAGCAGCGGTACGCCGGTCCCGAAGTGCCCTGGCCCGAGGCGCAGCCCGGCGACCTGATCTGGTCGCCCGGGCACATCGCGATCTACGCCGGCGACGGCATGCAGATCGAGGCCCCCGTCCCGGGCCAGACCGTGCGGTACTCACAGATCTGGCAGTCCAACCCGACGTTCGTCCGGGTCGGCTGACCCGCTCGCGTGAGGGCCGGGCACCAGCTCGCCCTCACGCTCCTGCGGCGCGTCGGCTCGACGTGCCGCCCGATGCCTCCTGCACTTGAGATGAAAACCCGATGCACTCCCGCGAGACTCTCCACCCGACAACCGGCACGACACCGACACCGCGCCTCGGCTCGCAGCTACGACTGGTGGGAACCGCGCTGGTCACGCTGCTGCTACTCACCCTGGCCCAGGCACCGGCGTCCGCCCACGATCAGCTGCAGTCCTCCACCCCGGCCGACGGCACGGCCATCACCGCCCTGCCGCCCGAGATCATCCTGACTCTGTCCGACGCGCCGCTGGCCACCGGCGCGCAGGTCGTCATCACCGCGGCGGACGGCAGCATGGTCCCCACCGGCACGGCCCGTGTCGATGAGGCCACCGCGACGGTGACCATCCCCGTGACCGGGCAAGGACCAGCGGGTACCTACACGGTGGCTTGGCACGTGGTCTCCTCCGACGGGCACCCGATCGAGGGCGCCTTCGAGTTCAGCCTCGAGCCGGCGGCCCCCTCGACCGGCGAGGCGTCGTCCCCGGTACCCACCCGGACGACGCAGACCGACCCCGGTACGGCACCCACCAGCACCGCCCCAACCCAGGACGCGCGGGAGACACCCGCGGCAGGTCAGGGACAAGCAGCCGCGGCGGACTCGCACGACAACGGGCGAACCTCCGACCCGCTCGTGGTGGTGGCCGTCGGGATCGCCGTCGCAGTCGCGATCCTGGTCGTGGTCACGTACGCCACCCGACGCCGAGACCGCAGCGCCGAGCCGGCCGACTCCGCCAGCGGTCCCGACGCACAAGAATGATCCCGGCGAGCGCGTCGGCCGGAGCGACGACCCAGGCGATGAATGCAGTAGTGACCGGGCTCGGGACCCATGTCGACGGCCCGGTCTGGATCCCGACCGCGCCGCCGTCCTGGGAGACGTATCTGGCGCCCACACTCCAGCCGGTCCCGGTGATCCCGGTGATCGGGCTGGTCCTGGCTGTCCTGTACCTGGCGGGTGTGATCCGGGTCTGGGCCACGGGCAGGCGGTGGTCGCCGTGGGCGACGCTGTCGTTCCTGACCGGGTGCGCGGTCCTGGTGGTCGTCATGGGCGCCGGGGTGGAGGGGTACGGGCTGGAGATGTTCTCCGTGTTCATGTTCCAGCAGCTCACCTTGATGATGGCCATCCCGCCCCTGCTGGTGCTGGGCCGGCCCGGCACGCTCCTGCTACGCGCCGTGCCCCACCACGGACCTGGCAGGGCGGTGCTGGTCGCGGCCCGGTGGGGGCTGCGGTCGGGGGCCGGGCGTGTGCTGCTGCATCCGGCGCTGATGATCCCGGTGTTCCTGCTGTGCTTCTACGCCCTGTACTTCAGCTCGTTGGCCGGGCGTCTGCTCAGTACCTGGACTGGGCACCTGGGCCTGGAGCTGCTGTTCCTTGTCTCCGGGATCCTGTTCACGGTCCCGGTCCTGTCCCGTGATCCGCTGCCCAGCCCGCAGGGGCACCTCGGTCGGGCAGCCGATATGTTCATTGAGATGCCGACCCACGCCTTCTTCGGCGTCATCGTGATGATGTCCACCACGCCGATGGTCAGCGCCTTCACCCACCCACCGGCGTCCTGGGGCATCGACGTCCTGGCCGACCAGGTCACCGCCGGTGGCCTGGCCTGGTCCTACGGCGAGCTGCCCGCCCTGATCATCCTGCTGATCATCTTCGTCCGCTGGCGCAAGGACGAGTCCCGGCAGACCGCCGCCGCCGACCGCCGGACCCTGCACGACGATCCGGAACTGGATGCTTACAACGCCTACCTCGAGCATCTGGCCGAGCGTGACCAACGGCTCTGACCCCACGCTACGTGCCCACCCTGCAGGGCGCCCGGACGCGCCTCGGTCGGCGTCGGGCTCGTGGTTGCCGCTTGCCCCGCGCCTCTTGCCCCCGCCCCCTGAACCCGCCAGGTCTACGCCGCGAAGGTGAGGTAGAGCAGGGTGACGTTCAGCGCGACGATCACCCCGGCGACCGTCCAGGCCAGCACCTGGGTGGTCACGGCGTTGCGGTGCTCGCCCAGCAGCTCGCGGTCCCGGGTGAGTCGCACGAGCGGGATCATCGCGAAGGGGATGCCGAAGCTGAGTACCACCTGGCTCACCACGAGCAGCCAGGTGGGCGAGATCCCGGTCATGAGCAGCGCGATAGCGGGCAGCAGCGTGACCAGGCGGCGGGTGAGCAGCGGCACGCGGATGTGCAGGAGACCGGCCATGATCTCCGCGCCGGCGTAGGCGCCGACGGAGGTCGACGCCAGCCCCGAGGCCAGCAGCCCGACCGCGAACAGCACACCCACCACCGGCCCGAGCGTCCCGGCGATCGCGGCGTGCGCGCCCTCGATGGTGTCGGTCCCGGCCCGGCCGGGCAGGTTCGCGGCGGCGAGCACGAGCATGGCGATGTTCACGCTCCCGGCGAGCACCAGCGCCAGCACGACGTCGATGCGCGTGGCACGGATCACCCGCGGCACCGCCGTCGTGGCCGTGCGCACGTCGCCGCCGGCCAGCGCGGGGTGCAGGTGGTCACGGGCCAGCGCGGAGTGCAGGTAGATCGCGTGCGGCATCACCGTGGCGCCGAGCATGGAGGCGGCCAGGAGCACGGAGTCCGCGCCGGCCAGGCGCGGCACCAGGCCCGCCAGCATGCCCGCCGGGTCGGGCGGGGAGAAGAACAGGCCGGCGCAGAAGCCGACGGTGAGCACGGCGAGCATCGTGGTGACCACGCCCTCGAAGGCCCGCTGCCCGCGGGTCTGCTGTACCGCCAGGACCAGCAGGGACACGACTCCGGTGATGATCCCGCCGAGCACGAGCGGCACGCCGAACAGCAGGTAGAGGGCGATCGCGCCGCCGATCACCTCGGCGAGGTCGGTCGCGGCGGCGACGATCTCGGCCTGCACCCAGTACGCCAGGCGCGCCGGGCGGGGCAGCCGGTCCCCGAGCACCTCGGGCAGCGACCGGCCCGTGACCACGCCGAGCTTGGCCGAGAGGTACTGCACCAGCACGGCCATCGCATTGGCGGCCACCAGCACCCAAACGAGCAGGTAGCCGTACCGGGCACCGGCGGTGAGGTTCGCGGCCACGTTGCCGGGGTCCACGTAGGCGATGGACGCCACGAAGGCGGGGCCCAGCAGGGCGATGAGGCGGGCGCGGCCCATGCGTGGCTCTGCGACGGTGCGAGTCATCCGGATCTCCAGAAGTTCGGGTACCCAAACTCTAGCGCGCGGGTGACCGGACTTGTGCCTCTACCGACCGCGTCGTCGACGAATCAGCGCGAGCGACCCAGGCTCAAGATCGGGACTCCCACTGAACAGCCGTGAGGGACAGTGCCGCTCAAGACCGTCACTCTTGGACATCTCGTCGGATAGCGATAGCATCGGCACATGGCGATGAATCAGAAGGCTCAGGACTCAGTGGGGCTCGATGCCCCCCTGGATGAAGCCGCGACGGTGGCACCGGCTGCCGCGCTCTACCGGGCGCTGGGCGAGCCGACACGGTTGCTGATCGTGCAGCACCTGTTCTCGGGCGAGCACCGGGTGCGGGAGCTGACCGAGCATCTCGGCCTGGCGCAGAGCACCGTCAGCGCGCATCTGGCGTGCTTGCGCGAGTGCGGGCTCGTCACCTCGCGGGCCGAGGGCCGGGCCTCGGTGTTCTCGCTGGTCGAGCCCGAGCGGCTGGTCTCGCTGTTCGCCGTCACCGAGGGGCTGCTGGAGGCCACCGGTTCGGCCGTGACGTTGTGCACCCACCTCGGGCCGCAGGAGCGTGCCGAGCAGGAGCGTGTCGGATGAGTCACGACCACGACCACGTCGCCCTGGGCGCCGAGGACCACCGCGGACGGCTGGCGGTCGCGTTCTCGATCACCGCCGCGATCCTGGTCGCGCAGGCGATCGGTGCGCTGCTGACAGGCAGCCTGGCGCTGCTGGTGGACACCGCGCACATGCTCACCGACGCCTCGGGCCTGCTGCTGGCCCTGGTCACCGCGTCGCTGACCCTGCGGCCGGCCTCCTCCCACCGCACCTGGGGCTACCGGCGTGCAGAGGTCCTGGCCGCGCTCGGGCAGGCAGCGGTCCTGCTCGCGGTAGGGGTCTACGTCCTGGTCGAGGGTGTCCAGCGACTGTTCGGCCCACCGGAGATCCCGTCCACCGAGCTGCTCATCTTCGGCATCATCGGCCTGGTCGGCAACGTCGCGTCGATGCTGGTCCTTGCCAGCCGCCGCACGGCCAACTTCAACCTGCGGGCCGCGTTCCTGGAGGTCCTCAACGACGCGCTCGGATCGGTCGGCGTGATCATCGCGGCGATCGTGATCGCCACGACCGGCTGGCAGCAGGCCGACGCGATCGCCGGGCTGCTCATCGGCGCCCTGATCCTGCCTCGCGCCGTGAAGCTGCTGCGCGAGACGGCGTCGGTGCTGCTGGAGACGACACCACCCGGCCTGGACCTGGACCAGGTCAGGGCCCACCTGGTCGAGATCGACCACGTGCGCGAGGTGCACGACATGCACGCCTCGCTGATCGCCACCGGCCTGCCCATCATCAGCGCCCACGTCGTGGTCGAGGAAGGGTGCTTCAACGACGGCCACGCCCCACGGATCCTGGACGACCTCCAAGAATGCGTCGCCACCCACTTCGACGTCCCCGTCGAGCACTCGACCTTCCAGATCGAACCGGTCGCGCACCGCGACCACGAAGCCCCCAGCCACGCCTAGCCGACCACGGCCCCGCCGCGGGCTCCGCGCCACCGTGGCCGGACACCGTTGCCGCACTCGGGAGATGCCCTTGTCCGACCAGCACACCCTGACCATCCTCGTCGTGCCCGACTGCCCGCACGTGGATGCCTGAGGCGATCGCCGCCGATCACAGGGTCGTCGTGGTCGGCGGCGGACAGGCCGGACTGGCGATCAGCTACTACCTGACCCGCGCCGGCGTCCAGCACCTGGTGCTCGACGCTGACGACCAGGTCGGGGCGAGCTGGACGAACCGGTGGGACTCCCTACGTTTGTTCACCCCCGCCGCCTACAGCGCGCTTCCCGGCCTCCCGTTTCCCGGTCCGGGCGATCGGTACCCCGGCGGCAGGGATGTCGCCCGATACCTGATCGACTACGCCGAGCGCTTTGGCCTGCCCCTGCGCACCGCGTCACCGGTCCGATCGCTCGTGAAGGACGACACGTTCACGCTGGACACGCCCACCGGACCCATCACCGCGGCCCGGGTCGTCGTGGCGACCGGAGCCTTCGGCACCCCGGCCACGCCCGCGTTCGCCCACCACCTCGAACCCGACCTGCCGGCGTCGCACTCTCACGACTACCGACGACCGGACGACGTCCCTCAGGGCGTGGTCCTGGTCGTCGGCGCCGGAAACACCGGATACCAGCTCGAGCTCGCACGCGCCGGTCGGACCGTCCACCTGGCCCACGGCGCCACCGCCCGCACGGTCCCGCAACGGATCGCCGGCCGCGACATCTTCTGGTGGCTGACCCGTACCCGCCTGGTCAGCGCCCCGCCCGACACCCGCATCGGGCGGCGCCTGCGCGCGAACGACCCGATCATCGGCACCAGCCGCGCCGCGCTGCACGCTGCCGGCGTGCAGTTCCGGCCTCGCGCACTAGCCGGCGCCTGCCGGACCATCTCCTTCGCCGACGGGACCACCCTGCAGCCTGACGCGATCCTGTGGGCTACCGGCTACCGGCACGACGACCGCTGGATCCACATCCCCGGCGCCCTCGACGAACACGGCGCACTACAGACCACAGGGCTCAACACCCCCACTCGGGGTCTGCACGTGCTGGGCCGGCCCTGGCAACGCAGCCGCGGCTCCGCCCTGCTGGGATTCGTCGGCCAGGACGCGCACCGCCTGGCCACCCGCATCACCACGCAGGAGCAGCTGTCCGACCGTGGCGGACGTCGATCACAACCCAGGTAGGTCGTCGGACGCCGCACCCTCGGCACCACCCCCGATACGTCAGCGATCACTGTATAGTCATCCCATGCTGACTCTTGCTTCGAGGCTGGACGTGATGAACCGGCTGGGCCGGGCGATGGCCGACCCGACCCGCTCCCGGATCCTGCTGAGCCTGATCGACCAGCCGGGCTACCCGGCGCAGCTGGCCCGCGACCTGGACCTGACCCGGACGAACGTCTCCAACCACCTGGCGTGCCTGCGCGGCTGCGGCATCGTGGTCGCCACGCCGGAGGGCCGGCAGACCAGGTACGAGATCGCCGACCCGCACCTGACCCGGGCCATCGGCGTGCTGGTCGAGACCGTGCTCGCGGTCGACGACGGGGCGCCGTGCCTGGACGAGAACTGCGACGTGCCGCTGTGCTGCGGCCCCGGGGCCACCCAGGACACCGCCGACACGGCCGACACGGTGGGCGCGGCCCCGGGCGTGGAGCGGGAGGGCGTGCGGTGAACGACATCTGCTGCGGCCCCGACCCTGACGAGACGAAGCACCCGCTCACCCTCGCGGCTCGCAAGGCCGACGATCACGGCGACCAGCACCACGATGAGCACGGTCATGACGACGATCATGATGACGAGCACGAGCACGGTCATGGCGACGAGGACGCCGGCCCGTGGTGGCGCGACCCAGGCATCCTCCTGCCCCTGGGATCCGGTCTGCTCCTGCTCGTGGGCTACATCCTGGAGTGGACCGGCGTTACCCCTGCCGCGACCGTCGTGCTCGCTCTCTCCTTGGCCGCGGGTGCCTGGACGTTCGCGCCCGGTGCGGTCAAGCGCCTGGCCCGGGGACGGCTCGGCGTCGGCCTGCTGATGACGATCGCCGCCGTCGGCGCCGTCCTGCTCGGGCATGTCGGGGAGGCCGCCGCGCTGGCGTTCCTGTTCTCCATCGCCGAAGCCCTGGAGGACCGCGCGATGGACCGAGCCCGCAACGGCCTGCGCGCCCTGCTGTCGCTGATCCCGGAGACCGCGACGATCTCCAAGCTCTCGGGCAACGTCGAGGTCCCCGCCGCGCAGATCCAGGAGCTCGACATCCTCGTGGTCCGGCCCGGCGAACGCGTCGCCACCGACGGAGTCGTCATCACGGGGACCAGCAGCATCGATACCTCCGCGATCACCGGTGAGTCCATTCCTGTCGAGATCGGCCCCGGTGACCCCGTCCCGGCCGGATCGATCAACCGAACCGGGCCGCTCCAGATCGAGGCCACCTCGGGCGGCACGGACAACTCCCTGACCACCATCGTCAAGCTCGTCGAACAGGCAGGCGCCCGCAAGGGCGAACGCGCCCGCCTGGCCGACCGCATCGCCCGCCCGCTGGTTCCCGCCGTCCTGGTCCTGGCGGCTCTCGTCATGATCTTCGGGTTCGTCGTGGGCGACCCCGCGCTATGGACCGAGCGTGCCCTCGTCGTCCTCGTGGCGGCCTCTCCCTGCGCCCTGGCCATCGCCGTCCCCGTGACCGTGATCTCCGCGATCGGGGCCGCAAGCCGGTTCGGCGTCGTCATCAAGTCCGGCGAAGCCTTCGAACAGCTCGGCGCCGTCAGGACGGTGGCCCTCGACAAGACCGGCACCCTGACCCGCGGTCGACCGGAGGTCGTCACCGTCGAGACCACCGGGACGTATGACCCGGACCAGGTGCTGGCCGTTGCTGCCGGGCTCGAAGCACACAGCACCCACCCACTGGCCACCGCGATCCTCACCGCCGCACCCGAGACCGCCCAGCTCACCGAGGTCACCGAGCACTCCGGACAGGGCATCACCGGCCTCCTCGGAGACGACCGCGTCCGGGTCGGCTCACCCCGCTGGGTGGATCCCCGCACCCTGAGCGAGGCAGCACGCACCCTCGAGTCCGAGGGCATGACGATCGCCGTCCTCGAGGTCGCGGGCACGGTCGCGGGAGTGATAGGCATCCGCGACGAGCTCAAGCCTGAGGCCGCCGAAGCGATCCGCGACCTGACCGCAGCTGGCTACCAGACAGTGATGCTGAC
The DNA here is from genome assembly GCF_044456525.1 of Promicromonospora sp. NPDC050880. Classification (NCBI taxonomy): domain Bacteria; kingdom Bacillati; phylum Actinomycetota; class Actinomycetes; order Micrococcales; family Promicromonosporaceae; genus Promicromonospora; species Promicromonospora sp. NPDC050880. The sequence goes on from NZ_JBITFV010000029.1 coordinate 11,514, forward strand.
CGGTGACAACCAGCGCACCGCCGGTGCACTGGCCGCGCAGGCCGGCATCCAAGACGTGCGGGCCGAGCTCCTACCTGCCGACAAAGCGACCGCCATCGAATCACTCAGTGCCCAGGGCACGACCGCGATGATCGGCGACGGCATCAATGACGCACCCGCCCTCGCCGCGGCCGACGTCGGCATCGCCATGGGTGTCACCGGATCCGACGCCGCCATCGAGTCCGCCTCGGTCGCATTCACCGGCAACGACCTACGCCTCCTACCCGAGGCGATGGCCCACGCGCGACGCGGCCGACGCATCATGACCGGCAACATCGCACTGTCGCTCGCCATCATCGTCGTGCTGCTGCCCCTGGCCCTGCTCGGCGCCCTCGGGCTAGCCGGCGTCGTCCTGGTCCACGAGATCGCCGAGGTCGTCGTCATCCTCAACGGCATCCGCGCCGCACACCGACCCACCACGCAAACCAACCGGATCACGACCGCGCAAGCGGCAGTCGACGACGGCTCCAACGCCCTGGGCACCGCGCGGCCCTGACGCGACGCCTCGCGAGGAACGTCCGACGCCAGCCCGTACACCATCGCCATCGCCTGGCCCGAACCATCCCGCGCCCCGCACCTCGCCCAGCTCGTCCGCACCGCGACGCACCTCCACGCCACACAACGCATCGCGAGCTGACCCGCCCGGCGCCGCGGATCTCGGCGGGGTTGTCCTGTCCCCGCCCGGTACGCAAGAGTGTTGCGATGAGACTCGGGCTGGGCGGGCGCGGCGTGTGGTGGGCCTGGTCTGCCGGATTCGTCGCGTTCAGCGCGATCGAGGTCCTGGTCCTGCACCTGATCGGCGGGGCGCTGCTGCCCCGCCCGGCCGCACTGAAGCTCGACGTCGTGATCGGCGTGATCACGCTCGCCCTGCTGGTCGCGTTCGTCTCGCCGCTCTGGTCGGTTCATACGGTGGCCGATGACGGCACGGCTCGCCTCCGGTTCGGTCTGCTCGGCTCCATCGCGGTCCACCCGCGCGACGTCGCCCGAGCGCGGTCGTTCACACCGACCGCGACCCGCCCAGCGGAGGCCGGCGTCGGGTTAGACCAGGAGACCGGTCGCGTCACCCTGATCAGATCCCCGGGCTCACCGCTCGTGCTCGCCACTTTCGCCCGTCCGATCCCGGCCCGGGTCCAGCTCTTCCGTCGCGTACTCGCCGCCGAGTGCGTGGTCGGCACCGACGACGCACACCGCCTGGTCGCAGCCCTCGTGGATCGGCCTCGCGCCTGAAGCTCTTCGACCAGCACCCAGGGCAAAAGGCATATCACGCTCAAACTTTTATGAATCCTCATTCACGGTAAAATTTGTCCCTAACGGGTCCAAACCGGCATGGCGCACACGGGGGGCAGGTTTCGCGTGACGACCACGGGTGAGCTTCGCTCCGACGACGTGCTTTCCGTGCTGGACATCGACGGCAGGTCCGGTGTTGCCAGGGCTCCGGTCCCGCTGCCTGACCCGACGCAGGCTGCGCTTTGTCTGCTGCGACCAGCGTCCGGAGAGTCACGGCGCCCGAGTGCCGCTCGACCCGCGCTGCGATGCACGACTACCTCACCAGGCGCCTCCAACCCCGCCGCCAGCGTCGCTTCGAAACCCACTTGGACAGGTGCGCGGACTGCATCCGCGCGTTCATCGACATCCGCGAGATCTCCTGGAACCGTCAGACCGTGAGTCAGGCACCGCAAGGCGGGCGACCATCCCTAGTCGGCATGACACCAGTTCAGTGCGCCCGCCACCGTTGAGCAGCGCTACCAGCCGCGACTGGCCCCGTGGTCGCGTTGCCGATCTGCCTGATCTCGCCGGGCGCGCTCCTCGGCCTGGCGGCTCAGGTATTCGCTTCGGCTCCGTGCCTCGGCCAGTACGGTCGGCACGCGTTCGATGCGCCTCGGCCCTGGCGGGGCCGTCGGGGTGCTTTGGCCGGACTTGGCCGGGGTGATGGTCTGCAATGCTCGGGCGGCCTCCATGTACGCCTCCCCGTGTTCACCCTCAGCCTCGGGCCCGAGCGGGTCGGTGGGGTTGGTGATCTGGTAGCGGTCGCGATAGGCCAGCACCTGCCGCAGGGCCATCGCCCATGCTTCCCGTGCAGCGCCTTGTGGCGGTGGGGGCGTGATGTTCTCCATCCACAGTTCCGGTTCGAGGAGGGCCTGATCGACCAGGTGGTCCAGGCGGGTGGAGATGAGGTCGGCCTGCCGGTTGAGCCAGGCCTGAACGTGCGGATCGCTCTGCGCCTGTTCCCGGCTACTGGCTGCGCCGCTCGCCTCAGGCGCAAGGTCGGCCATCTGCTGGGGCTCGGTGTCGGTCTGGTTCAGGAGGCGTTCGGCGTAGTGCTCGACCATGACCCGCCGTACGTCACCAGTGGCCAACCGCTCCCGAGAAGTCGTGTCCATCACGCCCACGACCTGGGCGACGTGCTCGACCAAGCCGGGCCACTGCGCGGGCTCGATACGACCGTGGAGGTGGTCGACGAGAGCGCGCAGGAGGGAGATCTGCCGCTCGAAATGATCCAGCTCCCGGATCTGCTGCAGGTTGGGTTCCATCGCGAACCAGGACAGCGGAACGGTCTTGGCGAGCGCTGTTGCCAGAGCGTCAGGCGTATCGATGGCAGCCTCTGCGGGATCGGTCCCGGGCGGCAGGTCCAGTGCCCGGGCCTGGGTGGCTTCGTCGGGAGTGAGCATGTCCCATACGCGCGCGGCGGCGGTGCGGCCGGCGGTGTCCGAGTCCAATGCGACGATCAGATCCGTCAGGTCGCGTCTGGTCGCGTCGCGTAGGGCCCGGAGGTGCTGCCTGGTGATGCCGGTTCCGCACGCCGCCACGGGCACGATCTCGATCCCCGTCCGCTCAGCCAGTACAGCAGCGGCGAGCTGGAGCGCGGCATGGCCGGTGGGGCCCTCGACCAGGACCGGGCGTGCCCCCGCGGCAAGGCGCGCGATGGCGGCAGGGTCGAGGCCGAGCAGCAGTTCGCTCTTGCAGTACGTGGCAGTCTCGGGAGTGTTCAGATACTTCGGGGCGCGATGGTCCGTCTCGGCGGGGTTGATGCGCGCGGTGACACCGACGATCGCACCGGCCTGGTCACGGACGGGGAAGATGATCCGGTTACGGAACCGGTCGATCAGCCGCCCGTCCCTGGTCCGGGTCGTCACCCCGGCGTCGATGAGCTGGTCGGCGGTATAGCCGAGCGCCTGCAAGTGCTCGCTGAGCCCGGTCCAGGACGCGGTAGCAACACCCCACTCCGCTTCCGTAAGACCGCGCCTGGCCATATACCGGGCGGCCCACGACTCGGTGGCGCGCTGCCCCCTCCACCACGCCCATGCGTGTCCCGTGATCTCGACAACCAGTGACCGGACAGCTGGGTCGACGACCGCAGGCACTTCGGCCGGTCGCGTGGAAATAGCCTGGTGCGCCTCGACCAGGGGCGTGCTGGATGGCTGAGTGGTGGCCCATGCCTGCTCGTCGGTGGTCTCGGGCGCGGTCGTGATCCAGACCGGCAACCCCCGCCCATCCGGGTCCTGGGTTCGGGGTGGGCCGACGCGGTGGTGCAGGACCTTCGCGATCGACCGGGCACCCTGGAAGCCACCTTCGACCGCGCGTCGCACCACGATCGCTACGGCGGTGCCCGCGGCTTCGTGCTGGGACAGTCGCTTAGCCAGCGCGGGCCACGCCTCGTCCGTCAGCACCTGGTCCGCCATCCAGTCGGGCAGAGCCGACCGCACGGCCTGCGCCAGGCGTGCGGTGCGGTCGGGTTCGAGGAACGCGAGGTATGCGTCCTCGTACTCCGGAACTAGTCGGGCCAGGGAGTGCGCGTAGTCCCACTCCTCCTCGATCACGGTAGAGGCGGACTTCTCCTCGCCGTCGCGGTCCAGCACTCCCTTGAGCGCGTTCAGGACCGCGCGCTCAAGATCGGGCTGCCGGTGGGGGTCGAGGTCGAGGACGTCGTCGGTCTCCACGTACACGCGGTTCGAGCTCCTACCGCGGGTGATGGCGGTGTAGAGCTCGTTGCGGGTCATGCCGATCCCGACCATCGCGTGGCTGGTGTCCACGGTCATGCCCTGCACCCGGTGGATCGTGGCCGCGTACCCCAGTTCGACATGCGCGGCGACGTAGTCGGAAGGGAGCACCACGGTCGCCCCGGTGTCCAGGTGCCGGGCTTGCAAGGCGCCGTCACCACCGCGCGCCTCGACGCGCCACAGGTCGCCGTTGCGGACCCAGTCCCGGGCCCAGTCGATGTGCCCGTCGTCGTGCTCGGCATGCAGGTGACGGTTGTTCAGGCGGGTCACGATCACGTCACCGATCCCTGCGCGATTCTCGTCGTGCAGGGTCACGCCGTCTTCTTCGACGTCACCGCGGGTGACGCGGTGCAGGCGGGCCCTGGCCGAGAGTTCGGTGACCAGGGTGTTGGTCGCCGCGATCATCACCGTTGACAGGCCGTGGTCGGAGTCGGTCTGCCAGTTCGCGAACATCTCCTCCGCCATCGCCGCCGCGCTGCCGCCCTGGGTAAGGTGCCGGACAACGTAGAAGTCCAGGCCCCGGTGGTCCCCGTCTCGGATCTGGAGGGAGGCCTCGGCCTCCCCGGCGGTGTGGAACCGGTGGATATGCGTCAGCTCGACCGCACCCGCCTGCTCCGCGATCAGCCGCAGGGCGCCGCCGGCCGCGACGGCGCCGAGCTGCGCGGGGTCACCGAGCAACCGGACACTGCCGCCGGCGGCCTGGGTGATAGCCAGGACTTCGGCTAGGGCGAGAGTGCCGGCCAGGCTGGCCTCGTCCACCAGCACCACCGTGCCTTCCTCGACCGTGAGGGATTCGCGCAGGCGCTCCCCGCCCGCTCCCTGGTTGGCCAGGAGGAACATGTCCAAGGTCTCCGCGACGATCCCCTCGCCAAGGTCCGCGCCAAGGACCTCCGCGGCCGCAGCAGAAGGCGCGAGGGCGATGAGCTTGCCACCCGACTCCTGGACTGCGTGCGCGAAAGCGCGCATGGCGGTGGTCTTCCCGGTCCCGGCCGGACCGATCCCCGCCACCAGGCTCATGTTCGAGGCGAACGACGCGACCAGGTCCCGCTGCCCCGGGTTCAGCGCTCGGCCCGTGTCCACCCGGACCTGCTCTACCGCGCGGTCGACTGCGGTGGGGTCGATGATCAGGCCGCCGGGCGTGCGGGCGGCGGCTAGGAGCTGGTCCTCGGCCTCCAGTACCGCCAGAGACGTGTACCGGGTGGAGCCGTGCACGAAGTAGACGCTCTCGCCGTCCTTGCGGCGCATCACGTCCGGCGGCTCGTTCAGGTCCGGGGGCGTGATCTGAAGGCTGCCGGCCACGGCGTGCCCGGCGATGGTCGCGGCCAACGCGAGCAAGTCCGTGCCTGTGGGGGCGTGCTCCCTCGCGAGGCGGGTCGCTTCGGCCAGCAGGTGATAGGTCGTCCACGTCGCCCGCCTGCCTGCCACGTTCGTCAAGCAGGCGTCGACCAGGTCGCCCTGGGCCAGCACCTGCGCGGCCAGTGCTGCGAGCGCGGTCTGGCGGCCGGTGGTTGTCCTCCGCCGCAGCGGCCGGAAGACCTGCGCGCGCGGCGACGCCGCCGCGACACGCTCGACCGCGTCCCTGACGTCCTGCATCGCCCACCGGGCGATCCCACGCCCGGCGAGGTCCTGCGCAACAGCACGCCACAGGTCACTCGGCTCGTTCACCACGACCGGTCCGGTGCTCGGGCGGGGGTTGAGTGCGCGCGCGAGCATCCGCGTCACCGCGTCCGGGCCGCCCAAGACCGCGGCTGCGATCTGGGCCCACTGCGGCAGCCGGTGGCGTAGCCCAACCGGAGCGCCCTTGACCTGCCGGGTGTCCAGGTTGGCCTGTTGCGTCAACCCGTAGGCCGCCTTCGTGCCCGGCTCGTGCCCGTACTTGGCTCGGTAGGCGGCGCGGAGGGTCTCGTAGGATTCCTGGATCGCGGCGCGCCGTCGGGAGAACGCGTCCCGGAGCGTCTTGGGGATGCCGACGATCTCGCGGACGCCTTGCTTGCCTCGGCCCCGGGTCTCGGTGTGGAACGCGACCCCGAGGCGTTCGACCAGGAGCTGTTCGATGCGGGTGTTGTACCGCTCCGATGCCGCCACCTTCAGCGCCAGCAGCACCCGACCATCCAAGGCACGCCAGATCCCGTCGACGCCGAGAACCTTGGTGGAGACCGCGACGTGGGTGTGCAGGTTCGGGTCCCCGGCACGGGAGTCCAGGTGGTCGAACGCCACGGCGGTCAGTCCATGGGTGTCGATCTGCCGCACACCACCAGCACCGCCACGGGTGAGCGCCCCCTCGGTCTCGATCCACGCCAGCGTGTCCCGCCAGGCCTGGGTGTGCGCCCTCGTGACCGCGTCCCGAGTGGCTGCGTCACCCATTCCCCACAGCACGCTGATCGACTTGGCCGGCGTGAACACCAGGTCATACCCCGCAACCGCCTTGCGGGGCTGCTGCCCGCGCTTGGCCAACCATGCGGCGACGTCCTGGTCTGAGAGCTCGCCCGAGGCGTCCTTGTCGGTGTGCTCCTGCTGAGCGAGAGCGCGAGCGACGTTCCAACGGATCAAGTCCCGCTCGACCCCCGCCCCCGGCGGACGATCATGTTCATGAGCGAAGTGCGCGAACGCGGCTTCAAGCGCCGCTGTGTAGCCGTCGTCGGGCCGGGCCCTGAACTGCGGGAACGCCCGGCCCAGCCGGCCGGCACGCTCCGCATCCTGCTTCGACAAGCCGCGGGCCCAGGCCTCGACCTCGAGCCGGTCCGCGTCCGGGTGCCGACCCTGGCCGAACAACGACTTCATCTGCTTCTCGAGCACCTGACCCGAGACCCCGAGCTGTTCCAGACCCGACCCGACCCACTGCCCGGGCGGGTTACCGTGCTGCATGTAGTAGTCCGTCAACGACATGCCGCGGCCGCGCAGCACATCCCCGGAGGCGACCTGCTGGGTCAGGTATGTGTACCCGCTTCCCGCGCTCAGCACGTGGGCCGTCATCACGTCCCCCACCCCCTCCCTCACAGGGCTGGAGCGGGTCAACTCAGGGTTGACTCGGGACCGCTCACAGCGTTGTGCATTAGGTGTGTGGCCTTCACCAGAGGCGGTCCGCGGGACCTGCTGTTCATCCGCTCGGCTGCCATAAGGCCAGCAGCCGTGTCGGTCGTGCCGCCGTGCCTTTCGCGCGTCGTGCGTCGCCGCGTGTCTGTCCGCCGTCGCAACTCGTCGGTTACTTCGCGCTGCCATGTATCGGAGCGCGGGCGGCGGGGTGCCCCGAAGGCCGCGCTCCAATCTCCCCGAGGCATGCGAAGAGGCCGCCATCCCCCGCGGGAGGACCCAAGCGGCACGCGGGTAGACAGTGGCGCCACGACACGCCCGGACGGGCGGGCCGTACCGACGTACCCGGCACCCGATTTTCGTGTACTGTCACGGTGATGGGCGTCGGGTGCGCCCAAAAACCGGGAGCCCTGTGAAAGCACGGGGCTCTTTTTGTTGCTCTGTAAGGCTTGAACTCGACCCGATCGTGTCGGCCATGACGACTAAACGTCACAGTGTCACACTCAGATCGATGCCGATTCACGTTCACGACCTAGCCAAGCAGCTGGGCATCTCCTCGCAGCAGGTCCTCGAAGAGGCCCGACGCGCGGGCGCCTACGCCCGCTCGGCATCCTCCCTACTCTCAGATGAGGTCGTCGCAGCCGTTCGCGCTGCCACGGGATCAGTAGGTCCGGTCGAGCCGAGCGGCCAAGCACTTGCGCCCCCCGCAGGCCGCACTCGCCGGAGCGCTTGGCCGAATCCGTTCGCCATGCCCCGCCCGCCTCGCTCAGGAGATGACTGGTGGGACGACGAATGGGATCGACGCGACCCTGATGTCCTCCTCAGCGCACGCGAAGTGGCCCGCGAACTAGGAGTCACCGCCGCTGCAGTGCGGCAATGGGCAAGCCGCGGCTATCTTCAGGCCAGCTCGATGCAGGGTCGGAAAAAACTCTACCGCCGAGGCGACGCTATCTCGGCCCAAAGAACCGCCCACCGGAAAACTCTCCGGACACCAGCTCCGTTCCCTGTGCCCCCATCCCTGCTTCAGCGCCCCGTGACAACACGCGAGGCTGCGCGCATCTGCGGCGTTGCTGAGTCGACCATCCGCATCTGGGTACACCGGGGTCGACTCGCGCCACTGCCGAAGGGATCCGGCAGGGGCCATCGGTTCGATCCGATGGTCGTGCTCGCGACTGCTCGAGAGCTACCCGCACGCCGACCGAAGCGCAGTACCTGAATCGCAGCCTCGGTCGGCGATCTGAACACTTTCGCAGTCATCTGGCTGCGGTCCCCACCCAGCGCTTCTTGCTGGGTTACCCAGAGGGAGGTCGCGAGATGGAGATGCTCGGCAACGTGCTGGGCGGTCTGTTCGTGCCCGCTCTGCTGATCGGCGTCGGACGTTTCGTCCTGGCGCTGCTCCCCTTGGTAAGCGACCGCGTCAACGCGCGCGCCGTCGCACTCGCCAAGGCGAAGCGCAAGCAGAGCGAGTAGCGAAATCGCAGCCGACTAATGGGTAGGGAGAAGTCTGTCCAAAATCAGACGCGATCCGTCCGTAATGCGAACTATGCTGTGATTTTCTGTGGTCTGCAGGAGGCGGACACCCGATCTCGGGGCGGTCCGCGGGACGGACTGTCCGCTGCTTACCTGCCCTACCTACGCAGCTTTGTCAGCGGCGAGGCTGTGCCCGCCTCGCATGTCCGCCGTCGTCGCGGGCTCGTCAGCCGTGTGCTCTGCCGCCAAGTACGGGGGCGAGAGTTGGGGGTGGTTCCCCCCCCCCCCCCCCCGAGCATGCCGACCAGCAGTCGTCCATCCTTCGTTACGGGATCCGTCGCAGCGCGTCGTCGAGAGCCTGCTCGGCGGTGTGCGCGGCATCCATGACTTGCTCCACGGCTTCGAGCGGCAACGTCGCTTGTGTCACTGACGCGTCCAGGACAGTCGAGAGCGCCCGCCGGTTGGTGTCGGTCAGGGTCACAAGGGCGGCGCCGGCGGCGAGGAGGTCACGTGCTGTGTATCCGTCGGCTTGCGAGACGAGGCCGTCGACGATGCCGGTGAGCTGGTCTGCTCGGGCGGTCGTGTGCTGGAGCAGGAGGAGCGTCGCACGTATCCGGAAGACGACGAGTGCGGGTGCCGGATCGAGCGCTGTGATGAGCGCGACGAAGTCATCCAGGTCCAGATCCGCGAAACGCCCGGCGCTCGTGAGGCAGGCGTTGCGTAGGCAGGCCGCGACGGCGTGTTCCCAGGGTTCTTCGATACGTGTCTCGTCCAGGAGGTTGAGCGCCTGGTCGGGTTCGTGGGCGTCGAGCTGGGCGAGGATGGCGGCTTGTCGGCCGTCGAAGAGTCGGGCGCCGATTCCGCGGTGCTGTTCGGCGTAGCTGGTCGCTTCGGCCCACCGGCCGGCGCTGGTCAGGGCTCGGGTGCCGTCGGCGAGCAGGGTGGTCCAGGTGAACCGTGCGACCTCGGGTGCCGCGCCGGGTACGGCGAGTTGGTCGACGTCGAGGGGTACTCCGTCGATGACCACGGCGCCCGGGTGCGTGGCGGCGTGGTGGAGGCTGCGCAGAATGGCGTGAGCCTGCTCGCCTTGCCCGGCGCGGATAAGCAGGCGGGCGATGTTCACGACGGGTTGCAGCGCCCATGTCACCTGGGTTCCGGGTAGTGGTGCGTGCTGGCGGAAGATCTCGAACTGGCGCCAGCACAGGTCGCGGGCGTCGTCAGGATGACCTGTATCGCTCAGCAGCAGAGCCGCCTTGTTCAGGACAGCGGTGGCTGCAGCGAGGTCCCCGTGGTCTTGCTGGGCGCGTTCGGCGCCGGCCTGGAGGGCGGCGATGCGGTCGGTGACCGGCAGCGCGACGGGTCGCGGGCGGGGCACGAGCGGGAACCAGTGAGCGAACGTCGTCAGGCTGGTCTCGGTGGTGGTCATGGCCGGGTCTCCTGTGTTAGCAGGTTCAGTCGTTGAAAACGGCGGCGGCTGCGGTGTGCGCGATGCGTGCTTGGGCCTGGGGGTCGAGACCGATGCGGTTCCAGGCGAACAGCGCGTGATGGGCTAGGACCGCGCGGATGCCCCGGGTGAGCTCTCCGCGCTGGTGGTGCGCGCGCAGCCTGTTCCCCGTAGCCGTGTGGGAGGCGGCCCAGGACGCGAGCCAGCCGAGGGCTTCGTTGTTCTCGACCAGGCGTGCGGTGTCGACGGTCAGGAGCCGTCGCGTCGCGGTGATGTCATCGACGGTCGGCGCGGTCGTGGTGGCGCGGTGGTGGGCGATGCGGTCCCAGACGTCGCCTTGCTCGTACCAGTCGAGCCCGGCGGCGCGGTGCAGAAGCGCTGCCAGCAGAATCGACACGTGTTCACGTTGGTCAGGCCCGGTCGGCCGAGCCCGTCGATGGGCGAGGTAGGCCAGAACGTGGGTCGTGTCACGGGCGAAGTGGTCGTGCGCCACGTGCATGCCGCCCTCGCCACCGAACGCTCGGGTCTCCGGCTCGTAGACCGACGGCGTCCAGCACTGGATCTGCCCGCGAGCAGCGAGGGCGTCGAGCGTCTTGTTGACGCAGGTGGCGGTGGCCGGGTCGGTGTGGAACCGGATCCGCCAGTGCGGCGTCTTGCGGACGAAGAACCAGTCGTCCACGTCGAGGTCGCGCAGTGCGGGCGCGAGGACCGTCACCGCGGTCTGCTCGACGGCGGTCGGGTCCGCGAACTGGATGTTGGTCTGCCGCCACTCGACGGGCCCATCGTTCGATGAATCCAGGTCGGCGACGTGGTGGGCCTCTCTGGTCAGTTCAGGAGCAGGCAGGTGTCCCACTGCGCCTCCCGGTGGTCCGTCGTGGTGGTGTGCAGGGCGAGTGCGGTACCGGCGAGGCCGTCGAGGAACTCGGTCTCCTCCGACAGTGGATCGGTTCTCGCGACGACTGCTTGGACGAGCTGGGTCACCTCGTCGCTGAGGTCTGGTGTGGCGGCGTCGATGCCGGCGCGCCACGTGGTTGCCAGGACGCCAGCCAAGCCGTGGCAGAGGCCGACGTCGGTCAGGGTGGCCACGCTCCGCGTACTGCGCACCTCGTTCAGGAGCGCGTTCTCCGCGGTCAGGCGTCGTTCCTCGTTGCCGGTCGCGAGTGCGGCGAGCTGGAGGGCGCGGGCGATGCCGGGTGTGCCGTAGCACCACGACGGGCGTTGCCGTGACGGTAGCGGTTCGTGGCCACGGACCTGGGCCAACGTCAGGATGCTGGGCCACCAGGTGCCCGTCTCGTCGTTCTGTTCCCAGGTGTCGTACCAGGAGCAGACCCGTTCGATCGCGGCCTCGTGCCCACGGACTCGCGTTCCCTGCCGTAGCGCGAGCGCGAGGACGGTCAGGGCGGCGGCGATGCCGTGGGACATGCTCAGGTTGGCGTGCCCGTGGGCGAACCGGGCGGTGCCCGCGGTCTGCTTGGTGGGCGCGGTGTGGGTCCACCACCCGGGCAGGTCCTCACGCCCGGGCAGTGGTTCGGTGAGCCGGACCAGGTAGTCCAGGACCTGGGTGGTCACCTCGTGGTCGGGGTACCGGTGCAGGTGGTAGGCGCCCAGGCCGGCCAGGCCACGGACGAGGTCGTGCTCCCCCATCGGTGGCGTGGATGCCGCGCGCCAGCGGGCGCGGGCCTGGTCGAGGCGTCGGCGCGTGATCGCCGTGACCGCTCGGTCCAACTGGGACAAGCCGCCGGAGGCGTCGGTCGTGGTGTGCAGGGCCATGGCCAGGGCGGGTGCGCCATAGAACAAGCCGGCATTGGCTCCGGCGCTGACGGGTTCGTGGGCGGCTTCTCGCAGCCAGTCGTGGGCGGTGCTCCAGTCGCCGTGGCCGGTGCGGGCCCGTTCGATGTGGAGCAGCGCGATCCCGACGGCGCCTCCGCCGAGCGACTGCCTCCGGGCGCGCCCGGTGCCGTGCTGGAGTTTCGCCGGGTTTGCGAGCCGCTGCACGATCGCGGCGACCAGATCGTCCGCGGCGTTGGTGAGCGACGGGGTCTGGGTGGCGCTCGGTGCCGTCATGCGCGGGTTCCCCGGTGGGGGCGTCGGGCGTTCCAAGCCAGGGCGCCCGTGCGGGCCAGGTGGAGACATTCCTCGTCGGCGCCGGGCAGCAGACCGAGCATGCGGATGACGTGGAGGTGCAGCAGGTCTGGAATCCAGACCAGCGGGTCGGCGCCCAGGTTGAGGAGTACTGAACGGTACTCGGCCAGGGCAGCGTGCCGGGTCTGCCATGCCGCCGCGCTCTGGGGATCGGGTCGCGACATATCCGGACTCACATGGTCGTCGAGTGCTTGCTGGGTCCAGGTGATCGCGTGGACGCGGGTTGCGCGGTCGGGTGCTTGCGGTGGTGTTCTGGGGACGTTCGACAGCAGCCAGGACACGGCCGCGTCCGGACCGCCGGCCAGCACCTCGGTGATGCCCACCAGGCTCACGGCGGTCATGGCCTTGCGTACCCGGAGCGGCACCCCGGTGGTGGCGGTGCGCTGAAGCCGTGCGACGGCCGAGTCGGCGGCGAAGAATCGCTCGGCGGTCGCGAGGGTGGCGCCGGCGCCGAAGCGGCCGGACTCGGGCTGGTAGGTGTCGAGCACGAGATGGCTGACCAGGCCGCGGTCTCGGAGGTCCTGCGCCCACCGGCTGGTCTCCTGGGCGATGTGTGCGGCGGTCGCCTCGGTGGTCTGGAGGCGGAGACGCAGGTGCGGGTCGGGGTCGGTGTAGGGCAGGTACCACCACTGGGTGCCGTGCCCGAGGCGTTCCAGCAGGGCCGGTAGGTGGTTGATCAGGACGGGGTCGATCTTGTCGGGGTGGCCGTAGAGCTTGGTGTTGAGCCAGTCTCCGGTCAGCGGCATGCGGGGCTCTGCGACGGTCGCGTGGTCGGAGGCCCGCATCGGGCGGAGGTTCAGCGCCCGAGGTGCGGCTTCGGAACCGAGTGGCACCACCAGCTCGTGGACGCGGTTCTCGATCCAGCCGTACGCTCCGTCCGGCGGTGCCTCGTGCAGGACCGCCCGGCCGTTCTCCGCCACGTGCTCCAGCAGCACGGCCCGATCGACGTCCCGATCGAGGTCTAGACGGAGCCGCCGGTCTAGGTCGACCAGCAGCACGCCGGAGGGCACCATCATCCGGTCACACCATGAGCTCAAGGCCGCTCGTGCGTCGGCGGATTCGGAAGCGCCGACGTCGTCGGTCGTCAGGATCCAGCGTGCGGGCGCCAGGACGATGCGGCCTCGTCGGACGCGGGGCAGGAACGGCAGTACGGCAGCGGTGCCCCAGTCGAAGGGCGTGCAGGCGGCGGCACGTGCGGTCGGGAGCTGGCACAGGAACCGCATCAGGGGGTGGGCAGCCTGGGTCAGCTCGATGGCGGTGAAGGTGACCGGCTCGACCGCTACGTCGCGGCTGGTCCAGATCAGGGTCAGGCCGTACCGGTCCGCGGTGACGGCCAGGTCGTCGAGCCGGATCGGTTCCACCCCGGGTGGGGTTACGTCGTCGGGGCAGATGACGTGGGGCAGGAGGATCGGGTTGGCCGAGACGTTCTCTGCTCGGATGTTCAGGGGGCGCACGAGGACCTGTGCTGTGACGGCGTCGCGGGTGGAGGCCGGCAGGGACCGGTAGGTGTCCCGGATCGCGGTGGTGTCGGTCAGGAGGTGCCAGAAGCGTCCGGTGGTCGTCCCGGCCGCGCGGGACGCCCCAGCGACGGTGAGCGTGAAGTCTCCGGCGTCGATCTGTTCGGCGGTCGTGGCGTGAAGCTCGAACCGCAGCTCGGTGTGCGGCTGCGCCGCGCGCAGTTCCTGGGGTGCCAGGAGCTCGATCAGGGTGTCGTCCAGGTCCACCTCCAGCCGGCGTCCGAGGGCGGCTCGCTGCGCGACGGCGGCCAGGACGCCGTCGCGGTCTCGGACCGGCTCGGGCCGGGGTGCGGGCAGGCGGGTGCCGCGGAAGGTGGCCGGGTATCCCAGGCCGGTGTCCCCCAGGAGATCGAGCAGTGGCACGACGGCGTGCGGCCCGTATCGCTCCAGGAACCGGAAGTGGTAATCGCGCCATTCGGCGTGCCCGTCCGGCTCCGGCGCCAGTCGGGCCAACAGGTCAGCCGCTTGTTCGGCTGCCTCGATCACCTGTGCGGGGACCGTCAGGTCGACGTCGGCCAGGGTGTCGGCCCCGACCAGTCGTTCGTGGGGCTGGATGGTGCGCAAGTGGTCGACGAGTGCGTGCCACGGGTCATCGTCAGCAAGGACGGGCACAGCCTGGAACCGCGCGGCCAGGTCACGTACCTCGGTCGCCAGCGGTCCAGGTTCCGCGTCGTCGAGGTGTGCGGCGATGTGGGTGACCGGGTTAGTAGCGGCAGCGCTCGGGCGCAGGCTCGTGGCCAGGAATCCCCGCTCGACCAACGTGACGGTCAGGTGCTCGGCGTCCGTGCGCCGGGCGCCCGGGGTCGTGTCGGTGATGGTCTGCACGAGGTCGGTGAACCGGACCGGTTCGCGTGCGGCGGTCATGGCCTGCCGGACGGGCTCGGTCAGGGCGATGGAGACTTCTGTGAGCGTGGGGTGGCGCGGGTTGCCGCCGTCGGGTCGGTGGTCGATGACCAGGCGGTCGTCGCGGACGAAGGCCAGCTCGTTCGCCTGGACCGTCTGACGGGGCAGGAGGGCCGGTTCGGATGCCAGGCGGTCCACGACGGCGGCCACCCACTGGCCGTCCGGGCGAGGATAGGCGGTGTGCTCCTCGCCGAGCCGTACCTTCGTCGTCGGACCGGCCACGACCGGTGCGACACCGGCGAACAGCCCGAACGGGGTAACGCGGCTCGCGGCTCGCCGCGCGTACCGGCCCAGTGCGCGCGCAACACGGTCCAGGTCGCCGGCAGTCGCGTCAGGGTCGCGAAGGGTCTTGCTGGTCTGATCGGCCAGCGACGGGCTGGCCAGGGCGACGGCCGTGGAGAAGGGCTCTCGCCACGCCTCGGTCAGCCAGGCACGCACGTCGGTGTCTGGGGCATCGGCGGCTGGTGGCGGGGAGGGAGCGGTGCAGGTTCCGATCCGGATGAACGCCGCGTTCATCGCCTTGAACATGGTTCGCTCCCTTCGCGGGCGTGGGAGCCGGTCTGGGTCCGGCTCCCACGGAGAGCGGTCGACTAACCGGTCAGTGCGGGCCTACTGCGGTCACGCTGGGGTGAGGACTTACTTGGGGCAGCTCGTGCAGGCGGTCTCGCAGGTCGTGCCGCAGTTGTCGTTGGTGAGCTGGTACAGGTCCTCGACGATCGGGCCGGACTCCACGACCCGGATGTCCAGGTCGAACCCGTTGCTGGCCACCGGGGTGACCGGGGTGCCGCTCAGCGGGGCGTAGGCAGGGGTCAGGGGCATCACCATGGTTGGTTCCTCCTTGTTACTGGTTCGGTGCTACTTGTCGGGTGGTGCTCGCGCAGGCGCCCGGGTCAGGACTCCTGCGGCGTGGGCCAGGTGATGACCACACGGTTACGGGGCCGGTCCAGCATCCGGCCGCGACCACTGGCGCCGATCGCGTCGTCGGGGGTACCGGCCGGGTAGACGGCGATGGTCGCGTCGAGGTTGGTCTCGTCCCAGGAGCCGATCAGAGCGACCAGGCGGTCAGCCATCTCCTGACCGCGGGGTCCGTGGCCGAGGCCACCGAACCGCAGGCCGTCGTCGAACCGGCGCAGCGAGAGGTAGGCGAAGGAGGAACTCGTCTCGTCCAGGATCGTGGGCAGTCCCAGCGGCCAGGCATGCGCGATGGTCCCGGCCTCGGCGGCGGCCTTGGTCGCGGTGATGACACCGAACGTCGGGGTGTTGACCATGAGCCACAGGTGCAGCCCGTCGAACCGCTCCACGCCGGTCACCTCGCCCCACGCTTCGACCCGGGGATGTGCCAGGGCGTCGCGAAGTGCCTCCGGGTCAATCGGGAGGTCGGAGTCGATCAGGAGCGTCACGCCGTCGGCCAACTGCAGGTACCGCTCGGCGGGGCTGGCGGCTCCACGCATCGGCACGAAGTGGGCTAGTTCGTACTGGTCGCTGATCAAACCAGCGCCCTGCCGGTGCAGCACGACCACCCGGGTGATGCCCCGCATCCGCAGCGGCACCACGACCCGCCCGTCGGGTGCGAGCTGTTCGATCCACGACGGCGGCAGGTCTGCGACCGAGGTGGTCACGACGATCCGGTCGTACGGCGCATGCTCGGGGACACCAGCGTCGGCGTCGGCCAGGACCACGTTGACCTGCTCGTATCCGGCTCGGGCGAGGTACTGGACGCTGCGCTCGGTAACCCGTGGGTCGATGTCGACCGTGGTGACCTGGCCTTCGGGGCCGACGATCTCGGCCAGCAGAGCGGCGTTGTACCCGCCTGAGCCGACTTCCAGGACCCGCATGCCCGGAGCGATCTTGGCCTGTTCGAGCATCATCGCCTGGACGTCGACGGCGGAGATCATGCTGACCGCGACACCCGTCTCGTCCAGAGTGCGGTGCAGCACCGTGCGCAGCGCGTATGCCGATTCCAAGGTGTCCTTCGGCCCGAACACGTGGCGCGGCACCGCACGCAGCGCAGCGGTCACCTCCGGGCTGCGCAGCACACCAGACGCCTGCAACGCGGCGATCATGGCCTCCCGCAGTTCCTGGGCCTGCTCGCTGTCCACCGGTTCGTCGGACACGTACGTCTGCTCCGTCATCTCGTCCCTCTCGTGATCGCGGTTCATGGCTGCTGGCGTGGTCCGTGTGGACCCGTGGTCAAGGGTGGCCGTCGTCCGAGCACTGCGCCTGCCTGCGAACCGGTCTCGTGGGTCGCGGGTCACAGGTCGCTCAGGGGTAGCTCGAACCCGGCCGGGCCGTCACCGGTCACGCTGCGCCACTGCGCGCGACGGCGGCCCTCGTCCCCTCGGGGGTAGGGCAACCCGGCCTCCAGGGCGGCGGCTTCGATGGCGCGCATCGTGGTCCCGACGCCGGACGGGATCGGTGCATGTCGCACCCAGCGCCCGTCCCGGAGGGACCATGCCTCGCACCGCGTCAGGTCCGGCCCAGGGCCGTGCCAGACCCGCAGCACGACCGGGCCGGGCGCGGTCCGTCCAGCGGTAGAGATCTGTGCGGCCAGCGGCGACAACGCGCCGTCCACGACCGGGACCAGGGAAGCCAGCACCGACAGCACTCCGCGTTCCTCCATGGTGCCCGTCGTCTGGTCGGCGGCGGTGCGCACGATCGCGGGCGCCTGCCCCATCGCAACCCCACGACCGGCCCACGCCAGCATCTCCAGGTCGTTGACGCCATCACCGACCGCCACGGTGTGACCGGCAGGGATGCTCAGGTGGGCGCGTATCTCTTCCAGGGCGGCGGCCTTGCTCACGCCCGGCGCGGTCAGGTCGAGCCAGTCGGCACCCTGGGGGAGAACCGTAGCCCCGGTGGCGTGCAGGGCGTCGACGTACCGGCGGATGCCCGGAGCAGCCAAGGCAACCCGGGTGGCGGGCTCGGCCATCAGGTCGGCGAGCAGCATCGTCTTCTGCTGCCCGTTCAGCTCGTCAGCCTGGAACCGGCCGGCGGTCCTCCAGCCCCATCCGATCTCCTCGACGGCGACACGGACGTTACCGGTGAGGTCCAGGGCGCGTCGGAGCACGGGGGCGGGGTCGAACATCCGGGCCTCGACCACGTCGTAGCCCGACGGCGCGGCCGGGTCCAGGTGGACGGTCAGCGCGCCGTTGGAGCACACCGCCCACCCACGGGTCAAGCCCAGCCTGGTGGCGATCGGCAGCAGACCGGCCAGCGACCTTCCGGTGGCGAGCACGACCTCATGGCCCGCTGCGCGAACCAGGTCCAGAGCTTCGACCGTCCCGGACGGAATTCGCCGCTCGCCGTCGACCAGCGTGCCGTCCACATCCAGAGCGACCAGGGTCCTGGTGCATGTCGTCGTGCTCATCGCGCCACCGCCTGACGGAGAGCGGACCGCACTTGGATCTCCAGGTCCCCGATCAGCCCGGTCCAGAGCGTGTGCCCGGGGACGAACATGCGGTGATCCAGCGGAAAGTCGCAACCCAAGACCTGGGCGATCTGCTCGCCCTCGTTGAGGTCCATTGGCTGTAGACAGATCCGCCCACGGGTGAATGTCACGATCTCGATGCGATCTGCCCCGACGGCGTGAAGCACTCGCGCGGTGGTATCCATCGCTGCTTCCAGCCGCGAAGCCATGGCGGCTCCGTCCTTCTCACTGGATGTGCTCATGGTGCTCTCCAGAACGTGTTGTGGCCTCGTTGCCGGGAACGCTATGACTGACGGCTGCGCGCCAACCCCGCCTCGTGCGCATGACTTGTATGCGCGCCCCGCATCCGTGCTTCTTCCGCGCGTACGCTGGCACCAGTCCAGTGACTGCCGTCACAGAGGGGGTGGGCCCGTTGCCGGCTACGACCACGGCGCTCGCGCGCTACTGCACCGGCTGCGCCGCGCGCATCGCGACGGACAACCCTTCCTCGATGTGCTCGACCTGTGCTCGTTCGGCTCAGTCGAGTCCCGGAGGCGCCCCGCAACTGGATCGCTCGTTCTGGGAAACGGACCTCATGCGCGACGCCCTGGCGAGCCAGGACATGGGTGCGGTCGTGGCTGCGTACCGGCGCCACCCTCGGCACGGACGACGTCCGCTCGCGCAGAGCCTCGTGGCCGGATGGCTGGGGATCACCCAGGGCCAGCTCAGCCGCGTCGAGTCCGGCCGTAACAAGATCCGAGACCTCGACCGGCTCCGGGACTACGCGTCCGTTCTGCACATCCCCCACGAGCTGCTCTGGTTCGCCGCCATCGACCCGTCGCCGTCACGCGAACGTCGCCCGAAGCCGATAAGTCTCCCTGGTGGGGTACCTCGCCCTGCGACCAGCCACGCCACCGACGCCGCACTGGCAGACTCGCTGCTGGCGACACTGCGGCAGTACTCGACCACCGACAACATGACCGGGCCCGCCCCGATGCTTCCGCTGGCCGAGGCGCAGGCCACCTTCATCAACTCGCTCCTGGCCGAAGCCGGCCCGGCGCGCAAGCAGCTGCTGTACGTCGGCGCGAGGTTCGCCGAGTTCATCGGCTGGCTGAACCAGGACAGCGGGAACATCCGGGCCGCCATGGCGTGGTCGAACCGGGCCCTGGACATGGCGACGGAGATCAAGCGTCCGGGCCTCATCTCCTACATTCTGATGCGCAAGAGCAACATCGCTTTCGACGCGGGCCGGCCCGACCTTGTGCTCGAACTGGCGCGGGCATCCGCGGAGGTGCCCGGTGAGCTCACCTCGCGGATGCGCGCTCTCGCGGCCCGCCAGGAAGCGCACGCTCATGCCTTGTTCGGCAACCAGGACGCCACCGCGCACGCGCTCAACCGCGCCTTCGAGCTGGCTGCCGTCCCGGCTCAGGAGCGTGACATCGCGCGCTACTGCACACCGAGCTACATCGAAATGGAGGCTGCGCACTGCTGGGTCGAGCTAGGAAAGCCGGAAAGAGCACTCGGGGCACTCCAACAGGGACTGGCGCAGTGGCGACCCGAGTTCCGCCGAGACCTCGGACTCGGGTTGGCACGGTTCGCCGTCGCCCATGCCCGCACCGGGGAGCCTGACGATGCACTCGACATCGCCATGGAGTCCGTCCGGATTGTCAGTGAGACAGGATCGGTCCGCACCGCGAAGCAGCTGTACCGGGCATCATCGATCCTGCACACCAACGGTGCTCGCAGCGAGGGGGCTGACCTGCGGCATTCTCTTCAGACAACGTTGCGTCTGAGAGGATGACGCGAACCCCACGAGAGGATCGCAGCAGTGAGCTTCATGCCCCGGGTAACCGCGACCGACGCCGCTCGCCAGGACGCCCGGATCGCAGTTCTGCCGATCGGTAGCTTCGAGCAGCACGGAGACCACCTCCCCCTGGCTACGGACACGATGGTCGCAACCCTGATCGCCGAACGGGTCTGCGAACGGTACGGGCTCTTGAACCTGCCGCCGGTAACCATCTCCTGCTCGCACGAGCACGAGGACATGCCGGGGCTGGCGGGCACGGTGAGTGTCAGCCCGACCACGCTGCTGGCGATCGTCAACGACGTACGTCAGTCGCTGCAGCGCGCTGGCATCCACCACCTGGTCCTGGTCAACGCGCACGGCGGCAACTACGCCCTGTCCAACCTCGCCCAGGAGGCGAACGTCGAGGGCGCCGCAGTGGCACTGTTCCCCGGGAACGAGGACTGGAAGGCAGCCCGGACAACGGCTGGGATCGTGACCGGCGGTCGTGCTGACATGCACGCCGGAGAGCTGGAGACCTCGATCCTGATGCACGCGTTCCCTGATGCCGTCGGAGAGACGTACGTTAAGAACGACCACGACGCCCCGTCACGCAACCACCTCACGATCTTGGGGATGAAGGCTTACACGACCTCCGGCGTCATCGGCATGCCCTCCCTGGCCACCGCAGCCAAGGGCGAAGCCGTCATCGACGCACTGGTGGATCTGTTCGCCGACTGCATCAGCCTGTTCGACGACAACTCCCCCGCCCGGAAGGCAAGCGATGACTGAACGCCGACCGTTCGTTCTCCTCTCCGTCGCGGTATCGCTTGACGGGTACATCGACGACAACCACCCCGAGCGCCTGCGGCTGTCGAACGCTGCCGACTTCGACCGCGTGGACGAAGAACGCCAGAACGTGGACGCGATCCTCATCGGCGCCAACACGGTGCGACGTGACAACCCGCGCCTGGTGGTCAAGTCCGAAGAGCGCCGCGCCCAGCGGGTCGCCAACGGCAAACCCGCCTACCCGACGAAGGTGACAATCACTGCCAGCGGCGACCTCGATCCCGGCTCCAAGTTCTTCGGCGCCGAAGGCGCCGAGAAGATCGTCTACACGACCGATGGATCCCAGACCACGGCCAAGGAACGTCTCGGTGACGTCGCCACCATCGTCGCGCTCGGAGAAACGGTCACACCGGCCGCCGTCCTCGCGAACCTCGCCTCACGTGGGGTGGAACGGGTCATGGTTGAGGGCGGTGGGCACATCCACACGATGTTCCTCACCGCGGATCTTGTCGACGAGCTCCAGGTGGTGTTCGCACCGATCTTCGTCGGTCAGAACAGCGCTCCCCGCTTCGTCTACGAAGGCGTCTTCCCGCAGGACTTCCGCAACCGCATGGAGCTCATCGAGACACGCGCCGTCGGTGACTGCGCCCTCCTGCGCTACCGGCCGATCCGATGACCGCCGTCGACGCCGCCGACGACCGTCGGCACCTTGAAGGGGCCATCGCGCTGGCGAGCAACTGCACGCCGAAGCCGACGTCGTTCTGCGTCGGGGCCACAATCGTGGACGCCGACGGGGTGGTACTTGCCACCGGCTACTCGGGGCAGAACGACCCTCACGAACATGCTGAAGAGGCCGCGTTAAACGCGCTCAACGACGGGGACCGAGCCCGACTCACCACCGCGACGCTCTACACGTCGCTGGAACCCTGCAGCAAGCGAGCAAGCAGACCTGTCACGTGCACCGAACACATCCTGCGTGCCCGCATACCCCGAGTTGTCTTCGCTCTGTCCGAGCCCGATCTCTTCGTGGACTGTGTCGGCGCCGAAACCCTGCGAGCTGCCGGGGTTGAGGTTGTGCAGCTCGATGAACTCGCGAACGCTGCGTGGGACGCCAACCGGCATCTCGACCACTGACGCGGCAGCGCAGTTCAGAGCGTGGGCCCTTCCATGCCACCCTCTTCTCTTCGTCGCGGCGGGCCTGCTGGGGCAGGCCACGGCTCAGCCTTCGACGGCTCGGGCTTGGTTCGCCGTGGCGTTTCCTGGGGTGATCCCGCGAAGGCGGTAGCGGGTCGGGTGAGGTCGGGCGGAGTCCAGCGGACGTCCGGAGCGTCCTGGAGGTAGAACGGCGTGGCTCCGGGCTTAGGTGCACCGATGGTCAGCACTCCGTGGACGTACGGCCGCTGGAACGGGTCTTCGATGTATCCGAGGGGTGGCGTGGCGGCAGTGTGCTCGACCAGCTCGCGTTCCTGGGCACCGACCACAGGCCGGGTGTCGTTCACCTTGGCGGCGAGCCGCTGGTGAGTGGTGATCGCTTCGAGTGCCCAGCGGGCGAGGTCGTAGACCTCCATCCGCAAGACGCTCATGAACACGGCAGGCTCGGGGGCCCCGACGTGCTCAGCCCTGGCCGCCAGGGTGCCGTCCTGTTCTTCGTCGACGAGCATCGCCAGGAGCTCGATGCGGGCCTCGAACTTGCCGTATGCGGTCAAGGCTGCCAGGCGTGCTTCCAGGACTCGCCCGTACCCGCCGGTGAACCACGCCGCAGCGGCCGGGGCCCGCTCGGCACGGCCGGGCAGGACCTGGGTGCTGGTGTTCCTCAGCACGCCACGCTGGATCACCCCGACGGGCGTGGGCATGGAGGTCGGGACGGTCGTGACGTCCAGCGGGTACAGGATCTCCACCGGCGAGACACCCAGCGCAGCGGCGAGCACCGTGACGTCTTGCAGGTAGATCTTCTCCCGGGGCCTGGTCTCCAGGTTCGCGATGCTCGCCCGCGCCATCGGGTACCCCAACGCCCCGGTCCGGTCGGCAACCTCCTGCACCGTCAAACCGGCGGCCCGGCGGGCGGCCCGAAGCCGCTCACCAATGCCCGCCGTCCACGAACGCGACCATGCCACACCGTCACGCTCCGTGACGGCGTCCTGGTGCTGGCCCGGCACGGTGCCTGAATCGGTGCGGTCGGGCTCGGTGGGGTGTCCCATGCGCGCCACACTATCCCCAAGCGCACGATCACAACACCCAAGCCAGGCGTGTGCAGGTATTGCACATCCGCACCTTTCGCTCTACTCTCATACACATGCCGTAGCCGACGCGTGCCACGGCCGGGGACTGATGATGAGCGATCAGAGCACGGGAGCGGTTCGGACGGCAGGGCCGAACCACCACCCCGACCACCGACCCGCCACCGTTTCGTCGCGCCCAAGCCCTGCTAACACTCGTCCGGAGTTCACGACTCCTGAGGGACTGCGGACACTGCTCGATCGCCTGGCCGAAGCCGGCAGCGACGCCTGGTCGACCGATCCGGAGGTGGCGGAGCTGCTGCGGTTCTGTGGTGACCGGTACCGGGACCTGGCGCGCAAGCACCACCTGACCGAGCACGACGCCGTCGTCGCGGCGTTCGAAGCCCTCCGCCAGGATTCCGTACGCCATGCAGAGAACCCTTGGGCGGTGGTCACTACCGCGGTCCAGCGCGCTCTGGGGGCCGAGGCCCGCGCCGATCAGCTCCTGTGCTCCCCGGGCCGTGCCCGCCACCTGATGACCCGCACCGACCTCCCGCCAGCCCTGCGCATCGGCGACCCGTCCGCACCGACCACGACCCCCGACGGCGACCCCGCTCCATGGCTCGAACTCGCCCTGACCACCATGAGCGCGCGTACGGCCGGGACCGACGACCTCGACCCGGTGACAGTCGCGATCCTCGCCAAGGTCCGCGCTGCGACTCGGGCGACGATCACGGTACTGGTCGCGGTCGGCTGGCCAAGCGACGTCGCCCAGGCCGGCCTGGACTACATCACCACGACCCTGACTACCGCCAATGGTGTGCCTGCCGCGCGGGACCGGCTGCGCAAGGACCGCCACCCCGTCGTCGAGCTCGACATCGACAAAGCCACCTGGACCCGCCTCATCTCCGCGGTGCTCGGCACCCCGACCCGCGACGGCCTCCTGCGCCGGCTCCTGGCCGGGCACTCGCCACGCGAGGTGATCATGCAGGACGCCCACGACCTGACCCCACCCCATCACCCAGGCGCCCGGGAGGCTGACCATGCCGCATGACGACACCGACGGCCTGCGGATGGACCGCGCCGTCGACTCCATCACCGTCGGCCACCGGCACCGCCGCGATCTCGGTGATCTCCAAGCCCTGTGCGACTCGATCCGCAGGATCGGCCTGCTGTGCCCGCTGACGGTCACACCGGACGGTCTGCTGCTGTGCGGGTGGCGTCGCCTGGAAGCCGTCAAACAGCTCGGCTGGAAGACGGTGCCGGTGTTCGTGCGCCGGGCCTCGGCCGGGCTGCGAGACCTGATCGCCGAGCACGACGAGAACACCATTCGCGAGCCGTTGCCCTTGGAGACCGCCGAAGAGCTGTACCGCGAGTACAAGACGGCCGAGACCGAACAAGCCACCCTCCGCCAGCACGCCACCCGCTTCCGGGCCGACAAGAACACGACGAACGCCGGCTGGAAAGACACCAACCCAACCGACGGCGACGCGGGCGGCCTTGATGCGAACAGCGTGAAGGGTGGGGGCAAAAGGGACGACAACGGCTCCGCCGAATCGGCGGCACCGCACGGCGAACCTGTGCCCGGTCGGCACGGTGACGCACGCGCCAAGGCCGCTCAGATGGTGACCGGCACCAAGTCCTACACCCGCCTCGAACACACCGGAAGGATCAAGGACACCCGCGACGACCCCACCATGCCCGAGGACATCCGCAGCATGGCCCAGGCCGCCTGGCACGACATCACCACCAACAACGCTTCCCCAGAGAAGGAATGGAAGAGGATCCGCGCAGCGATCGACGGGCACCACGACACCGGGGCCACGCCGGTCGAAGCCGACGGGCAGGAGGATCCCGCCGACCTGGCCGCCGTCGCCCAGGCTGCGCTCGCCGGACCACGTACTCCACGCCGCAAGACATCCGCGTCAGACGACACCGGCACAACACCCACGCCGGGCACGGCACGGTCGCTTGCTGCACTTATCGCTGCCCTCGACGAGCAAGTCGACCACGCCGACGCCGCCGCTCTCGCCACGGACGCGAACAGCAGCGACTTCACACGCCTACACCGCGTGACCGAGCAGCTCGACCGCCTGTGCGCCGAGATCCACGCCGCCCGCCACAAGCGTCACCCTGCGCTCCGACGGCAGAAGCCCGCCGGAGCGCAGGGTGCCCCCGTCAGCGAAGAGCAGCCTCCACTCTGGTAGCTGCCGGGTTCGCCAGCCGCCTACCAGCCCGTACCGGAACGGTCGTCAGCCGTCGGCGCCGGACCGGCCGACGCATCCCCTGCAGCCTTCTCCTGCCGTCGACGCTCCCGCTCCCATGTCTCGTCGCCGATCTCGACCATGGCCTGCAGAACCGCCGACGTATCGGGCGCGAGGCGTAGTTGCTCGATGTAGTGCCGCGCCGTGATCCCAGTGTCGATCTTGTGCCCGAGCAGAGCAGCAGCATCGGCCGGCTTCATCTTCCGCGCGACCTCGGTCGCGACCGTGGACCGGAGCTTGTGCGGGTGCACCTGCCCGGTCATCTTCGCGTTCTCCAGCGCCGCCCGCAGACTGCGGCGCATGTTGTGCGTGGTCTGCGGCCGATCCACGTTGCGCCCGTCCTTGAACATCCGCGACGGGAACACCGGCGCATCCGCGTTCGCACCCGCCGGGCGAACCATCTCCAGCGACTCCACGACGAACGGCGGGACGATGATGGTGCGCCCGCCAGCGTCGGTCTTGGGCTGCTCCTGCCGGACCGTGCCCTGCCCCTTGATGTCGACGAGCGTGGCCTCGACCTGGACCGTGGGCTGGTCGGTGCCGGACAGGTCGACCGCGCCCCATCGCAGCGCCATCACCTCCCCGATCCGCAGCCCGGTCCCGAGCATCAGATCCACGGCGGCGGGCAGATGTCCGGTCGGCTTCGGCCCGGGCAGTCCCTTGCGCTGCTTCTCCCATGACCGCACCGCCCACCGCAGTTGGCCGACCGTCATCACGGTCAGCGCCACCGGTCGCGGCGTCTTCGGCTTGGGTGTCTTGACCTTGCGCACCGGGTTGTCTCGCAGTGCGTCGTGGACCACGGCGCGGTCGATGACGTCCGCGAACCGGCCGTGCGCCTGGATCGCCGTCGCCACCATGTCGTGCCCGCCCTCCTTGCCGCGCCGGACGATGCCGTCGACCCATGCCTGGCAGATCGCCGGTGTGAGCTGGTTGAGCCGGTAGTGCCCCAGGTAGGGGTCCACGTGGTTGCCGAGCAGCCGTTCGTACTCGTCCACCGTCTGCGGCCGCACCGGCGGGTCCGGCCACTGCGACCGCTCCCGCAGATCGTCGATCCACTGTCGGCATGCCAGA
This sequence comes from Promicromonospora sp. NPDC050880, assembly GCF_044456525.1. Taxonomy (NCBI): domain Bacteria; kingdom Bacillati; phylum Actinomycetota; class Actinomycetes; order Micrococcales; family Promicromonosporaceae; genus Promicromonospora; species Promicromonospora sp. NPDC050880. The sequence goes on from NZ_JBITFV010000029.1 coordinate 37,586, forward strand.
CCGACCTTGCTGTTCGGCGCCAACGCCTCCGATCCACGCGCCGCACCGATCCGCTCGGTGATCGCCTTCTGCAGCTTGGACAGCGCGACGCTGTCGTTCTTCCCGATCCGCGTCACCTGCACCACGGAGTTGTCCAGCAGGCACACGCGGGCACGGGCCCGCACCTGCCCGTCCGGCGTCGGCGCGAACGAGAACTTGCCGTGCTCGCCGGGCTTGAGCTGTTCCCTGGGCATGGGGTCACCACCCCGTCCCGTGCTGAGCGTCCCCGCGCCTGCGGGACGCGGACCCGCCGCGGATCTCGTGCGCCTTGATCCAGGCGCGCACGTCGGCCTCCTCGAACAGCACGTGCCGCCCGATCTTGTAGGCCCGCGGTCCGGTCCCGTTCTTGCGCCACGACCGGACCGTCTCCGGCGAGGCGTGCAGCTTCTCGCACAGTTCCTCGACCGTCCACATCGGGGTACGGTCCAGGCGCCTGTCGTGCTCGTCGGGGCTCCCTGCGCGGTTCTCGCTCATGCCCCATACGAGTCGGGGAGGTACCAGCCCTGCCGGGCGGAAGGGGTCCCTCGCGGTCGTCCCCGGTGAGTCAAACCGAGGCAGAAACCGAGGCAGCATGCGTCTCATCAGTCAGCACCGTTCTTTCCGGTCGGTGCCTTCCTGCACGAGAAAGGCCGCTGAACTGGGCTGACGCCCGGCCAACGGCCTTTCAATCGGTGGAGCTAGGGGGATTCGAACCCCCGACCTTCTCATTGCGAACGAGACGCGCTACCAACTGCGCCATAGCCCCTCGGACTGCAGAAGAGTAGCACTTCACCGCAGGTGATCCGCAACTTGGCACCGTGTCGCGCAGGTCACCGCGGTACGGCCCGGCCTCACCCGGCCGCGCGACGACGCGCCAGGATCTCCTCCAGCGGCGTGGCCAGCGTCTCGGACTTCATGCGTGGCGGTTCACCGCGCAGCAGCTCGTCCTCGGCCGTCGAGCCGCCCGGTGCACCGGCGTCGTCGGCCGTGGTCCGGACCGGCACCGGGATGGACGGCGGGAGCGCGCCCGACCCCGGCCGAGCCGGGACGCTGCCCGCCGGAGCGGCAGGGGCAGACGAGCCGGCCGGGAGCGGGGCAGGCTGACGCTGGGGCGCCGCCGGCTTGGTCACGTACGTCGGCAGCGGCACGGGCACGGGATCCCAGGCGCGCCCGCTCGGCGTCTCGTCCGCGGGGACGGTCACCGCCGGCTCGTCGCCGGCGCCCTCGGCGGGCTCCGGCGAGGACTCCGCGGCGACCTCGATCACCTGGGGCTTGGCCGGACCGTCCAGGATCTCGTCCAGCACGTCCTTGCGCGTCACCCGCGGGATCGCCTGCGTCTCCGTGCTCGAACCGCGCGTGGCCAGGCCGGTCACCTGTGCCCGGTTGCGCGGCGCGTAGGGGCCGCCGTTGGCGAGCGCACGGGCCTGCGTGGCACGCTGCCGCGCGGCACGCACGGTGGCCTGCCAGCGGGCATCCGCACGCCGGGCCGCCCGCGCTGCGCGCCGACCCAGGAACAGCACGAACAGCAGCATGGCCGACGACGCCGCGGCGACACCCCAGTGCACCAGGCCGAACGCGACGAGCACCCAGGCCACCACGCTGCACACGAGCAGGATCGCCGACACGATGAGACGACGGCGCGCCCGTGCCGCCCGTCGTGCCCGCCGCTCGACCCGGCGGATGCGCTCCGCCGTGAGCGGGCGGCCGCGAACCATGATCTGGAGCGGGTAGCCCTTCGGGGTCGGGTGGGCGACGCGCGGCACGCCTTGCCCGGCACCCCGCTTGCTGTCAGTCATCGCCCCTCCCTTCCTGCCTGTGCCGCTCATCGCGACGATGCGCAGCCCTACCGAGAACCTGTCGGCCACCCGTGCGTCGCCGAGCTCCGACCTTCGGCGGACCATGCTCGGCAGCCAGTAGCCCAGCCACAGGACGAACAGCGCCACGGCCGTGAGTCCTGCGGTCGATTCCACGACACGACGTTAGGCGAGCGTCAGCGGGTCCCGCCGCACCACGTGCGGCGTGTCCCGGCGTCAGAGCGCTTCCCGCAGACGCTGCCAGCGTGCCAGCAGCCCCTCGGGAACCTCCTCTGCGGTGACGGCGAACGTGCGGTGATCACGCCACTGGCCCTGGATGTGGAGAAAGCGTTCCCGCACTCCCTCGTCCCGCAGGCCGAGCTTCTCGACCACGCGCAGGCTGGGCTTGTTCTCCGGCCTGATGTTGATCTCGATGCGGTGCAGGCCCAGGAAGAAGGCGTAGTCCGTGGCCATGGCCACGGACGTGGGGATCACGCCCCGCCCCGCGACGTGCTCGCTCACCCAGTACCCGATGCTCGCCGAGCACATCGACCCCCAGGTGATGGACGAGACGGTGAGCTGTCCCACCAGTGCACCGTCCAGCTCCACGCCGAAGGGCAGCGACGTCCCGGCGCGGGCCTGCGCCGAGAGCGAGCGCACGTACTCCCCGAACGTCGAGGCGATGTACCGGTTCGCACCGGGCGCCGTCGCCTCCCAACGCTCGAGCCATGCTGCGTTCTCCGCCCGCAGGCGGGCCCAGTCGGTCGCGTCCCGACGCCGCAGCGGTCGCAGCACGACCGCTCCGGCCGGCGTGTCCTCACGCAGCGTCACCGGCCATGGCTTGGCCACCGTCCACCCCTTCACGAACTTCCCTGTCGTGCCCTCCGGCACGTCCGACCTGCTCGACGGCATCTTCGTTCGCCCCTTGCCACGTCCCACGGCGAATCCCCGTGCTGGAGAGGGTCTACCACGCCCGGCGGTCTTGGACCCGTCGAGCAGCCGCTCGGTCATGTTCTCGCCTTCTTCGTACGCTGTTCGTAACAATCCAGTCTCGGAGTCTTGGCACAATAGCGGTCATGAGCGGCATCTCCGTCCCGACGCCACAGCCGTATCCCGTCCTTCCGGGAATGGAGACAGGTGACGCCAAGGAGGAGCTCCGCCGCGCGATCCGCGCCCAGCGCGGCCATCGGTCCGCCCGGCAGCGCGCGCAGGCCGCCGAGGCGTTCGCCGACGTCATCGAGTCGATCCCCGAGGTGCGCGACGCCGGATGCGTCGCCGCCTACGCGGCACGCAGCGCGGAGCCCGGGATGCTCCCGCTGCTGGAACGACTGTCGGGCCGCGGCGTCCGCACGCTGCTCCCCGTGCTCGGAGCGGGCCTGGCCCGCGACTGGGCCGACTACACGGGCCCGGACGACCTGCTGGAGCGCGCCCCCGGCCGCCCGCCCGAGCCGGGCGGGAGCACCCTGGGCACCGACGCGATCAGGCTCGCCGACATCGTGCTGGCGCCGGCCCTCGCCGTCGACTCCCGCGGGGTGCGGCTGGGTCAGGGCGGCGGCTGGTACGACCGCGCGCTCACGCACCTGCGGCCGGGCGCGAAGGTCGTCGCCGTCGTCTTCCCGGAAGAGGTGTACGACGCCGCGGAGCACCCTCTGCCCCGCGAGGAGCACGACATCCTCGTCCACGCCGTCGCGACCACGACCGACTGGCGGTGGCTCGGCTGACCCGGCAGGGGCTGCCGTCCGGCGCGTGCGGGCCGGGCCCGTCGTGACGGACCCGGCCCGCGACGCCGGTCTCACGGCGTGAGGATCAGCTCGTCCTCCTGCGCGGCGGCTACCGCGTCCCTGCTGAACGGCCAGGGGAAGGTCTCCCCCGCCGCCCAGGCGGCGAGCTGGTCGTCGTAGTGGGCGGACGCCGGGTGCGCCGACGTGCCGGTCACCACCACCCAGGTGGAGGCGTCGAGGTCGGCGAGGTCGACGACCATGCGCATCGAGGGCCCGCTGGTCACCTCGAAGCTGTCGCTGGAGGCGTCCCAGGCCGTGGCGTTGACGATCGACGAGCCGCCCCCGACCTTGGTCGGCGCCGGGTTCATGTAGAACGCGATCGGGGCCGGGACGCCGGACCCGCCGAGCACCAGGTGCTCCAGGCGGAGCTGGTGCAGGGTGCCCCACTCCCAGTCGCTCGTGTCCTTGCCCAGCTCGACCGTCAGGTCCTGACGGGCGCTGGTCAGGGCCTCGGTGAGCACCTGGTCGCGGCTCTCCACCACGGCCACCGTCGACTTGTCGTCCCAGAACTCGTCGTTCGGGTTGTCGAGCATGCCCTGGATCACGGCGAGCCAGCGGCTGCCGCCGTCGGGCCACATGGACTCCGGCAGCTCGTCGTTGAAGGTGATCTGCAGGAGGTTGCGCCACACGGCCGCGAAGTACGCCGCGGGTGCGGAGTCGGCATCCATCGACCGGTCCCAGTCGGCCAGCAGGTCCTGACCGTCTGACTCGTACCCGTCGGGCAGGTCGACCTCCAGCAGCACCGGCACCAGGGTGTCGGCGAACACGCTCCACTGGTCCGTCTGGATCGTGGTCATGTCGGCCGCCGTCAGCTTGCGGCCCTCCGCGATCTGGTCGCCGAGCAGCTTGCGGATCCGCTCCGACCGGTAGCCGTAGTCCCAGTCCCGGGTGAGGAACGGGCCCTCGCCGCCGGGCAGCACGGCCTGGTTGGCCGCCACGATGTACCCCTCGGCCGGGTCCACGACACCGGGCATCTGCTCCTGCGGCACGAAGCCGGTCCAGTCGTACCGGGCGTCCCAGCCCGGTCGTGGCCAGGAGCCGTCGGACTCCACGGCACCCGGCACGCTGGCCCGGACCGGGATCTTGCCCGGCGCCTGGTAGCCGATGTGCCCGTCCGTGGTGGCGTACACGATGTTCTGCGCGGGTACCTCGAACAGCGCGGCCGCGGCCTTCATGTCCGCCGGGGTCTTCGCCGTGTTCAACGCGAAGACGGCGTCGGCGGTGCGGCCGGGCTGGAGCGCCGTCCACTGCAACGAGATCTCGTACTGGCCCAGCTCGGTGCCCGTCTCGGTGGGCGACCGGCGGACCGCGTCCATGTCGGCCTCGTCCATCACCGAGGAGATGATCGGCCCGTGCACCGTGCGCCGGACCTCCAGGTCGATCGGGCTGCCGCCGTCGACCCGGATCACCTCGGTCTCCTTCTCCATGGGCACCCACTCGTCGGCGCCGCGCAGGTACGTGTCGTTGCGGACCCGCTCGATGAAGAAGTCGGTGACGTCAGCACCCATGTTGGTCAGGCCCCAGGCGAGGTCGGCGTTGTGCCCGATGACCACACCGGGGAACCCGGAGAACGAGAACCCGGACACGTCGAACGGGCACTCCGGTCCCACCTGGTTGCAGTGCAGGCCCACCTGCGCCCAGATGCCGGGTGCGGCCAGGTCGAGGTGCGGGTCGTTGGCCAGGAGCGGCTTGCCCGACTCCGTGTACCTGCCCGACACGGCCCACGAGTTCGAGCCGGTGCCCTCGCCGCGCGCGATCTGCACGGGCACCGAGTCCAGCGCGCGCTGCGCCGCCTCCATCGCCTCTGCCAGCTCCGGGCTGCCGTACACGTCCCCGGTGGCCGACGCCGTCTGGGTCGCCTGGCTCTGCTGCGTCGCCTGCCCGGTCCCCACGTCGGCGGGGTCGAGGATGGGCGTGTTGCCCGTGCCCGAGAAGGCGGGGAAGAGCTCCGCGACCCGCGACGCGTCACCGAGCGTGCTGTAGGCCAGCGCCCGGTCGAGCTCGTCGTCGTAGTTGCCGCGCAGGTCCCACGCCATCGCCTTGAGCCAGGCGAGCGAGTCGATCGGGTCCCACGGCTCCGGCTCGTTCACCTCGACGCTGACGTCGAGCACCGTGTACTCGACGGCGGTCTCCGACGGGCTGCGGCCCGCGAGGTAGGCGTTGACGCCGTCGGCATAGGCCTGGAGGTACTGCCGGGTGGAGTCGTCCAGGACGTTGAACTCCTCCTCGGCCACGTGCCGCCAGCCGAAGGTCCGGATGACCATGTCCGCCTGGATCGCGTCCTCGTTGTTGCCCACCAGCTCGGCCAGCCGGCCCGCCGTCACGTGGCGGCGGTAGTCCATCTCGAAGAACCGGTCCTGCGCGTGCACGTAGCCCTGCGCACGGAAGAGGTCCTCGGCCGAGTCGGCGTAGATCTGCGGCACGCCCTGGGCGTCCCGGCTGACCCGCACGTCGGAGCCGAGGCCCTCGAGCTGCACCTCTCCGGAGAGCTCCGGGAGGGGGCGGCGCGCGGTGAACCAGCCGAAGGTCGTGAGGGCGACGAGCACCAGCACCACGACGACGGCGGTACCCACCAGGAACTGGCGAACCATGGAGGTACGGGTCCGCCGACGGCGGGGACGCGGAGCGTCGGAGGGGGCGGTCTCGGCAGGCTCGACGGGATCGGCGGAAGTGGTCGCGGACACGCACTGGAGACTACCGCCAGCCCCAGACATTGAGTGAACGCGCACAGGTGAACGGCGTCGGGAGATCCTGGGACTATCCGTCGCCGCAGGACCGTTAGTATTGGCACTCGGAAACCCCGAGTGCCAGGCCCGGCCCCGGTGAGCGCACGCAGCTCCAGCCGGTCTGACGTCCCAGAGGAGTGCACGTGCCCACCTATGCGTACCGGTGTGCCGACTGCGGCCACGCGTTCGACATCCACCAGGAGTTCAGCGACGAGTCGCTGACGGTCTGCCCGGAGTGCCAGGGCAAGCTGCGAAAGGTCTTCAGCTCGGTCGGGGTCACGTTCAAGGGCTCCGGCTTCTACCGCACGGACTCGCGCAGCACGTCGACGACCAGCACGGTGAAGGCCGGAGGGTCGGACTCCTCCGGGTCCTCGTCGGGATCGTCGTCGAGCTCCTCCGGCGGTTCGTCGTCGAGCGGTTCCTCCACGTCCACCTCGTCGTCGAGCTCGTCGTCGAGCAGCTCCGGCACGAAGGCCGCGTCGGCCTGAGCCGGCTGCTTGCTGGTGGCTGGCTTGGCCGGCGGCCGGCCACTGGCTTGGCTGGCGCGGCCGACGACTGGCTCAGCTGGCGCGGCTGGCGACTGGCGCGGCTGGCTTGGCTGACGACTGGCCAGATTTAGCTGCGGCTGGCCGGGGTTGGCTGCGGCTGCCGGGGCTAGCCGGCGACCGGCCGAGCCTGGCTGCGGCACCGCAGGCTCCACCCCGCCGCGCGCGTTCGGGGGCCGGCCCCCGGGGGGGGGGGGGGGGGGGCCCCCGCCCGGGGGGGGGGCCCCCCCCCGCGGGGGGGGGGGGGCGCGGGGGGCGCGGGCCCCCCCCCCCGGGGCGGCCCCCCC
>NZ_JBITFV010000030.1:0-33049 GCF_044456525.1 Promicromonospora sp. NPDC050880
CCCCCCCCCCCCCCCCCCCCCCCCCCCCCCCCCCCCCCCCCCCCCCCCCGCCCCCGGGCGGGGGCGGCGCCCGCCCCCCCCCCCCCCCCCCCCCCCCACCGCCGTGCGGGTCACATGCCGGCGAGCAGGTCCTCCATCGTCCGGATCTCGCGGGACTGGGTGCTGACGATGGTGCTGGCCATCTCGATGGCCGCCTCGTGGGCCCCGTCCTCGACCTCGGTCTGAGCCATCTCGATGGCTCCCTCGTGGTGGACGATCATCTGCTCGAGGAACAGCCGGCCCGCTTCCTCCCCCTGGGCGTCCTCGAGCGCTTGCATGTCCTCCTCGCTCATCATCCCGTCCATGGACTCGTCGCCCATGTCCATGTCGCCCTGGTCCATGTCCATGGAGTCGTCCGGCTGCTCGGCGCCCCATTCGTCGAGCCAGGTGGTGAGCTGCCCGATCTCCGGGCCCTGTGCCTGCTTGATCTGTGTGGCCAGGTCGGTGATCTGCGAATCGATCCCGTCCTTGCCGAGGATGACGTCGGACATCTCGATGGCCTGCTGGTGGTGCGGGATCATCATCTGGGCGAACATCACGTCCGCGTCGTTGAACGTCTCGCCGTCATGGGCGTCGTCCGAGGCGGGCGCGCTCTCGGACATAGACCCGCCGGGCATGTCCATCGTCGGGTCATCGGAACCCGCGCAGGCGGCGAGGGTCAGGGCGGTCGCCAGCACGAGGCTGGGCGCAAGGATGCGCTTCATGGTGCAAAGGCCTTTCGGTACGAAGTAGTTGACACACGGGCGGCCCCGGTGGGGTCGCGAAACGGTCGACCCGACAGTGGGCCGACGGACGTGTGCTTCTACGTCCGCAGGATGCCCAACGCGTGCAACGACGGCGGTGCAGCTGGTCGCGAGTGCGGCACGGCCACGGGAACCCGCCGAGCGATCGGCAGCAGGACCGCGTCGAGGTAGCTCGCCGGCGGTGCGGCGATGGTCAGCATGGCGACGAGCATCATGAGGCACATCGCCGTCGTCATGTCATGAGCGTCGTGCGAACCGCAGTCCGAGGCGCAGTCCGCACCCCCGCCGACGTCGTGCACTACTGGGACTGCATGCTTGGCCGACGTCCGACCAGCCGGAGCCGACATCGCCTGAGCTGTCATCATCGCCCGGGACAGGCCCGCTTGTTCGACGTCGTGCGCTGCGACCGCTTCGGGCGGCGGGACATGGGCGCTGGGCGAGCCGCTCATCGAGTGCATCGACACCACGCCCGCGATCACGACGGCGATCAGGAGCGCGCTGGTCACCCCGCGCCGAGGTGCGGTGAGCAGCGACCGGAGAGCGGCGATAACGTTCATGACAGGTTCAGCCTAATCGCAGGAGGCAGGGTTGTGACGCCTCAGGCACGGGCGATCGAGTGCGCGAGTTCTCGGGCGACGAGCGGTGCGTTCAGGGCGACCGCGCCGACCAGCCGGCCTGATGAGCCGAAGAACCGGGTGACGGCGACGCCGTCTCTGAAGTCCTCGGACAGGCGGGTTGCATCGGGCGCCGGTACACCGACTCCGGTGAGTGTGGCGCCGTGGAAGCGCACGGTGAAGCCTGTGCGCGGGACGTAAGGCCCGGGATCGTCGCCGAGACCGAGATCGAACAGGGCGGTCCGAGCGCCGTGCCGGCCTTGCTCGGTGGCGGCGTCCCATTGGTCGATGCGGTAGTCCTTGCCGTTCGCGGTGGTGTGCACGGCAGCGCCCCCGGCCGCGTAGGTGCCCGCCTTCCAGCGCAGGCGCTCGTCGACGCGGATGCCCGTGGAGGTGTCGGCCCCTGTCCATGCGGTGCGAGGGCTGGTGCCCTGGGCAGCGATCACGAGGTCGAGTTCGAGCTTGGTGCCGTCATCCAGCACGATGCCGCGATCCCGGCCCGTTGACCAGCCACGGTCGATGGTGGCGCCCAGGTGTGCGGTGACGTGCTCGCGGTGCAGTTCGGCCACGCGGCCGGCGATCTGCGGCCCCAGGGCACTGGCAAGGGGCCGCTTCGAGCGCGCGATCAGATGGACGCGGGCACCGGCGTCCCTCAATGCTGCGGCCGTCTCGGCGCCGACCAGTCCGGCACCAAGGATCGCGACCCGCGCCGGCCCAGGCTCGACGGTGCCGAGCAGGTGCCGGACGCGCGCGGCGTCGTCCGGCTCGTGCATGTGCAGGACCGGTAGCGGCAGATCAGGGCCGTCCAGGGCTCGAGGAGCGCTGCCGGTGGCGATCACCACCGCCCGGTAGCCGATCGCGAGCCCCGACGATAGATGGACGCGACGCTCTACGACTTCCAGGCCCGTCGCCGGGCCCTCGAGCCGTTCCACATCGGTGAGCAGCGGCAGGCCCGTCTGGTGTGTCGACAGCAGGCCGGTGAGGACGCCCTTGGTGACCAGCGTGCGGTTGATGCCGACCGCATCAGCGACCAGGGCTGTGGACAGGTCTGGCGCGTTGACCTCTAGCTCCCGGAGCGCGGCTTGGGCGGCCGCGCCATGGCCCACCACGACGACGTCGAACTCGTTCATGCTCGCCCCTTGCATAGGATACCCGGGCTGGGTATCTTCTCCTAAGAACATACCCCCTATGGGTATACGATGGAAGGGATGAGTCCATGAGCCAGACCACTACGGCTTACGCAGTGACCGGTATGACGTGCGGTCACTGCGAGATGTCCGTGACCGAAGAGGTCACGCAGGTACCGGGAGTGGACGCAGTGAAGGTCAGCGCCTCGACGGGCCGGCTGGAGGTGACGAGCTCGGCGCCGGTGGATGACTCGGACGTGCTGGCCGCGGTCGCCGAGGCCGGCTACAGCGCACAGCGGGCCTGAGCACCCGGACGCGACGCCTCCACACCCCACCCGATCCTCGACCCGAAGGACTTCCCATGGCTCACAACCACACGCACGCCCACGGCGCGCAGGACCACGCCAACCATGAGCACGCCACCCTCGATCACGGCGGACACGAGCACGGTGACGCGCACGACGGCGCCGCTCCGGCCGCCGCTTGCGGCCACGCCGCGGACACCAGCGGTCTGAGCGCCGAGGACGTCGCGGACTGCCCCGTCATGCCCGGTAGCCCGGTCATCAAGGCCGACGCCGAGGCCGCGGGCCTGTTCCGCGACTACGACGGGGCCCGGTACTGGTTCTGCTGCGACGCGTGCGGGCCGCTGTTCGACGCCGAGCCCGAGCGGTACGTCGCCGCGGCCTGACCGGCGGCGGTCGTGGGCGATCGCCCGGCCGCCCACGACCGCTCCTGTTGCCCATCCACCCCATCCAGCGAAGGCTGACAACCATGAGCCAGGACCACCAGCACCACCACGGGCCGACCGGCGCCGGGACCACCCCACACGCCGAGCATCCTCACCACCCCGCGACGCCCTCCGGTGACGATGGGCACCAGGGGAACGGCGGAACCGACGAGCACAGCTCGCACCAGGGCGGTCACGCTGCCCCCGCGGAGCATGCGGGCCACACCGTCCACGACGACCACGCGGGCCAGGCCGAGCACGTGGGCCACGCCGACCACGGCGGTCACGAAGGTCACGGCGGGCACCAAGGCCACGGCGGCCATGCCGGTCACGGCGACCATGTCGGCCAGTTCCGGCGCCTGTTCTGGATCATGCTCGTCCTGGCCGTGCCCGTCGTGGGGTTCTCCAGCATGTTCGCGATGCTCCTCGGCTACATGCTGCCGGCCGGCGGCTGGGTGAACGCGGTCTCGCCGGTGCTCGGCACGGTCATGTACGTCTGGGGCGGGCGGCCGTTCCTGACCGGCGCCGTCGGCGAGCTCCGCGCCCGCAAGCCGGGCATGATGCTGCTCATCGGGCTGGCGATCACCGTCGCGTTCGTCGCCTCCCTCGGTGCGAGTCTCGGCCTGCTCGACCACCAGCTCGACTTCTGGTGGGAGCTCGCGCTGCTGATCGTCATCATGCTGCTCGGCCACTGGATCGAGATGCGCTCGCTCGCGCAGACGACGTCGGCCCTGGACTCCCTCGCGGCGCTCCTGCCCGACGAGGCGGAGCGGGTCGACGGCGACCAGGTCGTCAAGGTCGCGCCGGCCGACCTCGTCGTCGGCGATGTCGTCGTCGTGCGGCCGGGCGGCAGCGTCCCGGCCGACGGCCGCGTCGTCGACGGGCGCGCCGAGATGGACGAATCCATGGTGACGGGGGAGTCGCGCACGGTCTCGCGGGGCCCGGGCGAGCCCGTGACCGCCGGGACCGTCGCCACCGACTCCGGCCTGCGCGTCGAGGTCACGGCCACCGGCGACGACACCGCACTGGCCGGCATCCAGCGGCTCGTCACCGAGGCGCAGAACTCGTCCTCGCGCGCGCAGCGCCTCGCGGACACCGCCGCCGGGTGGCTGTTCTGGTTCGCCCTGGGCGCCGCCGCGATCACCGCGGTCGTCTGGTCGGCCCTCGGGATGCCGGACGACGCCGTCGTCCGCACCGTGACCGTGCTCGTCATCGCCTGCCCCCACGCGCTCGGCCTCGCCATCCCGCTCGTCGTCTCGATCGCCACCGAACGGGCCGCCCGCGGCGGCGTCCTCGTCAAGGACCGCCTGGCGCTGGAGAGCATGCGCACCGTCGACACCGTGCTGTTCGACAAGACCGGCACGCTGACCAAGGGCGAGCCCACCGTCGCGGACGTGCGGCCCGCCGGCGACGTCGACGGCGACACGCTGGTCGTGCTCGCGGCGGCCGCGGAGTCGGACAGCGAGCACCCGCTGGCCAAGGCCGTCGTGCGTGCGGCACAGGAGCGCGGGCTCACGGTCCCGGGCGCCTCGGGCTTCACCTCGTCGCCCGCCGTGGGCGTCGCGGCCACGGTCGACGGCCACGAGATCCGGGTGGGCGGCCCGCGCCTGCTGGAGGAGACCGGCCAGGACGAGCTGCCGGTGGCCGACGACTGGCGCGCCGACGGCGCGATCATCCTGCACGTCCTGCGCGACGGCGCCGTCATCGGCGCGATCAAGCTCGCGGACGAGGTGCGGGCCGAGTCCGCGGACGCCGTTCGGAGGCTGCACGCCCTGGGTGTCCAGGTCGTCATGATCACCGGCGACGCCGAGGCGGTGGCCCGGTCGGTCGCCGACGAGCTCGGCGTCGACCGGTACTTCGCCGGCGTCCGCCCGGAGGACAAGTCCGCGAAGGTCCAGGAGCTCCAGCGGGAGGGCCGCAAGGTCGCGATGGTGGGCGACGGCGTCAACGACGCCCCCGCGCTCGCGCAGGCCGACGTCGGCATCGCGATCGGCGCCGGCACCGACGTCGCCATCGCGTCCGCCGGCGTCATCCTCGCCAGCGACGACCCGCGCTCGGTCCTGTCGGTGATCGAGCTGTCCAGGGCCAGCTACCGCAAGATGAAGCAGAACCTCTGGTGGGCCGCCGGGTACAACCTGGTCTCGGTGCCGCTCGCGGCGGGGGTGCTCGCGCCGGTCGGCTTCGTGCTACCGATGTCCGTGGGCGCCGTCCTGATGAGCCTGTCCACCGTCGTGGTGGCCCTCAACGCCCAGCTCCTGCGCCGCCTCGACCTCCGCCCAGGCCGCACCACGGGCACGCTCCGAGCCCGCTGAGCCCGGTTTGCTGTGGGCATGAGACAGCTATGAAGCAGGGCCCGGCCGCGTGAAGCGGCCGGGTTCTGCCCATCAAGCCATACTCGTTCGCGTCATCGGTGCACCGGCTACGCTGCCTCCGTCATGCTGGTGATTGCGGTGCTTCGATCGTTCCTCCCCGCGCCGCGGCGAGGAACCATCGTGGTGCTCCTGATCGCTGCAGTGATCGCGAGCGTCGTGTCGATGCACGCGATCAGCGGATCGCCGAGCATCCATATCTCAACGCACGTCTCGTGGGCCACGGTGGTCACAGATCAGGTAGGCAGCGCAAGAACCGCACTGGACCGGACGACGGAGCCTGAGCATCCCCATGAAGACGGGTGCCACTGCCACCGTACGACGGCGATGTGCCTCGCGGTGGTCGCAGGCTTGCTGCCCCTGGCCACACTCCCCGCTGGTGTCCTCAGCCGGCTCGTGGTGCCGCTCGCTCAGCATCACTTCCGCGTCGACTCGCACCAAAGACCGATGAGAGAGCCGTCGTTACAGGCCCTGGGCATCTGCCGCACGTAGGAGGGCACACCGACCAGCCTCTTGGGACCGCGACCGGTTCGCCGTCCCACGGGGGTGCTGCCGAGTGCCCACCACGACGAGACGGAAGACCCCTCCCGTGGCAAGCGCCCTCGCGCCCAGACAAGCGCACACACTGCTCGTCCTGCTCGTCGCGATCGTGATCATGATGGTGCGGCGCCGGCCGCCGCCCACACCAAGCTCGCCTCGTCCGACCCCGCGGACGGTTCGACGTCCAGGGATACAGTCGCGGCCGTCACGCTGACCTTCACGCTCCCGGTGACCCCCGTCGGCGACACGGTCGTGGTCGAAGGGCCGCAGGGCACCATCGACACCGAGATCACGCAGGCGCAGGACGGGACCGTCGTCGTCGCCACGCCAGGCAGCCCGCTGACGGACGGTAGCTATGCCGTCAACTGGACCGTCGCGGCGCAGGACGGCCACACGCTGGAGGGAACCCTCGCGTTCAACGTCGGCAAGAAGACCGACTCTCCGGAGACTGCGGGCGGCAGTGACGCCGCTCAACCATCCACGTCGCACTCGGGACACACGATAGAACCCATGCCGGACCACGAGGCGCCCGCCTTCGTCGACGCCGCCGGACGATTCGGCAACGCTGCGACGCTGTGGGGGTGGCTCGTCGCCGCCGGTGGTCTCGCCTTCGCGGGGCTGGTCCTGCGCGGACGAGACCCTCGTAGACGTCCCCCTGGTGCTCGCCGCCGTGCGCTGGACCGGGTTGTTGATCCTCGGCGGTCTGGTTCTCCGTGTTGCGGCACGATCGGTCACGCTGGCGCATGGAGCCATCGCGGCCGCGGCCTCACCGTCGGCCGTGGCCGATGCCCTCGCCGGGTCGACTGGCTTGGTGATCGGGCTGCAGGCGGCCGGTGCGCTCGCTGTCTTGGCAGGGACTGGCCGCACCGTGCCGCGATCCGCGATCGCGGCGGTCGGTGTTGTGTCGGCCGGGGCCGGATTCGTGCTCGACGGGCACAGCAACACCATGGAACCCCGGTGGCTTGTCCTGACGGCAGACATCGCCCACCTCGTGGCCGCCGCCACCTGGCTCGGCGGCGTGGTCATGCTCGCGGTCGTTCTGCGCCGTCGGCAACAGGAGAGGAGCGACCGCGACGCCGCGTCGATCGGAGCACGGTTCTCCGTGATCGCCGCGGCGTCCCTGGCCGTCGTGGGCGTCGCCGGTACGCTGCTCGCCATCGTGATCCTGGACCGTCCGGCCCAGCTCTGCCGCTACCCGCCCGCGCTCGACGCCGGCCCCTCCATGAGCAGTTCGTTGCCGGGGTGTGGTTGAGCCGCGACACGGCGATGTGAGAGTGTTTCGGTGATCTGTGCTGCGGCGTCCGGGAGGTGGGAGCGATGAGCGACCCTGTCGTGTCGTCGCGTCCTGCCTCCGGTGCCGCGGCCGTCGGACTCACGTTCTCGGTTGTCCTTGCAACGCACTGGTTGCACGGTGGGCTGCTTGAACGCGCCGGTCTGGTGTCCTCGGCGATGTCCGCCACGATGCTGGCATTGGCGCCAGTAGTGCTGGCCATGCTGGCTGTGGTGGGTCTGACCGGAGCGGGCATGATTGCCTCGCGCGGCTCCCACATGGACGCCCGCCCGGGTAGGTCGAGCGATGCCCGGGCTGCCGCGTGGGACGTCGCGTTCGTCGCGCTGGTGGCGTCGCTCGTCCTTGACTGCCTGTACGTGCTGGACGGTGCCGTCCTGCACGCCGCGCCGCTCGCTCTGGCGCTTGCCGGCGCTGCCGTCGTCCAGGCCTGTGGGGCCGCGGCCGCCTACCTGGCCTGTCGGCAGATCCGCGTGCTCCTGCACCGGCTCGCGAGCCGCACCCGTGTCACGCCCGCCGACCGGACCAGCGGGGCGCCCGAGCAGACGTCCCGTCCACTCGTCACGCTGTGGACGGGACTGCCCGCGGGATCCCGTGCACCGCCGTCGATCACTTCCTTCGCCTGACCTCATCCAGTCGTAGCGACCTCGCACGGTGTAGACACCGTCGCGGGTTGCATGTCGTGCGCGGACGGGCGCCGCCGGGTGCAACGCACCGGCCGGTCGCGGCCGTTCCGGGGAAGTGAAGAGAAAATTGAATCCAGAACCATCGCGCTCGCGCATGCGCGTGAGCCAAACCGTCTGGTTCGGCAAACGGTTGTGAGTGCCGCAGCCGAAGCAAGACAGCCCAGGTTTGTCGGCGTAGATGCCGCGCGGGGTCTCGCCCTGCTCGGGATGATCATCGTCAACGTCGGGCCCGTGGACCCGCGGTCCCTCCTCGAGCGCCTCTACCTGCTGCCCTACGGGCGAGCATCCATACTCTTCGTCGTCGTGGCCGGCATCGGGATGGGATACCTCCTGAACCGGCAGTCGGAGCGGGACCGGTGGGCGACGGTCACCTGGCGCGCGGCGCTCCTGTTCGCCGGAGGCGTCGCGCTCCAGGGGCTGACAGACCAGATCAACATCATCCTGCCCACCTACGCCGTCCTGTTCCTGGTGGCGCCGCTGCTGTGGCGTCTGCCGAGCCGTGCCCTCCTCGTAGGAGCTGGGGTCGTGCTTTCGCTCGCCGGGCCGGCCATCATCGTCGCGCACGAGGTGATCAGGCCAGTTCCACATCTGCTCGACCCGGTCACTCTCGGCGCGCAGCCGTGGGAAGCGGTGCACTCGCTCCTGCTGACCGGGCCATATCCGCTGGCTAGCTGGGCCGTGCCGTTCGTCGCCGGCCTGTGTGTCGCCCGACTGGACCTGACCGACACTGGGATCCTGCGACGCCTTGCAGTCGGGGGCGCTGCTGTCGCGGTCGGGGCCGCCGCCATCTCCCAGCTCACCTACGCGCTCCTCGGGCCAGACGCCGATCGCGGACCGTGGCGCCTGCTGACCGGCGCCGCCCACGGCCAGATGCCGCTGTGGCTGGCCAGCAGCATCGGCGGGGCGCTTGCTGTCGTGGCGGCATGCTCGCTGATCATGCGCCGGCCCAGCCGGTCGCGCGTGCTCGGCTGGCTCGTCGCGTGCGGTCGCCTGTCGCTGACCCTCTACGTGCTCCACTTCGTCGTGCTCGCACCGATCAAGCCGGTAGAGGGCTTTTCGTTCGAACAGGGCGTCCTGATCAGCGCCGCTCTGACAGCTGTCGTGATCACGGTGGCCGTCGTCTGGGAGCGGACGGGGTGGCCCGGCCCGCTCGAACGGCTCCTGCGCCGTACCTGGCTCCGGCCACCCGGAGCACCAGCACCAACCCAGATGGAGACTGCACCCATGTCGGAAAGGACCAGGTAACAGTGAAGAAGAGTGAGCAGAGCAGGAGGCCGGGCATCGTGGCGGTATTCACGGCCGCCGCGATCGCGGTGGGGCTCGGTGCCTGCACGGCGACGTCGCCCCCGTCCCAGCCTCGCCAGTCCACGCCGCCGTCGGCATCGCCGTCGACGTCCACCCCCGGGCCGGTGCTGGGCGGATATGGCGTCAGCGCCGGTCACCCACTGGCCGCCCAGGCCGGCGAGCAGATGCTCGAACGCGGCGGAACCGCGGTGGACGCGGCGATCGCCGCCGCGTTCGCCGACGCCGTCATGCAGCCGGCGAGCTCGGGCATCGGTGGTGGAGGCGTCTCGATCGTCGTGGCCGACGGCGAAGCGACCAACTACGAGTACCGCGAGGTGGTCAACCAGGCCGGCCGGATCCCGGAGGGCGGCGCGGGAATCCCGGGCTTTGTCGCGGGGATGGAGCGACTGCACCGCGACCACGGGAGTCTGCCCTGGGCCGACCTGCTCCAGCCCGCCATCAAGATCGCGCGGTCCGGTGGGCCGGTCTCGCGGTACCTCGCGTCCTCGATCAACGGCTACCCGGGCCTGGAGGTCGCCGCCTCGCTCCCGCACTTCCAGCGCGAGGACGGCACGCCCCTGCAGGAGGGCGACCTGCTGGTCCAGGCGGACCTGGCCGAGACCATGAGCAATCTCGCCGAGGAGGGCCCCGGGTCGTTCTACACCGGCACTCTCGCCCAGATAGTGGGTCAGACCCCCGGGATCGACAAGGAGTCCCTGGCCGCCTACCAGGTCGACGTGTTCGAACCCGCTGCGGGCCCGGTGGGCGAGTACACGATGCTCTCGGGCGCGCCAGCGCTACCGGGCGCCGCCATCATCCAGATGATCCAGATCGCGCAGGCCGCGGGCATCGCTGACGTCGACCCCGACTCGCCCGAGTTCGTCGACATCCTGTCCCGCGCCTGGCAGGTCGCCGACGCCTCCGTGCAGGACTACTTCGGGGACCCGCGCTTCGTGAACGTGCCAGTGGAACGGCTCACCGACCCCGAACAGAACGCGCAGATCGCCGCCGCCCTGCCGGATGTTGCCGAGACGACCAAAAAGTCGGCCGCGTTCGGTGGTTACGAGGGCGCGCCCAACACGACGCACATCTCGGTCATCGACGCGGACGGTGTGGCGGTCTCGATGACCAACACCATCACCAACTACTGGGGCAGCGGCCAGTACGTCGCCGGGTTCTTCCTCAACGACCAGCTCGAGCGGTTCAGCGACGTCGGACGAACGGACGCGAACCGACCGGAGCCCGGGCGCCGTTCCGTGACCTGGAGCTCACCGTCCATGCTGCTCGACGGCGCCGGGCGGCCCGTGCTGGTAATCGGCACCCCAGGTGGCCGACAGATCCCCAGCACGACCGCAAGCGTTGTCACCCGCTGGGCGCTGCACGGCCAGCCGCTGGAATCCGCCATACCTGCTGGCCGGTTCATCCTTACCGACGGCGAGCTACGCCTGGAGAACCCGCAGCTCGCCGAGGCAACACGGACGATGGGCTACGACGTCGTCGTGGCCGACGAGGCGTCCCGGGCCAACTACGGCTCCGTCCAAGCCCTCGCCGTCGACTGGGAAACCGGCAGCGTGACCAGCTTCGCCGACAAACGACGATCGGCGGGCTTCGTGGTGGGCAGAGCGAACGGCTGACACGAGAGCGCCGATCAGATTCGGCCGACCCTTCGTGGCTCGGTTGTTCCCTGCCGGGAGCTGAGTTCAGCTGATGGTGGTCAGCAGCTCCCGGCAGGCGGCCTCGCAGGCGCGGCATGCCTCGGCACATACCCGGCTGTGCTCGTGCATGCTGGCGTGCTGCTCGCACTCGTCGCCGCATGCCTTGCACGCGGCGATGCAGGCCTCCAGCAGCGAGCGACTGATGTTCGCGTCATACCCGGTGTGCCGCGACAACACCCGGGCTGTCGCGTCACAGACGTCGGCGCAATCAAGGTTCGTTCTGATGCATTTGCGCAGATCGGCCACCGCGTCCTCGCTGAGGCAGGCGTCCGCGCACGCGGAACACACCTGGGAGCACTCGACGATGGTTTCGATCACCCTGGCCAGCAGCGTGCGGTCAAGGTTCATCGACTTCGGATAGGTCTCAAGCATCTCGCTGGTCTTCATGGCGTCTCTTTCCAGAGTCCTCTGAGGCGACGCATTATCCGGCCACGTCGCCAATTCCCTTTCACGCTAGGGGGCTGCTCAACCACTCGCATCGCCGACCGTCCACTGCCCTGCAGTCAGCCCCGCGACGACAGCGGATCCGGCGGCGGGGTCCACGAGAACGTGCTTTCCGTGGCCCTCACGAACAGGCGGGTCAGGAACAGCGTGGCGATCAGCGCACGCGCACCGGCGGCAACAGGATTGCCGACCTGCGCGCACAGCCTGCTGGCCATGCTGGGGGATCGACGGCGCGCATGTATGCCATCGACGTTCTGGTGCGCGTGGATCGGCGATAACACGCGCTCACCCTGGGTACGCCACTATTCTTGGCGGTCCATCCAGCCGAACCACCAGAGGCTCGTGGCCGCGACGCCTATGCCAGCCATGAGATACAGCTCAGAATGTCCACCGGGCAGGAGGGTCGCGTTCGCGAGCAGCATCAGGTCATTGGCGGCGATGATCGCGATGCCGGCGACGAGCGAGATCCAGCCCGCTGCGCGATGCCATCCCGGCCGGAACCGGAAGCCGGACTTGCTGGTCGACTGTCCCATCGAACCGACACCCCCTAAAGGCTACTAAGGAGAATAGTAGACCAGTCCTGTCAAGCGCTCGCTCGGGCCCGAGGCCAAGGGGCAGGCACCAGGTGCTTGCCCGCCCCTTGGCCTCCAGGTCCGGGATCAGGCTGTCGCGGGCCGTAGCTCGGCCGAGGCCGTTGGCGTCGCGAGCCTGCCCGTTCGGTGCAGGCCGTACACAGCCGCCGCGCACGCGAGACCGAGCGCGACGAGCGTGATCCACGGCAGCGCGGGCATTCCCGCGCTACGGGCCGCGTCCAGGGATGCCCCCGTGAGCAGGTTGCCGAGCGTGATGCCGACACCGCAGATCGTGTTGTAGAGCCCGTAGTGCGTGGCCACGAGGTGGTTGCCGGAGAGGCGGACGATCATGTCCATCTCGAAGGGGTAGGCGATCATCGTGCCGACCGCCAGCAGCAGTGCGGTGAGCGTCGGTGGACCCGCCGCGAGCAGCCACAGTCCCGCACCGGAATCGGGAACGGGCACGGCGGTGGCCAACACCAGCGGGACGAAGGCGAGACCCATGACGACCAGGCCGCGGACCAGTGCCTGGCCGGGCTCGTACCGAGCGCGACACCAGGCGGTCACCCTGGTCTGGCCCATGATCGTGCTCAGTCCGGAGACCGCGAAGAGCATCGCGACCGCCGCCGTGCCGGGCTCGCCGTCTCCACCGAGCCGTCGGACCTCGAGCGGCAGGGCCAGGTAGACCTGGAACGTGAGGACGTACGAGCCGATCATGGCGCCGGAGAAGAGCAGGAACGGCCGGTTGGCGAAGATGCCGCGCCACCGTGCCAGGACACCCTGCCGGCTGTCGCCGTCCGGCCCTGCCGGTTCCTTCTTCCGGGCGGGCAGAGCGCGGATCTGTACGACGCTGAGCAGCGCGAAGATCCCCGCCGACACCAGGCAGGTGACGCGGAAGTCCACACCGGTCAGCAGCATTCCCACCAGCGGACCCAGCAGGATTCCGGCCTGGTAGAAGACGTTGAACAATGCGAACGCCTCGACCTTGCGCTCCCCCGCGTCGGCGGCGAGGTACGCCCGGACCGCCGGGTTGAACAGCGCCCCGGCGAGCCCGATCGCCGCGGAGGCGGCGATCAGCGCGGCCAGCGAGTCGACCAGGCCGAGCGTGGCAAAGCCGACCGTGCGCAGCATACAACCGGCCACGATCAGCGGCTTGTAGCCGAACCGGTCGGCGAGCGCACCGCCGACGAGGAACATGCCCTGCTGGCTGAAGTTCCGCACGCCGAGGACGAGTCCGACGACCCAGCCCGCCAGTGCGAGAGTGCCGGACAGGTGGGCCGCCAGGTAGGGCATCAGCATGTAGAAGCCGAGGTTGATGCTGAACTGGTTCATCATCAGCAGCTGGGTGCTGCGCTCATAGGTGCGTACCTGTGCGAATGTGCTCTTCATACCGGCAGGCCCGCCAGGGTGAGCGGGTCGATCACGTTGGTGCACCTGGTCCAGCGGGTGACTTCCTTCTCGTCCACGCGGCCGATCGTCTCGGGTTCGGCGGCCGGTGGTGAGTCGAGCAGGCCATGGGCGGCGCAGTAGTCGTCGTCGAACACCGTCCCGAGATAGCGCTGCGGGCCGTCGGGGAAGACCGCCACGATCCGGATGTCGGCGGGCATGGTCCTCGCCAGCCATCCCGCGACCAGGGCGACCGCCCCCACGCTCCACCCGCCGCTGGCGTAGTGCGAGGCCGCCAGCTGCCGACACGTCCACACCGCCTCGGCCGGGGCTACCCAGTGCACCTCGGAGAAGTTCTCGTAGGCGACGTTGCGGGGGTAGATGCTCGACCCCAGGCCCCGCATCAGCCTCGGTCGGGCCGGCTGCCCGAAGATGGTGGAGCCGATCGCGTCCACCCCGACCACCTTCAGGTTTGGGTAGAGCTGCTTCAGGACGCGGGAGACGCCGGCCGAGTGCCCGCCGGTGCCCACGCTGCACACCAGCACGTCGATGTGACCCAGCTCGGAGGCCAGCTCCAGCGCGAGCGGTGTGTAGGCGGCGACGTTGTCGGGGTTGCTGTACTGGTCCGGGCACCACGAACCGGGGTGTTGTGTCATCAGCTGCGCCACGCGGTCACGGCGGGCCTGTTGCCAGCCGCCTGTGGCGTGGGGCTCGGCGACGACGTCGACCGTGGCGCCGTACGCGGTCAGCAGGCGGACCATCGAGGTCTCCAAGCCCGGGTCGGTGACCAGGGTGACCGGGTGGCCGTAGACCATCCCGGCGAGGGCCAGTCCCAGGCCGAGTGTGCCGCTGGTGGACTCGATGATCCGGGCGCCCGGCCGTAGGTCGCCTCGGGCGCGGGCCCGCTCCACCATGTGCAGCCCGGGACGGTCCTTGATTCCCCCGGGATTGAATCCCTCCAGCTTCGCCCAGAAGCCGCGGTCCACGGAGGTCAGCGGCTCGGACACCCGCAGCAGCGGTGTGTCCCCGACCAGAGCCGACAGGGCGGACCGTTCAGGCGTGACAGCAGTATTCATAGTGACTGCACCTCTTTGCTCTCGTTCGATGAATGCGCTACGTGCGTGCTCATCTCGCGCCACGGTCACAAGGCCCAGAGCGGGCTTGCGGAGCCGTTGCGCGGCAGCCGGTACTGATGTGGCTGCGATCGAGAGGTCTAGACGCGCCAGCGGGAGGTGCGGACGAGCACTGCCCGGCCAGTGCGGGTCCTTCGGCGCGTGGGCGGTCCACTGCGTGCCTGCGGTCGGCCCCGAACTGCAGAGGGATCGACGAGCGGAACCCATCCCGCACCCGACGCCGGGTGCTCTTCGGCTTGGACCGTCGTGCGGACGGCGCCGTCCGAGGGGCATTCGTCGTCCTCGTGGGGATGGGGCTCGGGCGGCACCGCATCGTCGACCGCTGACGTTGCTGAAGCGGTCCCGGGCGGTGCCGGCAAGTCTGTCTCGTTCGTCGGCCCGGCGTGTGCTACGGCGCACAGGCCGATCGCTATCAGCAGGCTCACCAGCGCCAGCGAGCTGAACGCGCGCAGCCATCGTGCGCTGACCAAGGCGCGCTGGAAGGGAGACTGCGAATGGGGGCGTGGCGGCACTGGTCCTCCGTGCACCACCGCATCCGGCCACGGGGGCCGAGCCGTTTTCACCCGGTGAGGCTAACTTCGATGATGACTTCTCGCAGGCTTTGACGCGAATAGAGCCTTCTCGCCTCCGTTTCTCGGCGGCAGCAGCGCCGAGCGCCGACCACCGGACGGCACTCTTAGGCAGATCTTCATCGAAAGACGACCTCAGATGCAGTCCAGGTCGACGACGGTGGAGTGCGTGAGCAGAAATCCGATGCCTTCGATGACTCGCCGTACCTTCGTTCGCGGCATCGCCGGCCTGGCCGGCACTATCGCGATCGGCGGCCTCGCGGCCTGCGGCACCACCAGTTCCGGTCCGAAGTCGGTGGGCCCGCGGTCGGCCGCCGTACTGGAGGCCGAGCGGGCGCGCCGGGTCGCCGGCCGCTCGACCGTGACCGCCCGGCTGACGCCGCGGCCGGTCACAGTCGATCTCGGCGGCCGGACCGTCAAGACCTGGGCCTACGGCGACGAGCTGCCCGGGCCGTTGCTGCGGGCGACGGCGGGTGACCTGCTCAAGGTCACCGTCGACAACCAGCTCCCGGCCGAGACCAGCGTGCACTGGCACGGGCTTGCCCTGCGCAACGACATGGACGGCGTCCCGCACCTCACGCAGGACCCGATCACTGCCGCCGGTTCGTTCGCCTACGAGTTCGTCGCGCCGCACCCGGGGACGTACTTCTATCACCCGCACACCGGCGTCCAGCTCGACCGCGGCCTGTACGGGGTGCTGGTGATCGACGACCCGGCCGAGCCGGGCGACTACGACGACGAGTGGGTGGTCGTGCTCGACGACTGGATTGACGGCACCGGCCGGACCCCTGACGACGTCTACGCCGAACTGACCAAGAACAACGGTTCTGGCGGGGAGGGCTCCGGCGACTCGATGGAGGGCATGGATCACGGATCCATGGACATGGGCGATGACATGGATATGGAGGACATGCCCGGCATGGAGGAGTCGATGAGCTCGCCGCTGCTCGGCGGAGCCGGCGACGTCGACTACCCGCACTACCTGGTCAACGGCCGCATGCCGGACGCGCCGCAGCAGCTCACGGCCCGGCCCGGGCAGCGGGTCAGGGTCCGGTTCGTGAACGCCGGCACGGACACCGCGTTCCGGGTCGCCGTCGGCGGGCACCGCATGACGGTTACCCACAGCGACGGCTTCCCCGTCACGCCGGTGACCACGGACGCTCTTCTGATCGGGATGGGCGAACGCTTCGACGTCACCCTCACCCTTGGCGACGGGGTGTTCCCGCTGGTGGCGTCCGCGGAGGGGAAGAAGGGCCACGGGCGTGCGCTCGTTCGGACGGGCGGGGGCCGCGCACCGTCCGCGGACGCGAAGATTCCCGAGCTGAGCCGGCGAGTGCTGCTGGGCACCGACCTGACCGCCGCGGATTCGGTGCTTCTCCCGGCTGCCGAGGTGGACCGGCGGCATGACGTCACGCTCGGCGGATCGATGAGCCCGTACCGGTGGACCCTCAACGGCGCCGCGTTCCCGGACTCGCCCGCGCTGCCGGTCCGGTCGGGCGAGCGGGTGCGGCTGCGGTTCGTCAACGAGACGACGATGTTCCATCCGATGCACCTGCATGGTCACACGTTCGGCCTGGTCGACGGCGGGGCTCGCAAGGACACCGTCATCGTCCGACCGAAGGAGACGCTCGAGGTCGACTTCGACACTGACAACCCCGGCCAGTGGGCGCTGCACTGCCACAACATCCTGCACGGCGAAGCCGGCATGATGACCAGCCTGTCCTACGGCACCTGACCAGGACGCCCGCGCCGCCGTCCGGACGCCGCCTGCGCGCGACGTTTCAGGCGGTGGGTCCGCGCTCCGGGAGCCCGACGGCGAAGGTCGCGCCCCGGCCGGCCCCGTCGCTGTCGGCGCTGATCGTCCCGCCGTGGGCCTCGACCAGCGCCTTGGCGATCGCCAGCCCGATGCCGGAGCCGCCAAGCCGCCAGTCGCGCGCGGTGTCCACTCGGTAGAACCGCTCGAAGACATGCGGCAGGTGGGCGGCGTCGATCCCGTCGCCAGTGTCCGCGACGGTGAGTCGCAGCCCGCCGTCGTCCGCGCGTGCCGCGCCGACGCGCACGATTCCGCCCGCGGGAGTGTGTAGCAGGGCGTTGTCCAGGAGGTTACCCAGCACCTGGCCGATGCGGTCGCGGTCGACGACGACGTCGGGCAGGCCGTCGTCGACGTCCACGACGAGGCGGACATCGCGGGCCGCGAACCGGCCCGCGGCGGAACGGGCCGCCACGGTCAGCAGCCCGGCGGGGGCGGTCGGCTCCGGGTGCAGGGCGAGATCGCGGCTCTCCGCCCGGGTGACGGCGGCGAGATCGTCGGCGAGCCGGGACAGCCGGGACCCCTGCGCGCGCAGGACGGCGATGGTGTCCGGGGTCAGAGACGCCACGCCGTCCTCGACGCCCTCGAGGTAGGCGGTGATGGTGGCGACCGGGGTGCGCAGCTCGTGGGCGACGTCGGCCAGCAGCCGACGGCGCAGCGCATGGCTGTCCTCGAGCCGGGCGGCCATGTCGTTGAACGCCACGGCGAGGTTGTCGAACTCCGTGCCGATCCCGGGAGCGGGCACTCGCGAGTCGAACCGTCCGCCGGCCACCCGTGCGGCGGCGGTGGACAGCGCGCCCAGCGACCTGCCGATCCGCCGGGTGAGGAACAGGCTGACCGCCAGCGAGGTCAGCGCCGCGGCGCCGAGCGCGAGGCCCAGCGACGTCGTGCTCGCGGACCGGAACGCTTCCTCCGCGTGCAGCACCGCGGCGGCGTCCTTGTCCAGGCCCGCGGCCAGCATGTGCCGGTGGAAGATGCCGGGTCCGATGGCCACGACAACCAGCCAGGCGGTCAGCCCGCCGATCACGACCACGAGTGCCATGGCGACCAGCAGCCGGCCGGCGAGCCCTGGCCTCCTGAACCTGCCCCGGGCCGCCGTCATGTGCCCAGGCCGATCCGGTAGCCCACGCCGCGGACCGTCCGCACGAAGCGCTGCTCGGCGGCCGTATCACCGAGCTTCTGCCGCACGTGCAGCACGTGTACGTCCACCAGATGCTCATCGCCGACCCAGCCCTCGCCCCAGACCGCCTCGATCAAGGCCCGCCGGGTGAAGACCGCCCGGGGACGGGACGCGAGGGCGGCCAGGATGTCGAACTCCGTGCGGGTCAGCAACACCGGGTCGGCGTCCACGTGCACCTCGCGGCCCTCGAGATCGATCCGCAGCCGGCCGACGGTCACCGGCTCGGGTCCGGGCTCGGCAGCGCGGACCGCCTGGGCGATGCGCCGAGGACGGCGGAGCAGCACCCCGACCCGGGCGGCCAGCTCGCGCGGGCTGAACGGTTTCGTCACGTAGTCGTCGGCGCCGACGGACAGGCCGACCAGGGTGTCGACCTCCTCCGCGCGGGCCGTGAGCATCACGATGTAGCAGTCGGAGAAGGTGCGCACCTGGCGGCACACCTCGATGCCGTCCAGGCCGGGCAGCCCCAGGTCCAGCACGATGACGTCCGGGTCGACGGCGCGCGCGGCCTCCAGTCCGCCCGGACCGTCGAACGCCTGGTGCACCTCGAGCCCGTCGCGCTCCAGATAGCCGGCAACCAGGCGAGCGAGGTCCTGCTCGTCGTCAACCACCAGGGCACGCCGGGCCGGCGGCGGAACAGCTGTCATGGAATCTCCGCCACCGCCGTGCTCATCGTGATCTGACGATCGCAAACCTCCGTCGTGAGCGTGGCTGGCGCGGTGTCCTTGCCCTGGCAGGGGTTATGGGCCGACGCCGGTTCGGGAGCAGGCAGTACGAGGACTGCACCGAGCACGACCACCGCTGCCGCGGGGGCAGCCGGGACGGCGAAACGCCGGAGTATGACCACCGCGAACAGGACGGTGACCGGCAGCGCCGTGATCGCCACCGCGTCGGCGGCTGGGCTCGCCAGCCCGGTCAGCGGTTCACGAAGTTCTCCCTGATAAGCCAACTGACCAAATGGGGCTATGGCGCTGTGACGGGTCGGAGGCCGATGAACTTCATCCGATCTTCGCCGTAGAAGCAGGTCTGCAAGGCGAGGTCGCCGTCGAGTCCGATGAGGTCGTGTGTAGTAGCCCAGGTCTTCGGGGTGTAGCGGATATCGACGACCTCGTAGATCTGGTCGCTGCCCTCGATACGGACGTTCTGCCCGGTCTCCCAGGGCAGGATGGCATCTCCGTCGCACGAGTTGTGTGCCGCCCAGACTGGCGGCACGTCATCGTGTGCGTAGGACTTCATCTCAGTGAACGTGCCGTCGCACCGGTCGAGTTCGGGTATACCACCGGAGGCTCCCAATCGAATGGTCGGAACTTCGCCGGTGAAGCGTTCGCGGGTGGTGTCGATTACGCCATCGGTAGTGGTTTTCATCGTTCCGTATACCCTTTCGACCGCCTGCGGGGCGAAGAAGTTGCCCACGCTGAGCGACCCTCCGGCGGCGAGTAACAGGCCTCCAATGAGACCGACCACGGTTTCTATCCGACGGTGCCGGGACCTGCGTGCGTGCCGCCTATGCGGTGCCGCGACCGAACGTATGAACGCCATGACCACATCATGCCCGCAGAACTACTATTCTGCATAGTTGACAGTGTGGAATCGTGGGAGTCGCCGACGCCACCCCGCGACGATCGGACACCAGCCGAGTATGGACGGATCAAGCCCTTGACACGAACAGTCAATCCGTGGCCAACGAATCGGTTCGCCGACGCCGCCGCCGGGCCGCACCGACGAGGGCCGCGCCGGACCGCACACGCGATGGTGGACGCCGAACGTCCGCTCGTAGGGTTGCCGGTGGCGCTCGTCCTGGCAGTGGCCGGGGGGCTCGCGCTCGATGCGTCGTTCCCCGCACTCGGCTGGTGGCCGCTCGCTCTTGTCGCTGTCACGCTCGCGCTGGTCTCGCTCATCGGGCGGACCGTGTGGGGCGGGGTGCTCGTCGGTGCGGCGTTCGGTGCGGCGTTCTACTTCCCCCACCTGTCGTGGGCAGCGCGGTTCCTCGGCGACAACCCTCTCGGCTGGGTGCCGTGGGTAGCGCTGGCGACCGCGGAGACCCTCGTCCTCGCGGCGCTCTCGCCGCTCGTCGTGCTCGCCTACCGGTGGCTGCCGCGCTGGCGTGACACCCGCACCGTGCGACTGCTGGTGCTCCCGGTGCTGGTGGCAGGGGCGTGGACGGCCAGGGAGCTCGTCCTGGGCTCCTGGCCCTACGGCGGCTTTCCCTGGGGGCGGCTGGGGATGAGCCAGTCGGAGAGCCCGATGGCTCCGGTCGCGTCCTGGCTGGGCGTGTCCGGGCTCGGCTTCCTGATGGTCGTCCTGTGCGCGGGGGCGGTCGAGGCCGCCCGGTGGGCCGCTCGCGAGCGGGCGGTGCGGCGAGCCGACGGCACGGCCCGCACGCGGTTCGCCGGTGGCCTGGCGGGGGCGATCCCCGTGGGTTCGCTGGCCCTGGCCATGCTGATCGTTCCCCAGTTCCCGACCGACGACGCCGGCACGATCCGGGTCGGTGCGGTCCAGGGCAACGGCCCGGCCGCCTACGCGGACGAGCGCGCGGCGCACGACGTGCTCGAGTCACAGCTCGCGGCCTCCGCGCCCCTGACGAGCGAGCCGGTGGACGTGGTGCTGTGGCCGGAGGGCGGCGTCGACAGCGACCCTGCCGCGCAGCCGGGTACCGCGCGGGCCCTGAGCGCCGCGGCGGCCTCCTACGGAGCTCCGGTCCTCGTCAACGCCGCGTCCGGTGTCGGAGACCTCTTCTACAACACCTCGTTCCTGTGGACGGAGGACGGCGCTGAGGCGACGCACGCGAAGCGGCACCCCGTCCCCTTCGGCGAGTACGTGCCGGACCGGGAGGTGTACGGCGCGATCGCGCCCGCTCTCGTGGGCCTCCTCCAGCGCGAGTACACCCCCGGTGCGGACTCTCCGGTGCTCGACCTCGACCAGGCGAGCGTCGGGCTGGCGATCTGCTTCGACGTGGCCTTCGACGACGTCATCCAGGAGGGCATCCGCGACGGCGCGCAGGTGTTCATGTTCCAGACCAACAACGCCGACTTCCGTGGCACCGACGAGAACCTGCAGCAGGTCGCGATCGCCCGCATGCGTGCGATCGAGACCGGGCGCAGCGTCGTCAACGTCTCGACGACGGGCACCAGCCAGATCTTCGCGCCCGACGGGAGCACGGTCCAGGCGCTCGCGAGCGACGAGGCGGGGCTGATGGTCGAGGAGGTCGAGCTCCGCGACGGCCTCACCGCAGGGGTCGCCCTTGGCCCGTGGATCCAGGGGATCCTCCTGTGGGGGACCGTGCTGAGCCTGGCCGTCCTGGCGGTCCGCGTCCGACGGTCGTCGAACCGGCCGCGCGGCGATGCCGAACCTGTCAGGGAGGCTGGCCCCGCGGTCTACCCGGTCTGACCAGCTCGGCCGCTTTCGGGGCCAGCACGACTCCCTGCGCGCCGGCCTGGGGACGGTGGTTCCACATCGTTAGCTTCTCGTTGCAGTACTGCCCACCATGATCCTGACACGTCGCTTCCGCTCGCTCCTGGCCGGGTTCCCGGCAGCGAGCAACGGCCGTGGTCACTTTCATGCTCCTTGTTCTTGCCGTCATGGAGGTGCACATGGCGTGCAGCGCGCACCCGGACGAGCACACCGGCGGCGCCGTGCAAGCCCATGGAGGACATGGGCACGGTGGTGAGCACCCGTGCAGCGGCGGCGAGGCACTGGCGGTGCACGACGTGGCGACGGGTCAGGTCGACGTTGTCGAGCCAGGTGACGACGGCGTTATCCCTGCCCACCAGAACGAGGACCTGGCTCGGTCGGGAGGGTCTGCAAGATCCCCGGGTCGGCCGGGTCGGCGAGAAGCTGCCGGGCGATGACGCTGCTGGCGATGAGTGGAGAGAGCACCAGCGCCGACGACACGGCGTGCAGGCTCGCCGCCAGCATGAGCCAGCCACGTACCCGGCGCAGCAGCGAGGTGATGAGGCTCGGCGGAGTGGAGGTGTGTTCGCGCGGGAGTCACTCAGCTGATGCCGGTCCAGCGCCGTCGTGGCGAGCCGCTACGGATCGGTGCTGTGACCGGCTGGTGAACGTGCGACGGTTGAACGGGGGAGTACGAATACATGGAAGCCCGCACCAGTGGTACGTGGTGCGGGGCTTCGCGTGGCCGTTCGGTCAGGAGCAGGCGAGGCCGTCGGCGAGGGCGTCGAGGTTGGCCTCCATGACGTCGAGGTAGTCGGCGTCGGCAGCGGTCTGGCCTTCCACCGGGTCCAGGGTCGCGGTGTCCACTCCGAGGTCGGACGCCAGGGCCTCGGCCGCCTGGGGGTCGGCGATCGTCTCGACATAAATCGTCGAGACGTCATTGGCTCGCACGATCTCGCGGATCTCGCGGATGCGAGCGGGCGCGACCTCGGACTCGGGGTCGATCCCGGCGATGCCGACGAGGCTCAGGTCATAGCGGCCGGCGAGGTAACCGAACGCCTCGTGCGAGGTAACCAGCGTCGCGTCGGCGCATGGCGCGAGCCGTTCGGTGTACTGCTCGTCCAGTGCGACCAGGTCCGCGTCGAGTGCCGCGGCGCCCTCTGCGTAGGCATCGGCATTGTCCGGGTCGACCGCAGCGAGCTCGTCGGCGACCTGCTGCGCGACAGCGGCCAGCCGGACGGGATCGAGCCAGAAGTGCGGGTCCGTCCCTGCATGCTCGTCCTCGGCGCCCTCCTCGTCGGCGTGCTCCTCGGCGGTCTCGCCTTCGTGGCCGCCGGCGGGGTCCTCTTCGAGCTCCGCGGCGCCGCTGGCGTCCACGACGTGCTCGGGCTGGCGCTGCTCGACGCCGTCGTCGACGGCCGGCTGGAACCCGGAGAGGTAGACCACCAGGCCAGCATCCCCGATCGCGCGGACCTGAGCCGGGGAAAGCTCCAAGTCGTGCGGCTCGGCGGACGGCGGGGTGAGGTTGTCGACCGTCACGTGCTCGCCACCTACTCGCTCGACGACATACTGCAGCGGGTAGAAGGAAGCGAGCACCTGGACAGTGCTCGCCTCGTCGGTACCGTCGGGCACGGCTGAACCGCACGCCGTGGCGGTCAGGGCAAGAGCGGTGATCGAGCCGGCCGAGAGCAACCGTGATATCTGCATGGACGCATAGTCAGGTAAGTGAGAATGAAAGTCAACATCATCTTGCGCCAAGCGGGCGCACCTGACCGAGCGGCTCCGGGCAACCAAGCCCTTTTCCGCCGTGCCCACCGCAATCACGGTCGCGGTGGTCGGCGCGATCACCAACCTGGCGCTGGGCCTGCGGTGAGGCCCCGTAGGCACAGTCGGCGCAGGCAGGGGCTATCTGTGAAGTCTCACAACATCGGGACACTTTGGTCTCTGCGTGCCCGGTACGGGCATGGGCCTGTGATCGACGTTCGCTACCGCCCCGTTGCATCGCGGTATCGAACGGTGCCACCACTGGGCTGACCTTCGAGTCCGCCTGGCGCCCACACGCTTGCCGTAGTCCGACAGTAGGCCGGACGCAGAACCGGCCAAGTACGGTCCGAGACCTCCCATACCTCCCCCGCTCTTGCGCGAGTGTTGCGCGGTCCACGGCGACAACGTGGGAGCTGTTGCCTCTTGTGCTCCTCGTCGAGATCGCCCTCGCTGTCGGTGAGCGGGACGAGTTCCCTCGGTTCGGCAGCGAGGGCGTAGGTCCATCGTCGCATCGCGCGACAGGACCGGGAGGAGCCACCTACTTCCAGAAGACCAGGTCGGGCACGTAGCCAGACAGGTTCTCGTGGAGTGCCTCGAAGGCGTAGAGGTGCGCCGTTGCGATCCAGGGGATCCCCCGTTCCTCCTTCGGACGAGGCGCATATGTCGGGTCGTCCGCTGACGGAAGGGCAAAGCGTGCTTACGCAGGGATGGCGGCTTCGCGCAGCGTTCGCCAAGAGGGGGTCAGGCGCCCGCCGGTTCGTCCAGCACGTGATCGGCGACGGTCACGTGGGCCCGATCTTGGTGAAGATTTTGTGCCCGAGTTGTCCACAGGATCTTGGGATGCCGAATGGCGGATTCGCAGGGATCCAGTTTTCGCCCTGGTGACGGTTCGGGCGAATTTCGGGCGGTTTTTCCTTCTGCTGGATGACAGAACTCGCCCGGCGTTCTGGTAGGGCCTGTGCGGCGACTGCTCCTGCTGTGTGCTACGTCACAGACACGCCTGCTTGCGAGGCTACCCACCGGGGGTATAGCTTCGCAGGACCGATACCCCCTAGGGGTATATCTGACGAGGAGGATCCGCGATGGCTACGAACGAGTACCAGGTAACGGGCATGACCTGCGGGCACTGCGAGATGTCGATCCGCGAAGAGGTGGAGCAGATCGCCGGCGTCGAGGACATCCAGGTCAGTGCAGAGACCGGCAAGCTCGTCGTCTCCGGGTCTGGTGACGTCGACGACGCCAAGGTCCTGGCTGCCGTCGAGGAGGCCGGCTACTCGGCGGTGCGGGCCTGATGGAAACAGGAACACGACTAGCTCTCTACGGTGCGGGGTTGGTGGTGGCGTTCGGTGGTGCATTCGGCATCGCGGGCGCCGCTGTCCCGGACAGTGCCGTAGCGGCATGGACGGAAGGCAGCGAGATGAACAACCACAGCGCAGGCCACGGTTCAACACACGACACGGCGGAGAGCCTGAAGGGCCTCTCGATCAGTGCGGGCGGCTATGTGCTGTCGCGGGTGGCCGCACCGGGGTCCACCGGAACGGCGGGGGACCTGACCTTTCAGGTTCAGGATCCCTCCGGGCAGGCCGTGACCGACTTCGCCGTTGCCCACGACAAGGATCTGCACCTGATCGTGGTGCGGTCGGACGGCGCCGAGTTCCGTCACGTACACCCGACGCTCGACCAGGCCACCGGCACCTGGTCCATTCCATGGGAGTGGAGCCGGGCCGGCACCTACCGGGTCTACGCCGACTTCACGCCGGCCGGTGAGAACGCCTCGGGGGTCACGCTCACCCGCACCGTGCAGGTCGCAGGTGACGTCACTCCCGTCGAGCCGGAGCCAGCGAGTGTCGACGAGGTCGACGGGCTCACGGTCTCCCTCGACGGCGAGCTGGTCGCAGGCTCGACGAGCGACCTGACGATCTCGGTCTCTCGAGACGGTGAGCCGGTAACCGCGCTCCAGCCCTACCTGGGAGCGTTCGGCCACCTCGTCGCACTGCGCGAAGGCGACCTGGCCTACCTGCATATCCACGCCGAGGGAGCCGAGCCGCAGCCCGGTGACACCTCAGGGCCCGAGATCGCCTTCATGGGCGAAGCGCCCACGGCGGGCAGGTACTTGCTGTACCTGGACTTCCAGGTCGACGGCGAGGTCCACACCGCCGAGTTCGTCCTCGACGCCCCCCACAGCGACGGAAAGTCCGGAGCGGAGACCGCCGACGAGGGGACTGCCGCCCACGGCGACTCGCACTCCGAAGACCACTGATCCGTCCGCGTCGCGGTCACCCAGCTTGAGAGAAGGAGAAGAGATGACCACCACAGCACCACCGGCAGGTGGGCCGGGTATCGAGCTTGAGGTCGGCGGGATGACGTGCGCCTCCTGCGCGATGCGGATCGAGAAGAAGCTGAACAAGCTCGATGGAGTCTCTGCCACGGTGAACTACGCGACCGAGAAGGCAAAGGTCACCGTCCCCGCCGGATACGACCCCGCGCTGCTGATCGCCGAGGTCGAGAAGACCGGCTACACGGCCGCGCTCCCCAAGCCCAAGAACGCCGAGGGCGGCCCTGCTCAGGACTCAGGTGACAAGGACACCACTGATCCCGAGCTGACCTCCCTGCGGCAGAGGCTGATCGGCTCCATCGTGCTTACCGTTCCGGTCATCGCCATGGCAATGATCCCTGCCCTGCAGTTCGACTACTGGCAGTGGCTGTCGCTGGCCTTGGCCGCACCCGTGATCGTGTGGGCGGCGTGGCCGTTCCACAAGGCCGCATGGACAAACATCAAGCACGGCGCGGCGACGATGGACACGCTCATCTCGATGGGCACCTCCGTCGCGCTGCTCTGGTCCCTCTACGCCCTGTTCTTCGGCACCGCAGGCGCCCAGGGAATGACGCACCCGTTCGAGCTCACGATCGCACCCTCGGACGGAGCAGCGAACATCTACCTCGAAGTCGGTGCAGGGGTGACGATGTTCATCCTGGCCGGCCGGTACTTCGAAAAGCGGTCCAAGCGGCAGGCCGGTGCTGCGCTCCGCGCCTTGCTGGAGCTCGGAGCAAAGGAGGTCTCGGTGCTGCGCAACGGCGCCGAGACCAAGATCGCAGTCGCCGACCTGCAGGTCGGCGACGAATTCATCGTCCGTCCGGGCGAGAAGCTCGCGACAGACGGTGTGATCATTTCCGGTACCTCCGCCGTCGATACCTCGATGCTGACTGGAGAATCGGTCCCGGTCGAGGTCGCAGAGGGCGACGCCGTCACCGGCGCCACGGTCAACTCCGGCGGACGCCTGGTAGTACGTGCGACCCGGGTGGGTTCGGACACGCAGCTCGCACAGATGGCCCAGCTCGTCGAGGACGCCCAGACCGGCAAGGCTGAGGTGCAGCGCCTCGCCGACCGCATCTCCGGCGTCTTCGTGCCGATCGTGATCGCGATCGCCTTCGCAGCGCTCGGTGCCTGGCTCGGCGCCGGATTCCCGGCCGCAGCAGCCTTCACCGCCGCGGTCGCAGTGCTGGTGATCGCGTGCCCGTGCGCCCTGGGGCTTGCCACGCCGACCGCCTTGCTCGTCGGTACGGGCCGAGGTGCGCAGATGGGTGTTCTGATCAAGGGACCAGAAGTGCTCGAGTCCACGCGCAGGATCGACACGGTCGTGCTCGACAAGACGGGCACGGTCACCACCGGCAAGATGACACTCGTCGACGTCATCACCGAGACCGGCGTTGACCGCGCCGAGCTGCTGCGCCTCGCCGGCGCCCTGGAAGACGCCTCGGAACACCCGATCGCCCAGGCGATCGCGAAGGGCGCCACCCAGGAAGTCGGTGAACTCCTGACGCCGGAAGACTTCGCCAACGTCGAAGGAAAGGGTGTGCAGGGCATCGTCGACGGGCACGCCGTGCTCGTCGGCCGAGAGTCGCTGCTGGCCGAGTGGTCACAGCACCTCAGCAGCGAGGCCGCGTCCGCCAAAGCCCACGCGGAGGACGAGGGCAAGACCGTCGTGGCCGTCGGCTGGGACGGACAGGCGCGCGGCATCTTCGTGGTCGCCGACACCGTCAAGCCCACCAGCAAGCAGGCGATCTCCGAGCTGAAGGCCCTCGGCCTGACCCCCATCCTGCTGACCGGCGACAACACGGCGGTAGCCCGCCAGATCGCTGCCGAAGTGGGCATCGACGAGGTCATCGCGGAGGTTCTCCCCAGCGACAAGGTCGACGTCGTCGCCCGGCTTCAGGACGAGGGCAAGACCGTGGCGATGGTCGGCGACGGCGTCAACGACGCCCCCGCGCTCGCCCAGGCCGACCTCGGTCTGGCGATGGGCACCGGCACGGACGTCGCGATCGAGGCGTCCGACATCACCCTGGTGCGCGGCGACCTACGGAGCGCAGTCGACGCCATCCGGCTCTCGCGCAAGACCCTGAGCACGATCAAGACCAACCTGTTCTGGGCGTTCGCCTACAACGTCGCGGCCATCCCGATCGCCGCGCTCGGCATGCTCAACCCCATGCTCGCGGGAGCAGCGATGGCGTTCTCGAGCGTCTTCGTCGTCGGCAACAGTCTGCGCCTGCGCGGGTTCAAGAGCGTCGCCACACGGTGACCCTGTTGAACCCATCCACCCCACCGAAGACGAAAGGGACCAACCCCACATGACAAACGAACCCCAGGCTGCCTCGAGCTGTTGCAGCACCGGCGGTCACGCGTCCAACCCGGCCGTCGCAGCCGGCAGTCGCGAGAGCCTGCTCGCCCCCTCCAGCAACGAGACAACCACCTGCCCCGTCATGGTGGGCAGCCCCGTGGTCAAGGCCGTGGCAGAAGCCGCCGGCCTGTACCGGGACCACGACGGCAAGCGCTACTGGTTCTGCTGCGCCGGTTGCGGGCCTGCCTTCGACGCAGACCCCGCCAAGTACGCGGCAGCGATGGCCTGACAGCTGACAGCGGGGGTTCTTGGCGCACCAGGAACCCCCGCGCCATCGAAAGCATCGCGCTATGGCTGTAGAAGCAGACGCGGCGCCCGACTCGTGCGCTCCTCACCACGTGGCCCACAGCACGGTCCGGCAAACCTTCGATAACCCGACAGGAGCTCGACGCATGACTAGCAAACGAGTCGTGATCGTGGGCGCGGGAGCGGCGGGCATCTCTGCCGCACGCGTCCTAGCAGGCCACCCCGACGTGACGGTGACGATGATCGCTCGCACCGGTGAAACTCCGTACAGCAGGATGCTCATCAAGGGCGTCGCCTATGGGCCCACACCGCCTGAGATGATCCGGCTGCCGTTGCCCCCGGTCGATCTGGTCACCGACACCGCGGAGCGCATCGCCACCGATCAGATGTACCTCCAGCTTGCCTCGGGAACACGTATCGGTTTTGACGCACTGATCATCGCCACCGGCAGCGCCCCACGTGGCCTGGACCGTGCAGTGGCCGGCGCCGATGCTGCCGCTGCTGCGGACCGGATCGCCACGCTGCACTCGGTCGAGGATGCTCTCCGGATCAAGGGTGCCCTGCAGCGACACGGCTCCACCCGGGTAGCGATCTATGGGGCCGGCCTGATCGCGTCGGAGGCATCGTCGACCCTCAGCGGCGACGGACATGACGTCACGCTCATCGCCCGCAGCGCGACGCCGGGCGTCTCCACCTTCGGTGCGGCGGTCGCAGAGCGAGTTGCGGCTGATCACCTCGCGCACGTCAAGACTCATCTCGGCCGCACCATCAGCCAGGTCGATGTCGGCGACATCGGCCTGAGCATCGGTCTCGACGACGGCTCCGCCGTCGCCGCAGACCTCCTGGTGCTTGCCCTCGGGACGACACCGACCGGGCCCGCGCCATGGTCCGACGGCGTCGACGTCGACGACCGGCTCCGCACGGGCATACCCGGCATCTACGCGGCAGGGGGTGTCTCGACGCACCAGGACGACATTCTGGGCAGGTGGCGCATCGATCACTGGGACGACGGAACGGCACAGGGTGCCCATGCCGCCACCGTTGCATTGCACGACTTCGGCTTTGGCAGTGACCCGGGCCCGTACAGGCCGCGCAGCCCCTACGTGTCCATGATCTACGGCAGAGCGATCGCCGGGGCGGGGTACACCGGTCATCCGAACACGCAGCTCGTCGACGGCGATGACTTCCTCGTCACCCACGTCCACAACGACATGGTCGTAGGAGTCAGTGGCATCGACGCCGTCGCATCCGTGTACCGATGGGGGCCACGTCTGCATGGGGTGCAGGACTGAAAGCAAGCAGAGGTACCGCCGACGGCTCGTCCGGCCCACCGATCTGACGCAAGACGAAGGAGAAACATGCCTCGCCTGTCCAGGCTGACGCCCGAGACAGCCACCGGAGCGTCTCGAGACCTGCTCGCGGAACTGGTCGATCGCCACGGCAGTGTCGGTGACATGGTGTCGACGATGGCGCACTCACCGGCAGTCCTCGGCGGCTACCTTCAGCTCAGTAGAGCGATGAGGCGCACCAAGCTCGACCGCAAGATCAGCGAGCGGATCTCTATCGCCGTCCAGGTGGAGCAGGGGTGCGGTCTGTGCCTGGAGTCCCACGTCGCTGCCGCTCGGAACCTTGGCATTGACGAGAGCGAGATCGAGCTTGCCTGGGACGGTACGTCCGCCGATCCGGGTATGGCGGCGATCATCGCACTCGGGCTGCAGGTCTACCGCGAGCCGACGGCGATCACCGACGAACAGTTCGCGACCCTGCGAGCCTACGGCTACCGCGACCGGGAGATCGCCGACGTCGTCGGCGTCGTGGCACTCAACGTGCTCACCGGAGCATTCAACCTCCTCGCCGGGCTCACGCTGGACTGACCGCGCCCAGACGTCCGCAGGAAGAGAAGGAGACCACCATGCGTTTGTTCGCGATTCGCGACTATCGGCACTTGTTCGGTGCCCAGGTCATCGCCTTGTTCGGCACGGGGCTCGCGACTGTCGCTCTCGGACTGCTTGCGTACGAGCTGGCCGGCCCCAGTGCCGGCGCGGTACTCGGTACGGCGTTGACGATCAAAATGGTCCTGTACGTCCTGGTGGCGCCGCTGGTCGCCGCCTATGCCGATCGTCTGCCGCGGCGAGCGTTCCTGACCTTGCTCGACGTGGTTCGTGCCGCGGTGGTGCTACTCCTGCCGTTCGTCACCGAGGTCTGGCACGTCTATGTCCTGATCGGTGTCCTGCAGGCCGCGTCGGCGGCATTCACCCCGACATTCCAAGCCGTGATCCCGGACATCGTGCGAGAGGAGTCCGACTTCACCCGAGCGCTGTCGGCGTCCCAGGTGGCCTACACGATGGAGAGCCTGCTGAGCCCGGTGCTTGCGGCAGTCGCGCTCGCGTTCATGACCTTCAACTGGTTGTTCGTCGGGACGTCGGTCGGGTTCGTGGTTTCAGCGGTACTGGTGCTCTCCACCCGCATCCCGAATGCCCGTCCGAGCGGTCAGACGCGAGTCTGGGACCGGGTGGCGTCGGGCATCAAGACTTTCGTCACGACGCCGCGACTGCGGGGAGTCATGGCGCTCAATCTGGTCGTTGCCGCGGCCGGGTCGATCGTGGTCGTCAACACGATCAACTACGTCCGCGACGAGCTGGGCGGCCAGCAAGCCGACGTCGCATGGATGCTCGCTGCCTCCGGAGGCGGCACCCTGCTGGTCGCGCTCGTCCTGCCGCGCGTGCTCGACCGAGTCTCCGATCGCACGGTCATGATGGCCGGTGGGATCGTCCTCGTTGTCGGAGTGTTCGCTGCAGTGACGATGGCCTTCACCGGGACCGCCGTATGGGCGGTCACGGCGCCCATCTGGGTCGTCATCGGCGCCGGGATGGCACTGGTCGTCACCCCCACGGGGAGGGTCATTCGTGCCTCCGCCACATCCTCGGAGCTGCCTGCGGCTTTTGCGGCCCAGTTCTCCCTGTCGCACCTGGCCTGGCTGGTCACCTATCCGATTGCCGGATGGGTCGGGACGAGCCTCGGCCTTGCGCCGGCCTGGTCGATTCTTGCGGTCCTCGCCACCATCGGCGCAGTCTCGGGCCTGGCCCTGTGGCCGCGCGACCGCACAGCCGCGGCTCTGCCACGAGAGACAGCCCGTGAGGGGAGTGACGGACGGGACTCCCGCGACGAGGCGAGAAGTGCGCAGGGCACTCTCGCTGCCTGCCAGTGCGCGTGCTTGCGCACCGTATAGGTTGCGGGGGCACCCGCTCCCGCTCGCCCGGGCTGTCGCCTACGAGATGCGGTCAACGGTCAAAGCGACGCCGATGAACGACGTGTCCCTGATGACGAGGAACCTGTCCGCAGGGAGTGCGTCGACCGGTGTTGTGGGCGGTTTCATACAGACCCGCGGTGGGATAGCCTCCGTGCCGTGCGCGTGATCTCGCTCCTCCGTTCGGTGGTCGCCGGGCCTCGGCAACGCCCGATCGGCGCGTTAGCGATCCTGACGGTGATCGTCGGCGTCGTCACGATGCACTCGATGAGCGGGTCACCAACCTTGCACATGCACCACGTGCCGCAGGAAGCGTCGGTCGTCCCCGCTGAGCGACCTGGGACGGAACAGGCTCTGGCGGAGCAGCGTGCCGCCCAGCAGGCGACACCGCTGGGTGCCACGGCGCCGCAGGCCAGTACCCTCGTCGACATGTCGGCGGCCCAGACGCCGGACGGCGTCACCGCCGGTCAACTGGGAACAGGCGTCTGCTACGACGGGTGCGGCGGACACGACCTCGCCACGGCGATGTGTCTCATGATCCTCGTCTGATCCTCGTCGCGCTCCTGGCCCTCGTCGTGCCCGCCCGGCGTCTCCTGTGGCGGGCCCCGATCGAACGGTCGATGCCGCTCCTGCTGGCACCCGCCGGAGCCAGCGCCCTCGGCGCTCCTTCGTTGCACGAACTCTGCATCTCTCGGACGTAGACCCAGGCTCGGCGCCCACCCGCGCCGACCCAACAGCCTGCCGTGCCCCAGCGCGGTCGGGCCAGTGAGCGCTATCCGAGACGAGTTAGAGGAATACCCCATGAAGCGCACCCTTATGTCTGCCATCGCCCTGGCCGGAGCCCTTGCCCTGACGGGCTGCTCAGGATCCGAGGAGCCCACGCAGGACACCGCGACCGCGGCCAGCGAGCAGGCGGAGCACAACGACGCGGACATCATGTTCGCGCAGATGATGATCCCGCACCACGAGCAGGCGATCGAGATGGCTGACCTCGTCCTGGCCAAGCCCGACGCCGACCCCCAGATCACCGAGCTCGCCAACCAGGTCAAGGCAGCTCAGGGCCCGGAGATCGAGGTGCTCGGCCAGTGGCTGGACGCCTGGGGCGCCGAGCGTAGCTCGGAGCACTCCGGCCATGCCGGGATGGACGGCATGATGTCGGAGGAGGACCTGCAGACGCTGAGCGACGCAGCCGGCCCCGAGGCGGACCGTCTCTTCCTCGAGCAGATGATCGTGCACCACGAGGGCGCAGTCGAGATGGCCGAGACCGAGATCGAGTCAGGCCAGGACGCGGACGCGATCGAGATGGCGCAGACGATCGTCGACACGCAGCAGGCTGAGATCGAGACGATGGAAGGCCTCCTCGCCTCGATGTGACCCACGGGTGGTGGGGCGGCGGGGGGCGGCGCCCCCCCCCCCCCCCCACCAATCGCCCAGCCCCGGCGGGGGTTGGGGGCGGCGCCCCCAAGAACCCCCCCGCCCCAAAGTATATTTTGTCGGGGAAGG
>NZ_JBITFV010000031.1:0-32048 GCF_044456525.1 Promicromonospora sp. NPDC050880
CGGACTTTTAATCCGCGGGTTCCGGGTTCGATCCCCGGGGGGCCCACCGTGTCTGACCTGGTCATTTGAGGATTTCTTGACCATCGATCCGACTGTGAATGGCGCAGATGTGGCGCAGAGACCGACGCGCTGACCTGCACGGATGCGTTCGCGCACCGTGCGGGTCAGTGGCGAACGGGGGCCTGTTCGGGCTGGTTGGTGGCGCCGGAGAGGGCGTCGGCGAGCCGCACCAGGAGGCGTCGCGCCTCGTGCCCGGTCGCGGCCGACGACCAGAGCGTGTCGAACGCCGCGGCGTAGGTCTCGGCCTCGGAGCCGGTGTACCGGTGCTCCCGGCCGAAGGTCTCGACGCAGACGAGGTCGTCGTACATCGCGAACGTGTGCAGCGGCACGAGCTCCAGCGGGGCGCCGAGCGGCAGGATCCCGAGCCGGACGTTGGCGAGGCCGATGGCGCCGTGCAGGCGGTCGATCTGGTCGCGCATGACTGCCGGCGGGACGATCCCCCAGCGCAGCACGGGCTCGGCGATCAGGAGCTCGAAGCGACGGCCGCTGTACAGGTACTTCTGGCGTTCCATCCGGGTCGCGACTGCGGCGTCGATGTCCTCGACGGAGAGCTGTAGCTGTCGCTGTGCCGCAGTGAGGATCACGCGCGCGTACTCCGGGGTCTGGAGCAGGCCGGGGACGACGGCGGTCTGGAAGAGGCGGATGAGCGAGGCCCTCTCGATCAGGGTGTTGTACCCGGCCTGGATCGCGGCCTGCCCGTGGCGGGCACGGCGGCGCAGGGTGTGCTCCTCCTCGCGGGCCTGGTCCAGGAGCCCGAGCAACTGGGCCCGCTCGTCCGGTGTCCCCTGGGTGGCTGCGACCCATGCTGCTATGTCGGCGGGCGAGATGCCCTGCCGTGCCAGCTCGAGCCGGCTCACCTTCGATGCCGACCAGCCGAGCCGGGCGGCGAGATCCTTGCCTTCGAGCTCTGCACCCTCCCGCAACGCACGCAGCCGGCGTCCGATCGCCTCCAGGTGATCGGCGCCGGCCTGGCGCGGGGACACGTCAGCCTCCCGCGGCGCGGATCGCCAGCTCTCGCCACGTCCGGGCGCGCTCCAGCGACGCCTCGTCGGTGAGCAGGTGCCGGGCGATGCAGACGTTGTCCTCGTCGAAGGTCATGCGCAGGATGCGGGCGTCGTCGAGCAACCACCAGTCATACGGGCCCGCCTCCGGCAGGAGACCAACCTGCTGCGCCTGGTCGACCGTGGCGTAGTGGATGACCTCGCCGGCCTCGACGTTCCACTGCCCCACGTACCGGGTCCAGCGCTGATAGTCGGTCGGCGGCACCTGGTGGATCCGGACGCGCTCGATCCGGCGGCCCTCGGCCAGGTACTGGGCCACTGTGGGGAGCCAGGCGGCGAACTCGGGCATCTCGCGCGGGTCACGCACGTCGCCGGCGCGGAACGCGGCGAACTGCTCGGCCTCGTAGTCGACCGCGTACCCCGGCTGTTGCTCCAGCCGGAACGCCGAGGTCTCGAAGGTCCGCATGTAGTGCCCGAACTCGCCGCCTGTAATCGCCTGCACCCCTACAGCTCACCCTTCAGCCGGTCGAGGACGTTGGCCGGGACGAACACCGCGTCTTCGTCGGCGCCGACCTGGCGGAGCTGCGCGCGGGTCGTGTCGTCGAGCTTGACGCCCTGGACGACGTAGCCGCCGTCGGTCTTGTACAGGGCGGGGCACTCCGTGACGTTGGAGTTGCCGTCCTTCCACATGAATTCGAGGTCCATCGTTCCTCCGGTGAGTCGGGTGGAGCTGCTGAGTGGATACCGACACCCGGAGTCTCGCACCGGGTGACGATCCCAGGCAATCACCCGCCGTGGTGCAAACGGCACCCCCCGATTGCATCCGCATGTGCAATCCCATGGGATTGCACGCCGTCAACTGCTTCCCTGAATCCATGACGCTCCAGACCGACGCGACGCCCGGAACCGCCCGGCTCATCGCCTCCGACATCGACGGCACCCTGCTGCGCACCGGCTCCACGGCATCGCCCGCAGTCCGTCAGGCGGTCAACGCGGTGCTGGGCGCCGGCCACCGCTTCGTCCTGGCTACGGGCCGGTCGCTGATCGGGGCGGTGCCCGTCGGGGTAGACCTCGGGCTCGACGACGTGTGGATCGTCGCGAGCAACGGGGCGATCACCGCGCACCTGCTCAGCCACAGCTACCAGATCGTCGAGCAGCACGATGTCGACGCCGAGCTCGCGATGCGCGTCGCCCTCGGGCAGTCTCCCGCGCTGCTGATCGCTGCCGAGATCCCCGGCGCCGGCTGGCGCGTCAACAACCCGTTCCCCACGGGCGCGCTCAACGGCCCGCAGTACGCCCGCCCGCTGTCGGAATTCGTCGCCA
Source organism: Promicromonospora sp. NPDC050880 (assembly GCF_044456525.1). NCBI lineage: Bacteria > Bacillati > Actinomycetota > Actinomycetes > Micrococcales > Promicromonosporaceae > Promicromonospora > Promicromonospora sp. NPDC050880. Next base: position 2,385 of record NZ_JBITFV010000031.1, read on the forward strand.
ACGCAACGCCCCGCATCGCGTTCCATGGCCCCGACGCACACCGGATCGTGCCCGCCCTGCTCGCCTACGGCTTCACCGCGATCGCCACACGCCTCGACTGGGTCGACGTCACCGCCCCCGGAATCTCCAAGGCCACCGCGCTGGAGAAGGTCCGCGAGACGCTCGGCGTCGCGAGCCACAACACCATGGCCATGGGCGACGGCCCGAACGACGTCGAGATGATCCAGTGGGCGGCCGACGGTGTCGCCATGGGGCACGCCGACCCCTTCGTCATCGGGGTGGCCGACCGCCGCACCGGAAGCCTCGACGAGGACGGCGCCGCGAGCGCCCTGTGGTCACTGCTGAGCTGATCGCGCGCGTGGCCGTCCACGCCCTACCGGTCGAGGTACTCGCAGGTGTCGACGTGCACGGTGGCGGTCCACGTCCCCCAGCCGGGATAGTCGGCGACGAACACCCGCCAGGGGCCGGCGATGCCGACCACCTCTCCTACGACCGTGACCAGGGTGCCGTCGTAGGCGCGGGCCGTGCACCGCGTAGGTATCGGCCGGGGCAGCATGCGGGTGCGGGGCGGGAAGCCCTGGTGCGCGATCAGCTTCTGCCCGTGCACCATCCGCTCGCGCAGCTGACGGCGGGCCTCAGCCTGCGTCGGGCTCAGCTCGTCTCCCATGGCACCAGTGTGCACCATGTTCGAACACGCGTTCCCATTCGCTCGGTGCGGACATGCGAAAGCGCCCCCGCCGTCCGAAGACGGCGGGGGCGCAAGGCCGGCGCTCTCCACAGGCAGCGCCACGCCGGCGAGCGCTGCACTCCTGCCGGATGTCGAGTGACCACCCCCAGAGGGGGCTGTGCCCGGAGCGAGACATCCAGAAACCCGCTGGCCCGGTTCGGCGCAGGAACAGGACGACGCTACACCGAGGGTCTGACACTCACCCCGTAGGCGTCTCCATGCCCGCGATGGTCGCCCGCACGGCGGCATCCTTGGCGTCCAGAAGGTGACGCAGGGCGACGGTCGTCTCCGGGTCACCGGGGAGCCGGTCGGCGAGCTCGTGCGCCAGCGCGTGGAACATCCGCGACGTGTCGCGCGGCGGGCCCGGGCGCAGGTGCTCGAACTCGAACCAGCGCAGGACGGCCTGCACGGCCGGGTGGCGGCCCATCAGGCGTCGTCCTGGGCGCCCGTGAGGCGGCGAAGGTCACCGGACTGCACTGCGTCCACCGCCTCCGCGTGGCCGAACCCGGCACCCTTCAACGTGGCGACGGCCCGGGCCTGCGCCTCCTGCGCGTACACGGCCTCGTAGGCGTCTTCCACGGGCGACAGCGCCTGGTCGGTGCGCGTGGGCCGGTACGCGGTGCCCAGTGCGCCGAGCAGGAACAGGGCGCCGGCCGTGACGTCGGCGACTGTGGCGTCGACCCGGGCGTCGAGCTCGGGAACCCAGATCGGGACCAGGCGCTGCGCGGCGAGCGCGAGCGCCCCGACGACGACGGCGGCCACGTAGAGCGCCGTGCGCACCTTGCGCGGGATGAGCTCGACGACCTCCGCGAGCGCCGTGCGGATGGTGGGGGTGGTCATGTCAGATCCTTCCTGCGTTGAGGCGGTGCTGGAGCGCCATGACGGCCCGCGACTCGCGGGAGATGACGCCGTCGACGGCCGTGCCGAGGCGGCGCTGCAAGGCGCTGATGGTCTGCGGGCCGATCTTCCCGTCGCGGTCGACGCGCAGGAGCTCCTGGAGCTCGGAGATCATGCGGGAGCCGTTCGGGGTGGCGTCCCAGTCCCATCCGGTGGTCAGGCCGGGTGACGTCGCGCGCCAGACGGCCGGCTGTGAGGACACGACGCCGTCCACCGGGGTGCCGAGCTCCTGCTGAAGACGGCGGGTGGTGGCCGTGCCCCACGCGCCGTCGACGACCAGGAGACCGGGCTTGGCGGGCTTGGACGGTGCGGCCGGTGTGGTGGGCCGGTCGTCGAGCAGCTCGCCGGAGCGGATCACGCCGAGCTTGGCGTACAGGTTCTTCCCAGGGCATGCGGTCTGCGAGACGTCGCGGTGTCCGCGCAGCGGCGCGGACGCGATCCACAGGTCGCCCTTGCCGCCGTGGTAGATCTGCGAGGCGGTGGCGAGCGCGGCGTCGGTGGGCCGGTTGGTCTCGAAGTTCCCCGCGAAGCAGATCGAGCGCACGGTGCTGTTGCGGCCTCCGGTGTGGGTGCCGCGGCGGTCCCAGCTCACGCCCTGGTACGGCCGGCCCGAGGGGAACACGATCGCGTTGTACGAGATCCCGGTGCCGAACCGGGACTGGCCGATCGACTCCAGGGCGCGCATCTGGGCGCACTCCTCCTCGATCGATGCGGACGGCGAGAGGGTCGGGGTCACCGAGTGGTGCACGAAGACTTCCAGCGCCGGCGTGTGCAGGTCGAGGTCTCCGTCGGAGTAGCGGGCGCCCCACCGGGCGCGGGTTGCGGTGGCTACGGTCATGGTCAGGCTCCCTTGTGGTCGGGTGGGTCGTCGATGTCGTCGGGCCACGGCGGCGGGGGCGGCGGCTCGCCGCGGTAGATGTGGTCCATGAGCTGGCGGCAGTACACCCACAGACGCCGGTTGCGGTACTCCAGGACGTCCTGCCGGCGCTCGACCCGGGCCATGCGCGTGTACCGCGTCGTCAACAGCGTTGCGACGGCGCCCGCGAGCGCCGTGAGGGCGGTGAGCCATGCGGGGACTTCGGGCATGGTCAGTCCACCGAGTAGGGCGGGATGTCGGACAGGGTGACCCAGTTGCCGGCTGCCATCGGCATCCCGGGCGCGGTCGAGATGCCCACTTCGCCGTTCGGGTTCAGGGTCACGCGGACGACGGCGCCCATGTCCGCCTTGTTGACCACGTCGTGGGTGTGGGCGGTGCCGGCCGAGGCGGCGCCGGTCGTCTGGGTGATCGAGGTGCCGCAGAACACGATCTTCTGCCGGATCGGCATGAGGTCGGTCGGCACCGTGAACATGGTGAAGTTGCTGGCTCCGCCGGACAGGCTGGCGGAGCGGCGGACCAGGCCGCGCCACTCGACCATGCCGCTCTTGATCCGGTATTCGACGTGGTTGTTCGCGATGGAGGGCTGGAAGTCTTCCCAGTTGGTGCCCCAGACGATGCCGTCGTCCTGCCACCCGGTGTCGCCGAAGTCGGCGACGTCGATGAGCGCGCCTGCCTGGATCGCCATGTGTGCTTGCTCCTATCGCGAGTAGAACGAGGGCTCGGTCAGCTCGACCGGGCTTCCCGTGGCGTGCGTCTTGACGACGCCGTTGACCGAGCGGGTGACGGTGAGCGTGTTGCCGGAGACGGCCGTGACGGTCATGACCTCGCCGCCGATCGTGATGTCGTAGTCGCCGTCGACGTGGGTCCAGGTGACGCCGGCCGGGGGCGTGATGGGGATGGTGGTCGCGGTGGCGCTCAGCGAGCCGCTGGTGACAGTCCCGGCGGCGCTCCAGCGGTGGCCGGCGCTCCAGTACCCGACGCGGTAGGGCCGGGCCGGCACGCACGTCCACCGCAGGCGTAGGTGCAGCGGGGAGATCTCCAGCTGTACGCCCATGACGAGCACGTCGACCGCCCGCGGGGGGAGCCACGGGGGCGGGTCGGTGATGACCAGGCGGTCCCCGGGCGCCAGGGCCAGCAGGCGGCGGGTCAGGCCCGGGTTCCCCAGGAGGTAGGGGTGGGCCAGGTCGACGCCGAGCGTGGGGTACCGGGCCTCGTCCCATGTGCCGACGTGCAGCAGCCAGGCCGAGGTGCGGTCGACTAGCTCGTCGGTGTCGAGGTTGAGGGTCAGCGACGTGTCGTAGATGCCGACGCCCGTGGGCGGCGGCTGGATCGACATGGGTCCGCTGGTGAGCTCGTGCGTGATCTTGGTGCCGGCCGGGCGCTCGACGGTGACCCGGTTGCGAGTCAGGCCGTCGTCGTCGGTCGGTGTGAACGGCGCCACGAGGTTGTCGGTGTAGGGGATGGTCGCCGCCGGCGGCTGGTCACCCATGGCGCGCAGCAGGCGGTAGCGCAGCCCGAGGGCGCGGGGGTTGTCGTGCAGCATCCCGCCATCGGCTGCGGCAGATTCCGCGAGCAGGTCCAGGAGCGTCTCCTCCTGCTGCTCGCCCAGGGCCGCCGCGCCGCGGCCGCGCAGCGTCATCGCGACGCCGTTCTCGCGGGCCAGGCGCAGCATGCGGTTGCTGGCCAGCTCGCCGCGGTAGCCGACCAGCGCACCCCCGAACACGTCGAAGATCGAGGTGATCTGGTTCTCCACAGTCAGGTGCCCGACGGCGACGTTCGGCAGCGAGCGGTACTGCGGGTTGATGATCACGCGGCGTACGCGCCCCACGGTCCGGCCGGTGAAGGTCAGGTTCCCCGCGAGGGCGCTGCCGTCGCCCGGTGCGAGCTTGACCCACCGGGCGTCCACGTTCGAGCCGTTCTGCTCGGCCTCCATGCTCAGCCGCAGGGACGTGTTCTTGTAGCTCGCCCCCGCGAAGAAGGTCGAGCCGGAGAGCTGGTTGCCGTCGAAGTCGTAGCCGAACAGGCCGAGCGCACCGTCGCTGTCCCGCAGGCGCAGGTCGAGCTGCCCGATGGTGCCCGTGGCGAACTCGACCCGGCACAGGACCACCTCAGCCACCGGCAGCGCGTCGTTGGGAGTGCGCTGCACCCACCTCACCTGGATGTCTCCGGTGGAGGCCGCGGGGTCGACCTCGGCGCGGATCCGGCTCGCGCCGAGCGTGGGCAGCGGTGCCGAGCCGGGGAAGTCCGCGTAGGCGGCCGGCGTGACCTCGGCGCCCATCGCCGCGGCCCGCGACCCGACGGCCGCACCGAACGACGTGGCGGCCGAGCCGTCCTCCATCGGCCAGTACGCGACCATGCCCGACGAGATCCCGGAGATCGCCCGGAACAGTACCGACTCGACCGCGGCTGCACCCTGCCCCAGTCGGCGGGTCACACCGTTGGCCTGTACCTGGGTCATGACCGACGGCGCACCCTTGAGGCCCCAGTCGACCGGCCACTCGGCCACCTCGCACACCGCCACCACGTGCGTGTTCGAGACCCGGCCACCGGTCACGGTCCAGGTGCGCCCCTGGTCGTCCGTGAACGACGTCGCGCCGATCGCCTTGCTCGCGATCGTCGCCGAGGACACCACGGGCCCGTCGATGCCGTTGCGGACCTCCCACCCGTGCACCCGCACCGGAGTGTTGCTCGCCGCGCTGGTCGGCTCCCGCCCCACGGTCAGCGCCGCGCTGCCGGAGAAGATCGAGGTGGTGCCGGTCGCGACGACGTCCGGTCCGAGCTGCGTCCATGGCCCGCTCAGGTCCGGCGCCCAGTAGAACCGGGCCGTGCGCCCGCCGGCGCCGTTGTTCACGTCCAGGGTGGCGCGCAGCGCGATCTCCCCGGGCCACGGCGGCATCGGGACCAGCGAGCGCGCCTCCAGTGTCGTTGCCCCGTCCGTGGTCCAGAACAGGGCCAGGGTGCCGTTCGCCTCCAGGCGCAGCAGCCACGAGCGCTGGTTGCCCGTCCCCGACCACTTCGAGATCCCGTCGGCGGCAAAGTTCCACTCGTCGCGGGCACCCCACCACCGCACGTCCAGGTCCCCGGTGATGTCCAGCGCCGCGGCGTCCGGGGTCGTGGCACGCGACCCGGCCGCCTCCAGGTCCAGCCAGGGCGCACCCAGGCTCACCCGGGCCCGCGCCGGGGTGTTCCTGCCCACCTGGCCGTACAACGGGCTGGTGGGGTTGCGCGGGCTGTACTTCCCGGCACTGTTCGTCACCCGGAACGACAGCGAGCTCACCTCGGCGGTGCCGCCCTCGGACCGGGCACCGTGCGCCACGGTGACGGCCTGCTGGTCCAGGTCCACGCCCAGCGGCTGCCACGCCCCGCCGTAGAACAGGTCCACGCCCAGGTAGTCGTCCGGGAACGGCGACTTCTCCAGCACCATTCAGCGCACCCCCCTCACGGCTCCAGCACGGGCATCTCGTCGCACAGCCACTCCACCGCCGTGGTCATCCGCGCCTCGGGGTCCGGGTCGGCCTCGCCGCCCAGGAAGTCACCGTCGGGGTGGTCGACCGTGGCCGTACCCACCGCGCGCGGCTGCGTGGCCGTGGGCACCCCGCCAGCCGGGCGACCCATCGGCCACAGCTCGAACGGCAGCGTCACGGTGCGCTGCGACCAGATCACCCGCCACAACGACAGCCCGGACACGTCCTGGAACAGGTCCATGGCCAGGTGGTAGTCACGCTTGCCGCCGTGCTGCGCCTCGAGGAACGACACGAACTCGGAGTCCGTGCTCACCGACCGCACCGCCGCGCGCAGCACCGCGGCGGAGTGGTCGACGCCGGCCACGATCAGGACCAGGTCCCGGGTGCCGACGCTCACCGGGCACCCACGATCGCCGTCTGCACGTTGCCGCCCTGCACCCGCACGTACTTGCCGAGGATCTCGGCCAGGAACCGGCCCACGTCCCCGCCGGCCGCCCCGTCGATCACCAGGCGGATCTCCTGCGGCTCAGCCGGCCCCTGCCCCGTCAGCGGCGTCACACGGGCGCCCGTGGGGAGCTGGAGCAGCTCAGGGCCGGCGTCACCGACCACGGCGGCGCCACCGCGCAGGATGTCGCCACCACGCGCCAGGTAGGGAATGTTCGGCGTCGACAGCGTCACGCTCGGGATGCTGATGCCCGCGATGCTCCCGCCACCGATCGTGAACGACAGGCGGTTCCACCCGGCCACGATGTTGTTGACCGCGCCGCGGAAGCCCTGCCACAGCGGGTCGAACAGGCCCGACAGGGCGCCTCCGATCCGGCCGGGCAGGGAGGTGAAGAATCCCGCGATCCGGCCCGGCGCACGCGACAGCCAACCCATGATCGCCGACCAGTTGTTGATCACCAGCCCAAGCGGCGACCACGCCCACACGCGGCGGATCACGTCCCAGACCACGCCCATGATCCGGCCGATCTGCGCTCTCGCGTTGTTGAACGAGCCGATCACCGACTGCCAGGTTGCGCGGATGACCGGCCAGGCCGTCTTCTGCCACCAGTTCGTCACGGCGGCCATGGCCCGCTGAATCCCGGCCCACGCCTTGGACACGATCGCGCGCCCGACCTCGGTCTGCGTGAAGAACCAGATGATCGCCGCCACGAGCGCCCCGATCAGGGTGACGATCAGGATGATCGGCATGGCGCGCTGCGCCGCGGAGAACGCCCACGTCGCGACCGTGGCCGCCTTCGTCGCCACCGTCGAGGCCACCGTCGCGACCTTCTGCCCGACCTGGGCCAGGCGCAGCTTCTCGGTGGCGAAGTTCGCCAGGTCGGCCGCACCGGTCAGACCCATGATCGACGCCTCAGTGACCGCCAGCGCCTGCGCGGTCCCCTCGGAGATCAGGCCCGTAGCCTCCAGCGCGCCCGCGATGTCACCGATACCACCGGCGAGCTGCGACGTTGCCGAGGCCGAACCATCCGCCGCCTCGGCCACCCGGTCGATCCGGGAGACCGACTCGTCCGCCGCCGAGCTGAACCGGTCCGCTGCCCGGTCCGCCGACCGCGACGCGGAGTCGAACGCGTCCGACGCCCGGTCGTTACCGATGATGTCGAACTGCACCGATGCCGGCATGTCACACGCTCCCCTCGATAGCCCGCTCGATCGCCGCCGCCGCCTCGGTCACCGCGTCCGCGACGCCGTCCAGCAGCTCCGACTCGCCCGCCTGTAGCTCCCGCTCCAGCACGCCGGCCGTCGGCACGCTCTGCTCGGCCCACCGCCAGTCCCGCCGCGGCCGGTCGCCCGGCCACTTCGGGTGACGCAGCACGCCCCGCTCCTCGAGCGATCGGTAGTCGTGCTTGTCGTCGGTCGAGATGATCCGCACGCCGGCGGTCTGCTCCCCGCTGTCCGAGAGCCGGTTGCGCACCGCGAGGGTCCGCTTCTTCTTGGTGAACGCCTTGGACGCCCCACCGCGGGACGGCAGCGCCTTGGCGAGCGCCGAGCGCATGTTGTCCGCCACGGGCTGCGCCGCGGCGCGCAGGTTGGCCAGGAGCGCCTTGCGGATCTCCTTGCCGGCGTCCACGGTCTTGAGCGCCTTGGCGAGCTTGTTGAAGGTCTCCACGCCCTGGATCCGGACGTCAGCGGGCACGACGCACCCCCTTCGCAGACCGTGCCCGGGCGGCGCCCGCCCGGGCCTTCTTGATCTCGGCCTGCTCCTTCTCGGCGAGCTCGACCGCGAGGTCGTGCATCGCCGCCCGCTCCGCGCGCGTCAGGAGCATCCAGGACTCGACCGGCTGCCGCGTGGCGCGGCACCACACCGCGAGCTCACGCTCGGGTGTTACCGGGCTTCCCCCGACGCACCACCGCCGGTCGGGTTCATCGCCTTGCGCACCGCCGCCTTCGCGTCGGCCAGATCCTCGGCGTCCAGGACATCCGCGAGCGCCCGCTGCATGCGCTGCATGGGGGTGTCGGTGTCGTCCTCGGCGAAGAAGCCGTTCGTGAGCTCGCCGACGCGCAGCTCGTTCGCCTTGCGCAGCGGATCCCCCTCGCCGGTGCGACGGAAGTGGATGAACGCCAGCGCGCGCATCCACCGGATCGGGTCCTCCTTGCCGAGCTTGCCCACCACGGCGCCGTCGAACGCCTTGCGGATCGCGTGCTCGTCGTACCCCGTGAGGGAGTCGAAGAAGTCCGCGGAGGTCTGCTCGACGACAGGGCCGGCCTCGGTCGTGGGCTCGCTCATGCGGTCACCTCGGTCCAGTCGCTGATGATCCACACGAGGTCGACGGTCAGGTCTTCCGAGGCGTCCTCGGCAGCCTCGCCGCCCATGAACACGTCCCCGGAGATCCCGACGGGCTTGACGTTGAACGAGAAGTGCGGGGCCGTGACCGACGGCGCGTCGTTGCCGAGCGGCTTGATCACGCCCGCGACCGGCGTCGGGTCGGCGTCCATCGCCATCCGGTAGAGCGACGTCGCGGCGAGCTCCTGCGTGACGGTCAGGTTGATCACCTTGGGCTTGTTGCCACGCATGTCGGCGAACGTCTGCTTGGTGCCCTGGCCGAACGACGCCGTGCTGCACTCGTCGGACCGGTCGAGCCCGTCGATCAGCAGGACCATGTCCCGCCCGTTGATGGATGTCATGGTGCTGGTACCTCCTCGAATTCTGCCCGGGAGAGGGCGGTGGTGATGTTGACAACGGCGCCGAGCGTCGTGGTCCCGCCGGTGGTCATGACGGCCGGCTCGTCGACGGCGTCGGCCGTCACGGCGAACCGGGAGCCCTTCACCGCGCGGATCACCGCGCGGACCATGTCGCCCAGCTCGGACATCTGCGTCTCGTTCGTGCCCTTGCGGGCCACGCACACGACACGGAAGTGGGCGCGCCACTGCCCGAGCGTCTGGCCGGAGGTGATCCACGGGCCGCCGGTCAGGACGTACCGGAACGGCGGCGTCCTGACCTCAGGCACCTGCGCGGTGGTCGGCAGGCCGGCGGCCGTCAGCAGATCCGCGAGCGCCTTCTGCTGGTCGTACGGGGCGCTCATGCGAAGCCCGCCGGCGGGTACCAGGGATCCAGCAGCGGGCGGACCGGGGCGAGCGGGTCGCGGCCGATGCGGACCACGACGCCGCCGTCCTCGGCACCCTCGTAGTTCGTGAGCATGACGCCGTTCTGGCTCTTGGTCCGGGTCCAGATGTCCTCGGCACACGCGAGCAGGGCGCCGTCCAGGGCCTCCTCCGGGACGACGACGGGGACGGCCGGGTCGGGCTCGGAGTCCTCGCGGTACTTCGTGACGTACCGCTCGGCCCGGGCGACGATCTTGTCCGCCAGGGGCAGGTCCGCCTCAGGGTCACCGCCGACCTGCTCAATCAGGTCCGCCCCCGTCACCGCCACGGTCAGTCCTTCTTCGCGCGCGAGCGCCGCGGCGTGGCCGTCTCGACGTCGCCGGTCGGCGGGGTCGACGTCTCGGCCTCGGCCGGCGGGGTCGCCTTCTCGGCGGTGTCGTCGGGCGTGGCGGTCTCGACGTCGCCGGCGGCCGGCTCCGGTGCGGGCGTCTGCTCCGGCGTGGGCGTGGGCGTGGGCGTGGGCGTCGGGGTGGGCGTCGGCGTGGGCTCGGGCTCCTCCTCGTCGAGGTCGACGAGCTCGAGGAAGCCGTCGGCGATCATGGGCTCTGCCACGATCTCCGGGAGGTCGACGAGCTCGCCGACCTCGGCCCATGCGGCGCCGTTGTACAGCCCGCTCGGGCGGCGCGTGATGCGTACCTGCATGGTGCTCTCCTGTCTGTCCAGGGGTGTACGGGCCGGGGGGCGGCCCCCGCGGGACGCAGGGGCCGCCCAGGGTGGGTCAGGCCGCCGGGGTGGCCAGGGCCTTGACGGCGTTCGGGTCCAGGGCGACCGCGCCGCGGCGGACCAGGGCCCGGAACACGGTCTGGTCGTTGCCGAACCCGGCCTCGGCCGAGCGCTCGAAGCGCAGGCCGCCCGCGATGCGGACCACGAGCGCCTTCCAGTCGCCGAACCAGATCGGCTTGGACGAGGCGGCGAACGGGTCGAACTGCGGGACGATCGCGACGGGCTTGCCCAGGATCAGGTCCGGGTTGCCCGCGACGAGCGCGTCCTGCCACACCGGCTCACCGGTCGAGGTCTTGAGCTTGCGGACGATCGCCGCGGCGGAGTCCGACATGCCGAACGCGACGCCGGACGAGGCCCGGTAGGGCGCGATGACCGAGTGCAGCAGGTCGACCAGGAGGTCCGAGCCCTGCCCGACGGTGGACTGGTTGCCCAGGCCGGTCAGGACGCCCGCGGGGGTCGTGACGCCGGTGACCGTGAACCCGGCCTCCGCCGCGACGGCGCCCGCGCGGGCGACCTCGTTGCCGAGCGCGCGGCCGGCGTTGCGGGCGACGTACCCCTCGACGTCGAACGCGGCGTCCGCGATCAGCTCGTTCGGCACGGCGGTCTTGAAGCCGCGCTTCGCGACGGACAGGTCCACCGTGTTGATCGTCGAGTCGCTGTCGGGGATCGCACCGTTCGGTGCGATGTCGGCGTCGTCCACGTCGGCGTGCACGGTGGCGCGGGGCATGGGGATGGTGTTGCCGTCCGTGGTGGTCATGAGCTGCACGTAGGTGAGCAGCTCGGACGACTCGACGGCGTACTCCCAGAGCTGGTTGTGCACGCCGGCCGGGGCGGTGCCGCCCATGCTCATCGCGCGCTTCTCGGCGGCGGCCAGGAGCGCGCGCGAGTTCATCGGCACGTCGTACTTCTCGCCGGCGCGGGACTCGCGGATCCACGTCGCGAACGCGCTGTCCGACGCGGAGCCGCGCCCCTCGGCCTCGCGGCCCTCGGGCGAGTTGCGGAACGACGCCTCGATGTCGGCGGCGCGCTGCTCGGCCTCCTTCGCCTTGGCGAGTCGCTTCTCGGCGTCCAGCCGAGCCTCCTCCAGGTTGTCGAGGTTCTGGCGCTCGTCGGCCGTCAGGAGGCTGCGGCCCTCCTTCGTGGCGCCGTTGATGACGGCGACAGTGGCCTCGGCGAGGCCGTCGCGCAGCTCCTCGAGCTGCTTGATGTATGCAGCGGACATGGCTATCCCCTTCCCGGGACGTTTGGTGGTGTGGTTCGGTCCCGGTGGGTGTCGCCCTGCCGGATGTTCAGTTGTCGTGCGGCCCTGGGCGGGTGGGTGTCTCCCTGCCCGCCGTCAGGCACTCAGCGGATGTACTTGCTCATGGCGGCCGAGACCGCCATGCCCTCCGGCGCCGTCTTGTCGGTGCGCTGGAAGAACCGGCGCAGCTCGTCGGCCGCCGCGAGCGAACGCACCTCCTCGACGGAGGCGTCGAACTTGCGGGCCAGGGACTCCAGCGCCGGGCCCGGGCCGACCATGGCGCCCGCGATCGAGCGGGTGCCCACGCTGGTGTCGTCGTAGGCCGGGGTGTTGACCGGCGCGACGTCGTGCAGGCCGCCGGACAGCAGCGAGCGCAGCGGGAAGCCCTGGTCGGTCTGGGACCAGTCGTCCTCGAACGTGACGAACGCGAACGAGCTCTGCGTGACGTCGCCGCGCTCAACCAGCTCGTACACGTCCGCGCGGGTCTTGGGGGTGTCGACGTCGTAGGCGAGGCCGATCTCGTCGACGTCCAGGCGCAGCGTGCCGGCGGCGGTGGTGCCGAGCAGCCGGTTGTCGTCGTGGTTGTACCGGGCAATGACGCCGGGCCATCCGTCGCCGCGGCTCTTGTTGAAGAATGCGGGGTCGATGCGCTCGACGAAGCCGCCGAGGTTGCGGCTGAGGGTGTTGAACTTCGCGGCGTAGCCGCCGATCGTGCGCTTGTCGGTGCCCGTGGCACGGGTCTCGACCCGGACCGACGTGAACCGGCGCTCAGCAGTGGTCGTCACTGGGCATCTCCTGTTCGGTTGACCGGCTCCGTGGGCGGCCGGGGGATGTTGTAGAAGTCGCCGCCCGGGACCGGGCCGCGCTCCTCCAGCGCACGGGCCTCGTTGACCGAGAGGCGTCCGTCCGCGATCTGCGCGCCGACGACGTCGGTGCGGGTCTTGATGTCGGCGCGGATCGTCGCGCCGACGTTGAACTTCATGTACTGGCCGCGGGGCAGCCACCGCGAGAACGCGGTCTCCACCCGGGTCAGGTACGGGCGCATGTTGTGCCCTCGGTTCAGGGCCCGGGACTCGTCGTTGGAGTAGGTCAGGGAGTCCGAGGCGCTGCCGCCGACCTCGCGCGGGTCGATCCCGTAGATCGCCGCGATCTGCGTCGCGGTCATCTGCAACGTCTGGATGAACTGGGCGTGCGACGGCGGGATGGTCTGGACCGTCAAGTCCCAGTCGTTGCCGGAGGTGAACGGCAGGCCCGACGCGAACGACGCCGCGGCCTGCTGCTGGATCTTCGCGGCCTGCGTGCGGTTGAGCACCTTCGCCGTGTTCTTCAGGTGCGCCGGCGGGATCCCACCACCGCGCCCGACGTCGGCGTAGTCCTGCGCCGACAGCCCGGCCCGCGCCATGGCGGCGAAGTGCGCGATCGGGGACAGGCCGAGCTTCTTGCCGGTCGGGACGATCCAGGGGACGTGCGCGACGAGGGAGTCCGGCTTGAGCGCCCCGTTGACGAACCACGGCGAGTCCTCGCCGCCGGACCAGAACTCGGCGAGCTCGATCATCAGCGGCCGGCGCTCGGCGTCGACGGCGGTCACCGCCCCGACCGTGTTGCCGATCGTGACCATGCCGTACAGCACCTGCCCGATCCAGTTCGAGAACCCGACCTCGGCGTTGATGTTCTGCGCCAGCAGCGGCCAGTTGGTCCGCTCCCGGACGCCGCCCGGGCCGTCGGTGTAGAAGTCGACCGGCAGCGTCGAGGCGTAGTCGACGATCGAGCGGATCGCCGCGAACACCGGCCCAAGGTGGGTCGCCTCCCCGACGCTCACGTGCCGGCGTGCGGCCGGCGACAGGTCGAAGTCCTCGGTGGCGTCGGCCGACATCGGCTGGAAGAGCAGGCTCACGCCGTCACCTCCTGGGCATCACGCGCCGCGGCACGGCGGACCGCCGCGCGAGCTGCACGTCGGCGGCCGACGGCGGCCCGGAGAGCCGCGAGCGCCCGGCCGGGGGCGGTGGGGTTGGTCAGCAGCCACGAGAACGTGACCAAGCCGGCGCCGGCCACGGCCAGCGCGAGGGGGATCGCGACGGCCGCCGCCCAGACGGCGGCGGCTGCGACGAGCAGCACCCCGCCGGTGAGCTCCAGAACGTCAGTCACGCGAGCGCGCACAGGGTGTCTCCCTTCGTCACAGGACGGATTCGTCGAGGTCGTAGTCGGCGGCCAGGCCGGCCATCACGACGTGCCGCGCCAGGGCCGCGGCCTCGACCATCGACACGTCGCCGGCCTTGGAATCGATCACCCGCTGCTTGCCGACGTTGGCCCACGAGGCCATGCCGACGGCGGCGTTCAGGGCGTCGTAGTCGCCGTGGGTCACGGTCTTCTGGGTGATCGCCTCGTCGAGGTCGTCGCAGGCCACGACCATGCCCGCGAACGGCACGAGCTCGACGTGCACGCCCCGCTCCTCCAGCGCCGGCGCGAGCAGCGCGGCGCCGGTCTTCTCCTGCACCGCGACCGGCAGGTTCCGCTCCAGCGCGACCCGGGCGACGTAGTCGACGAACGCCTCGCGGCCGGCCACGTAGGGCATCTTCACGTTGGCGGCCAGGTGCCCGCCGCCGTACGACGCCAGGGACAGCCACACCCGGTCGAAGCTGGCCATGATGCCGAGCGCCTCGACCGGCGGCGCCGGGGCGTCGGTCCGCAGGTCGTTCCAGTTCGGGAAGATCGACTCGCGGAAGAACTCGTCCCACACGCCCAGGCCCTCACGCCGCCAGGAGTCGTCGTTGGTCAGGTTCTCCCGCAGCCGCTGGATCGAGATGTCCGGGGTGCGGTGCGGGTAGGACGGGTTCGCCTTCTCGACCTGCGCCCGGTCGTCGAGCTTCGGGCCGTCCTTCTTGCCCACGTCCGGGTCGGCCGAGCACTCCACGTACAGCGCGTTCCCGCCCTGCACGACGCCGCCGAAGTCCCCGACCTTCGCGCGCTTCTTGATCGCGAGCGCCTTGCGACGCCGGTTGGTGAACTCCAGGCCGTTGTCCGTCGGGCGTGGCGGGGTGCCCATGAAGAACAGGAGCGCCCCGTACTCCCAGCGGGACTGGTTCGTGGCGGCCACCATGTCGTCCAGCGCCTGCGACGTGACGCGCTGCGCCTCGTCGAAGACCTCGATGTCCACCTCGTCGAAGCCCAATCCGAACCCGTGCTCGCGGGCGCCGAACATGATCCGCGACCCGTTGCGGAACCGGATCTCCTGCTCACCGTTGGTGTTCCGGATGCCGCGGTTGCGCCCCGGGCGCAGGTGCCGGCGGACCCGCTTGGACAGGACCAGGTTCTTCATCTTGCCGAACGTCTGCGTGGACAGCCTCGCGCGGTGCGCCGTCCACAGGACCGTCAGGTTGGGGAACATCGTGCACAGGGCGACGACGATCACCATGGTCATGAACGTCTTGGCGACCTGCCGCGGGATGCTCAGCGTGATGCCGCCGACCGTGGCCGCGAACCGGCCCTCGGCGGTCACCCCGAGCTCGGCCTGCGCTAGCCCGTCCTGCCACCGGTCGAACCGGATCCCGAGCTCACTGACCCGCTGCTCGACGCCCGGCTGCCCGTCCCAGCCCAACCAGAGGCTCCGCTCGATGCCCGCGGGGATGACGACGTGGCGCGCGACCTCAGAGAGCCGCAGCGTCGAACGATCGACGCTCGGGGCCTCCATCACCGCTGCTGTCACCAGGTGCCCCCTGTCCGCCGCCGGCCTGCTCCTGGCCCTCCGGGTCGTCGGTGCGCGGCTCGAGCTCGGCCCGCAGCGCCGCCGCCTGCCGTGCCAGCGCCGCCACGAACTGGATCTGCCCCGCCACCGTCGCCGTGTCGATCGCGTCGGCCACCACGAGCAGGTCGGCGGCGGCCGGCGTCCGCGCGGCGTCCATGGCCTTCTCCGTGAGCCACGCCCGCGCTGCCCTGCCCGACGGCCCATCGACCACGACGGGCACCGACGGCGCCGGCGCGGCGGCTGCACCGGCGCGACGGGCCCGCTTGCGGCACGTGTCCGAGCAGTACCGCGCGTGCGGGCGGCGTGCCTCGAACTCCTTCGCGCACATCGCGCAACGGCGCTTGACCTGCATGAACGCCTCCCGTCCCGGGACTGTCCCGCATCCCATGTCCCGGGACCGAAGGCCCGAGGCGGGGAGAGAAATTGTGGTGGGATCGGGGTGTCCTGCTGCCCGGATTCCGAAAAAATCGGGCCGCTCCGAGGTCAGAGCCGCAGCCAGCGACCGCCCGAGTTCGCCGCGCGAGTCGCCTCGGACGCGAGCTTGTTCTTCTTCGCCGCGGCCTTTCCCGTGTTGCACGAGGCGTGCGCCGGGCCGAGGTAGCCGGCGCCGTCGTCGGTGTGGTCTAGGTGCCAGTCCATCGCCGCGGTCACCGTCTTGCCGCACACCGTGCACGGCAGGGGCAGCAGCTTCTTCCACGCCTGGCGCGCGAGCTGGTGGGCGTACCCGTAGCGGCGTCGCTTCTCGGCGTAGGAGGTGCCGCGCTGCGTCAGCCGCACCGGCCGCCAGGATCCGTGGTCCTCCAGCTCGCCCGGCCAGGCCGGCACGTGGTCCGTCAGGTCGTGGCCGGCGTACCAAGTCGAGACCGCACGTACGCCGGCCACGAAGTCCCCGCGGCGTCGAGCCCGCACCCGGTGCGTGCACACGTCCGGGCCAGGGTCGAGGAGGTAGCCGTGCGTGGCCTGCACGAGGCGGCCTGCCTTGGCCCGGGCCGTCGACGTCGAGCCCGAGCGGATCACCACGGCGCGCACGTCGCGGGCCCGCCCGACGGCGGCGAGGGCCGCACGGAACTGGCGCTCGCTGGTCCACTGCTGGTCATCCCGGTCGTACAGCTTGAGGCCGTGCTCACGCACGAGCTCGCGGGCCAGCGTGGACTTGCCCGCACCGGGCGGGCCGAACAGCAGGATCACCAGCCGCACCGTGACCTCCTGCCCCGCGAGATCACCCGGCCGTTTCGTTCTGCCCAGGCTGGCCGCTCGCTACCGTGGCGGGCATGCGCAGACGCACAGCCAAGGCGGCCATCAACCTCGTGGCCAAGGCCATCCCCGACGACGAGGCCATGACGGAGTCGATCCTGCGTGGCCGGCGCGGGATCATCGAGGACTGCATGCGCACCCTCGCCCAGCAGCAGCAGTACGCCGCCGAGTACGAGGCGAAGAAGCCGGGGTCGTGGCGGGCCCGCTCGTTCGCGAAGTCGGCCGCCTCCTGGCAGGAGCGCACTGACACGGCGATTGCGAAGTACAACGAGCTGGCCGCGCAGTACGGCCGGCCCGCGTGGAACCCGGACGACGCACCGCAGTCATGACGAAGGCCCGGCCACCTGGTGGTGTCCGGGCCTCTCGTCCGACACGAATGTCAGTACAGCACTGAGGGTGTCAAGTCACTGACACGCTGTCAACCGACACGCGAACGTGTGTTCGTCATCCGCACGCCATGACCCACCGTCGCTCGACCTCACGCCATCCGGAGAGCTGGTACCGGGAAGGCAGCGGCAGCGGCGCGTACGGCACCGTCTCGTCCTGGTACTCCGACAGCGGCGGCATCGGAGGCGGGACCAGCAAGCCCGTGGTGAGCAGGCCGCGATCGATCATCGCTGTCTGCCCGTCGATGTGACCGCCGCGCAGCTCAACCTCCGCCTCGGCTCCACGCCAGAACGGGCGCCACTGCATATCGAGCACCACGCCCCCGAACTCCCCTGGGGACTCCACCACCGAGACGTCGTCCTCGTGCACCTCGACAGCCCACACCCGCGCAGCGTCGATGATCTGCGCGGCGGCACGGAGGCGGGCGAACTCGACGACCTCCTCGCGGTCCCGCGCGACGAGCTCTGCGCTGGCGACGTGCAGCGTCATCCCGAGACGCCGCACCTTTCCGACGGTCTCCATGTCCCACGTCGTCGTCATGCTTCCTCCTCGGTGCCCTGCTGCACGACGATCACGGGGCGACCGTCGGCGACCTGCGCCATGTCGGACAGCGCGTTCCCGCGCACCCAGTCGACCGACCCGGGCCGAGTCAGCGTGACGGTGGCGCCGTGCTCCTCGATGATCTGGGCACACATCGCCTTGATCGCCGGCAGGTCACCTATCGGGACGTCGAGCTCACCGATCCACGGATGCTGGTCCAGGACGTGCGGCTCCAGCACCTGGCACGCGTTCGGGAGCTGGTGGGTCATCAGCACGTCGTCCAGCAACCAGCCGCACACGTCGTAGACGAACTCGATGCCGCGCTCCGACACCATGACGCCAGTCGCCACGGTGACCACGTCGAGCGTGGGGAACTCCTTGGTGTCGCTCATGCTCCGATCCTTCCAGTCAGCCGCAGCGTGCGGGCCAGCCTGGCCGCCGCCTGCGGGTTCATCGGCTTCCTGCGCTGCGCTCGCTGCCACTCGAGCGGCGTGATCCGGTGGCCTGGGTCGACGTCGCACACCATGTCCGGGATCTGCTCCTGGTCGGGGTGCATGAACACCCGGTACTCGCCCTCGCACGGCACCCGCTGCCCCAGGTCGGACGTGTCGTGCTCGGTGCACTCGACGCCCGTGCGCAGCCACCGTGCGCCCGAGGGCCACGCCGTCCGGCGCGCGAGCCCGGCCCACTCCTCGGCCGCCGCCAGGAAGTCCGCGCGCATCTGCTGGTCGGGGTGCATCACGAAGTGCCCGATCCGCTCGTGCGCGATGTGCCGGACCAACTCGCCGGTGTCGATCGTGGGCGGTGCCCAGAGCTCGGCCACGCGGTGGCCGGCCGCCCACGGGACGCCGGGCCACCGCTCGACGGTGACCTCCTCCATCAGCGCCCGGGCCAGGAACTGCACCCATCCGCTGATCTCGGCACGCACGTCGGCCACGTGCGCATCGATCGGCGCCCGCGACGCCGGCTTACTCGCGCCCGAACCCGGGGTCGACCCGGCCGCGAGCAGCTCGTCGAGCTCGACCCACGCGTCGGCGATCTCCACGAGCTGGTTCTGCGCCCGCCAGTACGCCGCCGTCTCGCTGTCCTGCTGGTGGTCGGGGATCCGCTCCCTACGACGGCTCATGCAAGGGCCTCCGTCATCTCGTCGTTGCACTTGCGGCACGGCTCGGGCAGGCCGTGCACGCTGCACAGGTGCTCGTCACCCAGCGGGGACGCCGGGCCACGCCACCCGTGCCAGGGGGAACCGAACCGGTCGACCTGAGGCACCACCTCGACGTCGCCGGCATCCCAGGTCGGGGCAGGCGAGGGCGGGGGTGCTGCGCTCGGGTTGGGAGCGGGGGAGGTGGTCTTGCGGCCTCCCTTGCCCCGACGACGCTTCCGACGGCCGGACGGTGAGGCGGGCGGCGAACCCTCCCCCTGTCCCTGGACTAACCCAGGAGAAGACCCATCCCCTGACCCATTCCCGCGCGCGACACGCGCGCGTAGAGACTTCTGGGGGCTGGAAGACCGGCCGGTTTCCACCTGGTCGGTCTCTGGTCTGGTCGGTGGCCGCTGTGCCGGGTCGAGCTCGTGCGGGCTCGGTGCGGTCTCTGCGGCCGGGGGCTCGGGCGAGACAGGGGTCTCAGCGGCCGAGCCCGCCACGGGCGAGACAGCAGTGCTCACAGCGGCCGGTGGGGCGAAGTCGGGCGAGACGGGGGTCTCAGCGGCCGACGTCGCCTCGGTGGGCGTGAGCGGGTCGAGCTCGGTCGCACGAGGCGCCGGGCGCAGTGTCATACCGGCCTGGACCGGGGTGCGCTTCCCCTTGCTCCCGTTGCAGCCCTTGCAGGCCACCACGAGGTTGCGCACGCCAGATGCCTTCATCGGGTCGACGTGGTCGATCGTCCCGCGGTCCGGCTCCGGCGAGCGCGTGTCCTTCCTCTTGACGGTCTTGCCGCAGTAGCGGCAGGCCGCGTGCTCGGCGCCCTTCTTCCACTGGCCCGGGAGTGCGTCGCGCGCCCAGACCGCATGCACGATCTCCGGCTTGGCCAGCTCGGCCCGCTTGCGGCGGTTGAGCTTCTGGATCTCGGCCGGGTCGTACTTCATCTGGAACCAGTCGTGGAACCGCCAGTGCCCATCAGGGACCGGTGCGCAGACCTCGCACGCGTGCCCCGGTGCGTGCCAGAACCCAGCGTCGACCAGAAGGCCGGCGAGCTCCTGCACCAACGTGACGTGCGGCATGATCGTGGCGAGGTCCATGAGCGACAGCAGGCCGTCGGTCAGAGACGCCTGGGTCGAGGCGCCCGCCAGCGTCCACAGGTACCCAGCGGCGGCGCCCCGAAGGTCGCCGGCGAGTACCGGGGCGGTGAGCTTCCTCGTCTTGGCGTTGACCGGCAGCTGGTCGTCGACCATGAAGAACACGAACGGTGGCTCCTTGCGTGGTAGGGCAGGTGTCGGTGGCGCGCGGCGGTCCGCGCGCGGGTCTCGACGCCGCGAGCGCCGTGGGCATCTATGCGGCCTCCTTCCGTGCTGCTCGGGCTGCGAGCGCCGCGATCACGTGGTCCTGGTGGGCGGCGAGCTGGTGGGCGGCGAGGCGGGCGTGTGCGGCCTCTCGGGTGGGCTCGGTGGGGTTGTGGTGCGGCGTGGGCGGGCAGACGTAGCAGGCCCAGCGCCAACCGGGCACGAGCGCGGGCACGAAGCCGGCCGTGCGTGCACGGCCGACGGCGCCCGGCGCTCGGGTGGTCCGTTCAGGCACGGCTCGGCGGTCCTCCCCAGACGTGGCCGCACGAGCACTGCCAGCGCCACGGCGGGCCCGGCGTCATGACCCGGTAGGAGGCGATGGCGTGGCCGCGCACGCGGTGCCAGAGCATCATCACGAGCCCACCGCCGCGCCCTGGCCGCACGCGGGGCAGACCCAGCCCTCGGGGACGGTCGGCGGGATGCCGAGGGTGCAGGCGAGGACGTTGCCGTCCTCGTCGCGGGCGACGTGCCCCGGGCCGTGGCCGGCGGGGCGGGTGCACACCTGGGGCACGCCGGCCGCGCGGCCGGTCCAGATCGACGCCCAGCACCGGTCGTCGTCATCCTCGGCCGGGCGCTCGGCAGGCGCGAGGATGGCTGCGACAGACTCGAACGCCGCGGCGATCCGGTCCAGGGCTGCCAGGATCTCGGGCGCGACCCGGAGCTCCTGCACGTCGGCAGGCAGGGCGGCGCCGGCACCCATCGGCGGGCGCTCGGGGTCGTCGCTGGTGATCAGGTGGATACGGGCATCAGCCACGGTCGGTCTCCTCGTCGTCGTGCTCGGCGAACGCCGCGTCGATCTCCGCAGCGACCACGTCGTCATCGGTCTGGTCCGGCTCCTCGGCGAGGGCGTCGACGGCCGCGAGCGCCGCCTCGACCTCTGCGAGCTCGGCGAGCTGGTTCTCGTGCTGCCGCTGGAGCCGGGCGATGTCGTTCGCGGTCGCCGCGGCCTGCGTGCGGACTAGGCCGGCGCGGCGGGCGAGGTAGTTGTGCGTGGCGCTCATCCTTCGACCTCGTTTCGGTCCTCTGGGTTGAGCAGCTCGCGGGCTGCGTCCATGTCGACGACGAGCACCTGCCGCGCCTTGCTGCCCTCGGCCGGCCCGACGATCCCGGCGCCCTCCAACTGGTGCATGAGGTTGCCGGCCTTCGCGAACGGGACGCGGAGTTTGCGCTGGAGCATGGCCGTTGACCCGAACTGCGTGGTGACGACGAGCTCGGCCGCCTCCAGCAGCAGGCCCGCGTCCGGGTCGTCGAGCGCCGCGGCGGCGGCCTCCAGGTCGACGGCGTCGACCACGAGCACGCCTGACGCGGTGCGCAGGTCGAGCACCGGGCGGCCCGGCTCCTGCTCGTTGCGCGGCTTGGGGTCCTTCACGTACGGCGAGCGCCGCGGCTCACCCCACGAGGCGAGGTCGGTGGTCCAGGTCGCGACGTCCTCGGTCAGCTCCGTGCGGGTGGCCTCGTCGAGGCGGCCTGCCGCGTAGACACCGATGAACCACGGCGCGATCGTGAACGCGAGCGCGCGGTCGTGCGGGGTCAGCACGAGCAGGTCGTCGTACGCCTTCGCGGCGGGCAGGAACGACCGCAGGCGCGCCTCGGACAGCCGCCACACGTGGTGCTCGGACGGCTGGGAGAGGATGTGCGCCATGAGGGCCGGCACGTTCGGGTACCGGTCCTCGCCCACGCGGGTGATCAGCGGAACCTCCAGCGTGGTCCCGTCGAGCAGGGCGCCGTCCTCCGCGAACCGGACCTGGCCCTGGCCGGCGGCGAGGTCGACGCGGATCTCGTCGGCCTCGCGCGAGGTGCGCTCGTCCTTCCCGCCCCGGGCCCGGAACACCTGGAGCACGTTGCCGGCGTCGTCGACGCTCAAGTCGAACACGGAGCCGCCGAGGAACCCGTACAGGTGCTCGAACACGCGGACCTTCGCGGTCGCGGCTGTCGCCCCGTTCGTGGCCCAGATCCGCATGCCGGTCTGGTCCGCCGCGAGCCGCAGCACACCGTACGGGTTCTCCTCCCCAGCGTGCGGCAGCACGGACGCGAGCGCCGCGGCCAGGTCGCCGCGGCGGATCGTGAACGCCGTCATGCGTCACCGGCCGGGGCCTCGTCGGTGCAGGCCTCCTGCACGTCCGGGAGAGACACCACGGTCAGCGGGCCGTGCTCCCGCTCCAGCTCGTGGCCGGTCAGGGCGCCACGGACCAGGCTCACCGCGGTGATCTCGGTGTTGAACCAGCCGTTCGGGGTCTGTTGGAACTTGCTGCCCTTCTCGTCGGCGACGACGACGCCGTCGGGCGCGGCGTCGAGCCACGCACCGTGGTCGGCGTCCTCGCCGGAGTCGCGCACGACGTCGCCCGGCTTGAACGGCCACGCGTCCAGCTCCTGCGCAGTGACGTGCGGCCGTGGGCCGTCCACAGAGTGCGCGACGGCGTCCATGTGATCAGTGAGGGCCGCGGCGTAGTCGCGGGCGGCGTGCGGCGTCAGCTCGGTCGCGTTGACGTCGAACCGCTTGCCGCCGAGCACGACGTGCTTGCGCTCGATCCACAGGCTCGCCCCGACCGGCACGGCGTCGAGAGCAGCGATCGCCTCGTCGCGGGTCAGGTTGTCCACCTCCACCCGCGCGGTCACGACGGTGGCCGACGGCGGCTCGGGCGCCTCCGAGACGAGCAGGTGGCCGCCGATGGGCGCCCAGGTGCCCGGGTCGACCTCGAACTCGATCGTTCCCGGCTCCGTTCCCGGCTCCGGGCTCATGGCCTCCGAGACCGCGCACAGGGTCGCGCACGGCCACGGCTCGGGGGTGCCGTTGGCGTCGGTGCACCGGGTGCAGATCTGGTGCGGTGGCTCGGAGCACTGGTGCAGCTCGCCGAGCTCGACGATCGCCCTGAACATGAGCGGCGCCCAGTGCTCGGCGAGGCGCTCGGCCGCCTTCTCCCACTGCTCGCGGTTCACGGCCATGCCGAGCGCGTGCAGGTCGGCAGCGAGCGGGGCGAGGCCGGCGGGGATCCGGCGCGGCATCGGGGTGGTCATCGGTTCTGCTCCTCGCGGTAGGTCTCCGCGTCGCGGTCGCGACGCAGCGGGCGGCCGTACCGGGTCGCGACGGCACGCCGGCGGGCGGCGTCCCGTCGCTTCTCGGCCCGGCGGTGTCGGGTGTGGGATCGGGCGGTCATGGCTCCTCGGTCAGGTCGTGGTCGTTCGCCGCGAGCGCCGCGACGTCGGGGATAGGTCGGTGCCGGCGGCGGGTGCCGGCCTCGACGAGCGGGGCCGGGCGGGCCCGGCACCGGCGGCACGTGCCCTTGCACGTGCCGGGCTCGTGCTCGCCGAGCAGGTGGTCGGCCGCGCAGCCCGTGCACGGGTTCTGCTGCTGGTGGATCGGGCAGCGGGTGCGGTTGGTGGTCACCCGGCACCTCCGAGCACGTACGCGAGCAGCGCGCGCTCGCGGCGCTGCTCGGCGCCGCGGCATCGGGTGCACCTGCCGAGGCCGGCGTGCACTGCGTCGCCGCGCTGGTGGGGCGTGTCCCGGGTCACCATGGGTCGGTGGCACGTCCGGCACTCGGACGGCGGCGGGGACGCCGGGGTCGGGTTGGGCTTGCCGGCGCGGTCGGCGTGGTAGCACGAGCCGCACATGCCCCGGCCCGCGAACCGGACCGTGCCTGGGGTTGGCGGTTCGCCCTTCGCACGCAGCGGGCGTTCGCACCGTGCGCACGCGGCCGGCATCTTCGCGCGTACGTTCGGGTTCGCTGCGCGATACCGCTCGGTCGCGTAGCAGCCCTTGCACAGGCCACGGGCCTCGTACCGGACGACGTCCCACCCGTTCCCGCACGTACGGCAGGCCGGCGGGCGCGGTGGGTTCGGCTTCTTCCGGCCGGTCTGGTGGGACCAGCACGTCACGCACAGGCCACCGGCCACGTGCCGGCGGGTGCCCGGCACGTACGGGTCCTTCGACCCGCGCAGCCGTACGTTGCAGGACGTGCACGTGGTCGGGCG
Source organism: Promicromonospora sp. NPDC050880 (assembly GCF_044456525.1). Lineage (NCBI taxonomy): Bacteria > Bacillati > Actinomycetota > Actinomycetes > Micrococcales > Promicromonosporaceae > Promicromonospora > Promicromonospora sp. NPDC050880. The sequence goes on from NZ_JBITFV010000031.1 coordinate 26,313, forward strand.
GCGCGTGCGCGTCACGACGCACGCCCCGTACGCGCACGGTGCCCGGCGGCGCGGTGCGCCGGCTTGCAGTACCGGTGCCGGTCGCTCGTCGGGGTGAACGTCGCGTTGCACCCGTCGAGCGCGCACGTACGTACGTCGTCGCCCGCGAGCTCGCCGCCGCGGACCACAGCGTCGTACGTCTCCTGTGGCGTCACGCCGTCACGTGCCGCGTTGCGTACGGTCGCGCACCCGAGGCACGGCTCCAGCAGCCCGTGCGTGGCGCAGCGGGGTTCGGGCATGGTCAGATCACCGCTTCCAGCATCGCGACGACGTCGGGCAGCTCGGAGGTGCGGCGGGTGCGTACGATCTCGCGCAGCCGGTCGCAGACGTGCTCGATCACGGCCGCGACGGCGCCGTCGTGCGCGTCCGCCTTCGTCAGCGGGACGACGATGGGCAGCGGCCCGGTGACGGGCGCGGCGGCCTGCTCGACGGCGGCCAGCACGCCGCGCAGCTCGGCCTCGACGTCGGCGAGCGCCGCGCGCTCGGCGCGGGCGAGCTCGTCGGCCTCGATCTCGGCCGCGGACGGCCAGCCCGAGACGTCGAACTCGATCGGCTCGACCGGTGGGGCGTCATGCAGCAGCAGGTTCACGGGTGCCCTCCTTCGGGGCGGTGTAGGTGGTGGGCTCGACGAGCGGCAGGAGCTCGGCCCGGGCCGCGTCCCGGGCGCGGATGACCTCGCGCACACAGTCGGGGCAGCGGGTCGGGCCGCACACGTGGACGAGTGCGTGGCTGGTCATGCCTCGGTCCAGGTGCCGAGCACGCCGCGGCGGGTCTCGTCGACCAGCCCGACGGCGAAGTAGCTGAAGCGCCAGTCGGGCCGGTCCGGTGGCGGGTACGGCGGGAAGGCGAGGTCCAGCACCTCCAGGGGCGTGGGCAGGCGGTCGGCGACGAGCTGCGCCGGCTTCTGGTCGCAGTCCCGCTCGTGCGCTGCCTGCTCCCGGGCGGTGTTGAACCAGCCGTTGCAGTACGGGCACCGGCGCGGCTGCCGGCCCGCGCCGCCGGCCTCGTCGGCGCGCAGCATCTCGAGGTACCGACGCTCGACACGCAGCGCGTGCCGGACGCCGGCCACGGTCCCCCGCACGAGCACGTAGACCAGGGACACCAGCGCGAGCAGCGCCAGGGCATCCATCGGGCTCATGCCGGCACCCCCGCGACAGTGGGGGCCGGGCCCGGCGCGGGCGCCGGCTCGACCGGCGGCGGCCCGGCCAGGGCCGCGTACAGCCCGAGCACGACGAGCAGCCCGACCACGCCGCCCGCGAGCGCCGCGGCGGCGTGCAGGGCCCGGCTCACTGGTCACGCTCCGGGGTGCAGTCGCCGACGACGGCGTCCGTGGTGGTCTGGGCGGTCGCGAGGTCGAGCTTCGCCTGCTGCTCGTCGCGCAGCGCGGCGTCGACGGCCTCGGCCTGCTCGATGACCGCGTCCGGGTCCGCGGACAGCACTACGTCGGCCAGCTCCTCCGACGCGGCGAGCACCGCGGCGGCGGCCTCGTCGACCCGGGCAGCCCGGGCACGCTCGGCCTGGACGGCCGGCCCGATCTTCGCGCAGGCCGGCGGGGCGTCGAGCATGACAGTCCGGGTCTCGGGCTCTGGGGCCGTGATCACGGCGACGGCGTAGCCCGCAGCGGCGACAGGCAGAGCCATCGCTGCCGTGAGCACGAGTGCATCGGTCACCCGCTCGCGCCATCGGCGGGGCCGGGCGATCACTTGAGCACCTCGTACGCGATCGGGCCGCCCAGGATGAACGCGATGGGGGGCAGCACGGCACCGAAGGCGACGTTCAGCACCACGCCACCGACGTGCCACCCGACCGTGTACCGGTACCGGCGCGCGCGCTCCGGCCGGCGGCGCCGACGCGGCGGTACCACCGTGGAGGGCAGCGGCGGCGGGTACGCCAGCCGCTTCCGGAAGCCGGCATCCATCGACTGCGCCAGCGTCGCCGCCTCCGGGACGACGGGGAACTCGATCGTGTCCGTCACCGTCCGACCTCCGTCCGGTACGCCGTGATCGCGTCCGACAGTGCTCCCTCGGCGGCGATCCCTGCCGGCTGGTCCGGGTCGGCGTCCTGCCACGTGAGCGCCGCCTCACCGACCGCGACGAGCAGCGCCCCGGCCCGCAGCTCGGCAGGGGTTGGGACGCCCGACGGCGCGGGCTCAGTGGCCGGCACGCCGTCGGACGGGATCGTGGGGCCGTGCATGACGGCCTGGAGGCCGGCCTGCGACGAGACGCCGCGCACCGACGTCGCGGGGTCGACGGGCTCGAGGTCCGCGATGAGCGAGTCCTCGCGACCCGGGACGTCGAAGTGGGCGGCGATGTTCATCTCGTCGCCGTAGGCGACCCAGGCCTTCGTCGCGGTGGCGTCCTCGCCGTAGATGCCGAGCACCCGGCCGATGCGCCCGGTCGGCTTGTGCATGACGTGCTCGGCGTCGCAGAGCGCGCGTACCCGCAGCGTGTTCTCGGCCGCGAGCTCGTGGCCGCGCTTGTGCTGCTCGATCTCGTCGGCGAAGGGGTCCAGCCCGTCCTCGTCGACCGGGCCGGAGGCGAGGACGTGGAACCGGCAGCCCTCGACCGGGCAGACGTACTCGTCGATGCGGACGCTCATCAGTAGATACCTCCCGCGCTCTCGCCGCGGCGGGCTCGCTCGGCGGCGGCGTCGGCGTCTGCCTTGCGGGCCGCCTCCAGCTCCGCGAGCTCAGCCTCGGTCGGGACCGGGCCTTCCTCCACGCCCCCGCGGGGGTGGTCGCGGCCGGTCACTGGTCGCCGTCCTGGTCGTCGAAGTAGATGGCGCCGAGAAGCGCGCGGTGCGCCTGCTGCTCCAGCTCCTTCACGGGCGAGGTGCGCTGCGGCAGCGGGCCGCCGGCCTCGACCCTCTCGGGCTCGTACTTGTCAGCCATGGGATGCTTCCTCTCGGGAACGTCGTCGCGCCCGGTCCAGGTCTCCAAGCTCAGACGTGGGTGCGGCGGCGTTTTCGTGTGCCCGGAGACCGTCCGGGCGGCGGGGTCTCAGGCAGTGGTGCGGGCGGCGCGGTGAGCGCCGAGGCTCCGGACGTTCGTCGAGGCGGCCTCCGCCGCGAGCTGGTGCTCGCACTTCTCGTTGTCGAGCCATGCGGCGAGGCACTCGGGCTGGATCGTCCACGGGCCGCGCTTGATCCGCTGCGTGCCGTGCAGGGCGCCGTCCTGTAGTGCCTTGCGGAGTGTCTCCGGGTGACGGCGGCCGACCTGGGCCGCATCGCCCACGGTCAGGCGCGGGCTCATGCGTCCACCAGGTCAGCGGCGCGGACGGCGTCCGTGTCGTCCACAGTGCGCTCTGCGCGGGCGACGATCTCCGAAGCGGTCGACCCGAGCACCTCGGCCACCTTGTGAAGCTCTGACGGGTAGAAGGGGCGACGGCCGTGGTAGCGCTCGGTGAAGGGCTGCCGGTTCATATTGATCGCAGTGGCCATGCCGGAGATGTTGAATCCGAGGCGCGCCATGTCCGCCCGGATCTCGGAGGCGACAGCCGCATCGAGGGGTCGTACCGAAATGGGTTCACTTGCCATGAGCGCCAGCATGTACCCATTTCGGTACGGCGTCAAGCCTCTTGCGCACAGGGTGTACCCATATGGGACAGTGGTGCCCATGGCACGAGTCCCGAAATCCTTACAGCCGCTGGATCAGGCGGCGCAGGAGCTGCTGGCGAAAGCCGTCGAGGAGCGCGGGCTAAGCCTCCGCGCCGTCGGCGAGCTGGCCGGCATGTCGGCCAATCGCGCGGGGATCATCCTCCGCTGCGAGGAGCCACCAGCGACGCTCGGTGAGCTGGACGCCATCGCTCGAACGGTGGGAATGTCGGCTACTCAGGTGGTCGCACTCGGAGAGGCGGCACTCAGGAGCACGTCTGCGGAACACGCTGGTGAACCGCTCGGCGGCGATCGGCCCGCACCGCACGCCACGACAGTGACGGCAGAGGACATAGCCGCGGGCGTCGGCCTTCCCCGCGGCCTACCGCGGCAGCGTCGTACGAAACCGAGTACCGACAGGCTGCCGCGAACCCACAGCTGATCGAGCATGCTCGGACGGCCGGCGTTGGCACGTGCAGCGGCTCGTGGTCGCGGTCCCCGAGTGGTGATCCAGCGGGTGTAATCCGGCCGATGTCGTCTTTTTCCCCTGCGTCAGACATGTTGATGATTCTGCAACGTGGCAATCGGTTGCCTGCGGTAATTGCCCGTTTGATGGTGATACCGATCACCTGGGTGAATTCGTTTCATAGTGTGAAACCTCGCCTGATCTAGAAGGGATCCCGCGCGATGGCATGGGCAGACAGGCTCGCGAGCGGCAAGTACCGGGGCAGGTACAGGGGCCCCGACGGCAAGACTCGGAACGTGAAGGGCAACTTCACGCACAAGCGCGAGGCGCTGCGCGAGGCGGCTGCGGCCGAGGCTGAGTCCCGCAGGCTCGGCTGGCGCGACCCCAAGGCGGCGGGCCGCACCTGGCGCGAGTGGTGCGAGCAGTGGTGGCCGAGCCGGACCGTGGCCGCCTCGACGGACCGGAACGATGTCAGCCGGCGCAACAACCACCTCATGCCCCGCTGGGGCGACGTGCCCCTCATCGACATCACCCGCCAGGACGTGAAGGACTGGGCCGCCGAGCTGCGCGACGGGCCCGATGGCGAGGACGACGAGGCAACCGGCCTCGCGCCAGGCACCGTCATCCAGATCGTCGGACTGCTCTCCCGCTCGCTGCGTGGCGCCGTCGACGCCGAGGTGCTCCCGTACAACGTCGCGGACAAGCTCAAGCTGCCGAAGCCCGCGCCGGGCAAGGAGCGATTCCTGACCCGCGAGCAGGTCTACAAGCTCCTCGCCGAGCTCGACGGCCCGCACCTCGCGATGACCAAACTGCTCGTCGGCACCGGCATGCGGTGGGGCGAGGCCGCCGGCCTGCACCGCGACCGCGTGCACGCCGACCGGAGTGTGGTCGACGTCATCGAGGCATTCGACTCGACCGCCTACAAGGTGTCGCCCCTGCCGAAGGACAAGCAGATCCGGACCGTGCCCGTGCCGGCCTGGATCGACCTGTCCGCGCTTGAGCAGGACGACGAGCCGCGCGAGGACGGCGACGACGGCACCTGCGGATACGAGCACACCGAGGGGCACTGCCCCGGTCGCCTCATGGTCACGACGGACAGCGGCACGATCATGGACTACTGGAACTATCAGAAGGTGTTCAAGGCGGCTGTCGCCGCGGCCGACATCGGGCACGTCCGGATCCACGACCTGCGCCACACGTACGCGAGCTGGCTACTCCAGGGCGGGCGCACACTCGCCGAGGTCGGCGAGCTGCTCGGGCACGCCTCACCGCTAACCACCCAGCGGTACGCGCGGCTGGAGAAGATCGCCTCGGAGGATGTCCTGGACGCGCTCGGCCCCGATCCCACCACGCCGCCGCCCAAGAAGAAGCCGAAGAAGCCGGTCGACGAGCTCGCCGCGCGGCGGGCCCGCAAGCGGTCCGCGAGCGCCTGAGGGCATGGCGCACGTGGCGCAGAAATGGCGCAGCCGACGACTGTACGAGGCTGGACGAGGCTTTACGGTGAGGCGCCGCAAGAGGGCAGAATCGTTGGAATCTAGCCGTTTGGCTGGACCAGGTTGGACGTGGCTGGACCAGGCTGGACGAGGCGGAACGGACTTTTAATCCGCGGGTTCCGGGTTCGATCCCCGGGGGGCCCACCG
>NZ_JBITFV010000032.1:0-30893 GCF_044456525.1 Promicromonospora sp. NPDC050880
GAACGGGTCCTGAGGGAACGGGTCCTGAGGGAACGGGTCCTGAGGGAACGGGTCCTGAGGGAACGGGTCCTGAGGGAACGGGTCCTGAGGGAACGGGTCCTGAGGGAACGCGTCCTGAAGGAACGCGTCCTGAGGACGTGGGGAGCGAGTGACAGGACGTCGGGAGTGAGCGACAGGGCGTCGGAAGCGACCGACAGGACGTCGGGAGCAACCGACGAGGTGGAGGACCGATGGGAGAGACGATGAGCGCGACCCTGGTCGGGACGTCGCACGGGACCGACGATCCTGCCGGGCAGGCCGCCGTGCGCGCCCTGCTCGACGGCGTCCGCGCGGCCCGGCCCGGGCTCGACGTCCGCGAGGCGTTCGTGGACGTGCAGCAGCCGGAGGTCGGCGAGGTCCTCGCCGAGGCGGTCCGGGACGCCCGTGCCCGCGCAGGCCGGCCCGGGGACGCCGACGGACCGGTCGCCGTCGTCGTGCCGCTGCTGCTGTCCACGGGGTACCACGTGCGGCACGACATCGCGCAGGCCGTCACCTCGGTCAACGGGTCCGCTGCCGCCGAACCGCTCGGCCCGCACCCCCTGCTGGTCGACATCCTGGCCGACCGTTACGCTGCCGCCGAGGCGGCGCACGGCCCCTTCGGCCCCGACGACGCCGTGGTGCTCGCCGCCGCCGGTTCGTCGGTGCACGCCGCCGCGACCGCGGTCGAGGAGGTCACGAGCGCCCTGGCCCAGCGGCTGGGGCGGCCGGTGACGCCGTCGTACGGGGCCGGTGCGGAACCCCGCGTGCCGGACGCGGTGGCCGCGGCGCGCGCGGGAGCGCCGGGTTCGGCGCGCGTGATCGTCGTGTCGTACCTGCTCGCACCGGGGTACTTCCTGGACCGCGTGCTGGAGGCGGGCGCCGACGTCGTCACCGACCCGGTCGCCGGCCCGGCCGGGGCCGGCAAGCCCGACCCGCGACTGGTCCAGGTGGTGCTGGACCGCTACGACGCGGCCGCCGGCGTCTGACGGTCACGCCCAGCCGAAGGCCGCCCGGACCCGGTCCACGCTCGACCGCAGGCCCCACCGCGCGGTCAGGGCCTCCAGCGCATCGGCATCGGCAGGGGCCTGGGGCACGGCCGGGTCGAACACGGGCAGGGGTGCGTCCCGTGCCACCTGCACGACGACGGGCGCGACCCGGAGGTACTCGTCGGCCTCCTGCAGCCGGCGGCGCTGGGTCGCGGTGAGGCCCGGGTCGCCGTCGTCCCGCGCGGCCAGGATCCCGGCCAGGGTGCCGTACCGGGCGAGCAGCTTGGCCGCCGTCTTCTCCCCGATGCCGGGCACCCCCGGCAGGCCGTCACTGGGGTCGCCACGCAGCGTCGCCATGTCGGCGTACGCCTGCCCCGAGGCGACGTCGTACCGCGCGGCCAGCCGCTCCTCGTCCACCACGTCGGGATCGCGGACGCCGCGCGCGGGGTAGAGCACGCGGACACCGGCGGCGTCGTCGACGAGCTGGAAGAGGTCCCGGTCCCCGGTGACGATGTCGACCGGGCCCGCGCCCCCCGCGACCGCACGCGCGGTCAGTGTGCCGATGACGTCGTCCGCCTCGTAGCCGGGGACGCCGACGCGCGCGATGCCGAGCGCCGCCAGCACGTCCACGATGACGGGCACCTGCGCGAGCAGGTCCGCCGGCACCTCCTCGATGCCGGTGGTACCGGGCACCTCCTGGGCCACCCGGTGCGCCTTGTAGCTCGGGATCGCCGCGACGCGGAAGGCGGGCCGCCAGTCGTCGTCCCAGCACGCGACCAGGCGGTCCGGGCCGTGCGTCGTGGCGAGCCACGCGATGGTGTCCAGAAGGCCGCGGACGGCGTTGACCGGCGTACCGTCGGGCGACCGCAGCGAGTCGGGCACACCGAAGTACGCCCGGAAGTAAAGCGAGGCGGAGTCGAGGAGCATGAGGCTCATGCAGCGAAGCCTGCCATGCCCCACTGACACGCCGCCCGGCGACGGTTCGGCCGCCGGGCGGTCAGGTGAACAGCCCGCCCACCGCCACGCCCGCGGCCGCCGCGAGCACCGTCACGAGCAGCGTGCCCAGTGCGTTCGCCACGGCGAGCCGGAGCCGGCCGGACTGTGCCAGGCGCACGGCTTCCACGGTGGCCGTGGAGAACGTCGTGTATCCGCCGCACAGGCCCGTCATCAGCGCGACTCGCAGCAGCTGCGCGTCCTCGACCGACATCCCGTACCGCCAGAGGCCGGCCAGCGCGGCCGAGAACACGCCGATGAGGAACGAGCCGGTCACGTTCACGAGGAACGTGCCCCACGGGAAGCCGCCGCTGTGCCGGGCGCGGATCTCGCCGTCGACCATGAACCGTGCCGCCGCGCCGACACCTCCGCCGACGGCCACCACCAGGAACGTGAGCACGGGCGTCACCTCTCCTTCCGGCGCCGGTCGGCGCGGGCCGCGAGCGCGATGCCGCCCAGGCAGGCGACCGTGCCGCCCGCCAGGGTGAGCGCGACGTAGAGCAGGGCGAGCCACCCCAGCCCCGCGCCCAGCAGCTGCTGGGTCTCCAGCGCGAGCGCCGAGTACGTGGTGAACCCGCCGAGCACCCCCGTGCCGATCCCGAGCCGGATCTTGCGGCGCCGGACGGTCTCCCGGCCCCGCCGGGCAAGTGCCTCCAGGAGGTAGCCGAGGGCGAGCGCGCCGAGCACGTTGACGACCAGCGTGCCGATGGGGAATCGGAGGACCGTCTCCCCGATCCCTGGGGACAGCAACGTCAGGGGCGTCAGCAGGATCATGGCCCACGTGCCCAGGAGGTACCGCGCGACCGACCCGCAGGCTCCGCCGAGCGCGACGAGACCGACGTACCGCCAGTCCCGGTGCGGTGCTCGTGCCACGCGGCGGGTCCCCTCCTGGGCGCTCGACAGGTCCGAGGAAAATCTAGCGCTCACGGGGCGGAGGCCGTCTCGGGGAGGATCACCACGGGGCGGGCCTGGTTGTGGACGAGCCGCCCGGCCACCGTCCCGCCCACGAGGTTGGTGGTCCATCCGCGCAGGCCGGAGCGGTGGGCGCCGACGACGATCATGACCGCCTCCACCTCGTCGGCGACCCGCCCCAGCTCGACGGCCGGGTCACCGGCGCCGCGCAGCGCGCTCCAGGGCAGACCGACGTCGGCCATCGCCCGGTTCAGCCCGGCGAGGACGTCGGCCCCGTAGGCATCGGAGGGCACGGCGATGTCCGGGTCCACCGACACGGTGAACCCCCGTGAGTCCGAGACGGCGGTCTCGTCGACCCACACACAGACGAGCTCGATCAGGCTTCCACCCAGGGACTGGACGAGCGACGCTGCTCGCCGGGCCAGCTCCGGGTGCTTGTGGTCCACGCCGACCACCACGGATCGCACAGTCACCCTTGTGAGGGTATTGCCAAACGGCTAGTCGAGGTGGTCCGGCAGGCCGAATCGGGAGAACCACTTCTCCGTGTCGAGAAACGTGGTGATGCCGGTGATGTGCGCGCCGTCGTTCTCCAGCACCACGATCCCCCACGGGAAGTGGCCGCCCTTCGGGTCCCGCCGGTACTGCGCGAACCCGGGGGCGCCGTTCACGTGGATCGGCACGCAGCGCGAGCCCTCGCACTCGTTGCCCGGCCCGAGCATCCAGGCCTGGATGTTCTCGATGCCCTCCAGCCACATGGCGTACGGCGGCATGTTCATGACCGCGTCCTCGCGCAGAAGGTTGGCCAGCGCCGCCATGTCGTACCGCTCGAACGCCGCGACGTAGCGCTCCAGCAGGTCGGACTCGTCGGCCGTCGCCGGGGCCGGCGCGGCACCGGACCGGTCCGGCGCCTTGTCGGCGAGGGTGGCGCGGGCGCGCTGGAGCGCGCTGTTCACCGAGGCCACCGAGGTGTCCAGCAGCGTGGCCACCTCGGACGCCGGCCAGCGCAGCACCTCGCGCAGGATGAGTACCGCCCGCTGCTTGGCGGGCAGGTGCTGGAGAGCCGCGACGAAGGCGAGCCGGACCGACTCCCGGGCCACGGCGGTGTCGGCCGGGTCGCTCGCACCGGGCAGCACGTGCTCGGTGGGTACCGGCTCCACCCAGGCGTACTCGGGCAGCACGGTCGCGAGGCTCTCCTCGACCGGGTCGGCGGCGGCGCCGAGGCCCATGGGCCGTTCCCGCTTGGCGCGGCTGGACCCGAGCTGGTCGAAGCACACGTTGGTGGCGATCCGGTACAGCCATGTCCGGAGGGAGGAGCGGCCCTCGAACCGCTCGTACGACCGCCATGCGCGCAGGAGGGTCTCCTGCACCGCGTCGTCGGCGTCGAACGCGCCGCCCAGCAGCCGGTAGCAGTATCCGGTGAGCTCGCGGCGATAGGTCTCGAGCTGTGCCGAGAGCTCGTCCGTCGCCACGGCCGCACCCGCGCTCTGCCCAGGATGTGACGCTGTCTGTGCCATGGATCACACGGTACGCGGCACCACTGACACGCTCACCGGTGATTCGTCCGGGACCGAAGACGGCGGCCGAAGTTCACCCCACCGGTCAGGTCAGGTCGAGCTCGAACCACACGGTCTTGCCCGTGCGCCGGTTCACCCGGCCCGCGCGGGGGCGGTCCGTGGCCGGTGGCACGCCGTGCCGGTCCACGCCCCACCGCGAGGCCAGGCGTTCGAGGAACTGCACGCCCCGCCCACCGAACTCGGTCACGGCCGGGTCGCGCAGCTCGGGCTGGACGACCGACGAGTCCCGCACCCCGACCCGCAGCTTCTCCAGGTCGACCTCGACCGTCGCGGTGAACGGAGCCTGCCCGTGGTCGACGGCGTTGGTCAGCACCTCGGAGGTCAGCAGCATCACGGTGCGCCGCAGCGGCATGGGCACCCCGCAGCTCTCCAGCACGTCGTCCACCCAGATCCGGGCGGGCCCGACGTCGCACAGCGACGGTGCCAGCTTGCGTTCCGCCGTGGCGGGCCGGCCGAGCGAGGGTGGGCCGGACGGCGCCGTCGCCCGCACCCGTACCGCGAGCACGGCGACGTCGTCCCGCTGGTCGTCCGACGCCAGGCGGCGCACCAGGGTGACCGGCAGCGCGGCCGTGGCCGTGTCGCCCAGCATGCCGAGCGTCTTCTGGAGGCGGTTCAGCCACTGGTCGGGCGTGGTTCCGCGCTGCTCGGCCAGCCCGTCGGTGTAGAGCAGCAGGGTGTCACCGGGCCGCAGGGTCGCCACGTGGTCGGTGCGTTTCGCCGTGGGGCGGATGCCGAGCATCATGTCCGGCAGCGCCGAGAGCCGTTCCACGCTCCCGTCCTGCCGCAGCACGAGCGGCGGCGGGTGACCCGCGGTGGACCAGGTGAGCTGGTAGCCGCCGGGGACCCGTTCCAGCCGGGCCACCACGGCGGTCCCGCTGGCGAGCAGCCCGAGGCCCGAGTTGGCCTTGTCCAGCAGCGACAGCAGCGCCGACGGCGACTCGTCGTGGCTCCACGCGAACGCCCGCAGCAGCGACCTGAGCTGACCCATCTTGGCGGCCGCGCGCATGTCGTGCCCGGTCACGTCGCCGATCATGAACATGGTCGTGTCGTCGTCCACGGCCACGGCGTCGTACCAGTCACCGCCGATCTGGTCCGAACGGGTGGCGGGCGAGTACGTGGCCGCCATGTCGAGGTGCGGCACCTCGGGCAGGCGGCTGAGCATGGCCCGCTGCAGCGTCTTGGCGGACTCGCGGCGTTCCTCCAGCAGCCGCGCCCGCTCGAGCGCGTGGCCCGTGTAGTGCGCGAGGCCCGTCTGCAGGGCGTACGAGTCCTTGTCGGGCCCCCGGTCGCGCTCCCACGCCAGCATCACGACGGCGACCACGGCGCCGGCCGTCACGACCGGCAGGAACGCCCGGGCCTCGACGTCCGGGTCGCAGTACTCCCGGAACCCGGGGTACGCGGCGTGCATCTCCTCGCTCGTCCGGAAGAACAACGGCCGGCCGGTGCGGGCCGCCTCGGCCAGCGGCCGGTGGTCGTCCAGCTTGGCCTGCCGGAACCGCTGGGGGAACTGCGGCTCCGCGTGGACGAGGGAGCGGTAGGTGACGCCCCGGCCGTCGGCGTCGGCCACGGCGAAGGCGCAGTACCGGGCTCCTATCCCGGCGGTGGCGACCTCGATGATCACCTCCTCGACCTGGTCCATCGTGTTCGCGTTGGCGAACGCCTCGCTCAGCGACAGCAGGAACCGGCTGCGCCGGTTGGCCCGGACGGCGGTCTCCTGGATGCGCCGGGCGCGCTCCCGTTCGGCCCGCAGCCGCAGCTCGGCCGTGCACGACGCCGCGAGGTCGGCGAGCGAGTCCAGGTCGTCGCCGGACCACTCGCGCGGCTCGTCCACCACCGCGCACAGCGCGCCGACGGCGCGGCCCCGCAGGTCGAAGACGGGATACCCCGCGAGCGCGACGAGGCCCATCTCGCGCACGAGGTAGGTGTCGCGCAGCGTGGGGTCGAGGCGGGCGTCCGCCGTGACCACCGGCTCACCCCGCGTGGTGATCACGCTGGTGACGGTCCCGGGGTGCTGGAGCAGGCGCTGGGACTGCATCGGCTCCGGCATGCCCGACGCCCCGGCGAGCACCTGGCCGTCCCGGACCACGAAGTACACGACGGCAGCCGGAACCCTCAGGTGGCGCCGGACCAGGCGGGCGAACCGGTCGAATGCCTCGTCAGCGGTAGGTGATCCAAGACCGACGTGCTCGAGGTCTCGCAACGCCTGGAGGTCCGTCGGCATCTGCTCAGTATTGCGAGAGAAGTGCGCGTGCGCGATAGATGTACCGGATGTGTCCCTTTTGCACTGAGCGGGTAGTCTGCGGGGCTTACGGTCACACTTCGAGGAGACCGCGCTGGTGCGCGAGACTCACCGCCTCCGCCCGTCCCGAGGCGCCGAGCTTGGCCATCAGGTTGGACACGTGCACGCTCACCGTCTTGGTCGAGATGAACAGGCGCTCGCCGATCTGCCGGTTCGACAGCCCCTGTGCGACCAGGCCGAGCACCTCCTCCTCCCGTTCGGTCAGGGTGGACGCCGTCGCCCGGCGGACGCCCGGCAGGTCGAGCCGTGCCCGCCGCGCCAGGGCCCGGACGGCGTCGGCCAGCGGCCGCGCCTCCATGTCCTCGGCCTCCGAGAGAGCCTCGGCCGCCTCGACCTCGGCTGCCCCCCGCTCGCCGGCGCCGAGGAGCGCCTCCGCCCAGCGGTAGCGCGAGCGCGCCACCTCGTAGCGGTAGCCGAAACCGAAGGCGTTGACCGTCTCCTGCCAGGCGTCGGCCGCCTCGCGCCACAGCGTGGCCGCCCGTCCTTCGTCGCCCTCGCCCGCGGCGAACCCCGTCACGGCATGCAGGCGGGCGTTCTCCGCGGCGGCCCGCTGCAGCCAGGCTCGCCCCTCGGGGCCGAGCACGCCGCCGCGCGGGCGGCCCCGCTGGGCCGTCTCGCGGGCGACGGCGAGGAGCGCGTCACCGCGGTCCAGCCGCGCGCCGGCGCGGGTCTCGACCGCCGTGGCGGCCGCAGAACCGGGCGCTCCCGCCCGTCCGGCGGTGCGCTCGGCCTCGGCTGCGTCCGCCAGGGCGGCGATGGCCAGCGTGGACAGCCAGATCCGCCCGAGGAACACCTCCGTCCACACCTCGCCCAGGTGATCGGTGATGCGCTCGGCCAGCGCGGCGGCGTCGTCGTACCGGCCGGCCCAGGTCAGGGCGTCGACCAGGCTTCCTCCGCCGATGAGGGCGATCTGACCGTCGCTGCCCCAGTGGTCGATCAGCGCCTCGCCGCGCTCGATCGCGTCCTCGTCGCCCCGCGCGACCGCCGCGTACATCCGGGTCGCGTCCATGACGTGCCGGGACGTGGCCGGCACGCCCGCGCTGCTGCGTTCGGTGAGGTCTCCGCGGAAGTAGAGCATGACCTCCTGGAGGATCCGCAGGTTGACCGTGGGCGTGCTCCATGCCAGGCCGAGCTCGTCCGCCCGGGCCAGCGCGTGCCGCGCCCGCTGTTCCGCGGCCTCCAGCTCCCCCGCGTAGAACCGGTTGGCCGTGCCGCTGTACAGGGTGCGCATCTCCGTGAGCACGTCCCCGGCCTCGACGGCCGCCGCGCGCGCCTCGTCGAGGGTCGCCGAGGCCCGGTCCGGGTCCGCGACGTCGAGCACCGCGAGGGTGGACAGGGCGATCGCGAGGGCCCCGGCCTGGCCGGTCTCGCGCGCCTCCTCGACGGCGCACTCGGCGTACGAGCGGGCGTCCTCGTCCAGGTCGATGATCATCGCGAGCCGCGCCAGCAGGGCGTTGGTCCAGATCCGGTCGGGGCTGCGCGGCGTCAGCACCGCCAGCGCGGCCCGCAGGTCCGTGATGGTGGTCTCGACCTGGCCGGGCGTCTCGTCCCACGTCGGCAGGTCGAGGTACCGGTGCACCAGCACGTGCTCCAGCGCTGCCCGGCGCACCGGGTCGTCGACGCCCTCGACCGCGCGCCGCGTCAGCTTCACCGCGCGCATCGCGTCACCGGCCCGGGCGGCCGCCTCGCCGGCGGACAGGGCGACGTCGACCCGGTCGCGGCCGATCCGCTGCCCGGCGTCCGGCACCGACTCCCACAGGGACAGGACCTGCTCCCAGTGCCGCAGCTCCTCCTCGGGCGCGAGCAGGCGGCGGGCGCGCAGCGCGGCGTCCTGCGACGCGGTGAGGGCGGCGGGCAGGTCGTGACCCTCGAAGGCGTGGTGGGCGCGCTCCGCGGCGCTGCCGACCGGCATGCCGTCCGGCCCGTCCTGCTCGATCACGGCGAGGTAGGCGCGGTGCACCGCCGAGCGCTCGCCCGGCAGGAGGTCCGCGTACAGGGCCTCGGCCAGGAGCGCGTGCCGGAACTCCAGGTGCGCGCCCGACACCACGAGCACCTGCTGGGTCACGGCCTCGCGCAGGGCGGCGTCGACGTCCGGTGCGCCCGACCGGGCGGCGGCCGCCCGCAGCAGGTCCTCCCGGACCCGGCGCCCGGCGACCGACGCGATGCGCAGCACCTGCTGCACCTCGGGGTCCAGCCGTTCGAGCCGGGTGCGGAGCACCTCGGTCAGCGTCCAGGGCAGGCTCGCGGAGTCCGGACCCGCGTCCAGCAGCTCCTCGGCGAAGAACGCGTTGCCCTCGGACCGGTCCAGCACCTCGGCGAACCCGGCGGGCGGGAGCGGCCGCCCGGCCAGGGCGGTGGTGAACTCGCGCAGCTCGTCCGCGTCGAACGGCTGCAGGTCCATGCGCTCCACGTGCTCCAGCCGGGACAGCTCGGCGAGCAGCGGGCGCAGCGGATGACGCCGGTCGACGTCGTCCGACCGGTAGGTGACCACCAGGAGGACGTGCTCCGACCGGGCGCGGGCGGCGAGGAAGCGGAGTACGTCCCGGGTGGACGCGTCGGCCCAGTGGGCGTCCTCGACCACCAGGACCAGGGGTCGCTCGGGTGCGCCGGCGACCGCCAGGCTGCGCGCGATCCCCTCGAAGAGCTGGAGCCGCTCGTCGTGGTCGGCGTCGCCGCCACCGCCCGGTTCCAGCAGCCGCCACAGCGCCGGCCGCTCCTTGACCAGGTCGGCCACGCGCGCGGCCGCGTCGGGCCCCGCGGCCCCGGCCTGGAGCTGGGTCAGCGCGTCCGTGAACGGCAGGTACGGGATGCCCACCTGCCCCAGGTCCACGCAGTGCACGACGACGGCGCTGGCCCCCGCCTGCTCCGCCGCCTGGGCGACGTGGCTGATCAGCCGGGTCTTGCCGACACCGGCGTCACCGCCCACGAGCGTGAGGCCCGGCCGGCCTGCCGAGGCGCGCCCCACCGCCAGCAGGAGGGAGGCAACCTGCTCCTGCCGGGAGACCAGGGGGATCGTCGTGGACCGTCGCACCTGCACATCGTGCCACCGGTCACCGACACTCCCCCTGGCCTTTTCCGCCCCGACGCCCGCCTCCGTCATGCGAACAGGCCGTGCCGTGCGGCCGGTGCCGGGCGCATGCCCGCGATGCCCTCCTGGATCTGCTCCGCGCGGCTCCGGTGCCCGGTGCGCCGGTCCGCCCGGTGCCGGGCGCCCTGGTCCGCCCGGCGCTCGGCGCGCCGGCCGGCCCGTCCCTGGTCGTCGGTCCGCCGGCCGCCCCATGCCTTGCGCAGCTCGGCCTGCCGGTACTCGATCTCCGCCTCGGCGGCGGGTCCCCACAGCGACATGATTCCTCCTGGTGCCCCGGCGGGCCGTGCGCCCGTCCGGCTGATGAGGAAGACACTCGTCCTGAGGCCCCGGCCCGTGGATCGGGCGATCGGGCAGTCCTGGCCGGTCGGGCACCTCAGGCGGCCGTCTGAGGTACCCCTGAGGTGGTTCGCGCGGCCTGAGGTGCCGCGCACCGGGCGAGATCCAGGCGGTTCACAGGCGCACTATTGCGATCCACGTCACACCGGACGCACACTGGAACAAGTAGCGGACCCAATTCGGGGGTGGATCGTGACCGGAACCGAAGCTGGAACGTACGACATCTTGCCCATGCTGGGGCGTGGGAAGCACCGCAACCCCAAGAAGGGCGCGTGCTTCATGGAGCTCGCCTCCTTCCTCGCGGGGGAGAAGTGGAGCGACCACCCCGCCTGCACGCACCCGCTGATCGCGATGCTCGCGCGCGCGGTGAACGACCTCACCGCGGACCACGCGCGTCCGCGGCTGGCGCCGCTCATCCCGTCGGTCATCGGCCTGACCAGCACCGATCCGCGCTGGGACGTGCGCATCGCGCTGCGCGCCGCGCAGACGGCGCTGCCGATCTCGCCCGCCGACCGCCAGCAGACGCTCGCCGTGGCGATCCTCGGGTCGGAGCGGATGCTCGACGTGCTGGAGGACAGGCCGGCCGGGACCCTCGCACCGGAGAGCAAGGACGCGCTCGCGGCCGTGCCGAAGACGGCGGCCTGGGCCGAGCGGTTCTGCGCGGGCACGAGCGTGCGGCCCAAGCGGTTCGTGCGTGACGCCGCGCCGAGCGTCGTCTCCACCGCCGTGCAGGGCATCTCCGAGGCCTTCGTCCCCGACGTGGACGCACGCCTGCGTGAGCTGCTCGCCGCCACCATCGCCGATGCGCGCCGCTGGGCCGGCACCGCGGACGCCGACGCCCGCACGCTGGACCCGCTGGCGTGGGGACCGGTGGTGAAGGCGGCACCCTCCGCCTGACGCCGGCCGACGAAAGGACGGGCCGGGGCGCACCAGGGGGCGCCCCGGCCCGTGTCGTGCCCGGCCTGACCCGGACGAGTTCTCCCGCCCTGTCGATCGGGACCCCACGAGATCGTCACCCCGGTGTCAGACAGACACCGACCGGAGGACAGAACCATGCGATACACCATCCTGCTGCACTACCCGGAGATGACGCCGGAGGACCTCGGCGAGGACGCCCTGGCCGAGGGCCAGCGCGCGTTCGCCGCCTACGCCACCGCGCTGGACCAGGCCGGGGTGCTGCTGTCGGCGGAGGTGCTGCAGCCGTCGTCGGCCACCACCACCGTCACGGTGCGCGACGGCGAGCTGCGCGTCCAGGACGGCCCGTTCGCCGACACCAAGGAGCAGCTCGGCGGCACGTTCGTCGTCGACGTGCCGGACCTGGACGCCGCGCTCGCCTGGGCGCAGAAGGCGCCCTCGGTCCAGTGGGGCACCGTCGAGGTGCGCCCGAGCGCCACCCACTTCGAGAACGGCACGTGGACGCGCTGACCGACCGCGCCGACGTGCGGGCTGCCGCGGACGCGGCGGCCCGCACGTCGTACGGCCGCCTCCTGGCTCTGCTCGCGGCGCGCGACGGCGACATCCAGCGTGCCGAGGACGCCCTCGCCGACGCGTTCGAGCAGGCTCTGCGGCACTGGCCCGACGACGGCGTGCCGCGCAACCCGGACGGCTGGCTCCTCACCGTGGCCCGCAACCGGCTGCGGGACCTCTACCGCTCCGCCGCGCACCGGACCGCCGCGCCGCCCGACGCCCGACCCGAGCCCGCCGCGCCGCCCGACCTGCCCGACCCCGACGCGATCGGGGACCGCCGGCTGGAGCTCATGTTCGTCTGCGCCCACCCCGCGGTGGAGGCGGGGATCCGCACCCCGCTCATGCTGCAGACCGTGCTCGGCGTCGAGGCCCGGGACATCGCGGCAGCCTTCGCCGTGCCCGCGCCGACCATGGCGCAGCGGCTGGTCCGGGCCAAGCGCCGCATCCGTGACGCACGGATCCCGTTCCGCGTCCCCGGCCGCGCCGAGATCCCGGCCCGGCTGCCGCCCGTGCTGGAGGCGGTGTACGGCGCCTATGCGATCGACTGGCGGGGCGCTGCGCCCGAGGTCCGTGGCTCCCTCACCGGTGACGCCCTCGCGCTCGCCCTCCTCCTGGCGCACCTGCTGCCCGAGCCGGAGGTGCTCGGGCTGGCCGCGCTGCTCTGCTTCTCCGTGGCGCGCGCCGACGCACGCGAGGTGGACGGCGCCTTCGTCCCCCTCGACGAGCAGGACGTCACGCTGTGGGACGGTGCGCTGATCGAGCGCGGGGAGGCGCTGCTCCGGCGCGCGCTGACGGCACCCGGCGCGGGGCCGCCCGGCCGGTTCCGGCTGGAGGCGGCCGTCCAGTCCGCGCACTGCGCCCGCGCCCGGACGGGGCGTACCGACTGGCCCGCGCTGCTCACCCTGCACCAGGCGCTCCTGCGCGTGGCCCCGACGCTCGGCGGGCGGGTCGCGCTGGCCGCCGTGCTCGGCCGGGTCGAGGGGCCGGCCGCGGGACTCGCGGAGCTGGACGCGACGGCGTCGGACCCGGCGGCGGGCCGGTTCCAGCCGCTGTGGGCCACGCGGGCGCACCTGCTCGCGTCGTCGGGCGCGACCGGGGCGGCCCGCACCGCGTACGCGAAGGCGCTGTCCCTCACCACAGACCCCGCGCTGCGCGCGTTCGTGGCCGCGCGGGCGGCCGCCGTCGGGTGAATTCCCGGCGCGGCCGTCACAGACCGCCGGGTCGGGGCCTCCCTCCCAACGAGACACGCTTCCCGTGCGTCCCTGTCATCCGAGGGCTGCCCGCACGAGGAGCCAGGGAACGGGGAACCACCATGACCACGAGGACAGCAGCGGTCACCGGCAGCGACGTCGCCGGGATCGAGCGTGATCTGCGGCGCATGGAGCTGCTGAACCGGCGTGAGCACAAGATCCGTGCCGCCGGCCGTGCGGTGCCGACGTTCTCCTCCCTGCAGCTCGCCACGCGCTCCCGGGACCGGCTGCGGTACCGGGACGCGTGACGGCGGCGGGCGGGGCCGCAGATCCAGGGGGTTCGGCGGCCTCGCTCCCATCGAGCAGCATTTTTCTGTGCCATTTCACCCAGGCTTGCCCCGTTTGACCCAATGTTTTCCACGTGGCGACCATGACGGGCCCCTTAGGCTCCTGGGCATGAGCGGATACTCGTCTCCCCACCCGCCTACGGACGGTCATGCACCGGTCCCGCCGCCACCGGGGGGATACGCCGCACTGCCACCGGAACCCGGGTCCCCCGTGCCTCCGCCGCCTGCTCCCCGGCGGTCGGGCCGGCTGGCCCTGATCATCGTCGGCGTCGTGGTCCTGCTCGCCGCCGCGGGCGCCGGGCTGTGGTTCCTCCTGCGCGAGCCGCCGGTCCCGGACCCGGCGCCGGCCGCCGAGCAGCTCGCCGCGGCGCTCCAGGCGGGCACCCCGGCGGACGTCCCGCTGACCCTGGAGACGTCCGCGTCCCCGGACGAGCAGTACGCCCAGGTGTTCGAGCAGCTCCGCGCCGCGGTCGGCGAGGACGCCGGGACCGTCGAGGTCAAGGACGTGACCCCGGTCGAGGAGGGCGACGGCGGCACCGCGACGGCCACCGCGACCCTCGCGTGGAGCTGGCCCGTGGCGACCGAGGCCGCCTGGGACTACGAGACCGTCGTGCCGCTCACCTACCCCGGCGCCACCGACGGCGAGGCCGGCGAGTGGCAGGCGACCTGGAGCACCGGCGTGCTGGTCCCCGGGCTGGAGCCGGGCGAGCGGCTCGCCGTCGAGCGCACCGAGCCCGCCCGCGGCGAGATCGTCACGACCACCGGCGAGACCCTGGTGGGCATCACGCCCGTGCACCACGTGGGCATCGACAAGACCCGGCCCGGCTGGGACACCGCTGCCCAGCCGCTCGGCACCGTGCTGAAGCTCGACCAGGAGACCACCGAGAGCATCGCCGCACAGGTCCGGTCCGCCGGGGACAAGGCGTTCATCGAGGTGATCACCATCCGCGACGGCGACCCGGAGTACGACTTCGACGCCGCCATGGCGATCCCCGGCGTCGTCGGCATCCCGGACGAGGTGCCGCTGGCCCGGAGCCGCGACTTCGCACGAGGCGTCCTGGGCACGGTCGGGGAGGCGACGGCGGAGATCATCGAGGAGTCGGAGGGCACCGTCCAGCAGGGCGACGTCGTGGGCCTCTCCGGTCTCCAGGCCGCCTACGACGAGCAGCTGCGCGGCGTGCCCGGCCTGGCCGTGACCATCGAGCCCGCCGAGGGCGGCGAGGGCCGCGAGGCGTTCACCATCGAGAAGAAGGACGGCGAGCCGCTGACGGTCACGCTCGACCCGGCGACCCAGCTCCGTGCCGAGTCGGCGCTCGCCGACATCACCGACCTGGCCAGCGCCATCGTCGCGATCAAGCCGTCGACGGGCGAGGTGCTCGCGGTCGCGTCCGGCCCGGGTTCCGAGGGGTACAACACCGCCACGCTGGGCCAGTACCCGCCGGGGTCCACGTTCAAGATCGCGACGTCGCTCGCCATGCTCCGGTCCGGCGTCACGCCGGACACACCCCTGGCCTGCACGCCGACCATCGCCGTCGAGGGCCGCGAGTTCCGGAACGTGCCCGGTTACCCGGCGTCCGCCACGGGCGACGCGGTGCCGTTCGGGACGGTCTTCGCGAACTCGTGCAACACCGCGTTCATCGCCCAGCACCAGGCGATCAGCCAGCAGCAGCTGCACGACGCCGCGGCGTCGCTCGGCCTGGGCGTCGAGGCCACCGCGCTCGGCGCGGCGGGCACGATGGGTGACGTGCCGACCGACTCGACGGGCACGGAGCACGCGGCGTCGATGATCGGCCAGGGCCAGGTGCTGGCGACGCCGCTGGCCATGGCGACCGTGGCCGCGAGCGTGTCGGCGGGGCACACCGTCTCCCCGTGGCTGGTGCAGCCCGAGGACGGGAAGGCGCCCGAGGCGCCGTCGGGCGACCTGACCGCGGACGAGGCGGCCACGCTGCGCGACCTGATGGGCGGGGTGGTGCGCGAGGGCTCCGGCAGCGCGCTGCAGGGCGTGCCCGGCATCGTCGGCGCGAAGACCGGTACCGCCCAGTTCGGCGACGGGTCCAAGGCGCACGTGTGGACGGTCGCCATCGCGAACGACCTGGCCGCGGTCGTGTTCATCGAGGAGGGCGAGCTCGCCTCGACAGCGGCGGCCCCGGTGATGCGCGAGTTCCTGACGAACGGCTGACCCCGGACACGAACGGACCCCCGGCCACCAGGTGGCCGGGGGTCCGTTCGTGTCCGGGCGGGGCGGGGACTCAGCCCTTCCAGCCGGCCTCGGTGCAGGTGTTCCGGTAGGACGTGATGGCCGTCGTGACCGCGCTGGGCCGGGCGATGGAGCCGTCGAGCGCCTGGTCGAACGGTGCGCGGATCGCCTCGAGGTGGGCGATGCTGACCTCGTCCGACTCGCCGATGATCAGGCCGATGCTCTTGCTGATGCTGCTCGCGGAACCGGTGCGCTCCTCGTCGAGCGGGGCCCGGACCGCCGGCGCGAGGGCCGTGATGTTGGTGACCAGCGGACCCGAGAAGAAGGCGCTGCATGCCTCCACCAGGTTGTACTTGCCGGTGCTGATCGGAGCCTGGATCGCCTCCGACGAGGGCTCGGCCTCCTGCTGGACCTCTTCTCCCGAGGGCATGAAGTCGTTGGCCATGTCCTCGAGGGCCGCGCATCCGGACAGCAGGAGTGCGCAGGAGACCAGTACGGCCGCGCCCCAGTTCTTGCTGGTGCTCACGATCTACTTCCCTCACGTCAACGGTTCTCAGGAGTGCGGTCCGTCGCACCCGCCCGCGAGTCTAGCGTCACGCCCGTGTCGCACCGCCACTCGCTCCGGGAGGTGCGCCGGGGCGCTCCCGGGGTGCGATCGACCGTGGTTCCCGGGGTGCTGCCCGGTCGTGGCGGCGCCCGGGACGCCCAGGTCACCGGGGTGGCCCGGGCGTCCCGGACCGGCGTCAGCGGTCGCCGTCGGCGGCCGGCCGGTCCTGCGGGGCAGGGGGTGCGTCGGGCGCCGACGGACCGGCCGCGGTCCCGGTGCCCGGGTGAGCGTTCGGGTACGGGTCCGCCGAGCGGAGCACGGCGAGCCGTGAACGGTACTCGGCCTCGTCGATCTCCCCGCGGGCGAAGCGGGTGCCCAGCAGCGTCACCGGGTCCGCCCCGGCCGCCGCGTGCGCGGACCACGGCCCGCCCCAGCCACCGCGCGGGCCGCGCCGGGCCCGCCGGGCGATCAGGAAGACCACCGTCGCGAACAGCAGGAACCACAGCAGCGGGAAGATGAAGAAGAACGGTCCGGGTCCGCCCCAGCCGTAGTGGGGCCCGTTGGCGAGGACCTCCGTCGTCGCGGTGAGCATGTCGACCTCCAGTGGGTTGGGCCGGTCGTTCCGGCCTCACCACCAGGCTGCCGTCGCGCGGCGGCAGGGTCGTCAGTCCTGTGTACCCGGCCCGGTACACCCGTGGTGCCGGCTGGTCCTGCGGCTGCGCTGCGGGCGGGTGCCTCGTTCCTCAGCCCCCACCCTCCGCTGCGCCTCCGGCCCAGGCTGTGCCGGTGCCGGCCGGTCCTGCGGCTGCGCTGCGGGCGGGTGCCTCGTTCCTCAGCCCCCACCCTCCGCTGCGCCTCCGGCCCAGCCGGGGCGCACGAGGCCCGCCTCGTACGCGAGCACCACGAGCTGCGCGCGGTCGCGCGAGCCCGTCTTCATGAGCACCCGCGAGACGTGCGTCTTCACCGTCGACTCCGACAGGTACAGCCGCGCCGCGATCTCGTCGTTGGCGAGCCCGCCCGCCACCTCGACGAGCACCTCGCGCTCGCGTGGCGTGAGCTCCGCCAGCGCGGGCAGCGGGCC
Organism: Promicromonospora sp. NPDC050880; assembly: GCF_044456525.1. Classification (NCBI taxonomy): domain Bacteria; kingdom Bacillati; phylum Actinomycetota; class Actinomycetes; order Micrococcales; family Promicromonosporaceae; genus Promicromonospora; species Promicromonospora sp. NPDC050880. The sequence goes on from NZ_JBITFV010000032.1 coordinate 17,036, forward strand.
GACGACCCGGGTCGCGTCGGCGACCCGCGCGAGCAGCCGTCGCGTCACCGTCGGCGACAGCAGCGCGTTGCCCGACGCCGCGACCCGCACCGCCCGCACCAGCTCCGCCGGCTCCGTGTCCTTGACCAGGAACCCGGACGCCCCGGCCCGGATCGCGTCGGTGACGTACTCGTCCAGCTCGAACGTCGTCACCACCACCACGTGCACGCCCGCGGCGCGGGGTTCGGCGATGATCCGGCGCGTCGCCGCCAGTCCGTCCATGCCCGGCATGCGGATGTCCATGAGCACCACGTGGGGCAGGTGGTCGAGGGTGAGCGCGACGGCGTCCTCACCCGTCGCGGCCTCCGCGACGACCCGCATGTCGTCCTCGGAGTCGATCAGCGCGCGGAAGCCGCCGCGCACCAGGGCCTGGTCGTCGGCGAGCAGGACGTCGATCATGCGGTCTCTCCCGGTTCGGGGGTGTCGGACGGCGGTGCAGCCGCCGGGTCGGGCGACGGCGCGACGGCGCCGCCGGGACGCTCCGGGCGGGCCGCGGGGACCGGGAGCCTGGCCAGCACCAGCCAGCCGGTCCCGTCCGGGCGAGGGCCCACGGTGAGGGTGCCGCCGGCACCCTCCACACGCTCGCGCATCCCCAGCAGGCCGTAGCCCGGCTCCGCGGGTGCACCGGCCGGGGCGCCGTCGTCGGCCACCGCCACCTCCAGGCGGTCACCCCTGGTCAGCCGCACGGTGACCCGGCCGGCCGACGTCGCGTGCCGGCGCACGTTCGTCAGCGACTCCTGGACCACCCGGTGCACGACGCCCATGAGGTGGTCGGGCAGGTCACCGACGTCGGGCGGCAGGTCGACGGCCACGTCCAGACCCTCGGCGCGGGCCTGGTCGGCCAGGCGGTTCAGCGCCGTGAGGTCCCATGTCGGGGTGAGCGGGGCGCCGTCCTCCCGGACGATCCCCAGCACCGTGCGCACCTCGGCCAGCGCGTCCCGGCTGGTGTCCCGGATGTTCGTCAGCGCCTCGCGGGCCTGCCCCGGGTGCTTCTCCAGCAGGTGCAGGCCCACCCCGGCCTGCACGTTGATGGCGGACAGGGAGTGGGCGAGCACGTCGTGCAGCTCGCGGGCGATCCGCAGCCGTTCCGAGGCCACGGCGGTGCGCTCCCGTTCGGCCGCCGTCTCGCGGGCGGCGGCCCGCGCGGCGACCCGCCGTGCCGCCCGGTCCCGCACGGCGCTCGCGACGAGCAGCACGACGGCGAGCCACGCGGCCCCGGCGACCAGGGACCCGGTGGTGAGGAACCACGCGCCGTCGTCGGCCCAGCCCGGGCCGTGGAACGGCGGACCAGGAGGTCCCCACTCGCGGGGCGGGTCCGGCGGGTTGTCGCGGAGCTGCTGCTCCAGCCGCGGCGCGAGCAGCGTGGCGACCGTTCCCACGCCCCCGGCGAGCAGTGCGGCGCCGGACCAGGCGATCACCCGCGCGCGGCGGGCCGTCCCGCTGAGCATCACGCCGGCGAGCACCGCGACGGGTCCCAGCAGCACCGGCCCCCACGCCCGGCCGAGCAGCAGGAACGTCAGCGCCGCAGCGACGGACACCACCGTGGCGAGCGCCGGCCGGCGGGGCAGGAGGAACACGAGCGCGGCAGGCGCCACGAGCAGCAGGAGCAGGCCGGCCAGGCCGGGCTGGACGGCCCAGGCCTGGTCCCGCGCGGCGGCGACCGAGCCCAGCGTGCTGAGCACGGTCACGGCGACCGCGACGAAGATGCGCGGCCGCAGGCGGTCGAAGGGCCCGGGGGCGACGGGGTCCGGGTCGCGCACGGGTCGGGTGGTGCCCAGCATGCTCGCACGCTACGCCGGGCCGGGCGCCGCCGCGTCGGACCGGGGTACCACCGCGTGTCCCCCTCCGGTGCCGCGCCGTCGTGCTCGGCACGAGGTCAGGTGATCGGTCGCCCGACCTACCGACCACCTGACATCGCGCCGACCACTCTCGTCCCGACGGGACGGGGTCCTGGTGTCAGGCGAAGCGGGCGGCGCGCTCCTGCACCCGGCCTGCACCGCGGCCGGCGTCGGCGGCCGGGTCCCAGGTGTAGACCTCGGTGCCGGTGATGAAGACGCGCTCGGCGCGCTGGTCGGTGTCGAGCGGGTCGCCGGACCAGAGCACGACGTCGCCGTCGAGCCCCTCCTTGATCGACCCGACCCGGTCGTCGAGGCGAAGGAACGACGCGGGGTTGGCCGTGATCGCGGCCAGCGCGGTCTCGCGCGGGAGCCCGTCGCGGGCCGCGAACGACGCCTGGTGCACCAGGAAGTTGATGGGGATGACGGGGTGGTCGGTCGTGATCGCGACGCGCACGCCGGCCGCCGCCATCGCGGCGATGTTGCGGTTCGCGCGGTGCCGCACCTCGACCTTGGACCGGGAGACGAACATCGGGCCGTAGATGACGGGGATGTCCTTCTCGGCGAGGACGTCGGCGACCAGGTGGCCCTCCGTGCCGTGGTTGATGACGAGCCGGTAGCCGAACTCCTCCGACAGGCGGATCGCGGTGGCGATGTCGTCGGCGCGGTGCGTGTGCTGGTCCCAGGCGAGCTCGCCGGCGAGCACCCGGGCGAGCGTCTCCTTGCCCAGGTCGCGGTCGAAGGGCTTGCCCTCTTCCGCGGCGGCGTCGCGCTTCGCCGCGTAGTTCTGGGCATCGACGAACGCCTTGCGGATCACGTTCGCGACGCCCAGGCGGGTCGAGGGGAGCTGCTTCTTGTCCCCGTACACGCGCTTCGGGTTCTCGCCGAGCGCGCTCTTGACGGACACGGAGTCGCTGATGACCTGCTCGTCGATCGTGCGGCCGCCCCACGTCTTGATCGCGACGGTCTGGCCGCCGATCGGGTTGCCCGAGCCCGGCTTGATGACCGCGGTCGTCACACCGCCCGCGAGGGCGTCGCGGAAGCCCTCCTCGTCGATCTGCACGGCGTCGATGGCCCGCAGCGCCGAGCCGTTCGGGTCCGTCATCTCGTTGGTGTCGTTGCCGGCCCAGCCCTCGCCCTCCTCGTGGATGCCGATGTGGCCGTGCGCCTCGACGAAGCCGGGCAGCAGCCACCTGCCCTGGGCGTCGATGGTCTCGACGCCGTCGGGCACGACGACGTCCTGTCCGACGGCGGTGATCACGCCGTCCTCGATGAGCACCGTGCCGTCCTCGATCGGGGCGGAGGCGACGGGGACCACGTAGGCGTGGGTGATGGCGATGCTGGAGCGGGTTGTCATGGGTACATCATTACCCAGGGTAACGACGGTAAGAACCGTTCTGCCTCGCGTAGCCGCTGCGTGACATGAAGGACCTCGCCGTGCGAGGATGTGTACCGATCGCTAAACCCGCGGCATGGCGGACGAGGAATGGAGCATCTACGTCGTCGACGAGGTGCGGGAATGGATCTATGGGCTTGACGGGGCGTCGCGGGACCGGGTCGCTCAGGCGATCGATGTCCTGGCGGAGCGGGGGCCAAGGCTGGGCCGACCGTTGGTCGACACGATCCAGCATTCCTCGATCGCGAATCTCAAGGAGCTTCGACCAGGAGACATGCGGCTGCTGTTCGTGTTCGACCCTTGGCGATCGGCGATCTTCCTTGTCGCTGGGGACAAGTCAGGGCGTTGGCAGCGGTGGTATGTCGAAGCAGTCCCGCTGGCCGAGGAGCGGTACCAGGCGTACTTGAGCAGACGTGCAGAAGAAGGGGAGGGTGCATCGTGACGGGATACGTGCAGTGGAAGGACATCCGTGGCGATCTTGTCGAGAAGGCCGGTGGCGAGGACGCCTTCGAGCGGGGCAAGCAGGAGCTCCTCGCCGAGGTGACCGGTCATCGGCTCGCCGAGCTCCGCAAGAAGCGGCGGCTGACTCAGCAGCAGGTCGCTGATCGCATGGGTGTGACCAAGGGCCGGGTCTCCCAGATCGAGAAGGGCAAGATCTCCGGCCAGGAGGTGCTCGCGCGCTACGCACGCGCCCTGGGCGGAGAGCTGCAGCAGGCGATCCTGTTCGACGACGGGGAGATCGCCGGTATCGCGTGAGAACGCGCAGCCGGCGCGACGACCGGCCGCGCTCCGGGCGTCAGCCCGACGTCGCCGGGTTGGTCGGCGTGTCGTCGAGCCACAGCGTGTCCGACGGGTCGCGGTGCTCGACCGCCGGAACTCATCGGCCCAGGGGTCAGGGCGAGGCCCAGCAGTAGACCCCTGCGCCCTCGGACTCGGCGATCCGTGCGAGGGCGGCCAGGTCGTCCAGGAACGCGGCGAGCGGGGCCGGGTCGTCGGTCGCGAGCTCCTCGGTCCTGGACCAGGCGTCCGCCGCGCCGTCCAGCTCGCTCTCGCTCGCGCCCGTGAGCGCCTCGAGGAGCGCCGGCCGGACCTGCACCACGACGGCGCCCGTGTCCTCGGAGAAGGTCACGGCGGTCACGCCGGAGCTGATCTCGGCGTAGGGCCTGCCGGTCAGGATCTCCTCGAGGGTGCCGAGCGTGACGAACGGCTCGATGCCCTTCGACTCCAGCACGTGGCCGTCGGGCAACGCCTGCCTCGGGACTCCGTCGTCGAGGAATGTGGCGGCCTCGGTGTCGGAGGCCGCGACGAAGTAGTCGGTCAGGATGCCCATGGCCCGATCGTGCCACTCGTCACCGACACACCTCGCGCACGTGCCGGGATGACGCTCAGGAGCTCGCGCGCAGCAGCTCCGCCGCCGCGCCGATCCGTGCGGGGTCGCCCGGCGTCGGCGTCCACGGGAGGCGCAGCGAGTCGCGGGCCTGGTCGTCGCGGAACCGGGGCACCACATGGACGTGGAAGTGGAACACCGTCTGCCAGGCGGCCTCCCCCGCGCAGTTCAGGAGGTTCACGCCGTCGGCCCCGAGCCGCTGGACCGCCCGGCCGGCGACCCGCTGGGCGGTGATCGTGCAGGCGGCCAGGTCGTCGGGGGCGATGTCGTGCAGGTCGCGGGCGTGCGCCTTGGGGATCACGAGGGCGTGCCCGTCGGCGGCCGGGTTGATGTCCATGAACGTGAGCGTGCGCTCGTCCTCGTCGACCTGGACGGACGGGACCTCGCCGGCGACGATGCGGCAGAAGAGGCAGTCGGGTTCTCTGGTCACGGGAGGGACTGTAGCGAGCCGGGCCGGTCCCGTCGGACAGAAGCCGGCGGGCGCCGTCGGGCGACGTGGGCGCGCGTCCATAGACTCGAACCCGTGGACTTCTACAACGCGTACGCCCATGGGTTCGCCCGGGTCGCGGCCTGCACCATCCCCGTCGCCGTCGCCGATCCCGCGACCAACGCCTCGGCGGTCCTGGACCAGGCGCGGCAGCTGGCCGACGACGGCGTGGCCGTCGCGGTGTTCCCGGAGCTGTGCCTGAGCGGGTACGCGATCGACGACCTGCTCATGCAGGACACGCTCCTGGAGTCGGTCCTGGACGCGCTCGCCGAGATCAAGGCGGCGAGCGTCGAGCTGATGACGATGCTCGTGGTCGGCGCTCCCCTGCTCGTGGGCAGCCGGCTGCTGAACACCGCCGTCGTCGTGCACCGCGGGCGGATCCTCGGGGTCGCGCCCAAGTCCTACCTGCCGAACTACCGCGAGTTCTACGAGAAGCGGCAGTTCGCCCCGGGCGACGACCACCGCGGCACCCTGACCCTGCTCGGCGAGGAGGTCCCGCTCGGCTCCGACCTGATCTTCCGGGCCGACGACGTGCGCGGGCTCGCGGTCCACGTCGAGGTCTGCGAGGACATGTGGGTCCCGGTGCCGCCGAGCGCCGTCGCGGCCCTCGCGGGGGCCACGGTGCTGCTCAACCTGTCCGCCAGCCCGATCACGGTGGCCCGTGCCGAGGACCGGCGCCTGATCGTGCGCAGCGCGAGCTACCGGTGCAACGCCGCCTATGTCTACACCGCGGCGGGACAGGGCGAGTCGAGCACCGACCTGTCCTGGGACGGCCAGACCATGGTCTACGAGGCCGGTGACCTGCTCGGCGAGACCGAGCGGTTCCCGGACGGCCCGCGTGCCACCGTGGTCGACGTCGACCTGGACCGCCTGCGCCAGGAGCGGCTGCGGCAGGGCACCTTCGACGACAACCGGCGCGGGCTGGGGCTGGAGACGACCGGCGAGCTCCGGGAGATCGCCTTCAGCGTGCACCCGCCGCAGGGCGACCTCGGCCTGCGACGCAAGGTCGACCGCTTCCCCTTCGTGCCCGACGACGCCGACCGGCTCGCCCAGGACTGCTACGAGGCCTACAACATCCAGGTCACCGGGCTGGAGCAGCGGCTGCGGGCGATCGGGCAGCCCAAGGTCGTGATCGGCGTCAGCGGGGGCCTGGACTCGACGCACGCCCTGATCGTCGCGGCCAAGGCGATGGACCGGCTGGGCCGCCCGCGCACCGACGTCCACGCCTTCACGATGCCCGGCTTCGCGACGACGTCGGAGACCAAGGACCGCGCGATCCGGCTCGCCGAGGCCCTGGGGGTGACGTTCCAGGAGATCGACATCCGGCCCGCCGCCGAGCAGATGCTGCTCGACCTGGACCACCCGTACTCCGACGGCACCAAGCAGTACGACGTCACGTTCGAGAACGTGCAGGCCGGGCTGCGCTACGACTACCTGTTCCGGCTCGCGAACCACCGCGGCGGCATCGTGCTGGGCACGGGTGACCTCTCCGAGCTGGCGCTCGGCTGGTGCACCTACGGCGTGGGCGACCAGATGTCCCACTACGCGGTGAACACGGGCGTGCCGAAGACGCTGATCCAGCACCTGATCCGGTGGACCATCGACAGCGGCCAGTTCTCCCCGGACGCCGGGAGCCCGGTCAACGCCGTGCTGACGGAGATCGTGGAGCAGGAGATCACGCCCGAGCTGATCCCGACCGAGGAGGGCGAGACCCCGCAGTCCACGGAAGCCACGGTCGGCCCGTACGCCCTCCAGGACTTCACGCTGTTCCACGTGCTGCGGCGCGGCTACCGGCCCTCCAAGATCGCCTTCCTGGCCTGGCACGCGTGGCAGCGGGCCGACGTCGGCGACTGGCCGCCGGGGTTCCCGTCGGCACGCCGCACGGAGTACGACCTGGCGACGATCCGGCACTGGCTGGAGGTGTTCGTGCGCCGGTTCTTCGCGTCGCAGTTCAAGCGCTCCGCGCTGCCGAACGGGCCGAAGGTGTCCCCGGGCGGCACCATGTCCCCGCGCGGCGACTGGCGCATGCCCTCCGACGCCGCCCCGACGGCCTGGCTGGCCGAGCTGGAGCGCACCGTCCCGGAGGCCTGACTACGCCCTCGACGAAGTCCGGTCCCGGTCCGTGAGACGGCGGGTAGGGTGCCGTCATGCCCGCTGTCTCCGTTGCCCAGGCCCGGCCCGATGGCCGTCGCCGCCTCCGTCTGATCACCGCGCTCGCGGGAGTCCTGACCTTCGTGGCCCTGCTGCTGGCGGCCGGGCCGGCGAGCGCGCACGACCAGCTCCTGTCGTCCGACCCGAAGGACGGAGCCACGCTCGACGCGCCGCCGGCGAGCATCGCGCTCACGTTCAGCGCGGCGCCGCTCGACACCGGGATCGAGATCGTGGTCATGGGCCCCGACGGCACCACGACGCAGGGCGAGGACATCCAGGTGGCGGACAGGGTGGTGACCGCGCAGCTCGACTCCGGGCTGCCCGCCGGCACGTACGACGTCGCCTGGCACGTGGTCTCCTCCGACGGCCACCCGATCGACGGCGAGCTGTCCTACACCGTGGAGGGCGAGCCCGAGCCGACGGCGGAGCCGACCGAGTCCGCGACGGCGGAGGCGACCGCCACCGCCGAGCCGACCGACGCTGCCGAGCCCACCGACACCGCCGAGCCCACGGACACCGCGGACAGCGCGCCGGCCGAGCTCGCGGGTGCGGGCGACGGCGCCGGTCCGAGCGGCCTCGCCGTGACCGGCGGCATCCTCGCCGCCGTGCTCGTGGTGCTGGGCGTCGTGGTGATCATGCGCCGCAAGATCCTCGAGAACGACAGGCTGCGCGGGTCCGACGAGCCCGACGAGCCCGGGGCGGGTCCGGCAGACGGCGGCAAGCGCAACGACAACCCGGACGGCAAGCCCCACGTCTGAGATCGCGTCCGTGCCCGCAGCCCTCAGGTCACCCGGGTGACCTGAGGGTCCGGCACGTCGGTGAGGCGGTGCGCCCTGGCCGCCAGCACCGCCACGACCACCGCGGGGACCAGCAGCAGCGCGCCCGCCGTGTTGACCGCCTCGAAGCCGCCCCACGCCAGGAGCGGTCCGGCCAGCGCCGCGGAGCCCGCGCCGAAGTAGTTCATCAGGGCGTCCGTGGCACCCTGGAGCGGCAGCTTGACGTGGGGTTCCGCCACGGACGCCAGCACGGCCGACGACGCGATGACGCACGCCGACCAGCCCAGCCCGAGCAGCACCAGCGCCACCGCGGTCAGCAGCTCCGTGTCCAGGGCCGGCGCCGTGGCACCGTGGCCGGCGTGCGCCCCGGCGGCGGGCACGAGGGCGGCGGCCGTGAAGCCCAGGACGACGGCGAGGCCCTGGAGCACCATCCCTCCGGCGGCGACCCGCAGCGGGCCGAAGCGGTCGGCCAGCCACCCGAACACGGGGCTGAGCGCGAACATCCCGAGCACGTGCAGGCTGATCACGATGCCGACGAGCTGCAGCGACATCCCGCCGTGCTGCATGTGCACCGGCGTCATCACCATCACCATGATCATCACGGCGTGCGCGACCGCCGTGGTGACCACCGCGAACCGGGCCTGCGGGTGCGCCCACGCCCAGCGCAGCGCGGTCAGCGCCCCGGTACGGCGCCGTCCGGGCTGCGCGCCGGCGGCACGCGTCGCGTCGTGGGCCGGTCCGGGTGCCTGCCCCACCGGGGTGCCATCCGTCGCGGTGGCGTCCGTCACGTCGTCCGTCACGTCGTCCGTCACGTCGTCCGTCACTGCGTCGTCCGCCGGGCCGCCCCGGGCCGCCGGGCCGCCGTCCGCCGGCCCGCCGCCGGCCGCAGGAGCCGCCTGGAGCGCCGACCCCGCCCGGTCCCGGTACAGGGCCGCGAGCAGCAGCCCGGCGAGCAGGTACGCGACCACGGAGAACAGGTAGGGCCCGCCCAGGTCCGGCACCCCGAGGCCTCGTCCGACGACGGCGCCCGGCGCCGCGAGGTTGGGCCCCACCACCGAGCCGACCGTCGTGGACCACAGCACCACCGACATGGTGCGGGCGCGGGTGCCCGAGCCGACGTTGTCGGCGGCGGCGTACCGGGACTGCAGGTTGGTCGCGTTGGCCACGCCGTAGAGGGTCAGGCCCACCAGCAGCACGACGAGCTGCCCCAGCACCGCCGCCGTCACGATGAGCACCGCGCCCGCCGTGGACAGCGCGTAGCCGAGCGACAGCGCCCAGCGTCGTCCGCGGAGCTGGGCGAGCGTCGCGAGCGGGATGGACGCCACCGCGGCGGCGAGCACTCCCACCGCCTGCGCCAGACCGGCCATGGACGTGCCGCCGAGACTCTCCGCGAGCAGGGCGCCGACGGCGGCCCCGGACGCCACGCCGACCCCGGCCAGCAGGTTGCTGAACACCAGGACCACCAGGTTGCGGCGTGCCCGCAGGGGTTTCTCCACGATTTCCTCTCATCGGCATGGCGCTACCGGAACGGTAGACCGCTCTGGGTTGCTGAAGTCATCGGATAGTGCGGCCTGACGTGCCCCCGGAGGGCCGTGCTGCCTCGTCGTCCACAGGCTCGTACACAGGTTCGTGTCCTCTGAGAGCGGAAAGTTACCCACGACTCGCCGTAGAAGTGCCCGTTGTCCGCGAATTCCTGCCGATCTGCTGGCAGTATGGGGCCTCGTCGTCGGGCGGGTACCGCCGCACGACGTGACCGAAGAAGGGAACCGCATGTCGCTCAACAAGTCCGAGCTCGTCTCGGCCATCGCCAGCAAGGCTGAGATCAACAAGTCCGAGGCCGAGGCCGCGCTCAACGCCTTCCAGGAGGTGCTGATCGAGTCGCTCGCCAAGGGCGAGGCCGTCAAGGTGACGGGCTTCCTCTCGGCCGAGCGCGTCGAGCGTGCCGCCCGCACGGGCCGCAACCCGCGCACCGGCGAGGAGATCTCGATCCCGGCGAACTTCGGTGTCAAGATCAGCGCCGGCTCGCTGCTGAAGAAGGCCGTCGCGAAGTGACGCTTCGCCGCTGATTGTGACAGCGACGCGAAGGCCCGGCTCCTCCCGAGGGGCCGGGCCTTAGCACGTCCCGCACGGCGCGCTGGCGGGCCGCCGGCGCGGACACGCCCTAGAGGTCGCCCTTGCGCTCCAGGTAGCGCATCGCGACCCAGCCGATCGGCACCCGGCCCCAGTACGTGCACAGGCGGTACAGGATGGTCGCCGAGAACGCGATGGTGGCCGGCACGCCCGCGGCCGACAGGCCCGCCGTCAGGGCGCCCTCGACGCCGCCCAGTCCGCCCGGTGTCGGGATGAGCGCACCGAGGGCGTTCCCCACGAGGTTGACGAGCGCGATGTCCACCAGCGACAGCGACTCCCCGAACGCGGCGAGGCAGCACCACAGCGCGACGATGTAGCCGAGCGTCATGACCAGGTTGCCCGCCACCCCCAGCGCCAGCCGGCCGGGGTGGCTCAGCATCTGGGCCAGCCGGGGCCAGACCTGGCGCAGCCGGGGGCCGATGAAGCCCACCACCCAGCGGCGCACCTTCGGCACCAGCAGCATGGCCACGACGGCGAGCGCGACCCCCGCGAGCGTGAACAGCACGGCGGGCGACGGCAGCTCCACGAGCGCCCCCGACCCCGTGAAGATCGCCAGCACCACGAGCAGCACGACGGTGACCACGAACTGCGAGACCTGCACCAGCGCGACGGTCGCCACCGCCATCGAGACCGAGACGCCCCGCTGTGTGAGGAGCCGCAGGTTGAGCGCCGCCGGGCCGATGCCTGCCGGAGCCGCCAGCGCGACGAACGAGCCGGCGGCGGCCGTGAACGTGGCCCGCGCGATCGGCACCCGCGCCGGGGAGAACGCGACGAGTGTGAGCCCGGCACCGAACCAGGTGGTCACGGCCAGCGCGAACGCCACCGCGATCCACCACGGGTTGGCCTCCCGCACGGCCTGCGCGATCTGGTTGAAGTTGATGGTGGTCACGACCACCGCGACGACGACGATCATCAGCGTCGTGGTGAGCACCGTGCGGGCGCTGAACCGGGAGATGCGCTGCGGCTGCACGCTCGCCTCCGGCAGCCGCTCGACCAGGGCGCCGCGCAGCTCGCCCAGGAGACCCTTCGCGCGGCGTACCTCCTCCCGCGTGCTCCGGGGCAGGGCGATCGACTGGATCAGGGGCCCGATGGCGGCGATGTCGGCGTCGGGCAGGGCGCGGACGGCGGAGGCCACGGCGCGGCGCGGGCCCACGCGGAGCCCGAGGAGCGCGAGCATCTGCACCAGGTCGAGACGGCGCGACAGCGGCGACGACGCGATGTCGCCCTGTTCCCAGCCGGTGATCCACACGTGCGGGCGGCCCTCGCTCCACCCGGCGCCCCCGCTGCCCGGCACCTGATCGCGGTGCATGAGCAGCACGTCCTGGGTGAGCGCGCGGTGCGTCAGCCCCGCGGCGTGCGCCCGGCCGAGCTGCTCCCAGGCCTCGGCCAGCACGTCGTCGTGCACCTCGTCGTCGGGCAGGTCGCGGAGCGAGACCGCCGGGGAGGCATGTTCCATGACGAGCACGATCGAGTCGCCGAACTCGCCGATGCCCAGGAGCCGCGGTGTGCGGACGCCCGCGGCGCTGGCGGCGTACGAGAGCAGGACGGTGCGCTCGGCCACGGCCTTGAGCGAGATCGCCGCGCGGCCCTCGATGCCCCGCAGCCGCAGGGCCCGCCACAGGCGCGTGATCAGGCCGACGACCTGCCGGTCGCCGTCGAGCACCACGACGTCGCGACGCACCTCGTCGTCGCAGTACAGGGCGTACACGCGGTTGTCGCCGGCCCGGCTCAGGGCGAGGGCCGCGGGGTCGCCCGGCACGGTGCCGCCGTCCCGCCGCCCGAGCGCCACCGCGCCGTTCGCCGTGCTCTCGGCCGTGCCGTCGGACAGGTCCCGGACCCGGGCCAGGGACGTCGGCGCGAAACCGGCGCGCCGGACCGCCTCGACGAGATCGGGACCGTAGGCGCGCTCGCTGCGCGTGCCCGACACGTACTGCACGGCCGAGCCGGCGAGCCGGCCCAGCAGCAGGGCCAGGAGCACGCCCGGCAGCGACACCTGGCCCGTGATCAGCACGATCAGCAGGGCGGCGAACATCAGGTTCCACGAGATGCGCACCGTCCGGCGGCGCGTCGCGGGGCCCGCCACCGTGAGCATCGCGGTGAGGGCGACGGCGTACTCCGGGATGGTCAGCACGTACCCGGTGCCGCGCTCCCACACGGACAGCCCGCGCACCAGCTCGTCCGACCCCAGGTGCTGCACCAGCAGCGAGGTGAGGACGCCGAGCAGCAGGCCCGTGACGCCGGCGACGATGGACTCCACGATCTGCCGGCCCAGGCGCCGGACGCCGAGCTCGATCATCACGGCGACGGGCGCGAACAGGCTGACCAGGCCCTGCAGCACCGCGACGGGCACGAACAGGATCGTGGCCAGCAGGTCGTTGAAGCTCCGGACGTCCTCGGTGACGCCCGCCGTGGTGCCGTGCGCCACCACCGACAGGACCATGACGGCCGCGATGCCCAGGGCGCACCCGATCATCCAGAGCAGCGCGCGCGGGTGCCGCACGCGCTCCTCAGGGGTGTCGACGACACGGACCAGGCCGGGCGAGGCCGACGGCTCCTGCGGTGCCTCCGACACCTGGGCACCGGCGTCGGCGCCTCCGGTGCGCGGGTTGGACATACCCGGGAGTCTAGAGCCGCTGGCTGGGACATGACCGGGTGACGGGAGTGGCGCCCGCAATGTCCTGGTCGGGTCGCGGGCAGATCAGCCCGAGGTCACGGGCCTCACCGGATGCCGAGGGCCTCGCGCCACTCGGCGGGCACGAGGGCATACCCGACGAACGCCACCACGTCGAGCAGCGTGTGGGCGACGACCAGCGGCGCGACCCGCCCCCGGCCGCCCGCGGCAGCGAACCGGGGCGACGTGTAGAACCACGAGAACACGACGCCCATCACGACGTTCCCCAGGAACGGCCCGATGCCCTGGTAGAGGTGGTACGAGCCGCGCAGGAGCGAGCTGGCCACGACGAACTTCACCCGGTTCCAGCCCAGCTCGCGCGTGCGCTCGTAGAGGTAGCCCACGACGATCACCTCTTCGAGCAGGCCGTTCTGGAACGCGCTCAGCAGCAGCACCGGCACGGTCCACCAGTGGGTGTCCAGGGCGCTGGCCTGCACCTCCACCGTGATGCCCAGCGCCCGGCCGAGGGCGTAGAAGGCGAGGCCGGGAAGGCCGATCGCGGCGGCCAGCGCGACGCCCCAGCCGAGGTCGCGGCCCGGCCTGCTCCGGTCCAGGCCGAGCAGGCGGACGGCGCTGCGACCGTGCTCGCTCAGCAGGTACAGCGCCAGCGCCACCGGCACCAGCGCGAACCCGATGCCCAGGAGCTGATAGACGAGGTCGAGGTACGGGCGCTCGGACCGGCTCGCGTTGAGCGTGGCGGTCTGCTCCGCCAGCGGCGTGCCGGCGGTGAGCCGGGCGGCGATGTTGACGAGCGCGTACACCGCGGACTGGCCCAGGCTCAGCCCGAGCACGATCCAGATCTCGGCGGCGACGCGGCGACGTGAGGACACGGCCCCGTTATAGCAGCCGGCCCTGAGCGAAGCCGGGCGGGGGGGGGGGGGGGGGGGGGGGGGGGGGGGGGGGGGCCGGGCCCCGCCCGCCGCCCCCCGCCCCCCCCCCCCCGGGGGGGCGCGCGGGGGCGCCCCGCGCCCCCCCCCCCCCCCGCC
>NZ_JBITFV010000033.1:0-21806 GCF_044456525.1 Promicromonospora sp. NPDC050880
GGGTGGTGGCGGGCGCCCCTTAACTCGTGCCCCACCCCCCCGCCCCCCCGGGCCGCCCCCCCCCCCCCCCCCCCCGGCCGCCGGGGGGGGGCCCCCCCCCGGGGGGGGGCCCCCCCCCCCCGGCCGTGCTGCGCGGTGCGCAGGGACTACCGCAGGGACTACGACGTGGAGTCGGAGGACGCGGGCTCCTCCACCGGCTTCTCCGCCTCCTTGCGCGCGTCGTACGCCGACTTGATCAGGCTCGCGATCGTGCCCACCGCCAGCGACACGACGATCACCGTCAGCGACAGCCAGATCGGGATCTCGGGGGCCCAGTGGAAGCCCTCGCCACCGTTGATCCAGGACAGCGAGTTGGTGTGCAGCGCCTCGAGGATCAGCTTGACGCCGATGAAGCCGAGGATGACCGAGAGGGCGTACGGCAGGTACACCAGCCGGTCGAGCAGGCCGCCCAGCAGGAAGTAGAGCTGCCGCAGGCCCATGAGGGCGAACAGGTTGGTCGCGAACACGATGAACGGGTCACGGGTGATGCCGAAGATCGCGGGGATCGAGTCGACGGCGAACAGCACGTCCGTCGAGCCGATCGCCAGGAAGACGATGATCAGCGGCGTGAAGAGCCGGCGCCCGTCGACCGTGGTGGTGAGCTTGCCGTCGTTGTACTGGTGGTGCAGCGGGAGAACCTTGCGCATCTGGCGGATGAGGACGTTCTCCTTGTAGTCGTCCTTGTCCTCCTCGCTCTCCGGCAGCGCCTGGTGGATGGCCGTGTAGATGAGGAACGCGCCGAAGATGTAGAAGAGCCAGGTGAACTGCTCGATCAGCGCGGCACCCGCGAGGATGAAGGCGGCACGGAAGATGAGCGCCATGATGATGCCGACCATCAGCACCCGCTGCTGCTGGTCACGCGGCACCGCGAAGCGCGCCATGATGATGACGAACACGAAGAGGTTGTCGACGCTCAGGGAGTACTCCATGAGCCAGCCGGCGTAGAACTCCGCGGCCGGGGTGACGCCGCCGACCCCCCAGACGATCGCACCGAAGATCAGGGCCAGGGCCACGTAGAACCCCACCCAGATCGCGCTCTCCTTCATGGAGGGGACGTGGGGGCGCCGCCCGACGATCAGGAGATCGGCCACCAGCAGGACGACCATCGCACCGAGCGCGATGATCTCGAAGGTCACGGGCAGTTCGTGGACCATTGCTTCCTTCCGGAACAGGGAGGAACGCGCGATCGCATCGAGCCTCCGGTGGGTACAGCAGGGCACCGGAGGTCTTCCTCGCCCGCCCCGTGCACCAGCCTGACCGAAACCAGGCGACGGCGCACTACGACGGGCCGGCCAGGCCGAGCTGGCGTCATCGGCAGCTGTGATGACGGCCAGGCCGTTTCGAGGTACTCCCCTCCAACGGAGGGAAAGCATACGGGACCCCTGATCTGTTCCCGGACGTGACCCACGCCACGTTCTGCGGGTCGTTCAGGCGGGTGTGACCACCAGCTTGCCGCGCGCGTGCCCGTGTCCCGCGACCTGCCGGACCGCCTCCACCGCCTGGTCCAGGGGATACGTCGCGCTGACCACGGGCCGCAGCACGCCGTCGGTCACCAGGCCCGCGAGGACGGCGAGGTCGGCGCCGCTGGACGTCGCCGTCACGTTGCGCACCCGGTAGGGGCTGAACCGGGACACCAGGGGTGCCGACAGCAGGTCGGGCAGCGGGCCGAGCAGCCCCTCCTTGCTGCCGTCGTTGACGAGGACCAGGCCACCGGGTACCACCACGCGCCCGAGCGCCCGCACCGGGTACCGCCCGGCGTTGGCGAGGACGACGTCGAAGCGGCGCCGGCCGGCCGTGAAGTCCTCGCGCGCGTAGTCGACGGTCTCGGCGGCCCCCAGCTCCCGTACCAGCTCCGCGTTTCCCGCGCTGCACACCCCGGTCACCCGCGCACCCCGGGCAGCGGCGATCTGCACCGCGAGATGGCCGATACCACCGCCCGCGCCCGTGATCGCGATCCGCTGCCCGGCCGTGAGCCCCGCCTCCCGCAGGTGCTGCAGCGCGGTGACGCCCGCCATCGGAACCGCCGCCGCCTCCACCGGGGTGAGCTCGGCGGGCCGGTGGGCCAGGGCGTCCTCGCTGGCCAGCGCCAGCTCCGCGAACGTTCCCCCGCTGCCGAAGCCGAACACCTCGTCGCCCGGGGCGAAGGCGGTGACGTCCGGTCCGGTACCGACCACGACGCCCGCCAGGTCGGCGCCCCGGACCGGCGGGCGCGGACCCCGGAGCCCGCCCATCGTCGGGCGGGCGACCAGCGGCTGCCCCTCCGCGAAGTGCCAGTCGTACGGGTTCACGCCGGCGGCGTGCACCCGGACCAGCACCTGTCCCGTGCCGGGCACCGGGTCCGGCACCTCGCGCACCGCGAGGGCGTCCCAGCCGTACCTGTCCTGCGTCAGTGCCCGCATCACGGCCTCCTGGCCCGTCGCGCCCGGCGTACCTGCCCTCGCGCGATCAGGCTCCTCGCCCCCGTCAGGACGGGTCAAGGATGAAGTCGGCCGCCCCGGCCGGGCGTCATGCCGTCGCCGCCTGCATCTGCCGCAGCTCCTTCTTGAGCCCCGAGATCTCGTCGCGCAGGCGTGCCGCGACCTCGAACTGGAGCTCCCCGGCCGCCGCGTGCATCTGGTCGGTGAGCTCCTGGATGAGCTCGGCCAGCTCGCTCGCCGCCGCGCCGGCCAGCCGGTTGCCCGACGTCGCGGCCTCCTTCGGCGTACCCGGGACCGGTGCGCCCGGGCGCCCCTCCCCCTTGGCCTTGCGGCTGTTCCGGTACCCGCCGGCGAGCAGCTCCTGGGTGTCCAGGTCCTCGCGCGCCAGCATGTCGGTCACGTCCGCGATCTTCTTGCGCAGCGGCTGCGGGTCGATGCCGCGCTCGGTGTTGTACGCGATCTGCTTCTCGCGGCGGCGGCTCGTCTCGTCGATGGCCTCGCGCATCGCCGGCGTGATCTTGTCCGCGTACATGTGCACCTGACCCGACACGTTGCGGGCCGCACGGCCGATGGTCTGGATCAGGGACCGGCCCGAACGCAGGAAGCCCTCCTTGTCCGCGTCCAGGATCGCCACGAGCGACACCTCCGGCAGGTCCAGGCCCTCGCGCAGCAGGTTGATGCCCACGAGCACGTCGTACTCGCCGAGCCGCAGCTCGCGCAGCAGCTCGACGCGACGCAGCGTGTCCACCTCGGAGTGCAGGTAGCGCACCCGCACGTCGCGCTCCAGGAAGTAGTCCGTGAGGTCCTCGGCCATCTTCTTGGTCAGGGTGGTCACGAGCACGCGCTCGTTGCGCTCCACCCGGTCGCGGATCTCGCCCAGCAGGTCGTCGATCTGCCCGGTGGTCGGCTTCACCACCACCTCGGGGTCGACCAGGCCGGTGGGGCGGATCACCTGCTCGACGACGCCGTCCGACAGCGAGCGCTCGTAGTCGCCCGGGGTCGCCGACAGGTACACCGTCTGCCCGATGCGCTCGGTGAACTCCTCCCACTTGAGCGGGCGGTTGTCCATCGCGCTGGGCAGGCGGAAGCCGTGGTCCACCAGGGCGCGCTTGCGCGACGCGTCACCCTCGTACATCGCGCCGATCTGCGGCACGGTCTGGTGCGACTCGTCGATGACGAGCAGGAAGTCCTCGGGGAAGTAGTCGAGCAGCGTGTTGGGCGCCGTGCCCGGCTCGCGGCCGTCGATGTGCATCGAGTAGTTCTCGATGCCGTTGCAGGTGCCGATCGTGCGCATCATCTCGATGTCGTACGTGGTGCGCATGCGCAGCCGCTGCGCCTCCAGCAGCTTGCCCTGCTTCTCCAGCTCGGCGAGCCGCTCCTCCAGCTCCTTCTCGATGCCGGCGATGGCCCGCTCCATGCGCTCCGGACCCGCGACGTAGTGCGTGGCCGGGAACACGTAGATCGACTGCTCGCTGCGCACCACGTCACCCGTGAGCGGGTGCAGGGTCTGGATCGACTCGATCTCGTCGCCGAACATCTCGATCCGGATCGCGAGCTCCTCGTACACCGGGATGATCTCCACGGTGTCGCCGCGCACCCGGAACGTGCCGCGCGTGAACGCCATGTCGTTGCGCGTGTACTGCATGGTCACGAACTGGCGCAGGAGCTGGTCGCGGTCGATCACGTCGCCCACGTCGAGCCGCACCATGCGGTCCACGTACTCCTGCGGCGTACCCAGGCCGTAGATGCAGGAGACGGACGCGACCACCACCACGTCGCGCCGGGTCAGCAGCGAGGAGGTGGCGGAGTGCCGCAGCCGCTCGACCTCGTCGTTGATCGACGAGTCCTTCTCGATGTAGGTGTCCGTCTGCGCGATGTACGCCTCGGGCTGGTAGTAGTCGTAGTACGACACGAAGTACTCGACGGCGTTGTTCGGCAGCAGCTCCCGGAACTCGGTCGCGAGCTGCGCGGCGAGCGTCTTGTTGGGTGCCATCACCAGGGTGGGGCGCTGGAGCTTCTCCACGAGCCAGGCGGTCGTGGCCGACTTGCCCGTACCGGTGGCGCCGAGCAGCACCACGTCCTTCTCGCCCGCCTCGACGCGCCGGGCGAGGTCGGCGATCGCCGTCGGCTGGTCGCCGGCGGGCTGGTACTCGGAGATGACCTCGAACGGGGCCACCGTGCGCTGCAGATCGGTCACGGGTCGCATGCCACTACGGTACGACCGACCACTGACACTCCCCGCGCCGGGCCGGGTCAGTGCAGCGTGCCCGCGGGTTCCTGCGGCTCGGACAGCTCGCCGCGCACCGCCGCGAGCGCCGTCCGCACCACGATCTCCAGGGCACGGGCCAGGGCGTCGAGCGGGAGGTGCGCCGCGCCGCCGTCGGCCAGGGCCGACGTCGTCACCTCGGCCCCGACCTCCTCGGTGCTGCGCGGCACGTGGACGAAACCCGAGAGCACGCGGGGTCGCTCGGCCAGGGCGTGCTGCAGGGCGTAGAACGTGGCGTTGCAGACGTAGGTGCCCGCGCTGTAGGTGACGTCGGCGGGGATGCCCGCCTCGCGGACGGCGTCGACCGCTGCCTTGACGGGGAGCGTCGCGAACCGGGCGGCGGGTCCGCCGTCGGCGACAGGGAGGTCGACCGGGCGGTCGCCGCCGTTGTCGGGGATGCGCGCGTCCATCAGGTTGATCGCGACGCGCTCGAGGCGCACCTGGGTCACGCCGTCGGCCAGACCGACGGCGACCACGACGTCGGGCGCGTGCTGGTCCAGCAGGCCGAGGAACGGGCCGCCCGGCCGCCGGACCTCGTCGAACACCACCGGCAGGACCGCGGTGACGAGCTCGTCGGGGCCCGTCCAGCGCGCCGCGAGCGCCGCCACGGCGTCCGCCGAGGCGTTGACGGCATCACCACCGAACGGTTCGAACCCCGTGACCAGCACCTTCATCGCGCACGCTCCTCACCCGGGCCGGCCGGTTCACGCGGAGTCCGCCTCCGCCTCCTGCGCGACCTCGGCGGCCACGCGCTGCCACAGGGTATCCACCTGGGCGCGCAGCTCGTCCTCGCTGCGCGTTCCGTCGAGGGTGACGTCGGCGGCCGCGAGCCGCTGCTCGTCGCTCGCCTGCGCCGCGATGCGCGAGCGCGCGGCGTCCTCGGTCAGCCCGCGGGTCTCGACCAGGCGGCGCACCCGCTGTTCGGCGGGCGTGTGCACGACCACCACGAGGTGGAAGTGGCCGGCCTGCCCGGTCTCGACGAGCAGGGGGATGTCGTGCACGACGGCGGCGGCCGGGTCGGCGGCACCCGCCTTGGCCTCCCGTTCCGCCGACAGCCGGCGCACCTCGGGGTGCACGATCTCGTTGAGGCGTTCGCGGGCGGCGGCGTCGGCGAAGACGAGGGCGCCGAGCGCCGGGCGGTCCAGGTCGCCGTCGGGCGTGAGGACGCCGGGGCCGAACGCCTCGGTGATCTCGGCCAGGCCCACGGAGCCGGGCGCGACGGCCTCCCGGGCCAGCAGGTCGTGGTCGACGACGACGGCGCCGAGCTCGGCCAGGCGCGCGGCCGCGACCGACTTGCCGGCCGCGATGCCTCCGGTGAGTCCGATACGGAACATGTGGTCCTCAGGGCCGGGTGTGGGGCGGTGCTGCGGTGCGGGGTGCCGCACCACGCCCAGGCTACCCGGCGGCGGGAGGCACGCCCGCCGGGTCGTGTTCGCACGTCCGCGTGCTTGTTTTCGGGTGTCCGAACTTCTAGGGT
Source organism: Promicromonospora sp. NPDC050880 (assembly GCF_044456525.1). Taxonomy (NCBI): domain Bacteria; kingdom Bacillati; phylum Actinomycetota; class Actinomycetes; order Micrococcales; family Promicromonosporaceae; genus Promicromonospora; species Promicromonospora sp. NPDC050880. The sequence continues at coordinate 6,200 of NZ_JBITFV010000033.1, forward strand.
CGAGACATGCCCCGCGTACCTCGCAGACCCGTCCCGGCCCGCCTCACCCTCATGGTCACTGCCGTGGCCGTGGCGCTGTCGGGGTGCGCGCTCCAGCTCCCGGGTCGCGCGGCCGACGACCGGCCGGTGGTCCTGACCACGTTCACCGTGCTGGCGGACGTGGCGCAGAACGTCGCCGGGGAGCACCTGCGGGTCGAGTCGATCACCAAGGTGGGCGCGGAGATCCACGGGTACGAACCGACGCCCCGCGACATCGCGCAGGCCTCGGAGGCGGACCTGATCCTGGACAACGGCCTCAACCTCGAGTCCTGGTTCGAGCAGTTCGTGGAGTCGGTGGACGTCCCGCACGTGGTGGTCTCGGACGGGGTCGAACCCGTGGACATCACCGAGGACGCCTACGCCGGCAAGCCCAACCCGCACGCGTGGATGAGCCCGCTGAACGTGCAGCGCTACGTCGACAACATGGTGACCGCGTTCAGCGAGCTCGACCCCGGTCACGCCGACCAGTACGCCGCGAACGGCGCCGCATACCAGGCCGACCTCCAGGAGGTGCAGGACGAGCTGGTCGACGGCCTGTCCGCGCTGCCGGAGCACCAGCGCGCCCTGGTGACCTGCGAGGGGGCGTTCTCCTACCTCGCGCGCGACGCGGGCCTGACGGAACGGTACGTCTGGCCGGTGAACGCCGAGCAGCAGGCCACGCCGCAGCAGATCACCGGGACGATCGAGTTCGTCCGGGCCAACGACGTCCCCGCCGTGTTCTGCGAGTCGACGGTCTCCGACAAGCCGATGCAGCAGGTCGTGGCGGCGACCGGTGCCCGCTTCGGCGGCACCCTCTACGTCGACTCCCTCTCGGAGGCGGACGGGCCGGTGCCCACCTACCTCGACCTGATCCGCTACGACACGGCGACGATCCTCGCCGGCCTGACGGGTGACGCCTCGTGAGCGCGGCCATCGAGGTGAGCGGTCTCGGCGTCCGGTACGGCGAGATCCAGGCCCTGGACGACGTCACGCTGACCGTCCCGGCCGGCCGGGTGACCGGGCTGGTCGGCATGAACGGCTCCGGCAAGTCGACGCTGTTCAAGGCGATCATGGGCATCGTCCGCCCCGACGCCGGCCGCGTGCTCATCGAGGACGCGCCCCCGGACGCGGCACGACGGCGGGGCCTGGTCGCGTACGTACCGCAGAGCGAGGCCGTCGACTGGGACTTCCCCGTCTCCGTCCGCGACGTCGTCATGACCGGGCGGTACGGCCACCTGGGACCGACCCGGCGCCCGCGCCCCGCCGACCACGCCGCCGTCGCCGAGGCGCTCGACCGGGTCGAGCTGTCCGCCTTCGCGGACCGGCAGGTCGGGCAGCTCTCGGGCGGGCAGCGCAAGCGCGCGTTCGTCGCCCGCGGGATCGCTCAGGACGCCCGCATCCTGCTGCTGGACGAGCCGTTCGCCGGGGTCGACAAGCGCTCCGAGGCCACGATCGTCCGGCTGCTGCGGGAGCTGGCGGCCGACGGCCGGACGGTCCTCGTGTCCACGCACGACCTGCACGCCCTGCCCGAGCTGGCCGACGAGGCCGCGCTGCTGCTGCACCGCGTGCTGTTCCACGGCGCGGTCGCCGAGGCGCTGCTCCCCGGGAACCTCGCCCGCGCGTTCGGCCTCGACCCGCTCGACCAGCAGCCCGTCCCGGAGGAGGCCCCGTGAGCCCGCTCGACCTGCTGCTGGAGCCGCTGCAGTACGAGTTCATGGTCAACGCCCTGGCCACGACGGTGATCGCCGCCGTGGTGTGCGCACTGCTGTCGTGCTGGCTCGTCCTGGTGGGCTGGTCCCTGATGGGCGACGCCGTCTCGCACGCCGTGCTCCCGGGCGTCGTGCTCGCCTACGTGCTCGGTGCCCCGTTCGCCCTCGGTGCCGTCGTCTTCGGCCTGCTCGCGGTCGCGCTGATCGGTGCGGTCCGCGGCACGAGCCGGGTCAAGGAGGACGCCGCGATCGGGATCGTGTTCACCACCCTGTTCGCGCTGGGTCTCGTGCTGATCTCCGTCACGCCGAGCCAGACCGACCTCAACCACATCATCTTCGGCAACGTGCTCGGCGTCTCGGGTACCGACCTCGTCCAGATCGCGGTGCTGGGGGCGATCACCTTCACGGTCCTGGTCGTCAAGCGCCGCGACCTGACCCTGTACGCGTTCGACCCCGTGCACGCGTACGCCGTCGGGCTCTCTCCCCGGTTCCTCGGCGCGCTGCTGCTCGGGCTGCTCGCCCTGACCTCGGTCGTCGCGCTCCAGGTGGTGGGTGTCGTGCTCGTCGTGGCGATGCTCATCATCCCGGGCGCCACCGCCTACCTGCTCACCGACCGGTTCGGGCGCATGCTCGTGCTCGCCCCCGCGCTCTCCGCGGTGTGCGCGGTGGCCGGCATCTATCTCAGCTACTGGCTCGACGCCGCCTCGGGCGGGCTCGTGGTCCTCGTGCAGGGCGCCGTGTTCGCCCTGGTGTACCTCCTCGCGCCGCGGCACGGGCTGCTCGGGCGGCGGCTGACGGCCCGCCGGGCACGTACGGTGTGACCGGGCGCGTCGCGACCGGACGGGCCGGCCGCCCGGCGCGCCCGGTCGAGGAGCACGTCATGACCGCCGGGACCACCGCCGGGGCCGGACGACCGGTCCGGCTCACCTGGGCCGCTCGCACCGTGGCGGCGGGCGGTCTCGCCGTCGTCGCGTGGGCCTGCCTGACCGCACGGGGTGCGGTGCTCCACGGGCACCCCGCCTACGCCGTGCTCCTGACCCTCACGGTGCTGGGCTGCGCGCCCGTCCTGCTGCGTGGCCTGCGCTCCCGGCCCGCCCGCACCGGCCGGGCCGTGGTGCCCGATGGTGCGGCCGGCGTGGTGGTCCGTGCGGCGCTCCTCCTGGTCGGCGTCGTGTGGATCGCCGCCGTGGCCTGGCTGCGCCCGTTCGCGACCACCGCCCCGGCCCTGGCCGCGATGGCCGACGACGACCGGGTCACCGTCACCGAGTCCGCGACGCGTGTCGTGCTCGCCCCGGCCGGGGACGCGGACGGCACCGCCGTCTTCTTCCGCCCCGGCGCCAAGGTCGAGGCCCGCGCCTATGCCGCCGTGCTGCGCCCCCTGGCCGAGGCGGGGCATCCCGTCGTGATCGCCAAGCAGCCGCTCGCGGTCGCCTTCCTCGCCGGCGGGGCGTTCGACGACGCCCGCGCACACGTCCCCGGCGCCGACCGGTGGGTGGTGGGCGGGCACTCGCTCGGTGGCGTCGTCGCGTCGTCGGACGCCGGCGGTGCCGACGACGCCGACGGCACCGCCGCGCCCGTCGTCGGGCTGCTGCTGTACGCCTCCTACCCGGCGCAGGACCTGAGCGGGTCGCTGACGGCGGCGGTGGAGTCGGTCTCCGCGTCGCGGGACGGGCTCGCCACGCCCGCCAAGATCGACGCGTCCCGGGCGAACCTGCCGCCAGGCAGCACGTTCACCGTCGTGGACGGCGCCGTGCACGCCTTCTTCGGCGACTACGGCCCGCAGCCGGGCGACGGCACCCCGGCGATCACGCACGACCAGGCCCGCACCCGGATCTCGGCCGCGAGCACGCGGTTCGTCGACGACCTCTCGGATCACCTCACGACGACCGCCCACGACGCCGCCGGGTGACCCGGCCCGGCGGACGCCGCGGCCGCCGGGCCGGTCAGGCCCGAACGGGCGTGCGCGCGGACTGCCGCTCCGGCGTGAACCGCACGGGCAGGACGGCGGGGTACCGAGACCACGGCGACGGCGCCCAGGTCACCTCGGGGTCGGTCAGCCGCAGGTCGAGCCGCTCCATGAGGCTCTCGACGGCGATCTTCACGACGAGCCGCCCCGGCCTGCGGGCAGGGCACGCGTGCGGGCCGACGCCGAAGGACAGGTGCGACCGGTTGCTGGCCTCGAAGATGTCGTCGTCGGTGCGCACCCTCGGGTCGTTGTTCGCGGCCGCCACGCCCATCACGATCGCGTCGCCCGCCTTGATCCGCACCCGGCCGAGCGTGCAGTCCGTCACCGCGTACCGCGCCGGGAGGTTCGCCACCGGCGGCTCGCTCCACAGCGTCTCGTCCAGCGCGTCGTCCAGGCCGCGGCGCACGCCCGTGACCCGGCCCGTGTACCGGGGGTCGGTGAGCATGCGGCGCAGCGTGGCCGCGATCCAGGTCACGAGCATCTCGTTCGCGGCGCAGATCGCCACGACCATCGAGTGCACGATCTCGGTGTCGTCCTCGAAGCTCGGGTGCTCGACCAGGCGCGCCGTGAGGTTGTTGCCCGGGTCGGCGCGGGTCGCCAGCACGTGGTCCAGGACGATCTGGTCCATGGCCTCCAGCGCCGCCACCGCGTCGCCGCCGTGGCCGAACACCCCGTGCGCGCAGCGGAGCAGGGCGATGCCCTGGCGCTCGTCGAACCCGAACATGCCCGACACCGCCAGGAACGACACGGCTGCCGCGTACTCGCCGATCAGGTCCGCCTGCCCCTGGGTGGCGAACGCGTCGATGAGCCCGGCGCACACGCTGCGCACCAGCGCGGCCGTCTGCGCCTCGTCGAGGCTGGAGAACGCCTCGTCCATCGGCAGCCGGAGCCGACGGTGGTCGGCGCCGTCCGCGTAGTACAGCGCGCGCCGGCCCGCCGGGGACAGGATGGCGTGCAGGGACGAGTCCAGCGGCAGCCGCTCCTTCCAGTGCCGCGGGTCGCGAGCGAAGACGCTCTCGGTGCGCATGACCTCCATGACCTCGGCGTGCCCGAGCACGAGCCAGCCCGGGACACCCGGCTCCAGGTCCACGGGGGCCACGGGTCCCCACTCGTCCTGGAGCCGGCGCAGCGCGGCCGTCATGTCCTCCGCGCCCGTCAGGTCCACCAGCGCCACCCGGCCTCCGCCTCGCTGCGGTTCCAGGTCCGACATGGCTCCTCCATCGTCGACACTCATCGGGTCTCATCCATCGAAATATGGGGCGACCTGCATAGACGCCCGATCGTGGGTTTCTATCACGGGCGCCGGGGAACGCGTAACACGCCTGTGGTCCCGGTCACCCCCGGTTCACCCGCTACGTTCTGGGCCGGCTCACGCTCCGCCGGGCGGGCATCCGGTGGCCCGGCACTGTCGGCGTCCCGTGGGACGATGCGCTGGTGAGCATGCACGGAGGCGGCGGGAGCATGGGTGGCGGGCGCACGATGCGCTCCTTCACGCAGGACGGGTCGGTCGCCCGCCAGCGCCTGGGCCGCGCCACGCTGCGGCGCATCATCGGCTTCGCCCGCCCCTACCGGGGCCGGCTGACCCTCTTCGTGCTCATCCTCGCCCTGGAGGCGGCCGCGGGCGCGGCCACGCCGCTGCTGTTCCAGCGGATCATCGACGAGGGCATCAGCGCCGGTGACAGCCGCCTGGTCGTCCTGCTGGCCGGCGCCGCGGGGCTGCTCGCCGTCCTGGCGGCCGGGCTGTCAGTCGCGGACCGGCTCGTGTCGTCCCAGGTCGGCGAGGGGCTCATCCTCGACCTGCGGGTCGCGGTGTTCGACCACGTCCAGCGCATGCCGCTGGCCTTCTTCTCCCGGGCCCGCACGGGCGCGCTGGTGCAACGCCTGAACGGCGACGTGCTCGGCGCCCAGCGCGCGTTCACCTCAACGCTCCAGACGGTCGTCTCCAACACGCTGACCATCGCGTTCACGCTGGGCGCCATGTTCACCATGTCGTGGGAGCTCACCCTCGGCGCGCTGGTGCTGGTCCCGTTCTTCGTGCTCCCCGCCCGCTGGTTCGGCCGCCGGCTCGCGACGCTGACCCGACGGGGCATGGAGGTGGACGCCGACCTGGGCCAGGTGATGAACGAACGGTTCAACGTGGCCGGGGCGCACCTCGTGAAGGTGTTCGGCGATCCCGCCACCGAGTCCGAGCGGTTCGCCGGGCCCGCCCGCGAGCGCCGGGACCTCGGCGTCCGCACCGCGCTGTTCGGCACGTGGTTCCGGGTGGGCCTGTCCACCCTCGCGTCCCTCGCCGTGGCCGGGGTGTACGGGTTCGGCGGGCTGCAGGCCATCGCGGACGAGCTCACCGTCGGCACGGTGGTCGCGCTGGCCACCTACCTCACGCGGCTGTACGGGCCGCTCACCGCGATGGCGAACGTCCAGGTCGACGTCATGACGGCCCTGGTCTCGTTCGAGCGGGTGCTGGAGGTGCTGGACCTGGAGCCGTCGGTGGCCGAGCGGCCGGACGCCGTCGACCTGCGGCGTGCCGTCGCGGCACGGGGCGCGTCGGTGACGCTGGAGGGGGTGACGTTCCGGTACCCGCGCGCCGACGAGGTGTCGCTCGCGTCCCTGGAGTCGGTGGCCGCCCAGCGCAAGGACCCGACGGCGGACACGCTGCACGACGTCTCGCTCGAGGTGCCCGCCGGGTCGATGGTCGCGCTGGTCGGCCCGTCCGGTGCGGGCAAGACGACGGTCTCGCAGCTCGTGAACCGCATGTACGACCCGACGTCCGGCACGGTGCGCATCGCCGGGACCGACCTGCGGGACGTGACGTTCGCGTCGCTGCGGGCCACGGTCGGCGTCGTCGCGCAGGACGCACACCTGTTCCACGACACGATGGCGGCGAACCTGCGGTTCGTGCGCCCGGAGGCGTCCGACGCCGACCTGGAGCGGGTGCTGCGGCAGGCACGTGTCTGGGACCTGGTGGACCGGCTGCCCGAGGGCCTGGAGACCGTCGTGGGCGACCGCGGGTACCGCCTCTCGGGCGGTGAGCGGCAGCGCGTCGCCATCGCGCGCCTGCTGCTGCGTGCGCCCGACGTCGTGGTGCTCGACGAGGCCACGGCGCACCTCGACTCGGAGTCCGAGGCGGCCGTGCAGGCCGCCCTCGACCAGGCCCTGGCGGGGCGGACGTCGCTGGTCATCGCGCACCGGCTGTCCACCGTGCGCGCGGCGGACCGCATCGTGGTGCTCGACGACGGCCGCGTGGCCGAGTCGGGCACGCACGCCGAGCTGATCGGCGCGGGCGGCCTGTACGCGGACCTGTACCGCACCCAGTTCGCCGAACGCGTCGAGGGGTGACCCGCGGGCCGGCTACCGGGCCGGCTACCGGGCCGGCGGCGGGTTGCGGATCGCCGCGTCGATCCGGGTGAGCACCCCACGGGAGCGCTCCAGCTCGGCCCGGTACCGCTCGGGCAGGTCGGCGGCGAGCCGGCGGCGCATCTCCACGGCCTCCCGCGCGTGGCCGAGCGCGGTGACGTTGTCCCCCACCGCGCTCAGCGCGCTGGCCAGGTTGGACAGCGCGAGCGCCAGGTCGGGCCGGTGCTTGTCCGGGTTCTCCAGCGCGAGCGCACGCCGCATGACCACGGCCTCCCGCATCGGCCGCAGGGACTCGTCGGCGCGCCCCAGGTCGAGCAGGGTGGCCCCGAGGTTGGCGAGCGCCTCGGCCAGCCCGGCGCGGTACTTCTCGGGCTCCTCGCGCACGAGCCGGCGCAGCATGTCGACGGCCTCCTGGGTGGGCCGCAGCGCCTCCTCGAACCGCCCCAGGTCGGCGTAGCGCACGCCGAGGTTGGACAGCGACTGCGCGAGGTACTTCAGCGACCGCGCGTTCTCGCGCGCCAGCTCCCGGCGGACCGCGACCGCCTCCTCCTCCAGGAGCACCGCCTCGTCGTACCGGCCCCGCCGCGCGAGGGTGACGCCGAGGTTGGACAGCGAGTGGGCCAGGTAGTACAGGTACTTCTCCGGGTGCTCGCGGGCCAGGTCGCGGCGGATCTCCAGCGCCTCGCGCTCCAGCCGCAGCGACTCGTCCGCGCGCCCGACCGTCGAGTACAGCGCGCCGAGCGCGGAGAGTGCGCCGGCGAGGTCGGGGCGGGTGCCGCGCTCGTTCTCCTTCGCGAGCCGGCGCTGGATCTCCAGGGCCTCGACGAGCACGACGCCGGCCTCCTCGTACCGCCCGAGCGCCTCCAGGGTGGTGCCGAGCTGGCCGAGGGACCATGCGAGCTCGGCGAGGTGCTCGGGACGGTCCGCGGCCAGCCGCCGCCGGATGGCGACGGCCTCGACGTTCGCGGGGAGGGCGTCCTCGGGCCGCCCGCTCTCCGTGAGGGCCTCGAAGTTGCCGAGCACGGCGGCGAGCCGCGGCTCGTACTGGACCGGGTCGCCCGCGGCGAGCCGGCGGTACAGGTCGAGCGAGGCCCGCTGCGCGGCCTCGATCTCGCCGGTCCGGCCGAGCTCCGTGTAGGACACCCCGGCGTTCTGCAGGGCGCGCGCGTGCTCGGCGTCGGCCCAGGGCCCGTCCCCCGGCGGGAAGCGGCGGCACAGTGCCACGACCTCCTCCTGGACGGTCAGGGCGTCACCGTGCCGGCCCACCGCCCAGTACCCCATGCCCAGGTTGTTCAGCGCGGTGCACAGCGGCGGCCGGTACCGGTCGGCGTCGTCGCGGGACAGCTCCCGCCACAGCCCCACGGCCTCGCGCAGCACCACCACCGCGGCGTCCGGGTCGCCCTCGGCCACCAGCGTGGTGCCGAGGTCGCTCAGCGCCTCGGCGCGCTGCGCCACCCCGCCGGCCGTGCGCGACAGCTCCGCGGCCCGGTGCGTGAGCCGGTCCAGGACCGGCACCACCAGGGGGCCCGAGGAGCGCGGCAGCCGGCGGATCACACGCAGCAGTCCGGGCAGGTCCGCGGCCGATCCGGCCGGCAGCGCGGCGGCCACCGCCTCGATCACCTCGCCGGTCACGTCGCGCTCGGCGGTAGGACGGTCCAGCCCCATCGCCGCGGCGAACCCGAGCACGGCGAACGCCTGGTCGGCGTCCAGGTCGCTCGTGCAGCGGGCGGCCAGCCCCGCGGAGGCGGCCAGGACCCGCGACACGAGCAGCTCCCCCAGCCGCGGCACGGCGGGCAGGTGGGCGCGCACCCACGCCAGGACGTCGGCCTCCCGCCCGGGTGCCGCTCCCGCCCCGGCCCGGCGCAGAGCCGCCCGGAGCCCGTCGTCGGAGGTGTCGCCCAGCAGGGTCGCCACGGTCAGGACGGCGTCGGCGACCGTGACGTCCTCGCCCGCGGGTCCGGGCCCGGGCGACCGCTCTGAGAGCAGCCCTGCCGCCGCGGCCGACGCCGTCCAGCCGGCCCGCTCGCGTTCGAGCACCACGCCGAGCGCCGCGGCCGGGTCGGGGAGGTCGCCGTCCAGCACCGCGACGAGGGCCGCGGCATGCAGGTCCAGGACGCGCGGCCGGCGGTCCGGCGCCGGGTCGTACCGGATCCGGGGCACCGGCCGCCCCAGGGCACGGGCGAACCGGGAGGCGGCCGCCTCGATCACGGCCCGCTCACCGTCCGGCCGCTCGACGGCCAGGTCGAGCGCCGGGTCGTACGCGACGTCCAGGCTGCCCTCCAGCGCCGGGTCCAGCGCCATCTGGGTGACCGACGGCGTCCCGCCGGCCCACAGGCTGCTCGTCCACCGCTCGCGCGGCCACCACTGCCCGCCGGTGCGGGCCAGGAGGAGCACGCGCAGGCGGCCGCGCCACCGGGTCGCGCCGATCGCGTCGAGCATGGCGGGCAGACCGGCCCGGAACCCGGCGTCGTCCACGACGAGCAGGACGCGCCGGACGTCGGCGACGCGCTCGACCGTCGCAACCTCCTGACCGGACGGTACGTGGACCACGGTCCAGCCCGTGCGCCGCAGCCGCCGGCCGAGCTCCAGGGCCAGCCGCGTCTTGCCGACGCCGCCCAGACCGGACAGCAGGCGCAGCGCCACCGGCTCGCGGGAGCGCACCCACGAGCGCAGCTCCGCGAGCTCCCGTCCTCGCCCGGTGAAGGGCACGACGCACCGCTCGGGCGCGAGGAGGGCAGCGGGCGACGCGCCCCGTGCCTCGTCGGGTCCGGGTCGGCTCATGAGGCGCTATCCAACAGCACTCCGGCTGTCCTGACCAGTGACCGTGTGATACCACCGGGCACCTCACCCGCACGCATCGCACCAGGTCAGGGCGCTGTGAGCCCGATCCGGCCGGTGTCGCGCACCGCATCCCGAAAACGGCGACGGCCCGCCGCCCCCGGTACGGGGGGCGACGGGCCGTCGAACGGCTCGGGTCAGTTGCCCGTGAGCTTCTCGCGAAGCGCGGCGAGCGCCTCGTCCGAGGCCAGCGTGCCACCGGCCTCCTCGACCGGGGCCGAGGAGTACGAGGTGTTGCCGGCGGGAGCGGAGGCCGGGGCGTCGGAGGACGCGTCCGTGTCCGCGGCCAGCGCCTCGGCGACCTGCTTGCGGTGCGCGGTCCAGCGCTCGTGCGCCTTGGCGTACTCCGCCTCCCACGCCTCGCGCTGCGCCTCGAAGCCCTCGAGCCACTCGTTGGTCTCCGGGTCGAAGCCGTCCGGGTACTTGTAGTTCCCGGCCTCGTCGTACTCGGCGGCCATGCCGTACAGCGCGGGGTCGAAGTCCTCGGACTCCGGGTCCACGCCCTCGTTGGCCTGCTTGAGCGACAGCGAGATACGGCGGCGCTCCAGGTCGATGTCGATGACCTTGACGAACACCTCGGCACCGACGGTGACGACCTGCTCCGGCAGCTCGACGTGGCGCACGGCCAGCTCCGAGATGTGGACCAGGCCCTCGATGCCGTCCTCGACGCGGACGAACGCACCGAACGGGACGAGCTTGGTGACCTTACCCGGCACGACCTGACCGATGGCGTGCGTACGGGCGAAGGTCTGCCACGGGTCCTCCTGCGTCGCCTTCAGCGACAGCGAGACACGCTCGCGGTCGAAGTCGACGTCCAGGACCTCGACCGTGACCTCCTGGCCGACCTCGACGACCTCGGACGGGTGGTCGATGTGCTTCCAGGAGAGCTCGGAGACGTGCACCAGACCGTCGACGCCGCCGAGGTCCACGAACGCACCGAAGTTGACGATCGAGGAGACGACACCCGGGCGCACCTGGCCCTTCTGCAGGGTCTGCAGGAAGGTGGAGCGGACCTCGGACTGCGTCTGCTCGAGCCACGCACGACGCGACAGCACGACGTTGTTGCGGTTCTTGTCGAGCTCGATGATCTTGGCCTCGATCTCCTTGCCGACGTACGGCTGGAGGTCGCGGACTCGACGCATCTCCACGAGCGATGCGGGGAGGAAGCCGCGCAGGCCGATGTCGAGGATGAGACCACCCTTGACGACCTCGATGACGGTGCCGGTGACGACGCCGTCCTCCTCCTTGATCTTCTCGATCGTGCCCCAGGCGCGCTCGTACTGGGCGCGCTTCTTGGACAGGATCAGACGGCCTTCCTTGTCCTCCTTCTGGAGGACAAGTGCCTCGACGGCGTCGCCGACGGCGACGACCTCGCCAGGGTCGACGTCGTGCTTGATCGAGAGCTCCCGGGACGGGATGACACCCTCGGTCTTGTAGCCGATGTCGAGAAGGACCTCGTCACGGTCCACCTTGACGATCGTGCCTTCGACGATGTCACCATCGTTGAAGTACTTGATGGTGGCGTCGATGGCAGCAAGGAAGTCCTCCTCGGTGCCGATGTCGTTGACGGCAACCTGGGGGGCGGACTTCGCAGGGGTGGAGATGGTCATTGAGTTCGATGCTCCGATGCGGACATGGCGTAGTACGGACAGGGTCTGTGTGAGCTCTGCGTGTGCGGCGCTCGTGAGGTGCCGGTGGTCGCCGGAAGGCGCACGGCACCGCCAGTCATCCTAGTGGCGCCGCGGCGGGATGGTCAACGCGAGCCGCACCCGCCGCGGCACCCCCGGGACCGTCAGAGCGCGAGCTCCAGGTCCCGGCCCGGGATGGCGTCGAGCAGCGCCCGCGTGTAGTCCGTGCTCGGCGAGTCGAAGACGGCGTCGACCGTGCCCTCCTCGACCATGCGGCCCTGCTGCATCACCAGCACGCGGTCGGCGATCTGCCGCACCACCGCGAGGTCGTGGGTGATGAAGAGGTAGGTCAGGCCCAGCTCCTCCTGGAGGCTCGCGAGGAGCTGGAGGATCTGCGCCTGCACCACGACGTCGAGCGCCGAGACGGCCTCGTCGCACACCACGAGCTCGGGCGACAGGGCCAGGGCCCGAGCTATGGCGACGCGCTGGCGCTGCCCGCCGGACAGCTCCGACGGGAACCGCTGGAGCTGCCCCTTGCTGAGGGCCACCTGCTCGGCGAGCTCCTCCACCCGGGCCCGCCGGGCACGCGCGTCCCCGTAGTCGTGGGCGCGCAGCGGCTCCTCGATCGCGCGGAACACCGAGTACAGCGGGTCGAGCGACGAGTACGGGTCCTGGAACACGGGCTGCACCCGGCGCCGGTAGGCGATCTGCTCCCGGTGCCCGCCCGCGCCCACGACGGCACCGTCGAACGTGATGGTGCCCCGCGTGGGCTTCTCGATGTCGAGGATCATCCGGGCCAGCGTGGACTTGCCCGAACCGGACTCCCCCACCACGGCCACGGTCGACCCGCGCGGGATGTCCAGGCTCACGCCGTCCACGGCGGTGAAGTCCTTGCTCCGCGCGAACAGGCTGTTGCCGCGGATGGAGAACACCTTGCTGACGTCCTGCACGGACACCAGGGGCGCCACCTCCTTCGCGGCCAGGTGCCCGTTCGCCGACCCGTCCTCGGCCGCGGCGGCGTCCGCCGCCGTCTCGCCGTGGGCGAGGAGGGCCTCGTCCAGCACCTCGTCCAGCCCGCGCTCGCGCGCGATCTCGATGCGGCGCGAAGCCAGCGACGGCGCCGCCGCCATGAGGCGCTTGGTGTACTCGTGCTGCGGCGCGGTGAGCACCTGCCGGGCGGGGCCCTGCTCCACGATGTCGCCGCGGTACATGACCACGACGATGTCGGCGCGCTCGGCCGCGAGACCGAGGTCGTGGGTGATGAGCAGCACGGCGGTGCCGAGCTCCTCGGTCAGGCCCGAGAGCTGGTCGAGGATGCCCCGCTGCACGGTGACGTCCAGGGCGGAGGTCGGCTCGTCCGCCACCAGCAGCGCGGGGCGCCCCGACAGGCCCATGGCGATGAGCGCGCGCTGGCGCATGCCGCCCGAGAACTCGTGCGGGTACTGGGAGGCCCGGCGCCGCGCGTCGGGCAGGCCCACCTCCTCGAGCAGCTCGACCGTGCGGTCGCGGGCGTCCCGGCGCGTGCGCAGGCCGTTGTCGATCAGGCCCTCGTCGATCTGCCGGCCGATCGGCAGGATGGGGTTGAGGTTGGTCATCGGGTCCTGCGGCACCAGGCCCAGCTCCGTGCCGCGCAGCTGCGCCATGCGCTGCGGGCTCACGGCGCCGAGGTCCTCGTCCTTGAACCAGATGTGCCCCTCGGCCACCGAGCCGTTGCTCGCGAGCAGCCCCAGGACCGCCATGGCGAGGGTCGTCTTGCCGGAGCCCGACTCGCCCACGATCGCCACGGTCTGACCGCGGCGGACCACCAGGTTCGCGTTCGACACGGCGCGCGCGGCACCGTGCTCCGTGCGGAAGTCGACGCTCATGTCCTCGACGCGCAGGACGACGTCGTCGGCCGGGTTCTTGTCAGCGATGTCGTTCATCGTCGGGTCCTGTTCCGGGGGTCGAGGGCCTCGCGCAGGCTCTCGCCCACGAGGGTGAAGCCGAGGGCCGTCACGGCGATGCAGATGCCGGGCAGGATCGCCAGCCGCGGCGCGACCGCGAGCTCCTGCTGGGCGGCCGTCAGCATGCGTCCCCACTCCGCGGTGGACGGCTCGCCGCCACCCAGGCCGAGGAAGGACAGCGCGGCGGCCTCGATCACGGCCGTGGCCAGGCTGAGGGTGGCCTGCACGATGACGGGGCCCACGCTGTTGGGCAGCACGTGGCTCATGGTCACCGACCGCCGCGTCAGCCCGAGGGCGGACGCCGCCAGGACGTAGTCCTGCCCCTTCTGCGCCAGCATGGAGCCGCGCAGCAGGCGGGCGAAGATCGGTACCTGCACCACGCCGATGGCGATGATGACCGCCATCGAAGACTGGCCCACGATCGCCGCGATCGAGACCGCCAGGAGCAGCGAGGGCACCGAGAGCATCAGGTCGACCAGGCGCATGACCGCGAAGTCGACCCACTTGCCGAACCAGCCGGCGAGCAGGCCCAGGAGCAGGCCGCCCGCGAGACCGAAGAGGGTGGACAGCACGCCGACCAGGAGCGAGGCCTGGGCACCCCAGATCAGCTTGCTCAGCACGTCGCCGCCGTAGCGGTCCAGGCCGAGCGGGTACTCGGCCGACGGGCCGGGGATCATGGTGGGCCGCACCTCGGCGCGGCCGGGCAGCTCGGTGCCGCCGTAGGGAGCGAGCACCGGCGCGAGGAGCGCCACGACGACGAAGACCGCGACGATCACGAAGCCGATGATCGCGACGGGGTTCTTGCGCAGGGTGCGCCAGGCGCGCGCCCAGACCCCCTCGCCGCCGTGGTCGGCGCCGGCCGGGCCGTCGCCGTGGATGCTCGCGTGGAGCGGCGCGGCGGCCGCGCCGTCGGTCACAGGAAGCTCGTTGGCACTCACTGCTGCCTCCTCAGCCGGGGGTCGATCAGCCCGTACGAGACGTCGACGAGCAGGTTCACGAGGGCGTAGACCACGGCGATCATCAGCACGAAGCCCTGCATCACGGGGTAGTCGGCGTTGAACACCGAGTCCGCGAGGAAGCTGCCGATGCCGCTGAAGGCGAAGACGGTCTCGGTGAGCACCGCGCCCGACAGCAGGAGGCCGACCTGCAGGCCGATCGTCGTCACCACGGGGAGCATGGCGTTCTTCAGGATGTGGTCCCCGCGCAGCCGGGACGGCTTGATGCCCTTGGCGCGCGCCGTGCGGACGTAGTCCGCGTTCTGCACCTCGGAGACGGCGGCGCGCGTCATGCGCGCCACGATCGCCAGCGGGATGGAGCCGAGCGCGATGCCCGGCAGGATCAGGTGGACCAGGGCGTCCCAGGCCGCGTCCCACTCGCCGGTGAGCAGGCCGTCCAGGACGTAGAAGTTGGTCGGGTGCGTGGCGATCATCGTGGCGCTCTGGCGGCCCGTGGTCGGGAACCAGCCCAGCTCGACGGCGAAGATGTACTTCAGGATGAAGGCCAGGAAGAACACGGGCACCGTCACGCCGATCAGCGAGACCACGACGGCCGAGTGGTCCACGATCGACCCGGCCCGGCGCGCGGCGACGTAGCCCAGCGGGATGCCGATGCCGATCGCGAAGACCAGCGCCACCACGGTGAGCTCGATGGTGGCCGGGAACCGCGTGAGGAACTCGTCCAGCACGGGCCGGCCGCTCTGCAGCGAGACGCCGAAGTCGCCCTGCAGCAGGCGCAGCAGGTACTTGCCGTACTGCACGATCAGCGGCTGGTCGAGACCGAGCTGGGCCTCGATCTCGGCCGCGGCCTCGGGGGTGTACCGCTCGCCGAGCATGGCCTGGACCGGGCCGCCCGGCAGGGCGCGCACCCAGCCGAACAGCAGGACCGACAAGCCCAGCAGGAGGGGTATCAGGAGCAGCAGGCGCTGCACGATCAGTCTGAGCATCGTTCCTCGGCAGACATGCGTTTCTGCGGTCGCCCGGCCGGGGCTCGTGACCGGCCGCCGGACGACTCCGGACAGCGGTCGGGGGGGGGGCCCCCCCCCCCCCCCCCCCGCGGGGGTTTTACCCCAAGCGGGGGGGGCCCCCCGCGGTGGGGGGGGGGCCCAAACACCACGGAACCACGGGGGGGGGGGGGTCCGGGTTGGGCACCCAG
>NZ_JBITFV010000034.1:0-19890 GCF_044456525.1 Promicromonospora sp. NPDC050880
TCCAGACGCGACATCGCCCCCGCCGCCTCATCGATCGACCGAGCAACCTCCAGATACTCCTGCCCACCAGCAAGCACCAACACCGGATCACCAGGCGTCGGATCCACATCCAGACCCACCGGCGACCAATCCGCCGGCCTCACAACGCACCACCCGGGCCACCACCCGACGAAGGAGCAGCCTCATCGCCCTCCATCGCCCTGGCCAGATCCCTATCAATATCCGTGAACGCCTGCGCCACCTGCGTCGAGGCCTCCGCCAGCTTGCGCAAGTTCTCCGTCATCTTGCCCCGCGTGTCATCCCACTTGTGCGCGAAATCCCGCACCACCCCCGCCAACCCCTCATGACCCACCGCACCCGCAATCCGATCACTGTTCGCATTCGCGTTCTCGAACTCACCCGCCACCACCGACAAACTCGACCCCAACTCACGCACCGCATCCAGATCAACCCGCAGATCCACCATCACCAGACCTCCGTCCTGTTCGTCGCCGACCGCCGTCGAGTACCGTCACCGAAGCGTGAGGATACGGTGTCCGTGCAGGTCACACCATGGATATAACTCCCCATGCGGGGTGACCCGACGGCGGCCGGGACGACCGGACGCGCCTACGCCGCCATCAGCTCGCGCAGGGCCTCGACCACGAGTGCGTGGTCGTCCTGCTGCGCCAGACCCGACACGGTCACGACGCCGACGATGCCCACCCCGGCCACCCGCACCGGCACGGCCCCGCCGTGCGCGGAGTACTCCTGGAACGGCAGACCGTGGTCGGCGTTGAAGTCGCTCCCCTTCACCCGGGCGCGCAGACCCACCAGGTACGACGACGCGCCGAACCGGTAGACGACCCGCACCTTGCGCTCGATCCAGGAGTCGTTGTCTGGCGTGGTGCCGGGGCGCGCCGCGTGGAACACCTGCTGGGTGCCCTTGCGGATGTCGACGGTGACGGGCAGGTCCCGCTCGGTCGCCAGCCCGACCAGCCGCACACCCAGGTCCCACGCCTGCTCGTGCGTGAACGAGGGCAGGACCAGCTCGGCCTCCTGGGCCTCGACCTCGGAGACGACGGCAGTGACATCGAGTTCGCTCATGGCCTCATCCTGGCAGCACCTCAGTCCGTCCCGAACGTCGCCGAGACGTGGTAGACCCCGCCGCCCCAGCCGTCCGCGGGGAACGCGTCGGTCACGCGGATGTAGACCGCCTTGTCCGGCCCGAGGTACGGCGTCAGGTCGAGGGTGTGGTCGGCCTTGTTGGAGCCGTCCCGGACCTGCTCGTCCTCCGCCAGGACCGTGGTCCAGCTCTCGCCGTCCGGCCCGAGGGCCACGACGTACTGGTTGTCGATCGTGAGGGTCGCCTCGGCCGACGTCGCCTCGGCCGGGAACGGGAGCTTGTAGACGAAGCGGCTGGTGCCGTCGGCGAACCGGCTGCCCGCCTGGCTCAGGCCGGACCCGCCCGCGTCCCAGAGCCACGCGACCTCCTCGGTGCTGCCCGCGTCGAAGTCGACCACGCTCGCCACCTGCACCGTGGCGCGCGTGGTCCAGCTCAGACCCGGCCCCGCGGTGACGGTCACGGTCAGCGGATAGCTGCCGTCCGCCACGCCGGCGGGGACCGTCACGTCCAGCGGCACGACCGCCCGGGTGGGCGTCCCGTCCCCCGTGGTGGCGAGCGTCAGCCGGCTGCGGTCCGGGTCGACGGTCCACCCCCGCGGGCCGTCCACCCGCACGTCCACGCGCAGGGGGCGGCGGCCGTCCGACGTGGCCGCGACCCCGACCTCGGTCCGCAGGGCCGACGTCGCACCCGGGCTGGGCATCACCACGAGCTGGTCGGGCGACATGGTCGCGGACAGCGACCGGGCGGGGGCGTCCTGCGGGACGTCCGCGATCAGGGCACTGAGGGCGCTGGCCTGGGTGCGCCAGTCGAAGACGTTCGGGTGGTCGGCGCTCGTGCCGCCTGCCCAGCGCTGCCCCAGGCGGTCGGAGGAGTCCCGGTCGGCCGCCCAGATCGTCTCGGCCTGGTGCGCGGCGAACTCCTGGTAGCGCTGGTCGCCGGTGGTGTCCGCCAGGTCCATCAGGTACCGCATGAAGATGCCCTTGAACTGCTTCTGGTTGTCGTCGCAGGACCGGTCCACCCGGTCGCAGGACTCGGTCAGCACGTCGTCGGTGACGAGTGCCGTGGAGTCCAGGGCGGCGTCGGCCAGGCGGCGCGCCTGCGCGAGCAGCTCCGG
Source organism: Promicromonospora sp. NPDC050880 (assembly GCF_044456525.1). Taxonomy (NCBI): domain Bacteria; kingdom Bacillati; phylum Actinomycetota; class Actinomycetes; order Micrococcales; family Promicromonosporaceae; genus Promicromonospora; species Promicromonospora sp. NPDC050880. The sequence continues at coordinate 2,220 of NZ_JBITFV010000034.1, forward strand.
GTCACCCGTGGCCCGGTACAGCTCCAGGGGTGCGCCGATCGCCAGGCCCTGGTTGTAGCTCCAGACCGTGTCGCCGTTGCTGGCGCAGGCGTCCGTCAGCCCGTCGTTGACCAGGCCGTCGGCATTGATCATGCCGCTGGCGACGTACCAGTCCCACGCCTCCTGCGACCGGTCGAGCCACACCGTGTCGCCCGGGATCCGGTTGTGCAGCTCGGCGGTCAGCCGCACCCACTGGCCGTTGGTCACGGCATTCTTGTAGGTGCGCTCCTCGTTCCACCAGATCCCGCCACCGCACGTGCTCGGGTCCCAGAACCCGTGCATGAACTCGCCGATGGTGCCGGCCATGTCGAGGTACTTCGCCTCGCCGGTCAGGTCGTAGGCGGTGACCCAGTTCAGCGCCCACCACCCGGCGTCGTCGATGGCGCGGCTGGTGAAGTTGCCGTAGATCTCGTCGGTGGACCGCTCGCCCGCCGGGAACGGCCCCTTGTTGGTCTCGAAGCTGTGGTCCAGCACGTCCACGTAGCTGCGGTCACCGGTGCGCAGCATGTAGTCGCCGATCGTCTGCAGCGCGACGGCCGAGTTCCACCAGCTCGACGGGAACCACGCCTTCTCCTGGTCGTAGGACTCCAGCAGCACCTCGGTGGCCACCCGGGCGCGCGCCACGTCGGCCGCCCCCGCGGCCTGGGGGCCCGCACCGGGCGGGCCGGCGTGCGCGAGGGCCGCTGGCTGGCCCCCGGCGGTCAGGGCGACCGCCACGACGGCGGTCAGCAGGGCATTCCGGGTACGACGAAGCATCGACATCGATGGGCTCCTCCCCCTGGGTGCGGCGTTGCCCCCAGGCGCTCGTGAATTCACCCAAAACCTACAGGAGAAATGGGTGCAATACACCTATTGGGCGAGGTCGCGGCTCAGCGGGTCGAGCTGCCCGGCACGAGCTGCGTGGGCAGCGTCACCTTGGTGACCTGGCCGGCGTCGCGCAGCTGCGCCAGCACGAGCGCGACCGCCTCGTGGCCCATCCGGGACTCGTCCTGGCGGATGTGGGTGAACCGGTAGCGCGCCTGGTCGTAGAAGGCGTCCGGGTGGTCGAAGCAGACGATGCCGAGGTCGTCCGGCACGGTCCGCCCGGTGCGCTGGGCCGCCTCACGCAGCAGCACCGCGATGTTGTACTCGGTGGCGACCACACCCGTCAGGCCAGGGTTGGCGGCCAGGAACTTCTCGAGCCCGGCGATGTCCTCGTCGGGCGCCACACCGCTGCCCGGCACGGTCGAGCGCACCTGGCGGTACTGGTGCGCCGGGTCGAACGGGACGTGCCGGGTCGCGTGGGCGGCGACGACGCCGTCCAGCCGGTCCTGCACCGTCGACACCGTGCTCGCGGCCGAGACGAGGCCCACGTGGTCGTAGCCCGCGGTGAAGAGCACCTCGGCCGCCTGGCGGCCCGCCGAGACGTTGTCGGAGCAGACCGACGACACCGGGACGCCGTCGAACACCCGGTCCAGGATGGTCACCGGGAACGACCGGGTGATCAGCTCCAGCACCGCGGGCGGCACGTACTGCGAGGAGCTGGGCTCCAGGATGAGCCCCTGGACGCCGTCGGCCACCAGCGCGCGCACCAGGTCGCCCTCGGCCTCGCCGTCCCCCAGGCTCCGCTTGACCACCAGGTTGGCCGCCGTGCCCGACGCGTCCAGCAGGCCCGACAGGACCCGGGTGCCGAAGGTGTCGTCGAAGTCGGTCAGCACGCACCCGATCAGCGGCGCCGGCCCGGACCGTGGGCCGGCCGGGCCGGTCGCGGTGGCACTCACCACGACCGTGCCCAGCCGCGGCCGGCGCGTGATGTAGCCCTCGGAGCGCAGCAGGTCCATCGCCCGCTTGAGCGTGATGGCGCTGACGCCGAGCTGCTTGGTCAGCTCCGCCTCGGCGGGCATCCGGTCGCCGACACCGTAGGTGCCCGCGTGGATGGCGTCACGGAGCTGCTGGTACACCTCGACGTAGAGCGGCTGGCTCACGGATGCCCCTTCACCGGTGGGAGACGACCCACGAATCTACCCCGGACCACGGTCATCGCCGCGCCTCCACCGCGGCCCGCAGCTCCAGCGCCATGATCGCGCTGAGCTGGGTCGAGTAGAACACCGGGGGCTGCGCGGGGTGCCGCCAGTCGTCGCCGGCCAGCAGGTGCCCGTCGCGCTGTGCGGTCTCCCACAGGCGGTCCGTGCTGGTACGCACGAACTCCACGAGCGGCCCGCTGGCGGGCGCCGTCGGCCCGAGGCGGTCCAGGAGCGTGCCCAGGTAGCGGTACAGCACTCCCTTGAACAGGCCCTCGTCTCCCCCGCCGCCCTCGCTGCCCACGATCCCGTCGGGGGCGAGCTCGCGCAGCGCCGTCGTGGCGGTCCGGACGGCCCGGTCGACCAGCTCGGGCTCGGGCCGCACGGCGTCCAGCGCGACCGCCGCGCCGATGTACAGCCCCTGGTTGTAGGTGAAGCGCCACTGCGTGTCGACGCGCCCGTCGCCCTCGCGGTTGATGCCGTCCTCCACGAACCCGTCCGGCCCCACCAGCGTCGCGGTGATCCAGTCGAACGCGGTGCGCCCGCGCTCCAGGTACTCCGGGCGCGGGTCGTGGTCGTACAGCCGCGCGGAGAGGATGACGAACGGCCCGTTGGCGGGCGTGTTCTTGTAGTGGAGCTGCTGCTTGCGCCAGGCCACGCTGGCGCCGTGGGTGTCGTTCCACCCGTGCTCGACGACGTGGTCCCAGATGGAGCGGGCGTCGTCCAGGGGTTCGGTGCGCCCGGTGGCCCGGGCCAGCCGCTCCAGGGCCAGCGCGTACCAGAGCATGTCGTCGAAGTAGTCGTTGAACAGCGAACCCCCGTTCCGCCCGCGCAGGTTCGCGCTCGTGGCCCGCGCCGCCGCCAGCCAGCGTGCGTCTCCGGTCCGCGCGAAGGCGTCCAGCCGCACGTCGATCACGTGCGCCAGCCACCAGTAGTTGAACGTCGAGTTGTCGCCGACGGGGTAGGTGTTGTCGAGCAGCTGCGGCTCGGCCGTGCCGAAGAAGTGGTCCAGGCTGCGCTGGGCCAGGTCGGCGCGGGCGGACCAGGGGTTCGGTGCGTTCATGTGGTTCGGGTCGTCCTCACTGCGCGCGGAGCGCGCGTCGTGGTTCGGGGCGCGGAGCGCGCGTCGTGGTTCGGGGCGCGGAGCGCGCGTCGTGGTTCGGGGCGCGGAGCGCGCGTCGTCGTCCTCGGGGTTCACTGCGCGTTGTCCGCCAGGATCTGGTCGCCCAGCTCCTGGGCCTCGGCAAGTGCCGTCGCCGCGTCCACCTCCCCGCCCAGGAACCGTTCGAGGGCGGGGATCAGGGCCTTGCCCTCGACGTCGGAGGCTCCGGGCACGTTCGAGCGCACCTGGGCGTACTCCATGGTCTCGATGAACGCCTGGTACCGGTCGTCCTGCGTGAAGTACGGGTCGTTGGCGGCCTCCACGTTCGCGGGGATCCAGCCGGAGATCTTGGCGAAGTCGACGCCGTTGGCGGGCTGCGTGGTCCACCACTTCATGAACTCCCAGGCGCCGTCAGGGTTCTGTGCGCCCTGCGGGATGACCAGGCCGAAGCCGCCCATGCCGGCGCCCTGGTCGCCGTCGGGACCGACGGGCGGCTGCACGATGCCGTAGTCCACCCCGGCCTCGTCCAGCGCGGTCAGCGCCCACGGTCCGTCGTACTTGAGCGCCACGCTGCCCTCGGCGAACGAGTCGACGCCCTCGCCGAAGCCGGGCTCGTACACGCCGGCGTCGAGCAGGCCCTGCCAGAACTCCAGCACCTCCAGACCCTCCGGGCTGTTGAAGGCGGTGGTCGTGCCGTCGTCGCTGAACATCTGGCCGCCGGCCTGCTTCAGCCAGATGTTGAACAGGCCCGGGTCGTCGAGCGCGAAGCCGGCCACGCTCAGCGTGCCGCCCTCGCGTTCGGTCGCGGCCTCGGCGGCCTTCTTGAGCCCGGCCCAGTCGGTGGGCGGCTCGACGCCGGCGTCGGCCAGCAGCTCGGTGTTGTAGAACAGCGACCGGTTGTCCACGAGCAGCGGCAGGCCGTAGGTCTGGCCGTCGACGACGAGCTCGCCCATCGCCTGCTCGTAGAACTGCCCGGTGTCCACGCCGTCGGCCTCGAGGTACTCGTCGATCGGCGCCAGCGCGTTCTTGGGCACGTACAGCGGGGTCGCGTACCGGTCCCAGAGCACCACGTCGGGCACGCTGCCGGACGCGAGCGCAGTGAGCAGCTTCTCCTCGACGAGCTCCTGGCCCACGTAGGTGACCTCGTACTCGTCCTGGGACTCGTTGAACGCGTCGGCCTGCTGCTGGAGCTGCTTGGCCTGGGCGCCGGACCAGGAGCCCCAGAAGGTCACCTCCTCGGGTCCGCCGCCGGACCCGCCGTCCGACGCGCCGCCGCACGCGGTCAGGGTTCCGGCCAGGACCGCGGCCGCGGCGAGGGCCCCGGCGATCCGTGGTGCACGCTTCATGACTCTGCTCCTTTGCAGTGTGTTGCTCATTTGGTTCCTGAGTGGGCGAAGTTCTCGATGATGTAGCGCTGGGCGAGCACGAAGACGACCAGGACGGGCAGGCTCGCCAGGATCGTCCCGGCCAGCAGGGGCCCGTACTCGGTCTGGTACTCGTTGACGTACCCGGCCAGGCCCACCTGCACGGTGAGCATCTCGGGGTCGTTGAGGGCGATGAGGGGCCACAGGAAGCTGTTCCACCCGGCCTGGAAGGTGAGCACGCCGAGCACGGCCAGGCCGGCCCGGGCCAGCGGCAGGTAGATGTTCCAGAAGATGCGGAACTCGCTCGCGCCGTCGATACGGGCGGCGTCGCCGAGCTCGTCGGGCAGCGCCTGGAAGAACTGGCGCATGAAGAACACCGCGAACGGCCCGGCGGCGAACGGGATGAGCACGGCGCCGTAGCTGTTGATGAAGCCCGCACCGCCCTCGCCGAACAGGTCGTTGCCCCCCACCAGCGGGAACCGGCGCAGCACCAGGAAGGTGGGGACCATGGTGATGATGCCCGGCACCATCATGGAGCCGAGGAACAGCGAGAAGACCACGCCGCGGCCGCGGAAGTGCAGCTTGGCCAGCGCGTACCCGGCCAGGCCCCCGAAGAACAGGTTGGTGGCCACGCCGCCGAGCGCGATGATCGCCGAGTTGGCCAGGTAGCGGCCGAAGGGCCCGTCGGTGAACAGGGTCACGTAGTTGGCGAGCGTGGGGTTCTCGGGCAGGAGCCGGAGGTAGGACGAGAGGATCTCGCCCTCCGGCTTCAGCGACGTGGCCAGCGTCCAGACCAGCGGCATCACGGTGGTGAGGCTGATCAGCACGACGGCGAGGGTCCACAGCACCCGGCCGGTCACGCTCCGGGCGGTCGGAGGCCGCTTGACGGGCGCCGGTGGCGCGGCTGCGGTCGCGGCGACGACGATGCCCGCCGGTGCGGGGCTGGTGGGCGCGCTCATCGGTCGTTCTCCCGTCCGGTGGCGCGGGCGTTGGCGACGGAGAACACGAGGATGACGAGGAACAGCACGAACGACAGTGCCGAGGCGTATCCCATCTCCAGCCGGCCGAACCCGCGGTCGTAGATGTAGTAGACGAGGGTGAGGGTCGAGTTGCCGGGGCCGCCCTTGGTCAGCACGTACGCCTGGTCGAACACCTGGAAGGCGGCGATGAGCAGCAGCGTGAGGATGAGGAACGTGGCCCGGGAGATGGCCGGCAGGGTCACGTGCCAGAACACCCGGAACGCCCCGGCCCCGTCGACGCGGGCGGCGTCCACGAGCTCGCCGGGCACGCCCTGGAGCGCGCCGAGGTAGATGATCATGTTGGCGCCGAACCCGGCCCAGACGCTCATCATGACGATGGCGATCATGGCCCAGCGGGACTCGTACAACCACGCCGGGCCGTCGATGCCGAACCAGCCGAGCACCGCGTTGAGCAGTCCGTACTGGGGGTTGAGCAGCCAGAACCAGATGGCGGCGGTCGCGACGGTCGAGGAGACGACCGGGATGTAGAACAGGGTGCGGAACACACGCGAGACGCGGGTGCTGCGATTCAGCAGCAGCGCGGTGCCGAGCGCGACCACCAGGCCGGCCGGCACGTACAGCACCGTGTAGAGCGCGGTGTTGCGCACGGCCACCCAGAAGATCGGGTCACCGGCGATGCGGGCGTAGTTGTCCAGGCCCACCCACTGGAAGTCGCCGATGACGGCGTAGTCGGTCAGGCTCAGGCCGACCGCCATGACCACCGGGAGCAGCAGGAAGACCGCGAACAGCAGCACCGGTACCGCGAGGAAGATCCACGCGCTGATGGTCTGCTGGCGTCGGGTGGCGCTGACCGCCGGCGCCGGGGCACTGCTGAGCTTCATGGTCCGAACTCCGTCGTCCGTGTTCTCACCGGGACGTCGTCGACCCGGCTGCCCGCAGCGTAGGGAGCGCTTTACCCCTATGTCAACGTATAGAAATAGGGGTAATAGTAGAAGACGTCGGCGGCGGACCGCGTGACGCTCGCCTACACCGCGATGAGCACGGCCGCCGCACCGGCCACGACCAGCCCGGACACCTGGCCCGCCGACAGCCGCTCGCGCAGGAGCACCACCGCCAGCAGCACGGGGACGGCCGGGTACAGCGACGCCAGGACGGTCGTGGTGGTCAGCAGGCCCTCGGCGACCGCCGCCCAGTACAGGACGGTGGCGACCGTCCCGACCCCGCCCGCCACGAGGGCCGCCCACGTGGCTCGCCGGGACAGGCGCGCCGGCGCACCGAGCGCCACGGCCAGGGCGACGATGACGGCGACGGACACCCCGCGGCCACCGCGAGGGGCCACGCCCCGGCCTCGGCGGGGATGCGGGCGACGGCGACGAAGTGCGCGGCGATGCCCACACCAGCGAGCAGCGCGTCCGGCACGCCGTCGACCGTGCGCCGCACGCCGCGCGAGCCGCCCGCACCGGGTGCCGGACGGCGGCGCGAGACCAGCCAGACCGCCACCAGCGCCAGGAGGATCCCGGCGACGGCGAGCGGCGAGGGCCGCTCGTGCAGCAGCGTGACACCCACCACGACCGGGAGCGCCACCCCGGCCAGGTCGCTCACCGGGGCGACGACGCTCATCGGCCCACGGCTCATGGCCCGGTAGAGGAACGCGACGCCGACGCCGGTGCCGAGCCCGGACAGCGCGCCCCACCAGAGGGTCCCCGCCGTCGGGTGCCCCGCGGGCAGCAGGACGGCGACCGGGACGCTGAGCACCGTGCCGCCCACCTGTGCGACGGCCGCCACCGTCACGCCGTTCCAGGTGCGGGACACGACACCGTTGACGAAGTGCGTCAGCCCGAAGCACAGGGCCGACAGCAGCGCCAGGACCTCGGTCACGGTGTCATCCCGGGCTACGCCTCCCGCGCTCTCGCCTGCGCCTCGCGCTCGGCGGCCCCGACCGGGCAGTGGTCCGCGCCGCCGTCCAGGCACGACTCCCGGTCGCACAGCCGGCACAGCCACTGGCTGTCCGGCCGTTCGCCGTACACGGCGGTCAGCACCTTCTCGAGGATCCCCGAGAGCGTGTCCCGCTCGTCCGCGTCCAGGGAGGAGAGCAGAGCGCCCACCCGGTCCTCCCGGCTGGTCAGCACCGACCGCGCTGCCTGCGCACCCTGCGGCGTGAGGTGGACGGTCACCCACTTGCCCAGGGACGGACGCCGTTCGGCGAGCCCCCGCCCGACCAGCGCGTCCACCATGCGCGTCGCGGCCGACTGGGTCAGGCCGACCCTGCGCCCGAGCTCGGTGGTGGACAGGCCCGGGGTCGCGGACAGCACCACCAGGGCCGCCGTACCACTGGGTCCGGTCGCGGCAGCCGCGGTCGCCGCCCCCAGCAGCACGTCGGTCACCGCCAGGGACGCCGCGCCGAGCAGGTTCGCCGTCCTGTCATGCATGACTCATGCATATCAAGTGATCCACGTCACCGCAACGGCCGCGTGACCCAGGCGCTCGGAGGTGTGCCGGCGCTGCGGGACCCGGGAGACCGCCGTCGGGCCCCACCCGGCCGGAATCCGGGGCGCCGCGTCTGGCGCGGACCTGCAGCATTCCGCGGGTCCTGGATCGTCATCGGGCCAAGGTTCAGGCACGGGTCGAAGGTCGGGCCGGCACTGGGTTCAGGTTCAACTTCAGGTTGAGAGTTGGCCCGGGCATCGTGCGGCCTCGGACCACCGGCCCCGAGGCGCCGCCCTACCCGGGACGGGGCGGAATGCCGGGCCGCGACCGGCAGTTGAGGACGTCGTGAGCCTCCTGACAGACCCCGCGTTCGACACCCCGGCCTACGACGACTCCGTGCTGGACGACGCCGCCTGGTCGTCGCTCACCGGCGAGCACGCCCACCTGGCCGAGGGCGGTGACCTCGTGCGCCGGTACCCCGTCGACGTCTCCCCCTTCGCCGCGGTGCGGACCTGGGACGACCCCGACGTGTGGGCCGCGATCATCGACCTGGTCGGGTACGACGCCGACTTCCCCGCTCCCCCCGAGTCGGTGGCGCTGCCGGCAGGCTGGACGCGCGGCGAGCTGCACGCGGGCGTGCAGCTCGTCGAGACCGACCGGATCGCCGCCCGGCCGGACCCGGAGGCCGTCGTGCTGGGCGAGGCCGACGTGCCGGAGATGCTCGACCTCGTGGCGCGGGCCAAGCCGGGCCCGTTCCTGCCGCGCACCTACGAGCTCGGCCGGTACGTCGGCATCCGGCGTGACGGGCGGCTGGCGGCGATGGCCGGCGAACGCCTGCGCCCTGCGGGCTGGACCGAGATCAGCGCGGTCGCCACGGACGAGCGGTACCGCGGGCAGGGCCTGGCCTCACGCCTCGTGCTCGACGTGGTGCACCACGTCCACGAGCGCGGCGCCCGGGCGCTGATGCACGCCGCGGCGGGCAACACGAACGCGATCCGGCTCTACGAGAGCCTCGGGTTCGTGCTGCGCCGCCGCAACGAGTTCGGGACTGTGCGCACCCCGTCCGCCGCCTGACGTCTTCGGGGTCGCGTCACGTCCGTGGTGGGCCGGCGTCAGTGGCCGGCCGGGGCCTCCTCCGTCTTCTTCCGGGACGGCAGCAGGTGCAGCACAGCCACCACGACGGCGCCGACCACGAGGCCGACCACGGCGGAGCAGAACGTGTTGAACAGCCAGCCCAGCGTCCCGCCGAGAGCGCCGGTCGCGTCGTGGATCGCCACCTCCAGGTGGTGCACCCACTCATAGGGCGCCGGCACCCAGCCGGTGCCGTCGGCACCGAGGTTGACCAGCAGGATGTGCCCGCCCACCCACAGCATCGCGACGGTGCCGACCACGGAGATCACGGCCAGCACCCGCGGCATCGCCTTGACCAGGCCCCGGCCCAGCCGCCGGGAGAAGCCGGAGTCCCGCTCGGCGAGCCGCAGCCCCACGTCGTCCATCTTCACGATGGCCGCCACGATGCCGTAGACGATGACCGTGATGACCAGGGCCACCACGACCAGGATCGCCAGCCGCGACCAGAACGGCTGGTCGGCCACCTCGGCGAGCGCGATCACCATGATCTCGGCCGACAGGATCAGGTCGGTGCGGATCGCGCCCGCGATCATCTTCTGCTCCGCCTCGGGGCTGACCTCGGTGGCGGGCACCTCGGCGTCGTGGTGGCCGGAGACCTTGTGCCAGATCTTCTCCGCGCCCTCGTACGCCAGGTAGGTGCCGCCGACCATGAGGATGATCGGCAGCGCCCACGGCAGGAACTGGCTGAGCAGCAGGGCGGCCGGGAGGATGAAGATCAGCTTGTTCCGGATCGACCCGATCGCGATCTTCTTCACGATGGGCAGCTCGCGCTGCGCCGCGACGCTCCGCAGGTACTGGGGTGTGACGGCGGTGTCGTCCACCACCACGCCCGCGGCCTTCGCGGTGGCGCGCCCCGCGGCCGCGCCGACGTCGTCGATGGACGCCGCCGCCAGCTTCGCGAGCGCCGCGATGTCGTCCAGGAGTCCCATCAGGCCGCCCACGGCGCCTCCCGGTGCGATCGATGTGTCGTCATGCCCGCAGCCTATGCAACACGGCCGCCCCGGGCGTCACCGGCGCAGCGGGGTGAGCTGCACGTAGTCGAGGTTCCAGTTCTGGTAGGCGCCGGAGGGCAGGTCGATCCGGAGCGTGTGCGTGCCCTTCTCCAGCCGCTGGGCGACACCGCTCGGCTGGAGCACCTGCTTCGCGTGGCTGGTGGTGTTCGCGACCTCGACCGGCGGGCCGGCGGTACCGCCGTCGAACGTCACGGTGTAGGTACCCGCCGGCGAGTAGGGCGACGAGGCGCGCACGGCCACCTCGTAGGTGCCGTCCCGGGGCACCTCGACCGCATAGGTGAGCCACTCGCCGCCGCGCATCCAGCCGAGGCTGACGGCGCCGTCCAGGTCCTGGACGTCCACGCCCTCCCCCGGGCGCATCTGGAGGTTGCTGCGGTTGGCGGCCTCCAGGTCGTGGTAGCCCACGCCCTCGCCGGGCAGGAAGTCCTCGGCCTGGACGCGGACGGCGCCGCGCGGCAGCGGGTCGCCCTCCCCCGTGCGCAGCCAGCGCTCGATCTTCTCGACGTCGTCGGTCTGGAAGATCGTGGTGCGGTATCCCTCGACCAGCGCCTGCCAGCCGCGCAACGGATCGATCAGCGAGGCCTCGTCGGTCATCCGCTCCGACAGGCCGTCCCACATCGTGTTGCTCCAGACCCGGCTCCCGCTCGCCACCCGGTCGAGGAACGGACGGCGCGCGACGGCGTCCGCGGTGCTGTCGAAGTTGACCTCGTAGGCCACGGGCTGGTCGTCGCCGAACCGGTCGACGTCCGCGAGGTTCGCGTCGGTGACCATGTGCATGTAGACGGCGCCGCGGTGCGTGGCGCGGAACTCCTGGACCTGGTCCACGGGTGCGTCCGACTTGAACAGGCCGTTGCGCACCGTGCCGGTCTCGGTCAGCACGTCCCAGATCTCCTCCCGGAACGGCCAGCCCTTGTCGAGGTTGACCAGGCCGCGGTCCTTGGCCAGGAGCATCGCCTCGGCCAGCGTCGGCACGTGCTCGCCGGTCACCGCCGCCTGCGCGCCGCCCAGGCCCTCCCGCAGGCGGAGCTCCTCGATCTGCGCCAGCGTCAGGCTGTCGACCCGGCCCGTGCCGTCGGTGGTGCGGTCGACCGTCGTGTCGTGCATGAGCACGGGCACGCCGTCGGCCGTGAGCCGGACGTCCAGCTCGACGATCTCCGCGCCGTCCTCGAACGCCGCCAGGATCGCGGGCACGCTGTTCTCGGGCGCGGAGCGCCACTGGGCACGGTGGGCCGCCGTGAGGATCTTGGCGTCCGGGCCGTGGTCGAGCAGGTCGCGGTAGGCCCGGTCGGCGGCCGTGCGTCCTCCGAGGCCCGGGCCGCCGTGAGAGACGGCCTGCGCGGGAACCGCCTGCGCGGGAACGGCCTGCGCGGGAACGGCGTCGGCCGGGCTCCCGGCGGGGAGCGGGACGAGGGACGCGACGGTACCCGACAGCACCAGCGCGACGGCGGAGACGACGGCGCCCGCCCGGGCGCCACGACGTGTGTTCATGAGGGTGAGCCTCGCGCCGCCGCCGGCCGGACGGGCGACCGGCAGGCGGCGCGGGGCTGAACACTCGCTGAACCCTGCTCCTCAGCAGGTCGTGGCCGGTCAGCAGGTCACGCGCGCGTCCGCCCAGTCGGCGTGGTCGAAGTTCTTGCCGTCGCCGCCCTCGTCCGCGACCAGCCGCAGCCGCCGCACACCGGTGACGTCGACGTCCAGCGGCACGCCGCCGTCGTCGTTGGACAGCACGGGCGTCTCCGTCAGCAGCACGCCGTCGCCGTAGACCTGGAACCGCACGGAGCCCACGCCGGTGTCCCCCGGCTTGTCGAGCACCTCGTCGTCGATACCGACCACAGCGGTGAACCGCGTGCACGTGCCGCCGAGCCACGCCGTCACGGAGCCGGTGGCGTGCATGCCCACGCCCTTGTCGTAGGTGACGCCCGCAATCCGCAGCGGTCCGCCGTCACCGCCCGCGGCCTCCCCGTTGGACCGGTCGCGCTCGACCGGGCCGTACCCGTTGGTCTCGTCGATCCAGTCGAGGTCGGACACGTGGTGCGTGCCGGTCAGGGACGGCGGCGTCACCCAGAGGGTGGCCTGGCCGGCCGCCGTGAACTGCTCACGTCCCGCGCGGTAGCCCACGTCGACCGGCAGCTCGAACGTGCCGGTGGCCCCGTCGGCGGGCACCTGGACCCGCCACGTGACCCGCGCCGTGCGCCCGGCGCCGAGCCGGGCCACCGTCTCGGTGCCGTGGTCCGCGACCCATCCCGCGGGCAGGTCCGGCGTCAGCCGCACCCGCGTCACGTCGCGGTCGGCCACCGTGAACGCGGCCGTCACCTCCACCGTGCCGCCCGGTTCGACGTCGGCCTCGACCGGCTCGACGTCCAGCGCCGCCGCGGGCCGCGCCTCGATCTCGTCCAGGCAGGAGGCGCCCGGCCGGGTCGCGGCGCACACGACCGCCAGGAAGCCGCCGTTGTCCGCGGTCGGGATCTCCAGCGTCTGTCCCGCGGCGGCACGCACCGTGGTGTGCACCGTGGCCGAGCCGTCCGCGCCGTCGTCGGCGAGCAGGTCGACCACGGCCGCACCGCCGACCAGACCCGCGAGCGGGAGGCGGAGCGGGGCGCCCGAGCCCGCCCGCAGACCGCCGACGAACCAGCGGTCGCCGGACCGGCGCGCCAGCACCGCGTCCCGCCCCGGCGTGCCGCCCAGCAGCCGCACCTCGTCCCAGCGGGCCGGGACGTTCCGGAGGAACGGCAGCGCGGCAGGCTCGGCGTCGTACCCCTCGGGCCGGTCGGACATGTGCTGCCAGCCCGACTCGTACACCACGCTCATCGCGGCCTGCTGGGCGCGCGACGTCTTGTCGTTGTCACGGGAGAACACGACCGGAGTGAAGTCCATGGAGCCGACGACGTTGCGCGTGAACGGCACCACCACGTTGCGCTCGGGGCTCACGCCGTTCTCCATGCCGCGCACCGACTCGTAGCTCATGATGTGCGGCCACGTGCGCTGCAGGCCCGTGGGCAGCGCCGAGCCGTGGAAGTTGAGCATCAGCTCGTACCGTGCCGTGTCCCGGGCCACGTCCTCGTACCACTGGTGGATCTCCTGGGAGTCGGAGTCCATGAAGTCCACCTTGAGCCCGCTCACGCCCCACGCCTTGAGCCGGGGCAGCCACTCGTCGCGCTGCTCCTGGGTGCGCAGGTCGCGGTTGTGGAACCAGACGATCACGTCGACGCCACGGGTGTGCGCGTACCGCACCGTACGCGGCACCCAGGTGGCGTCCCAGCCCTCGTCGAGGAGCACGTACTCCCAGCCGTTGCGCGCCGACAGGTCGACGAAGTCCCGCTGGCGCGCCTCGTCGCGCGGGCTGGCCGGGTCGGTGAGCCAACTCCAGCTCGACCGGCCCGGCCGGATCCAGTCCGCCCCCGGGTCCAGCGCGGCGGGCGTCGCCAGGTCGTCCACCAGGTTCGAGCCGACGACGCCGGGCAGGTCACCGACCACCGCCACCCGCCACGGGCTCGCCACACCACCGGCCGAGGCCCCGGACGACGTCACCGGGCGCCCCTCGAACAGCTCGACGGAGTAGCGCAGCGTGCCCGGCTCGTGCGCCAGGTGCGTGCCGGACCACTGGCCGCGCACGTCGGACTCCGTGACCAGCGCGTACCGGTCGCCCTGCTGGAACAGCACCGGGTACCCGACGCTCGTGGCCCCGTGGCCCTCCACCGCCGTGGTGGTGGCCCACTCCGCCTCGTAGTTCACGGCGTACGAGCGCTGCATCCACGCGGGTCCGTCGGCAGCCGGCTCCCACGCGCCGGACTCGTCGTCCACCCGGTGCTCACCGGGACCGTCCAGCAGGTAGCGGTAGGCCACGCCGTCGCGGGCCACGCGGACCGCGATGCCGAGCCGGGCGCCCGCGGCGTCCTCGAACGTGAAGACCGACTCGCGGTGGTCGTAGGAGCGGCGGAGGCTCTTGCCCGTCGTCATGGCGTACGTGTCGGCGACCCGCCGGTCCTGACGGCTCACGAACGTCAGGCCCGTGGTGAGGTCACCGTCGCTGCCGCGCAGCCCCAGCCGGGTCGCCGAGAGCACCGTGGCGCCGTCGGCGACCACGTCGAGCGTGACCTGCCCGGCATCGTCCAGCCGCAGCACCCCGTCGAGCCCGGAGCCGCGCGGCCCGTCCACGCGCCACACGCCGACGCCGTCCGGCGGGTCGCCCGCCGCGGTGGCGCCCGTGACGGGCGCGGCGCTCGCGGTGCCGCCGACGACGAGGCCGCTGGCGGCCAGCGCGATCACTGACACCGCTGTCATCAGCTGGGACACAGGACCGAACGCAGGTAGGTGCTTCACGAGGTCTCCCTTGACTCCGGCAACCGGCGCCCGGTGCGCCGCCGGACAGGCTAGGTAGGCCGGAGGCGACCGGTCAACACCCCGGCCGCGGGCGGGGCGGGGTCGTCCCGGTCACGACCCCGCCCCACCGGTCACGAGCCGGGCCGCAGGTCCAGCCTGCGCAGAAGCTGCGCGTTGAGGGCCACCACGACCGTCGAGAGGGACATCAGGACGGCGCCCGCGGACATCGGCATCACGAACCCGACCGGCGCCAGGACGCCCGCCGCGAGCGGCACCGAGATCAGGTTGTACCCGGCGGCCCACCACAGGTTCTGCTTCATCTTGCGGTAGCTCGCCCGGGACAGCTCGATCACCGACAGGACCGAACGGGGGTCGTCGCTGGCGAGGATGACGCCCGCCGACGCGATGGCCACGTCGGTGCCCGCCCCGATCGCGATGCCGACGTCGGCCTGCGCGAGCGCCGGGGCGTCGTTCACGCCGTCGCCCACCATGGCGACCTTGCGGCCCTCCTGCTGGAGCTCCAGCACCTTCGCGGACTTGTCCTCGGGCCGGACGCCCGCGAACCAGCGGTCGATGCCGAGCTCGGTGGCCACGGAGCGGGCCACGGCCTCGGCGTCGCCGGTGATCATGACCACCTGCACGCCCAGCCCGTGCAGCCGCCGGACGGCGTCCGCCGCCTGGGGCCGCACCTCGTCGGCGAGGCGCAGCGCGCCCACCACCACGCCGTCGCGCAGGACATGCAGGACGATCGCGCCGTCCGCCCGCCACGCGTCGGCGGCGCCGAGCTCGTCCTGGCCGGTCTCCTGCAGGAGGCGCGGCCCGCCGACCCGGACCTCGTGGCCGTCGACCGTCGCCGTCACGCCGACGGCGGGCGACGACGTGAATCCGGAGGCCTGCGACAGGACCGCGCCGCGCTCCTGCGCCGCACGGACGATCGCCCGGGCCAGGGGGTGCTCGCTGTCCTGCTCGGCTGCCGCCGCGAGCGCCACCAGCGCGTCGCCGTCGAGACCCGCGCCCGTCGCGGTGCTGACCTCCGTGACGACGGGCTTGCCCTCGGTGAGGGTGCCGGTCTTGTCGAACAGCACGGTGTCGACGGTGCGCATGCTCTCCAGCGCCAGCCGGTCCTTGATCAGGACGCCGCCGCGGGCGGCACGCTCGGTCGCGATCGAGACGACGAGCGGGATGGCGAGGCCGAGCGCGTGGGGGCAGGCGATGACCAGGACGGTGACCGTGCGGATCACGGCGTCGTCGGGCATCCCGGCGGCCGACCAGACCACCGCCGTGATCGCCGCGGCCGCCAGGGCGAACCAGAACAGCCAGCCCGCCGCGGTGTCGGCCAGGCGCTGGGCCCGCGAGGACGAGTTCTGCGCCTCGGTCACCAGGCGCTGGATCCCGGCCAGGGCGGTGTCGTCGCCGGTGGCCGTGACCTCCACGCGCAGACCGGAGTCGGTGGCGACCGTCCCGGCGACCACCGGCTCGCCCGGCCCCCGGGACACGGTGCGCGACTCGCCGGTGACCATGGACTCGTCCATCTCGGCCCGGCCGTCGGTGATGCGGCCGTCCGCCGGGACACTGCCACCGGGCCGCACGACCACGACGTCGCCGACCACCAGGTCGGCAGGCGCGACCGTCACCACCTGGTCACCCTCGACACGCTCGGCCTCGTCGGGCAGCAGGGCGGCGAGCGAGTCGAGCGCCGACGTCGTCTGCGCGAGCGAACGCATCTCGATCCAGTGCCCGAGCAGCATGATGACGATCAGGAGCGCCAGCTCCCACCAGAAGTCGAGCTGGTGGTCCAGCACCCCGAGGCTCGCCCCGAGGGAGGCGACGAACGCGACGGTGATGGCCAGCCCGATGAGCAGCATCATCCCGGGCTTGCGGGAGCGCAGCTCGCTCACGGCGCCGGTCAGGAACGGCCGCCCGCCCCAGACGTACATGACGGTACCGAGCACCGGCGAGACCCAGGAGACCCAGGCGGCGTCAGGGAGCTCGTAGCCGAGGACCATGGCGAACATGCCGGACAGACCGACCACCGGCACCGCCAGGACGAGCATGATCCAGAACAGTCGCCGGAACTGGGCGACGTGGTCGCCGTGACCTCCGTGGCCGGCGTGGCCGGCGTGGCCGGCGTGGCCGGCGTGGCCGGCGTGATCGGCGTGATCGGCGTGATCGGCGTGGCCGGCGTGGCCGGCGTGGCCGGCGTGATCGGCGTGGCCGGCGCCGGTGTGCTGGTCCGTGTGGCCGGTGTGCTCCATGTGGCCGGTGTGGCCTGCGTGCTCGCCGTGGACCGCGTGCTCCGCGTGGCTCGCGGGTGGCACGTGCTCATGGTGGCGCTCGGCGGTCTCGCCGTGCGCGTGGTCGTGCGCCATGGTCATCCCTTTCTGCCACACCTCGGCGAGGCATGACAGGACCAGATATACCCCTGTGGGGTATCCAGGTCAAGTGTTTCCTTCCGACCGGGGCGCCACTCCCACCACCACTCCCACGCAGGTGTGTTGCTGTGAGTAGACGATGTCTCTCCACAGCAACACACCTGCGGGACGATGTCCTGCCCGGAGCGTCCCGGCGCCGCTCAGTGACCCAGCTCCGGCTCCCCCTCCGTCGACATGCCCGAGTGCAGAGGAAGGAACGCGTGCAGGTGCCCGCGGTCCGCCGCGATGTACTGCATGTCGAGCTGGACCGCGGCCTGGGCCCACGCGTCGACGGCCCGCGAGCGCAGCGCGCCCGCGACGTCGTACAGGCGGCCGGTGCCGCCGGCGTCCGCGGCCCCGGCCACCTCGAGGACGTCGAGCGTGTCCCCCAGCAGGCCGGTCGAGAGCAGCAGGCCGTTGCGCACGATGTTGTGCTCGGAGGAGCCGGGCGGGAGCTCCTCGACGTCCTCCTGGACGTCGTCGACGACGTCCCGCCACTCGCGCAGGTCGGCGGCGTCCGGGGGCGCCCCGTCCACCGCACCGGGTGCCCCGTCCGGCGTGCCCGGCGCCCCGTCCACCGCGCCAGGTACGCCGGACGATGCCCCCTCGTCGAGCGGGAGCGCCTCGTACAGCCCGTCCATGACCGGCAGCAGGCGCTCCTGCGCCGAGACCGCCAGCTCCCCGGCCGCAGCGAGGTTCTCCGTGTTCCGTCTCTCCTCGGCCGCCTCCAGCTCCGCCACCCGGGCGGGATCGACCTCGATCCCGCCCGGCGGGCGGGGGGGGGGGGGGCCCCCCCCCCCCCCCCCCCCCCCCCCCCCCCCCCCCCCCCCCCCCCCCCCCCCCCCCCCCCCCCCCCCCCCCCCCCCCCCCCCCCCCCCCCCCCC
>NZ_JBITFV010000035.1:0-17960 GCF_044456525.1 Promicromonospora sp. NPDC050880
TACCCCCGGGGCGCCCCCCCCGGGGGGCCGCCCCCCCGGGGGGGGGGCCGGGCCCCCCCCCCCCCGCCGCCCGCCCCCCCCCCCCCCCCCCCCCCCCCCCCCCCCCCCCCCCGAACCCACCAGCCCTGGCGGTGCATGTGACCGAACTCGGGCCCCTGGCGACGTAGCCATGCCCCCCATGGCCGAACCGTCGAACCGAACCCACCAGCACTGACGGTGCATGTGACCGAACTCGGGCACCTGGAGACGTAGCCTGCCCCCATGGCCGAACCGTCGAACCGTCCGCCCCGCGCCGAGTTGCACGTGCACCTGGAGGGCACGCTGGAGCCGGACCTCGCGTTCGAGCTGGCCGCCAGGAACGGTGTCCGGCTGCCGTACGCGGACCCGGACGCCCTGCGTGCCGCGTACGACTTCGCGGACCTCCAGTCGTTCCTCGACCTCTACACCGCCAACATGGCCGTGCTGCGCACCGCCGCCGACTTCGCCGACCTCACCCGCGCCTACCTGGAGCGCGCGGCCCGCGCCGGGGTGCGGCACGCCGAGATCACCTTCGACCCGCAGGCCCACCTGGTGCGCGGCGTGCCGCTGGACGACGTCGTGGCCGGCATCGCCGGGGTCCTGGCACGCAGCGAGGCCGACCTGGGCGTCTCCACCCTGCTGATCGCCGCGTTCCACCGGGACAAGGCCACCGCCGACGCCCTGGACGTCCTGGAGCAGCTCCTGGCGATGGGTGCCCCCGTTGCCGGCGTCGGCCTCGACAACGCGGAGATCGGCCACCCGCCGGGCCTGTTCGCCGAGGTCTACGCGCGCGCCGAGGCCGCAGGACTGCGCCGCACCGCGCACGCCGGGGAGGAAGGTCCCGCGGCGAACATCCGGGACGCGCTCGACCTGCTGCATGCCGAACGCATCGACCACGGCATCGCCGTCGTGCAGGACCCGGAGCTCCTCGCGCGCGTGGCGGCCGAGCAGGTCCCGTTCACCGTGTGCCCCGTGTCCAACGTGCGGCTGCGTGCCGTCCCGTCGCTGGCCGAGCACCCGCTGCCCGCCATGATGGCCGCGGGCGTTCCGGTGAGCGTCAACTCCGACGACCCGCCCTACTTCGGCGCCTACGTGGACGACGTCGACGACGCCGTCACCGCCACCTTCGGCCACACCCGCGACCAGCGGGCGGCGCTCGCGGCCGCGTCGTTCCGCGGGTCGTTCCTGCCGCCGGAGCGGGTGGCCGCCTACCTGGTCGACGTCGAGTCCTGGCGCCGCGCTGCCTGACCCGGGAACCGGCCGCCGCCGGTCGTGGCGGACGGCACGAGCTCTCCAGGGGGCTCGCGCGATGATCCGCACCGTGCGGCGTCAGCCGGCCAGCAGTGCCTCGGCGACCGTCCGTCCGGCCTGGGCGTAGGTGGCCTCGCGCGTGGCCTCGTCCCCGGGCAGCAGACCCGCGAGCTCCAGCGAGACCAGGCCGTGCACCAGGCCCCACAGCCCGACGGCGGCGCTCAGCACGCGCTCGGGCGGGGCGCCGCCCAGCACCCGGGCCACGGCGTCGTGCAGCACCCGGAAGGTGGGCTGCTCGACGGCGGTGGTCCGGTCGCCGTCCGCGGGGGCGACGCCGCGGTAGAACATGACCCGGTAGAAGTGCGGGTCGGCCAGGGCGAACCGCCGGTAGGCGCGCCCGAGGTCGCGCAGATCGTCGAGTGCGTCGCCGTCCCTGCCCGCGGCGGCGAGGTGATCGGCGAAGCGCCGGAACCCCTCCGCGCCGACCGCCTCGACCAGCGCCTCCCGCGAGCCGAACAGCGCGTAGACCGCCGAGGCGCTGGTGCCGGCGTCGGCGGCGATCTTGCGGACGGTGACGGCGCCCTCGCCGTCGGCGGAGATCACCTGCGACGCGATGTCGAGGAGCCGGGTGCGCAGGGCGTCGTCGTGTAGTCGTGGGCGGGCCATGCCGTGAGTCTAGAAGCCTTGACGCGAGTTTGCGAACGTTGTTTGATAACGCTGTTACAAAACAACGGACCAGTCCCAGGAGGACGTCGTGCTCGAGCTCTCGGACCCCGCCCGCATCACCGCGGGCATCGTGCTGCTGACCGTCGTCGGCATCGAGTCGGGCGGGTTCTTCCTGCTCAAGGTCTTCGGCGGGCGGATGGTGACGACCGACCTGCAGAAGAGCTTCTTCCGGGCCGGCCACGCGCACGCCGGCGTGCTGGTGATCCTCGGCCTGCTCTGCCTCCTGCTTGCGGAGGCGACCGACCTGACCGGCTTCTGGCGCTGGCTCGGCGCCACCGGCGTGCTGTGCGCGGCGATCCTCCTGCCCGCCGGGTTCTTCTTCTCGGCCATGGGGGAGGGGCGCACGACGCCCAACCGCGCCGTCGTGCTGCTCCCGGCGGGGGCCGTGATGCTCGCGGCCGGCGTCGTCACGCTCGCGGCCGGGCTGCTCCTGGCCTGACGTCGCGCGAGGGTGATCACCACATACCGGACAGTGGCCCGGTCCGGGACACACCGCGAGGGGTTCCTGGGCCGGGCCGTCGTCCGCGGTTACGGTGGCGACATCATGGCGACCCGCACGTCGGCCCGGCGAAGCTCCGGGAAGGGAACCGGGCAGGGCGCGAAGAGCGCCAGGCCCAAGGCTGCCGCGTCGAAGCGGTCGACGCAGCGCCGGGGGGCTGCCCGCCCGGCCGCGAAGGCCGCGTCCGCGCCGTCCCGCCCGCCGTGGCCGGTCCGCGCGGTGCGCGGCCTGTGGATGGGGATGGCCCACGCGGTCGGTGGCGCCACCCGCGCCGCGGGGCCGCGGACGGCGCAGGACCCGGCCGGCGAGACCGCGCGGGCCGCAGGACAGCAGGGAGGACAGGAACTGGAAGCGGACCACCGGCGCGACGGCGTCGGCTTCGCGCTGCTCGCCGTGGCGGTGATCGTCGCCGCCCGGGAGTGGTGGGGCATCGACGGACCCTTCGGCGACGGCGTGCACGCCGTGGTCGCGGGCACGTTCGGCGTGGCCGGCGTTGCCCTGCCCGTGCTGCTCGTCTGGCTCGCCTTCCGGGTGATGCGCCATCCCGAGCGCACCCAGCAGAACGGCCGGGTGGCCATCGGGCTCAGCTTCCTCGTGGTGGCCACGTGCTCCCTGGTGCACATCAGCGCGGACCTGCCGTCCCCGGCCGACGGCTTCACCCCGGTGCAGGACGCCGGCGGCGTGATCGGCTTCCTCTTCGCGACCCCCGTGGTCACCGGCCTGACGCAGTGGTTCGCGATCCCGCTGTATGTCCTGGCCGGGTTCTTCGGCGTGCTCATCGTGACGGCCACGCCCGTGCACCGGATCCCCGCGCGCCTGCGCGGCCTGTACGACCGGCTGACCGGCAACCACCGCGACCACGAGGCGGCGGGCGAGGACGGGCTCGCCCTGGCCGACGGCGTCTCGGCGCACGACGGCAAGCCGGAGACCAAGCGGCGCAAGCGCCGGACCAAGCAGGAGATCGCCGCCGAGAAGGAGCGCCTGGCGGGCTTCGTGGGCGACGAGGCGTTCGAGAAGGCCGCCGAGGTCGAGGCCGCCGAGCGCGCCGCGAAGGCCGGCAAGCTCACCACCCAGCGCATCCCGACCAGCGAGTCCGCGGGCAAGGTCACGGGCGCCCCCGCCATCGGCCCCGGCGTCCTGGGTCCCGACGGCGAGCGGGCGAAGCCCGCGGACGGGCCCCGGCCACCGCAGGAGAGCCAGCCGATACCGCGCGGCGTCCAGCCCATGCTCGAGGGCGACACCGTCTACCTGCTCCCCGACGAGGACCTGCTCGTGCAGGGCCCGCCGCACAAGGCGCGCTCCGCCGCCAACGACCGGGTCGTGGAGTCGCTGACCGGCGTGTTCGAGCAGTTCGGCGTCGACGCGAAGGTCACCGGCTTCAGCCGCGGCCCGACCGTCACGCGCTACGAGGTCGAGGTGGGGCCCAAGACCAAGGTCGAGCGGATCACCTCGCTGTCCAACAACATCGCCTACGCGGTGGCGAGCGCCGACGTGCGCATCCTGTCGCCCATCCCGGGCAAGTCGGCGATCGGCATCGAGATCCCGAACTCCGACCGCGAGACCGTCGTGCTGGGCGACGTGCTGCGCTCGGGCGCCGCGCGCCGCACCGAGCACCCGATGGTGATGGGTGTGGGCAAGGACGTCGAGGGCGGCTACGTGGTGGCCAACCTGGCCAAGATGCCGCACATCCTGGTGGCCGGTGCCACGGGCGCCGGTAAGTCGAGCTTCATCAACTCGATGATCACCTCGATCCTGATGCGCTCCACGCCCGAGCAGGTGCGCCTGATCCTGGTGGATCCCAAGCGCGTGGAGCTCACGATCTACGAGGGCATCCCGCACCTCATCACGCCCATCATCACCAGCCCCAAGAAGGCCGCGGAGGCCCTGGAGTGGGTGGTGCGCGAGATGGACGCGCGCTACGACGACCTGGCCACCTTCGGCTACAAGCACGTCGACGACTTCAACGTCGCCGTCCGGGCCGGCAAGGTCAAGCCGCTGCCGGGTTCGGAGCGCAAGATCGCGCCGTACCCGTACCTGCTCGTCGTGGTCGACGAGCTCGCGGACCTCATGATGGTCGCCCCGCGCGACGTCGAGGCCTCGATCCAGCGCATCACGCAGCTCGCCCGTGCCGCGGGCATCCACCTCGTGCTGGCCACGCAGCGGCCCTCCGTCGACGTCGTGACCGGCCTGATCAAGGCGAACGTGCCCTCCCGGCTGGCGTTCGCCACCTCCTCGCTCGCGGACTCCCGCGTGGTCCTGGACCAGCCCGGCGCCGAGAAGCTCATCGGCCAGGGTGACGCCCTGTTCCTGCCGATGGGTGCGGCCAAGCCGATGCGCGTGCAGGGCGCCTGGGTCACCGAGTCCGAGGTGCACGAGGTCGTCGAGCACGTCAAGGGGCAGCTCAAGCCCGTCTACCGGGAGGACGTCGCCGCGCCGGCGGCCGCCAAGAAGCAGGTCGACGAGGACATCGGCGACGACCTCGACCTCCTGCTGCAGGCCACCGAGCTCGTGGTCACCACGCAGTTCGGGTCCACGTCCATGCTGCAGCGCAAGCTCCGCGTCGGTTTCGCCAAGGCGGGGCGGCTCATGGACCTCCTGGAGTCGCGGGAGATCGTCGGCCCGTCCGAGGGCTCCAAGGCGCGCGACGTGCTCGTCACGGCCGAGGAGCTGCCCGCGGCGCTCGCCCTCATCCGCGGCGAGCAGCCGCCGCAGGTGTTCGACCAGGCCGAGCCGGACGGCGACGCCGGCTACCCGCCGCAGGACCAGTACGCCGAGGGCACGGACGGCCACATGCCGCCCGTCGCCACGGAGTACCACGACGACGCCGAGGCGCTGCGCTGACCTGTCGGGTGACCTGAGCCGCTGGCCGGTCGACGCTGGCCGGTCGACGCTGGCCGGTCGTCGTGGGTCAGCGGCCGCGGGGGACGACGCGCGGGGGCTCGCCCGTCGGGCGCGGCGGCTTCTTCTGCTCGCGCGCGGCGTGACCGGCCGCATCCTGGGCGATGGCGAGCCGCTGCTGCAGGTCGGCGGTGGAGAGCTGTCCCTGGTCCGGGTGCGCGAGCGCGTCGCGGGTCACCCGCAGCCGGTGGCCCGCGGCCAGGTCGACGGTGGTGCCCGCCCACCGCACGCCGGTCACGCGCGCGGGCCGGCCGGGCCGCTGCACGACGTCGGCCACCATCATCAGGCCGACGTTCGACGCCAGCACGCAGCAGTCCGGCCCCTGGTTGGACAGGAGGTTGCCGAGGCCGTACGCCACCCACATCCCGTCGCCGCCCGGGCCGCCGCGCAGGTGCGCCACGGGCTGCGGCACGTGCGCGTGGTGGCCGATCACGAGGTCCACCTGACCGGAACGCGCCAGCGCCTTGACCGTCTCCTTCTGGTGGTCGGTGGGCTCGGTGACGTACTCGGTGCCGTCGTGCAGGCTGACGACCACCAGGTCCGCGCCCGCGGCCCGCGCCTGCTCGGCCTGCCGGACGATCCGCGTGGAGTCGATGAGGTCCACCGACCAGTCGCCACGCGGCGGGGTGTACCCGTTCAGCCCGTAGGCCGCCGCCAGGTGGGCGACCGTGACGGTCCGGCCCTCCCGGTTCAGCTCGTAGTACTGCGGCTCCAGCGACTCCTGCCGGTCGCGCGCGGTCCCGACGTGTCCCATGCCCGCGCGGTCGAACGCGTCCAGGGCGGCCGCGAGCCCGTCGTAGCCGGCGTCGGCCGAATGGTTGGACGCCGTCGAGCAGCCGTCCCAGCCCTGCTCGCCCAGGTCGCGGACGATCTCCTGCGGCGCCCGGAACACCGGGTAGCCCGACGGCGCCACGCCGTCGGGCGCCACGGGCACCTCGAGATGGCACAGGGCGAGGTCCGCCCCGGCGACCCAGGGGTCGATACCCGACAGCAGCGGCGAGTAGTCGATGCCGCCCGTGCCGGTCGCCGAGTCGTTCACCGGGTCGTGCGTCAGCACGTCGCCCGCCGCGAGCAGCGTGAACCGGACGTCGCGCGGTGTCGGGGTGGGCGAGGGCGAGGGGGCCGCGCTCGGGGCGGCGGGCCGGGAGGGCGTCGACGCCGGTGCCGGTCCGGCGACGGGCGTGCAGCCCGCCGCGCCGGCCACGAGGGCGCCGGACAGGGCCGCGGACGCGAGGATCCGCAGGGCGCGGGCTGTGGTCACCTCCGGATGCTATGGCAGGTCGCACGCCGCGGCGACCAAAGGAACTGCCGGTCCGGGCGGGGCGCCCGGCGCCGTTACGCTTGGGCAATGGTCAACGACGCTCCGTCGCCCTGGAACATTGCGAACATCGTCACGATGATTCGCATCGCCATGGTCCCGTTCTTCGCCTGGGCACTTCTCGTCGAAGGCGGGGACGACACGACATGGCGGCTCGTGGCCACGGCGATCTTCGTGGTCGCGGCGGTGTCGGACAAGATCGACGGCTACCTCGCCCGGTCGCGGGGCCTCATCACCGACCTGGGCAAGCTGCTCGACCCGATCGCGGACAAGCTGCTCGTGGGCGCGGCGCTGATCCTGCTCTGGATCCCCCTCGGTGAGCTGCCCTGGTGGATCCCCGTGGTGATCCTGGTGCGCGAGCTGGGTATCACGTTCATGCGCCTCGGCATGGTCAAGTACGAGGTGATGCCCGCGTCACGGGGCGGCAAGCTCAAGACGGTGCTGCAGACCGTGGCCATCTCGCTGTTCCTGCTGCCGCGCGAGGGCCTCGACTGGCTCACCGTGATCGCCTGGGTCGTGCTGATGGCGGCGTTCGTGGTCACCGTCGTGACCGGCGTCGAGTACGTCTACCAGGGGTGGCGGATCCGCCGGGAGGCGCGGGCGAAGGCGCCGCGGGCATGACCGTTGCCGAGCTGCTGGCCGCGGCGGCTGCCCGGGGCTGGACGATCGGCGTCGCGGAGTCCCTGACGGGCGGCCTCGTGACGGGGACGCTGGTCTCGGTCCCTGGCGCGTCGCGCGTCGTGCGCGGCGGCGTGGTGGCCTACGCGACGGACCTCAAGGCCGGGCTGCTCGGCGTGGACGAGGACCTGCTCGCCGAACGGGGCGCCGTGGACGAGGCGGTCGCCGCGCAGATGGCGGCCGGGGTCCGTGCGCTGACGCGCGCCGACGTGGGTCTGGCGACCACGGGCGTGGCGGGCCCGGACCCTCAGGACGGTCAGCCGCCCGGCGTGGTGTTCGTCGCAGTGAGCACGCCCGTGGCGACGGAGGTGCACCGGCTCGACCTCGCGGGTGACCGTTCCACGGTGATCTCGGGTGCGGTGCGCGGGGTCCTGGACCTCGCGTCGACGCTCGTCAGCGAGGCGCCGGGTGAAAACCACGACACGCCCGCGATCGAGTCGCGTGAAGTTACAGACAAGTGAAACTTCTTGGTTTAATCTTGCACAGGGCTTGACGGAGGGGGCCTTCGGGAACAAGGCTCATATCCACGACGTTGGTCCCGGTGTGATCACGAACAGGCCGACCACCCGGAGCCGGCGCAAGAACTCCACGAGCGCGGGGTACGGTAGAACGACCTCCGCTCTTGGAGGACGCACCACACGCAAGGCACGTCCGGTCCAGTCAGGACAGGGCGTGAGTACAGGGACAGGCACCGAGAGGGGGCGCGAGATGGTCGTACTACGGCGAGAGATCGGAGACGTGCTGCGTGACACGCGGCAGCGTCAGGGGCGCACCCTGCGGGAGGTCTCCTCGGCGGCACGAGTGTCGCTGGGCTACCTCAGCGAGGTGGAGCGAGGACAGAAGGAGGCGTCGTCCGAGCTGCTCGGTTCCATCTGCGAGGCGCTCGACGTGCCGCTGTCCTTGGTGCTGCGTGAGGTGAGCGACCGCGTAGCGGTAGCCGAAGGTTTCCAGATCCCCGACACCATCCCGGCGGACTTCGTCGCCGGGCTCCTGGCTCGGGGAGGCGACCGGACCGCAGGGCGGCGGGAGGTCGCACAGTCGGACCTGGCACCGGTCGGCTGAGCCGGCAGTACCAGGAACGGCAGTACCGCAGACACAGAGCCGGGGCCGGGGTACCGATCACCTGATCGGTACCCCGGCCCCGGCTCTGTGTCGTGCGTGGGTCACGCCGCGCCGGAGACCCGGTCCGGGGCCTGGCACCCCGGACACCAGAACACCGGGCGCTCGAAGGGCTTCTCGTTCGCCGTCCCGACCTCGATCGGGGTGCCGCAGCGGTGGCAGGGCCGTCCCGCACGGCCGTGGGCGTGCATCTCGACCGCGGCCAGGCCCCGTGCGCGGCCCACGGCGACGCTGCGCTCCATGAGCCGGCGGGCGGTCCGCAGCAGGTCGTACCGCTCCCGCTCCGACAGCGTCCCCGCCGGGGTCCAGGGCCACAGGCGTCGGGCGAAGAGGGACTCGGCCATCCAGATGGTGCCGATCCCGGCCGCGGTCCGCTGGTCCAGCAGGACGGCGCACAGCGGCCGGTCCGGATCGCGCACCAGCCGTGCGGCGGCGTCGGGCAGCCCGACGGTGGGGAAGTCGGCACCGAGCACGTCGGGGCCGAGCCCGGCCAGCACGCGGTGCTCGTCGTGCGTGCGGAGCAGGTCGAGCATGCCGAGGTGCCATCCGGTGGCGGTCCAGGCGTCGGTCGCGAGCACGGCGCGGATGGCGGGGTGGCGTGCCGTGGCGTCCCGCGAACCGGTGCGATGGATCTTCCAGAGCCCTTCCATCCGCAGGTGCGTGTGCAGGGTGCGGCCGTCATCGAGCCGGGTCAGCAGGTGCTTGCCGTACGCGACGGTCTCCAGGGCGGTCGCCCCGGTCAGGTGAGCGGCGGCCGCGCTGGGCCAGCGCAGCTCGGCGCGCACGAGCGGCATTCCGCGCAGCGCGGCGGTGAGCCGCTCGGCGGTCAGACGCAGGACATCGCCCTCGGGCACGAGTGCTCCCCTCGTCGTGGGGCCTTCAGCGTAGTGGGCGTCCTCTGCCCGGTGACGGCGTGCGACCGGCATATCACCCCGGCCGGACCGGGTACGCCCGACAGCGGGCGCAGGTGACCAGGGGGATGACCCCCGCAGATGTCAGGGTGCGATCGGGGGGAAACCCGATGGATTCCGTGCCGCCGGTCGGTCAGGCTATGTCCCATGACCGTCGAAGCCGTTGACCTGGGACGACATCCCGAGCAGCCCGCTACGCCCGGAGACGCCCGCAGCACCCGTGCGGTCGGCTGGTTCGGTGCCACCGCGCTGCTGCCCATGGTCGCCGCGCACGTGGTGGGCGCGTCGGTCGTCGACCCGGTGCTCGACCCGATCAGCTGGTACGCCTTCGTTCCCGGTGGCGGCGAGCTCATCCTCGCCGGCGGCGTGACGCTGGCGGTGCTCGGCCTGCTCCTCACCGTCCGGATGTACCGTGCCGGGCTCGCCGTCGGGCCCGTACCCGCTGCCGCGATGATCGTCTTCGCCGTGGCCATGGTGCTCGTCGGGGCCTTCCCGACGGACCCGCCGGGCACGGCCGCCACGCTGTCGGCCACGATCCATCGCGTGAGCGCGGCGACCGCGTTCTGCGTGCTCCCGCTCGTCGGCCTGAGCCTGGAACGCTCGATCGAGCGGCCGCGGTCCGCGCTCCCGCAGGGCCTGCGGGCGGCGGCGAGCGCACTGGGCATCGTGGTGGCGGTGTTCCTGGCGGTGCACCTCTCGCTCGTGTTCTTCGCCGACTCGGGGATCATCGCCTTCGGCCTCATCGAGCGGGTCGGGTTCGTCATCATGATCGGCTACCTGTTCCTGCTCGCGGCCACGATCGACCGGGAGGGCCCCGTCGAGGAGTCCGGCACGGGGCCGGTTCCGGCGCTCAGCGCACCGAGATCCGCAGACCTCGCGGGGTGATCGCGAACCCGGCCTCCAGGAGCGCGCGTGCCGCCGGCTGACGGCGGGCGGCGTCCAGGGCGGGCTCCCCGTCGACACGCTGGACCACCAGCCGCCCCAGCCGTCCTTCGCGGACGGCGCGGGCGAGAGCGGCGGCGGCGGCCGTCAGCCGGGCGGTGTTCTCGGTGAAGGACAGGACCGTGCGCCCGCCCCGTTCCACGAACAGCGTGAGGTCACCGTGGGTGAGCACCACAACGGCACCGGCCTTGCGACCGGGGCGGTGGGCGGTGACGGCCCTGGTGCCGCTGGTGCCGGGTGCCGGAGCGCCGTTCTCGGGCGGTGTGTCGCCGCCGGCGCGGTCGGGCGCCGGGTTCGAGGGCCAGGCGAGCGCCGCGCCGTAGGGGTTGGCGGGGTCCATCGCGGCGAGCACCACGGCACCGCCCGTGCCCGAGGACGCCGGGCCGGCCGTGCGCTCCACCGACTCCAGCTCGGCCTCGACGACCCGTGCGCGGTCCTGCGCGTCGACCCGCAGCCGGTCCACGGCCCCGGGCAGCGCGAACTGCGAGCCGCCCAGGTGCTCGACGAAGTACCCGCGCCGCACCGCGCCCCGCTCCTCCAGCCCGGACAGCACGCGGTACACGTCGCGGTATCCCGCGCCCACGCCCTCCGCCGCTGCACCCGGCCGGGTGAGCACGCCGTGCCGCTCGAGCAGCACCTGGGTCAGGGCGTGCGCGCGCACGGTCGGATCGGTCTCGCGCGCCGGCAGCGCGGCCCAGCGACCGCCCCCGCCCGGAACGGACGTGCTCGCTCGCAGCGCGGAGGCCGGGCGCCCCGGGGCGAGCGCGAACCTCGACCGTCGCACCGGGCGCGCCCGCGCCGCCGTGCGCGGCGCCCGGTGGGCGCCTGTGCCGCTGACACGCTCGCGCAGGGCGCCCAGCCCGTCGTTGGTGACCTCGCCGGCCCAGACGAGGTCCCAGAGGACGTCGAGCACCGCGTCCGTCTCGGCACCCGTGAGCTCCGTGATCCGGGGCAGGAAGAAGCCGCCGGACCCTGTCAGCAGGTCCAGCACGGCGCGGTGCAGGTCGGAGTCCAGGGGGCCGTCCTCCTCGACCGGTGCCGGGTCGGCGAGGGTGAGCGGGGCGCCGTCGGCCAGGTGGAGCGACACCAGGCCGTCCCCGCTGCCGGAGCCGGGCAGGCGGGCGTGCCCGGACCACAGCACCTCGCCCGCGACCGTCAGCTCGTCGAGGAGCGCGGGGGAGTAGTCGGCCACCCGGGCGGGCAGCACGAGCGTCTCCAGCGCCGACGCCGGCACCGCCGCCCCCGCGAGCTGCTCGATCGCCTGCACCAGACCGTCCGCACCGCGCAGGAGGCCCGTGGAGACGTTCTGCCAGCGGGGCAGGAAGGTGCCGAGCGCCTCCTGCTCGACCGGTTCCACCTCGGCCCGCAGCGCCGCGAGCGAGCGGCGCCGGAGCAGGCGCAGCACGCCGGGGTCGCACCACTCGTCGCCGGTGCCGCCGAGGGAAGCCGGTCGCAGGCTGCCGCGGGCCAGCACGCCGTCGGCCTCCAGACGGGCCAGGGCGTGCGTCACGACGGCGACGCCGAGCCCGAAGCGCTGAGCCACGGACGTCGCGCCGAAGGGGCCGTGCGTGCGGGCGTGCCGGCGCAGGAGATCGCCGAGCGGGTCCGGTACGGGCTCGGTGAACGTCTCCGGCACGCCGACAGGCAGCGCCACGCCGAGCGCGTCGCGCAGCCGGCCTGCGTCCTCCGCGACCGCCCACTGCTCCTCGCCGGCGAACCGGACGCGGATCACACGCCGGGAGGCCTCCAGCTCCTCGAGCCAGCCCCCCACGGCGTGCCGCGCGTCCTCCTGGGTACGGGCCGCCAGGGCGTCCAGCGGGTGCGGTCCGCTGCGGCGCAGCAGGTCCCAGAGCCCCTCGGCGTCGCGGGCCTGCCGGTCGGGTGCGAGCCCGGCCAGCTCCGCCTCGGTGCGCTCGACGGCGCCCGGGTCCAGCAGGTCCGCCAGGTCGGCGGTGCCCTGCTCGCCCAGCAGCTCGGCCAGGAGCTCCGGGTCCAGGGAGAGCGCCGCCGCGCGGCGCTCCGCCAGCGGCGCGTCGCCGTCGTACAGGAACTGGGCCGTGTAGCCGAACAGGAGCGACTGCGCGAAGGGCGACGGCGTGGCCGTGGTGACCTCGACCACCCGGACACCGCCGGCGGCGATGTCACGCATCAGGCCGGCCAGGGCGGCGACGTCGAAGTCGTCCTGGAGGCACTCGCGGGCCGCCTCCAGCACGATCGGGAAGTCGGGGAACTGGCTGGCCACCTCCAGGAGCTGTGCCGACCGCTGCCGCTGCTGCCAGAGCGGCTGCCGCCGGTCCGGGCGGCGCCGGGGCAGGAGCAGCGCGCGAGCAGCCGCCTCACGGAACCGCGCGGCGAACATCACCGACGACCCGAGCTCGTCGCGCACGGCGCCGAGCACCTCGTCCGGGTCCAGGAGCAGGTCCTCGAGCGTGACCCGGCCGGACGCGTGCCGCGCGTGCGTTGCGCCGTCCGGGTAGCCGTCGTCGTCCGGGGCGGCCGGTGCACCGCCCGTGTCCCACGGGTCGCCGTCCGGCCCGCCGTCCCAGCCACCGCCCGTGTCGGGCAGCCGGAGCACGATGCCGTCGTCGGAGTGCATGGCTGCCACGTCCAGGCCGAAGCGCGCCCGCAGGCGGGCGGAGATCACCAGCGCCCAGGGTGCGTGCACGCGCGCGCCCAGCGGCGAGTGGATCACCACGCGCCAGTCGCCGAGCTCGTCACGGAACCGTTCCACCACCACGGTCCGGTCGTCGGGTACGCGACCCGTGCCGAGCCGCTGCTCGGCCAGGTACGCGGCGAGGTTGTCGGCGGCCCAGTCGTCCAGCCCGGCGGCGCGCAGATGGGCGCGACCGGCGGCCGGGTCGGCGGCGAGGGCGGCGTCGGCCTCCCGGACGAAGGCGCCGACCGCGCGCCCGAGCTCCGCGGGCCGGCCGGGCGCGTCGCCCTTCCAGAACGGCAGCCGGCCGGGTAGGCCGGGTGCGGGGGTGACCAGCACGCGGTCGGTGGTGATCTCCTCGATGCGCCACGTGCTGGATCCCAGCGTGAACGTGTCGCCCACGCGGGACTCGTAGACCATCTCCTCGTCCAGCTCGCCGACCCGCTTGCCGCCCCGCGCACGGGCGGCGCCGCCGGTCACGCTGTCGGCGAGCACGTCGTCGGGAGTGCCGCCGGTGGGGCCCTCGGTGGCCAGGAACACGCCGTAGGCGCCCTTGTCGGGGATGGTGCCGCCGCTCGTCGCCGCCAGGCGCAGCGCGCCAGGACGGCCGCGCAGCATGCCGGTGGCGCGGTCCCACGTGATCCGCGCACGCAGCTCCGCGAAGTCCTCGCTCGGATAACGCCCCGCGAGCATGTCGAGCACGGCGCGCCACGTGGCGTCGCCGAGGTGCGTGAACGGTGCGGCACGGCGCACGAGGGCGAGCAGGTCGTCCTCGGCCCAGTCGTCGACGGCGAGCGCGGCGACCACCTGCTGTGCCAGCACGTCGAGCGGGTTGGCGGGTACGTGCAGGTGCTCGATCTCGCCCGCGCGCATCCGCTCCGCGATGACGGTGGCGGGCACCAGGTCGCCCCGGAACATCGGGAAGACCACACCCCGGGAGACCGCGCCGACCTGGTGCCCGGCGCGCCCGATCCGCTGCAGGCCGCTCGCCACCGACGGCGGGGCACCGACCTGGACCACGAGGTCGACCGCGCCCATGTCGATGCCGAGCTCCAGGGACGACGTCGCGACGACCGCGGGCAGCCGGCCCTCCTTGAGCTCCGTCTCGGTACGTGTGCGCTCCGCACGGCTCATCGAGCCGTGGTGGGCGCGGGCCAGGACGGTGCGGTCCTGGTCCTGGCCGTCCTGACCCTGCCCACCCTGACCCTGCGCGCCCAGACTCGGTCCACCCTGTCCAGGGACCGCCTCGGGCAGGCCGCGCCGACCAGGGGTGGGCCGGGGGATCCCGGCCGCCGTGCCGGACTGACCCGGGACGAGCGCGGCCCAGGTGCTGGCCGGGTCGGCGACCTCCAGGCCCTGCCGCTGCGCCCACACCTCGTTCATGCGGGCCGTGAGCCGTTCGGCGCCCCGGCGGTTGTTCGTGAAGACGATGGTGGAGGTGTGGTCCGCGACGAGGTCGACCACCCGCTCCTCGACGTGCGGCCAGACGGAGGCCCGACGCAGCGGGCGGGTGGCCTCGCCCGAGAGGTCGATCTCGTCGTCGCCGGAGCCCGGGTGCCCGTCGTCCCGGGCGCCGGCCGGCTCGGGCGCGGGGGCGCTGTCGAGGTCGGCGAGGTCCGGCACGGGCACGACGACGTCGATGGCCCACTCCTTGCGCGACGGTGGCTGCACGACGACCACCTCGCGGGCCCCGTCGCCGTTCCGTCCGCCCGCGAGGAACCGGGCGACCGCGTCCACCGGCCGCACCGTGGCCGACAGGCCGATGCGCTGGGCCGGCCGGTCCAGCAGCGCGTCGAGGCGCTCCAGGCTGAGGGCGAGGTGCGCCCCTCGCTTGGTACCGGCGACGGCGTGGATCTCGTCGAGCACCACCGTCTCCACGCCGGCGAGCCCGGCGCGGGCCGACGACGTCAGCACGAGGAAGAG
This sequence comes from Promicromonospora sp. NPDC050880, assembly GCF_044456525.1. Taxonomy (NCBI): domain Bacteria; kingdom Bacillati; phylum Actinomycetota; class Actinomycetes; order Micrococcales; family Promicromonosporaceae; genus Promicromonospora; species Promicromonospora sp. NPDC050880. Next base: position 14,937 of record NZ_JBITFV010000035.1, read on the forward strand.
CGACTCCGGCGTGGTGACGAGGATGTCCGGCGGGCGGGTCGCGAACGCACGCCGCTCGTTCGCGGGCGTGTCTCCCGTGCGCATGCCCACGCTGACGTCGGGCACCTCGATGCCCTCGCGGGCCGCGGCCTGGCGGATCCCGGTGAGCGGGGAACGGAGGTTGCGCTGCACGTCGGCGGCCAGGGCCTTCAGGGGCGACACGTACAGCACGCGGCAGCGGCGGGTGCGCTCGGCCGGCGGGGGCGCGGACATGATCCGGTCGATCGACCAGAGGAACGCCGCGAGCGTCTTGCCCGAACCGGTCGGCGCGACCACGAGGGCGTGCCGGTCGGCCGCGACGGCGTCCCACGCACCGGCCTGGGCTGCGGTGGGCTGCGCGAACGCGCCCGTGAACCAGGTACGGGTGGCGGGGCCGAAACGGGAGAGCGGGTCGTCGGGCGTGGACATGGACCCATTCTGTCCCCGACCACCGACACACACCCTGACCTGGTGCCCGGCCGTGGAGGGAGCCGGTTGCCGTGGTGCGCCCCCGGGGACGTAGGGTTGACGGGTGCGCGAACGGGATTTCTGGCAGCTGGTCGACGAGGTCTTCGGTCCCGCGTACGGGCGCGCCCTGGCGCGCGAGCAGGTCCTGCCCGCGCTGGACGGCCGGACCCCGGTGGCGGCCCTGGAGGACGGGGACGAGCCCCGTGACGTGTGGCACGCCCTGTGCGACGCGCTCGACGTGCCCGACGCCGAGCGCTGGGGCACCGACAAGTTCCGCCAGGCTCCGCCGCCCCGGCGCTGACCTGGCGCGGGCGGTGACGACTGCGGTCGTCGTGCGGGACCGCGCCGTGACGGGCCGCGCGACACGCCCGCGTGTCGCGCCTTGCCTCGAACACGCGTTCGGCTAGACTTCGACCACAGGCACGGATTTCGGAACGTCGTCCACAGGCGGCGGCCGGAGCAGGCGTCCGTGTCAGTGGTTCCGCGTACGGTCGGCAACGACGTACCGAGCCATCCACGCCGGCGCACAGAGCGCCCTGAAGACGAAGGTGTTGCACATGCCCGCACCAGCAGATCGCGAGAAGGCCCTCGAAGCGGCCCTCGCCCAGATCGACCGCAACTTTGGCAAGGGTTCGGTCATGCGCCTCGGCGACGAGACGCGCGCCCCGATCGAGGTGATCCCGACCGGCTCGATCGCTCTCGACGTGGCGCTCGGTATCGGAGGACTGCCTCGTGGCCGCATCGTCGAGGTGTACGGTCCGGAGTCCTCCGGCAAGACGACCATCGCGCTGCACGCGGTGGCCAACGCCCAGCGTCAGGGCGGCATCGCCGCGTTCATCGACGCCGAGCACGCGCTGGACCCCGAGTACGCCAAGAAGCTCGGCGTCGACACCGACGCCCTGCTGGTCTCGCAGCCGGACACCGGTGAGCAGGCGCTGGAGATCACGGACATGCTGATCCGCTCCGGTGCCCTCGACATCATCGTGGTCGACTCGGTGGCCGCGCTGACGCCCAAGGCCGAGATCGAGGGCGAGATGGGTGACAGCCACGTCGGTCTCCAGGCCCGCCTGATGTCCCAGGCCCTGCGCAAGATCACGGGTGCGCTCAGCGCGTCCGGGACCACGGCGATCTTCATCAACCAGCTCCGCGAGAAGATCGGTGTGTTCTTCGGCTCGCCCGAGACCACCACCGGTGGCAAGGCGCTCAAGTTCTACGCGTCGGTGCGCCTCGACATCCGCCGGATCGAGACGCTCAAGGAGGGTACGGACGCGGTCGGTAACCGCACCCGTGTGAAGGTCGTCAAGAACAAGATGGCCCCGCCGTTCAAGCAGGCCGAGTTCGACATCCTGTACGGCGTGGGCATCTCCCGCGAGGGCGGCCTCATCGACATGGGTGTGGAGCACGGCTTCGTGCGCAAGTCGGGCTCGTGGTTCACCTACGAGGGCGACCAGCTCGGGCAGGGCAAGGAGAACGCGCGGTCCTTCCTGCGCGACAACCCGGACCTCGCCAACGACATCGAGAAGCGCGTCAAGGAGAAGCTGGGCGTGGGCCCGAAGGTCGACGCTCCGGCGGACGCGAGCCCGGCGGCCCCGGCCACGGACACGACGTCGGTCACGGGCACCGTCGCCGCGGCGAGCTCGTCCACCCGGACGACCGCCACGGCCAAGGCCACGAAGTCGACCGCGACGCGTGCGAAGGCCACCAAGCCGGCTGCGACGAAGACCGCGGCCAAGGCAGAGGCGGCCGCCGAGAAGGCACCGTTCTGACGTGCAGTACGGTGATCCAGCGGACGGTCCCGGCGTGGGGAAGCGTCGGGGCCGTCCCGCTGCCCGGGACGGGGACCGTCCGGGCGGTCGGGCAGGCGGTCGCGACCGTCGCAGCGGCGCCGACCGGGCGCCCCGACGGACCGTCGCGGAACGCCTGGAGGCCGGCGAGATCAGCCGGGACGGCGCCGTCGAGAAGGCCCGTGAGGTCATCCTCCGGATCCTGACGGCGGCGCAGAAGTCCCGCCGCGAGCTCGAGCAGTCCCTGGCCCGCAAGGGCTACCCGGAGGACGTCGTGGCCCAGGTGCTCGACCGGTTCGGCGAGGTGGGCCTGGTGGACGACGCGACCTACGCCGAGACGATCGTCCGCACCCGGCACGCCGAACGCGGTCTGGCCCGGCGCGGCATCGCCGCCGAGCTGCGGCGGCGGGGGATCGACGAGGACACGGCGACCGTCGCCCTGGACCAGCTCGACCCGGACGACGAGCGTGCCGCGGGCGCACGGGCGGCCGCCAAGCTCGTCACCCGCACACGCGGCCTGGACCGACAGGTTCGGGTGCGCCGGGCCGTCGGCTCGCTGGCCCGCAAGGGGTACCCGCCCGGCCTGGCGTTCGAGCTGGTCCGTGACGCGCTGGCCGCGGAGGGCGAGGAGACGGACGACCTCGGCTACGCCGAGGACTGACGACGGCCGAGGACTGACGGCCGAGGACTGACGGCCGGGACGTACGAGGGGGCCGGGCGGGCGGCAGCCGAAGGCTGCGGACCCGCCCGGCCC
>NZ_JBITFV010000036.1:0-17303 GCF_044456525.1 Promicromonospora sp. NPDC050880
CTGGCCGGCGGGGCCTCCTGCAGCTCGTCGTTGAGGGTGAGCTCCAGCCCGTCGGGGTGCGTGTCGTTCTTCAGCACCGGGATCGTCACCACGTCGCCCGTGTGGACGGTCGCGGTGTCCGGGCCGGCCTCCGGCGGGCGCAGCTGCGCCGGCGCCGGGATCGGCACCACCCGCACCTGACCCGCCACGGTGCCCGCCCCGTTCGCGACCGTGTAGTGCACCACGACCGGGCCCTCGAGCCGCTTGAGCTCGGAGACCTTGAGGATCTGGTGGTTGAGCACGGAGACGCTGACGGGCGCGTTCGGCGCCACCTCCACGTTCTGCACCACGAGCACGCCGCCTGCGGGGTCGGTGTCGTTGGCCAGCACGTCCACCAGGGCGGTGCCACCGGTGGGCAGCAGCACCTGGTCGGACACGGCCACCGGCACGCCGCCGTCGTCCGGCGGGGTCACCACGTCCACCCGGACCAGGCCGGTGGCGGGGTTCGGCCCGTCGGAGACCTGGTAGGTCACGTCGTACGAGCCCGGCTGGTCGGTCTCGAACTGGAACGTGTTCGCGGTGGCGTTGGTGGTGATCTCGGCGCCGGGCTCGTCGGCGACCTTGGTGAGCTGCAGGTCGTCGCCGTTGGGGTCGGCGTCGTTCCTCAGCGGTGCCACGGTGACCGGTTCGCCCGCCAGCACCGTGACATGGTCCTGGACGGGGATCGGCGGCACGTTCGCGGCCGAGACGTTGATCTTGACCTTGCCCTGGTACGGCGCGTTCAGCGCGTCCGAGACCGTGACGTCGACGATCTTGCTGCCCACCGTGGTGCCGCCGTCGCGGAACTCGATGGTGCCGTCGGGCCGGAAGCGGACCTCGTCCTTGGGGTCGGCGGTGGACGCGTTGGACAGGAACAGGTCGTCGCCGTCCGGGTCCTTGAAGTAGGGCAGCACCTTGATGACGCCGATGCCGCCCTGACCGACCTCCAGCTTCGGCTCACCCGGCTGCTCGGGCGGGTTGTTCTCCTCCAGCGGGACGATCCGGGCCTTCACCGACGCGGTGGCGGTGCCGTTCTCGCGGCCGTCGTCGACCTGGTACTTGAACGTGATGCTCCCGGTCGCGTCGGCGGGCACGTTCGCCTGCAGCGCCGCGCCGTCCAGGACCCGGTCGACGGTGGCGTCACCGTCGACCTCGCCCTCGACCGAGACCGTCATGACGTCGCCGTCCGGGTCCATGTCGTTGCCCAGCACGTTCAGCACCGTCGTGCGGCCCGGGCGCACGCCGATGTCGTCGGGCTGCGGCTCCGGCGGGCGGTTGGGCTTGCTGCGGTCCGCGACGAGCTGGTCCACCTGCTCCGGCGTGGTCTCCTCGGACTCCGTCTCCTCCTTGTCCTTGGAGTTCTCGGGCTGCCTCAGGTTCCAGGCGTCGATGATCTCGAACTCGTCGACGGCCATCCAGAGCGTGCCGTCGGCGACGTCGTTCAGGACGATCACGTTCCGGTTGACCCGGTAGACGAGCTTCGACGTGGGCGCCAGACCCTCCAGCACCTGGTCGACGTCGTGGGCGCGGTCCGGGCAGTTGCGCACGACCTGGCCCGACTCCGCCCAGGCGCCGTAGACGCACCCGCCGAGCTGGACCGGGGCGGCGGGCACGCCCGCCGACGTCGTCTGCCGCGTCGGGTCGCCACCGCCCAGCGGCTGGGAGACCAGGCCCTCGGGGACGGCGACCACCACGACGTCCGAGGCGGCCGACGGCTGCTGCAGCACGCCCTGCGCGCCGTCCTCGACGGGGACGGTGTCCCCGCCGGGCAGCACGAGCGTCGCGCTCGACCGGTCCAGCACCACCGGCTCGTCACCGACGGCGGAGACCTGGACGTCGGCGTCGGCGTCCAGCGGGAGCTCGGACTCCTGGACGTCCTCCGCCACGCCCTGGGTGCCCGTGGGCACGGTGTAGAGCGTGCCGTCGGCGGGGACCGCCAGGTGGACGGTGCCGTCCGTGCCCACCGTGATCGCGCCGCCCGGGCCGGCCTCGAGGGTCGGCCTCGTCTTCTTCTCGTCGAACGCGGCCTGGTCGAAGGGCAGCACCCACGCCAGCCCCGACTCCGGGTCGTAGGCGGCCGTGGTCGCGCCGCCGGAGGCGACCTGCACGCCCGGCGGGAACTTCATGGTGCCCTCCAGGGAGAGCAGCGCGGGGTTCACCGGGCTGGCCGAGGAGTCGCCGACGCTGTTCAGCAGCACCCGCTGCGCGTCCTGCTCCACGTCGAAGCCCACGGAGTTGGCCAGGAGGGTGCCGTCCAGCGCCTTGGCCTCGTAGTTGAACCGGCCCAGCTCCTGCTTGGCGGAGTTGGTCACCCAGACACCCGAGTCGTTCAGGTGCACGTCGGCCGTCGCCTCGCCGTCGTACCAGAGCGCGAACCCGACCAGCCCCGCACCGAACAGGGTGACCGCGCCGACCGACGCGACCGAGCGGCGGTTCTCCATCACGCGCGAGACCAGGCTCATGCTTCTCTCCTCGATCGTCGTCGCCTGGTGCAGGCGTCATGGTGAACGCGACCGCCCGGAGCTCGCACGGGCGGTGCGGGACGAGCCTATCGAGGAGCGGGGTGAACTGTCCCCGAAAGCGCGCACTCGTGCGGGCCCTTTCGAGGCCGTGACCTCGCCGGGACGGGACGGGCGGGCGGCGTCAGTACGACGAGGCGCGGCGCTCGACCCAGTGCTTGGCGTCGGCCAGGCCCGCGCCGGTGGCCTCACGGTAGAGCTTGATCGCCTCGATCCGCCGGTCCGAGCGGATGCACCGGTCGATCTCGGCGAGGGTGCCGGGCGCGATGCCCTCCGCGGCGGGTCCCTCGATGCCGAGGTGCTTGATCACGAGGTCGAGCTTGCGCTCGATCCGCTCGGCCGCCTGCCCGTTGGCCCGGGCGTTGCCGCTGATCGTGATGAACAGCCCCAGGAGCAGGACGGCGACGGCGATGGCGACGAGATCAGGTACCTGCAGCGTGAACATGCCGGAACCGTACCGGTGCCGGACACGGCGGACCACCGTCTCGCGGCTCGCCGTCCTGGCGGCCGTGCAGGTCCGGGACCTGGTGCGACCGGGTGGCGAGGCCGCGGGCGGTGGTGGCGGGCCGAGCCGGGAGGCGAGCGGGACCGGGTTGACCCGCATACCCCGCAGGGGTATATGGTGTGCCGCATACGGTTACCCCCTAGGGGTAGCATCGCACGAGTGGAAGGCAAGACGATGGCGACGAGCGAGTACCAGGTGACGGGCATGACGTGCGGGCACTGCGAGATGTCCGTCCGCGGCGAGGTGAGCCGGCTGCCCGGCGTCGAGCAGGTGGACGTGAGCGCCGCGACGGGCAGGCTCGTGGTGCGCAGTGCCGACGCGCTGGACGAGGCGGCGGTCCTGGCCGCCGTGGACGAGGCCGGGTACGCGGCGGAGCGCCTCTCGTGAACGCGCCCCAGCGCCTCGGGCTGTACGGCGGCGGGCTGGCGGCGCTGTTCGCCGTCACGTTCGCCGTGGCCGGGGCCGTGGTCCCGGACGGCACCGTCGCCGCCTGGTCGGCGGCGGGAGGCGACGGGGCACAGCACGCGGCACCCGTGGGCGTCGGCGGCGGTCCCGACGACGGCGCCCACGGCGGGTCCGGTGCGGGCGCCGGGAGTGGTTCCGGCTCGGGCGCCCACGGCGGTTCCGACACCGACGCCCACGCCGGCACACCGGTCCGGGGTCTCTCGCTGGAGCAGGACGGTCTGCTCCTGGGCCCCGTCCGCGCGCCCGACGCCGTCGGCGAGGAGGGCACGCTGTCCTTCACGGTGACGGCCGACGGCGCCGCCGTCACCGACTTCGCCACCGAGCACGACAAGGAGCTGCACCTGGTCGTGGTCCGCTCGGACGGCGCCGGGTTCCGTCACGTGCACCCCACGATGGCGGCCGACGGCACCTGGTCGATCCCGTGGGCCTGGGACGAGGCGGGCAGCTACCGGGTGTACGCCGACTTCGTGCCCGCGGCGACGGGCGAGAACGTGACGCTCAGCCGTACGGTGGACGTCGCGGGTCGGGTGCCGGCCGAGCCCGCGACCCGGGTGTCGGCGTCGGACACGGTGGACGGCTACACGGCCACGCTGACCGGGGACCTGGGTACGGAGGGCGACTCGGTGCTCACGGCCCGCATCACGCAGGACGGCGAGCCGGTGACCGGCCTGGAGCCGTACCTCGGCGCCTACGGGCACCTGGTGGCGCTGCGTGCGGGCGACCTCGCGTACCTGCACGTGCACCCCGAGGGGGCCGAGCCCGCGCCGGGGTCGGTGTCGGGCCCGGACGTCACGTTCGTGACGTCGGCGCCCACGCCCGGGCGGTACCTGCTGTACCTGGACTTCAAGGTCGACGGCGTGGTGCGCACGGCGCACCTCGTCCTCGACACGACTGACTGACTGACGCGAGCAGCGGAGTAAGGAGAGGGCACGATGTCCGACGCCCCGTCCCGGACGGACGAGCCGGTCACCACGGTGGACCTGGAGATCGGCGGCATGACGTGCGCGTCGTGCGCCATGCGGATCGAGAAGAAGCTCAACCGGCTCGACGGCGTGACCGCCACGGTCAACTACGCGACCGAGAAGGCCAAGGTCACCACGCCCGCCGGGTACGACCTGGCGGCCGTGGTCGCGGAGGTGGAGAAGACCGGGTACACGGCCGCGCTGCCGGCGCCCGAGGAGGACCCGGCCCTGGCGGCCGGGGACGCCGACGGTGCCCGGGACACCGAGCTGCTCACGCTCCGGGACCGCCTGGTGGTCTCGGTCGTCCTGGCCGTCCCGGTGATCGCGCTGGCGATGGTCCCGGCGTGGCAGTTCACGTACTGGCAGTGGGCGTCCCTGACGCTGGCCGCGCCGGTCGTGCTGTGGGGCGCGTGGCCGTTCCACCGGGCCGCGTGGACCAACCTGCGGCACGGGGCGGCGACCATGGACACCCTGGTCTCGGTGGGCGTCCTGGCGGCGTTCGGCTGGTCCCTGTACGCGCTGTTCGTCGGTACGGCGGGCGAGCCCGGGATGACGCACGGGTTCGAGCTGTCGGTGGCGCCGTCCGACGGCGCGGCCAACATCTACCTGGAGGTCGCGGCCGGCGTGACCGTGTTCGTGCTGGCGGGGCGCTGGTTCGAGAAGCGGTCCAAGCGCCGGGCGGGCGCCGCGCTGCGGGCGCTGCTGGAGCTGGGCGCGAAGGACGTGGCGGTGCTGCGGGGCGGCACCGAGACCCGCGTGCCGATCGGTGACCTGGCCGTGGACGACGAGTTCGTCGTCCGGCCGGGGGAGAAGATCGCCACCGACGGCGAGGTGGTGGCCGGGTCCTCGGCCGTGGACGCGTCGATGCTCACGGGCGAGTCCGTCCCGGTCGAGGTCGGCGTCGGCGACACGGTGGCCGGTGCCACCGTGAACGCGGGGGGCCGGCTCGTGGTCCGGGCCACCCAGGTGGGCGCGGACACGCAGCTCGCGCGCATCGCGCAGCTCGTGGAGGACGCCCAGTCCGGCAAGGCCGAGGTGCAGCGCCTCGCCGACCGGGTCTCGGGGATCTTCGTGCCGGTGGTCATCGCGATCGCCGTCGCCACGCTCGCCTTCTGGCTGGGCGCCGGGTTCCCGGCGACCGCCGCGCTGACAGCCGCCGTCGCCGTGCTGATCATCGCGTGCCCGTGCGCGCTCGGGCTGGCCACGCCCACCGCTCTCCTGGTGGGCACCGGGCGCGGCGCGCAGCTCGGCATCCTGATCAAGGGCCCCGAGATCCTGGAGTCCACGCGCAAGGTCGACACGGTGGTGCTGGACAAGACCGGCACGGTGACCACGGGCAAGATGGCGCTGCTGGACGTGGTGGTCGACGGCGGCACCTCCCGCGCGGAGCTGCTGCGCCTGGCCGGCGCCCTGGAGGACGCCTCCGAGCACCCGGTCGCGCAGGCCGTGGCGAAGGGGGCCACCCAGGAGGTCGGCGTCCTGCCGGTCCCGGAGTCGTTCGAGAGCGTCCGGGGCGAGGGTGTGCAGGGCGTCGTGGAGGGGCACGCGGTCGTCGTCGGGCGCCAGAGCCTGCTCGCCGACTGGTCGCAGCGCCTGTCGCCGGAGCTGGCCGAGGCCAAGTCCCGGGCCGAGGCCGAGGGCAGGACCGTCGTCGCGGTCGGCTGGGACGGGCAGGCGCGCGGCCTGCTCGTGGTGGCGGACCGGATCAAGCCGACCAGCGCGGACGCCGTCGCCCGGCTGCGCGCCCTCGGGCTCACGCCGGTGCTGCTCACGGGGGACAACCGCGCCGTCGCCGAGCAGGTGGCCGCGGCGGTGGGCATCACCGACGTCGTCGCGGAGGTGCTGCCCCAGGACAAGGCCGACGTCGTCGCGCGGCTGCAGGCGGAGGGCAAGGTCGTGGCCATGGTGGGCGACGGGGTGAACGACGCGCCCGCGCTGGCTCAGGCCGACCTGGGGCTCGCCATGGGCACGGGCACCGATGCTGCCATCGAGGCCGCGGACATCACGCTCGTGCGCGGCGACCTCGGCGCGGCCGCGGACGCGATCCGGCTCTCCCGGAGCACGCTCGGCACCATCAAGGCCAACCTGTTCTGGGCGTTCGGGTACAACGTCGCCGCCATCCCGCTGGCTGCCCTCGGCCTGCTCAACCCCATGCTCGCCGGTGCGGCGATGGCGTTCTCCAGCGTCTTCGTCGTCGGCAACAGCCTGCGGCTGCGGTCGTTCGGCCGGTCATCCGTGGCGCGTACCCCATAAGCCGCACAAGGGACATGCAACTTTTGCTTGACATCTGGTAAAAGGTCCCTACATTGGTGGATATGCGAGCCGATGACGACGCGCACGCTTCATCCACCGACCCCGTCCTGCGCCTGACCGGCGTCGGCAAGGACTTCTTCGGCACCTCGGTGCTGCGGGAGATCGACCTGAAGCTCTACCCGGCGCGGGTGCACGCCCTGGTGGGCGAGAACGGCGCCGGCAAGTCGACGCTCATGAAGATCGTGGCCGGTGTGCACCAGCCGGACGCCGGCACGATCGAGCTGGACGGCGCGACCGTCACGTTCGCCACCCCGCTCGACGCCCAGCGGGCGGGTGTGGCGACCGTCTTCCAGGAGTTCAACCTCCTGCCCGACCGGACCGTGGCCGAGAACGTGTACCTGGGCCGTGAGCCGCTCCGGCGTGGCCTGGTCGACCGGCGCAGGCTGCACGCCGACACCGCGCGGCTGCTGGAGGACCTGGGGCTGACGGGCATCACGCCGGGAACCCGGGTCGGGTCCCTGTCCGTGGCCCAGCAGCAGGTGGTCGAGATCGTCAAGGCGGTGTCGTACGACGCGCGCATCATCTCGATGGACGAGCCGACGGCGGCGCTCGCCGATCACGAGGTGGCGCTCCTGTACGACCTGGTGCGGCGGCTGCGGGACCGCGGCGTCGCCATCCTGTACGTCTCGCACCGGCTCCAGGAGATCTACGACCTGGCCGACACCATCACGGTCCTCAAGGACGGCGAGCACGTGCTGACCGCGCCGGCCGCCGAGGTGGGGCCGGACCGGCTGGTCCGCACCATGGTGGGCCGCGACTTCGCCGGGTTCTTCCCGGACAGGCCGGCCGACCTCACCCCCGGGGAGGTGCGGCTGGCGCTGGAGGGTGCGGGCAACGCGATGGTCGACGGCGTGGACCTGGAGGTGCGGGCCGGCGAGATCGTCGCGCTGGCCGGCCTGCAGGGCTCCGGCCGCACCGAGATCGCCCACGGCGTGTTCGGGATCGCCCCGTTCACCCGTGGCCGGATGACCGTGGACGGGCGGACGGTGCGCGTGCGCTCCCCGCGCCACGGCGTCCGCCACCGCCTCGCGCTGGTCACCGAGGACCGCAAGGGCGAAGGCCTTGCCCTGGCGCAGTCGGTCCTCGCGAACGCCCGGCTGGTGCTCGACGCGGTGCTGCCCCGCACCTCGGACCGCGGCGCCCGCCGCATCCCCGGGCTGCTGACCTCCCTCGACCTGGTCGCCGCGTCCCCGGACACGGAGGTGCAGTACCTCTCGGGGGGCAACCAGCAGAAGGTGGTCCTCGCGAAGTGGCTGGTGACCGAGCCGCGCGTCGTGGTGCTCGACGAGCCGACGCGCGGCATCGACGTCGGGGCCAAGCGCGCCGTCTACGACCTCGTGCGCACGCTGACGGCCGGCGGTACGGCCGTGCTGCTCATCTCGTCCGAGCTGCCCGAGGTCGTGGCGATGGCGGACCGCGTGCTCGTGCTGCGCGACGGTCGGGTCGTCGGCGAGCTGCCCGGCGGCAGCTCCGAGGAGGACGTCATGGCGCTCGCGACGGGGGCGGCATGACTGCCGCCAGGGCACGCCGCCGTCTCGGGTCCACCGAGATCGTCTACCTGGCGCTGGCCGGCATCCTGCTGCTCGCGGGCCTGCTCGTCGCGGTCCGCGGCGGCAACCTGTTCGCCCAGCAGAACATCAGCTACATGCTGACGCAGACCAGCCTGCTCGGGTTCGTCGCCGTCGGGCAGACCTTCGTGGTGCTGTGCCGCTCGTTGGACCTGTCCGTGGGGTACGTGGTCGCCCTGTGCTCGCTCGTCGGGGCGACCACGATGGCCGGCGACCCGTCCCGCGTGTGGGCCGGCGTGCTGGCGGCGCTGGTCGTGGCCGCCGGCATCGGGCTCGCCAACGGCCTGGTCGTCTCGGCCCTGCGCGTCAACCCGTTCATCGCCACGCTCGGCACCGGCCTGATCGTCAAGGGATTCCTCGACACCCGGTTCAAGGGGCCGGAGGGTGAGGTGCCCGTCGCGTTCCAGGCGTTCGGGTACACCCGGGTGGGTCCGGTCCCGGTCTCGACGGTCGTCCTGCTGATGGTCGCGGCCGCCGCGGTCGTGCTGCTCACGCGCACCCGGGCGGGGTACCACATGTTCGCGGTGGGCGGGAGCCTCGACGTCGCGCGGCTCTCGGGGGTGCGCACGGGCCGGACCCTCGTCCTGGCGCACGTGCTGTGCTCCCTGTGCGCCGGTGCGGCGGGCCTGCTCATCGCGGCCCGGTTCGGCACGGGCAACGCGCTGGTCTACTCCTACGGCCTGGACCTCGACTCGATCGCCGCGGTCGTGCTGGGCGGCACGCTCCTGTTCGGCGGGCGGGGCTCGGTGATCGGCACGGTCGGCGGCGTCGCGATCCTCGCCGTGCTCGACACGTCGTTCAACGTGCTCGACGTGAACCCGTTCTTCAAGGACGTGCTGCGTGGCGTGATCATCGTCGCGGCCGTGGCCCTGTACGCCCGTCGCCAGCTCGACCCGGCGAGCCGGCGCGCCCGGTTCGCTCCCGGCGGCGCGGCTCGGCGAAGGGGGGTGCCCGCATGACCCTGACCACAGAGACCTCCTCGGTGCGCGCGCGGCGACGGCGCGACCACCTGCTGTCCGGCGGGAGCTGGACCGTGCTCGCGCTGCTCGCGGTGGTGCTGGTCGTGATCGTGGCGATCAACCCCTCGTTCGCGGAGCCGGTCTCCCTCATGGCGTTCGCCAAGAAGGCGGCGCCGCTGGTGGTGCTCGCCGTGGGGCAGTACCTCGTGATCGTCTCGGGGGAGTTCGACCTGTCCGTGGGCTCGCTCGTCGGCGCGCAGGTCGTGATCGCCGCCCGGCTGATGGACGGCGACGAGGCGCTGACCTGGCCGGTGCTGGGGCTCATGCTCGTCGTCGGGCTGGTCGTGGGGCTCGTCAACGGGCTGGTGACGACGCTGCTGCGCGTGCCGTCGTTCATCACCACGCTCGGCATGATGCTGGTGCTGTTCGGCGCGGTCCGCCTCTGGACCGGTGGCGCGCCCACCGGTGCCCTGACCGACGCGTTCCGGGTCCTGGGGCGCAAGGGGTTCCCGGACGTGCCCGGTCAGTTCCAGGTGCCGTACGCGCTGCTCGTGGCGGTCGTCGTGGGCGTGCTCGCGGTGCTCCTGATGCGCCGCCCGTTCGGCCGGTCGCTCGTCGCGGTGGGCGACAACGCGGTCGCGGCCGCCTACAGCGGTGCCTCCGTGTGGTGGCTGCGGACGCGGGCGTTCGTGCTCTCCTCGGTGCTCGCGACCGTCGCCGCCGTGCTCATCGGGGGGTTCGCCGGGGTGACCGCCCAGGTGGGTCAGGGCCTGGAGTTCATGGCGATCACCGCGGTCGTGCTGGGCGGCGTGGCCCTCGGCGGCGGGCGCGGCACGGTGGTGGCGGCGATGGTCGGCGCACTCACGCTGGAGGCCCTGTTCACCCTGTTCAACCAGCTCGCCCTGCCCTCCACGGTCCGTCCGGCCGTGCAGGGCGTCATCATCATCGCCGCCGTGGCCTACGCCGCGCGCCGGAGGCGCACCTGAGCTCGACACCGATCGATGGACCCGCACTCATCAAGGGAGATGGACATGCGACCGATCCGAGCACTGCTGGCGGGCACCGCAGCGGCAGGGCTGCTCCTGCTGACGGCCTGCACCACCGACGTACCGACCGACCAGGGCCCGGCCGCGCAGACCGGCCCCGCCGAGGAGGCCTCTGCCGACTCGGGCGCCTCCAGCGAGTGGTTCGTCCAGGCCGACTACGACCGTGAGCTCGCCCAGCGGGAGATCGAGCCGGAGGGCCCGGCCGACCAGCCGTGGCTCCAGGCCATCGAGCCGGAGTACGTGGACACCGCCGGCCTGGCCAGCGAGGGCGGCGACAAGACGCTGTGCTTCTCCAACGCGTCGGTCTCCAACCCGTGGCGGGTGACCGGCTGGATCACCATGCAGCAGCAGGTCGAGGTGCTGCAGGCGGAGGGCGTGATCGGCGAGTTCCGGGTCTCGGACGCCGCCGACGACGACAACAAGCAGATCTCCGACATCCAGGCGTTCGTCGAGGCAGGCGACTGCGACGCGATCATCGTCTCCCCGTCGACGACGGCGACGCTGACCCCCGCGGTCGAGGCCGCGTGCGAGAGCGGCGCCCCGGTGATCGTGTTCGACCGCGGCGTCGAGACCGACTGCATGGTCACGTTCATCCATCCGATCGGCGGCTACGCCTACGGCGCGGTCGGCGCGGAGTTCCTGGTGGACAACCTGGAGCCCGGCTCGACGGTCCTGGCGCTGCGCATCCTGCCCGGCGTCGACGTGCTGGAGCACCGCTGGGCCGCCGCCGACAAGGTGTTCTCCGAGGCGGACATCGAGGTGGTCGGCGTGGAGTTCACGGGCGGCGACGGCGCCAAGATCAAGGACGTCGTGACCCAGTACCTGCAGCGCGGCAAGGTCGACGGCATCTGGATGGACGCCGGGGACGGCGCCGTCGCCGCGGTGGAGGCGTTCGAGGACGCCGGGCAGCCGTACCCGGTCTTCGTGGGCGAGGACGAGATGAGCTTCCTGCGCAAGTGGGACGAGACCGGGATGACCGCCATCGGCAACGTGTACTCGAACTTCCAGTGGCGCACGCCGGTCCTCGCGGCGCAGAAGATCTGGGCCGGGCAGGAGGTCCCCGCCGAGTGGGTGCTGCCGCAGGAGCCGGTCACCGAGGCGGACCTGGCAGGGTTCCTCGAGGCCAACGCCGACATGCCCTCGCTGCACTACGCGAAGTTCGGCGGCGAGGACCTGCCCGGGTACCCCGAGGTCTGGACGGACCGCTGAATGGCCGGGGCGACCTGGCCGGTGGGCGTCAACACCTGGGTGTGGACGTCACCGCTCACCGACCGTTCGCTGGCCGAGCTCGCGCCCCGCGTCGCGGCGTGGGGGTTCGACGTGCTGGAGCTGCCCGTCGAGCAGCCCGGCGACTGGGACCCGCGCCGCGCGGCACAGGTGCTCGCCGACCACGGGCTCGCGGCCAGCGTGTCGCTCGTCATGGGCCCGGGACGCGAGCTCGTGGCCGCCGACGCGGCCACCGTGCGGGCCACGCAGGACTACCTGCGGACGGTGGTGGACGCGGCGCACACGGTGGGTGCACGCGTGATCGGCGGGCCGGCGTACGCGTCCGTGGGGCGCACGTGGCGCACCACGCCGCAGGAGCGGGCCGCCGCGTGCACCGAGCTGGTCGAGCAGCTCGCGCCCGTGGTCGAGCACGCGGTCTCGGCCGGCGTCGTCGTCGGGCTGGAACCCCTGAACCGGTACGAGACCAGCCTGATCAACACCGTGGACCAGGCGCTCGCCGTGGTCGGCTCGCTGCCCGCCGAGGGCATCGGCCTGATGCTCGACGTCTACCACATGAACATCGAGGAGCGGGACCTGCCCGCGGCCGTGGAGCGGGCCGGCGCGCGCATCGCGGCCGTCCAGGTGTGCGGCAACGACCGGGGTGCGCCCGGCCACGACGGGATCGACTGGCCCGGCCTGCTGACGGCGCTGGACCGGGTCGCCTACCGGGGGCCGCTCGTCATCGAGTCGTTCACGGCGGACAACGCCACCATCGCCACGGCGGCGTCGATCTGGCGGCCGCTGGCCGCGAGCCAGGACGCCCTCGCGACCGAGGGCCTCGCGTACCTGAGAGGACTGATGCCCGTCGCACAGGTCTGACACGCGCCCGAGGTTTCCACGCGCGCTCGGCGCCGGCACGCCGGGCTGATCAACGCTCCACGTTCCGCCGGGGTGTCCCGGCGGGTCCGCACGTCGATCTGCCCAGGAGGCAACACGATGACCGCAGCACGACGCCCCCGCTGGGGGAAGTCCGTGGCGGCCCTCGCCGTCGGAGTACTGGCGCTCACGCTCGCGCCCGTCCCGGTGGCCACGGCCGACCACGGACCGCACGCGCAGCCCGGGACCGAGGCCGTGGAGGAAGGCCGCGTCCTGATCTTCACCGCCACGACCCAGTACCGGCACGCCGAGGCGATCACGCAGGGCACCCCGGTGCTCGAGGCCGCGTTCGCCGAGGCGGGCATCGCGTCCGACCACACCGAGGACCCGGCCGTCTTCAACGACGCCGACCTGGCGCAGTACGACGCGCTGGTCATGTTCCAGGCCTCGGGCGACCCGTGGAACGCCGAGCAGAAGGCCGCGATGGAGCGGTACCAGCAGGCCGGCGGCGGCATCGTCGCCATCCACAACGCCACCGACATGCGGGGCAGCTACGCCTGGTGGGACGAGATGATCGGCTCGCTCATGCCGGGCCATGCGGCCACGGGGTCGAGCCCCGGGCTGCCCGGCACGGTCCGCGTCGAGGACCGTACGCACCCGTCGACCGAGCACCTGCCGCAGCGGTGGGACCGCGCCGACGAGTGGTACAACTTCTCGACCGACGTGCGCGGCGACGCGCACGTGCTGGCCACGATGGACGAGTCGACCTACGACCCCGGCGAGAACGCCATGGGCTACGACCACCCGATCTCGTGGTGCAAGGCGTACGACGGCGGCCGCGCCTGGATGACCGGCATGGGCCACTTCGGCGCGCACTACACGGAGGAGCCCGACTTCGTGCAGCACATCGTCGGTGGTGTCCGCTGGGCCGCGGGGCTCGCCCCGGGGGACTGCGGCGGCACCGACTGGGGCCAGTTCGAGAAGGTGTCGCTGGACACCAACACGAGCGCGCCGTTCGGGATCGACGTGGCGCCCGACGGCCGGGTGTTCTTCACGGAGCTGGTGCGCGGGCAGATCCGGGTGTTCGACCCCGCGACGCGGACGACGTCCACCGCCGTGACGCTCCCGGTGTACTCGGGCGGTGAGGACGGGCTGCTGGGCATCGCGCTCGACGAGGACTTCGCCACCAACGGGTACCTGTACCAGTACTGGTCGCCCGCGAGCGAGGACGACACCGACCCGGCGAGCTTCCACAACCGGCTGTCCCGGTTCACGGTGACCTCCGGTGCGGGCGGGGCGACGGTGATCGACCCGGCCTCCGAGAAGGTGCTGCTGGAGGTCCCTGCCCGGCGCCTGCCCGACGAGCCGGGGCACACGGGCGGCGGCGTCATCGTCGACCACGAGACCGGCGACCTCTACCTGGGTGTCGGCGACGACGTGAACCCGCACACCGAGCCGTCGGGCGGGTACGCCCCGATCTCGGAGCGGGACGGCACGTTCCACGACGCGCGGGCGACGTCGGCCAACACCAACGACCTGCGCGGCAAGGTGCTGCGCATCCACCCGGAGGACGACGGCACGTACTCGATCCCGGAGGGCAACCTGTTCCCGGAGTCCGAGGACACGTCCGACAAGACGCTGCCCGAGATCTACGCGATGGGCTTCCGCAACCCGTTCCGGTTCGCCCTCGACCCGGCGACGGGCAACCTCGGCGTCGCGGACTACTCGCCGGACAACGGGTCCGACAACCTGGCGCAGCGTGGCCCGGCGGGCATCGCCGAGTGGAACCTGATCAAGGAGCCGGGCTTCTTCGGCTGGCCCCTGTGCATGGGGGACAACGAGCCCTTCCGTGACGTCGACTACCGGACCAGCCCCGTGACCGTCGGCGACTTCTTCGACTGCGACGCCCCGGTCAACGACTCCGTCCGCAACACGGGCCTGACCGAGCTGCCCCCGGCCCAGCCGGCGGACCTGTGGTACGGCTACCAGCGGTCCTCCGTGCCCGGTGCGATCAACCAGGGCGGCGGTCTGGCGCCGATGGGCGGCCCGTTCTACGACTACGACCCCGACCTCGACTCGGACACCAAGTTCCCGCAGTTCTACGAGGGCAAGGCGTTCTTCTACGAGTGGTCGCGGAACCAGGTGTTCACGATCGACACCAAGGACCCCGAGGCGGGACCGGGGCAGAGCGACGTCGAGAAGGTCAACCGGTTCCTGCCCGACGAGGACTTCCTCGCGCCCATCGACGCGAAGTTCGGGCCCGACGGCGCCATGTACGTGCTCGACTGGGGCGGCGGCTTCGGCCGGGACAACCCCGACTCGGGCCTGCACCGCGTGGACTACGTGACGGGCTCGCGCTCGCCCGAGGCGACCCCGACGGCGTCGCCGGACTCCGGGCAGGCGCCGCTGGAGGTGACGTTCGACGGGACGGGCAGCACCGACCCCGAGGGTGAGAACCTCACCTACGCGTGGGACTTCGACGGCGACGGGACCACCGACTCCACCGACCCGACGGCCTCCTACACCTACACGGCCGACGGCGTCTACGACGCGCGCCTGACCGTCACCGACCCCGCGGGCAAGGACGGGACGGCCACGGTGCCGATCACCGTGGGCAACACGCGGCCCGAGGTCGGCTTCGGGCTGCCGCCCACGGGCTCGTTCTTCGAGTTCGGCGACACCGTGTCCTGGGACGTCGACGTGACCGACGCGGAGGACTCGCCGGACGGGTCGCAGATCGACGACCAGCGCGTGGTCATCCAGCCGGCGCTGGGTCACGACGCGCACGCGCACCCGTCCGAGCCGCTCTACGGCCGCACGGGCTCGGTGGCCACCTCGCTGGGCGGCGGGCACGGGGCGGACACCAACGTGTTCTACGTGCTCGACGCGCGGTACGAGGACGACGGCGGGGCCGGCGACATCCCCGCGCTGACCGGCTCCGACACGACCCTGCTGTTCCCGCGGCAGCGCCAGGCGGAGTTCCACACGGCGCAGGAGGGCACCACGACGGTGCCGAGCCGGGACGTCGAGGGCGGCGGCTCCGTGCTGGTCGGCGCCGACGGCGCGTGGGCCTCCTACGACCCCGTCAGCCTGCACGGTCTCGACGCCCTGACGCTGCGCGTGGCGTCCGCGGCGCCGGGCGTCGTGGAGCTGCGGCGGGACGGGCCGGACGGCGAGCTGCTCGGCACCGCGGAGGTCGCGGGCACCGGGATCAGCGACTTCGCCGACGTGCGCGTCGACGTCCCGGACCCGGGGGAGAGCTTCACGCTCTACGTGGTCTTCCCGGGGGCGGGTGAGCGGCGCCTGAACTTCGTGGAGGCGGTGGGCAAGGGCGCCGCCGACACCACCCGGCCGGAGGTGACGATCACGGCACCGGAGGGCGGGTCGGACCTGGAGCACGGCCAGGTCGAGGTCACGGCGGACGCGACCGACGCGGAGAACTCCGTCAGCCAGGTGGAGTTCTTCGTCGACGGCACCTCGGTGGGCGTGGACCAGACGGCGCCGTACGCGGCGTCGTGGGACGTCACGGCCGACGGCAACTACGAGCTGACGGCGGTCGCGACCAACGACCGCGGGCTCACGACCACGTCCCGGGTGGTCCTCGCGCGGGTCGGCAACCTGTTCGACGGGATGCGGACGTTCAGCAACGCGGGCGGCGAGTTCGAGCAGCTGTCGGCCGGGCGGTACGTCATCGAGTCGGGCGGGGCCAACATGTGGCAGGGCACGGACGAGTACTCGACGATCTTCCGCGAGGGTTCGGACCGGCACTGGTCGGCCACGGTGAAGATCGTCAGCCAGGGCAACTCGGCCGGGTCCGCCAAGGCGGGGATCATCGTCCGCAACGACGTGACCCAGCCGGGTTCGTCGCCGGGCTACGCGGCGCTCGGCATCCGGCCGAGCGGTGGGTACGAGTGGTTGCGGGGCAACGCCGCGGGACAGCTCGTCGCGTCGTCGAACGGCGGCCCGACGGCGTACCCGGCCTGGGTGCGGCTCGTGCGCGACGGTGACCTGTACTCGGCCTACTGGAGCGCCGACGGCGAGACGTTCACCCAGATCGGTGCGCCGGAGGCCCTGCCGGGTGCCGCCGACGCGCAGGACGTCGGCCTGTTCGTCACCGCGCACAGCACGACGGCCCGCAGCGCCGTGGAGTTCCAGGACCTCACGTTCGTCGACGAGCCGGACCCGCCGGCGATCGAGGCCTCGGCGACGAGCCGGTGCACCGGCCCGCTTGCCCGCGTGCTCGTGACCGCGACGAACGTGGGGTCCGATCCCGCCCGGATCGAGCTCGGCACCGTGTACCAGAACGCGACCTTCGGCGACGTGCTGCCGGGCGAGACGGTGTCCCGCCTGTTCAAGGTCGGCTCACGGCAGGCGGACGCCGGGACCGCGACGGTGACGGCGGTCAACGGCCCCCACGAGGTGGTGGTCGAGGCGGGTTACGACGCGGTGCGGTGCCGATAGCGAGGTGACCTGACCGAGGTCCTGACCGAGGTGACCTGACCGAGGTCCTGACCGAGATCGCTTGACGAGAGGAGCAAGGACGTGCCGAGGACGAGGAGCAGGCCGCGTACCGGGGTGCGTCCGTCGAGCCGGGGCGGTGCCGGCCGCCCCGGATCCCGGCCACCGGTGCCCGCGCGGCGCCGGTGGCCGAGGTGGGGCGGCATGGCGGTGGGGGCGCTGCTGCTCGCCGTCGTGGTGGTGGCGCTGGTGGTGGCGCTGGTGGTGCGGCCGTGGGAGGCCGCACCCCGCCCGCCGGGGGGGGGGGGGGGGGGCGCCCCCCCCGGGGGGGGGGGGGGGGGGGGCGCGGGGGGTCCGAACAACGCGAAACACCCAGCGGGCCGGGGGGGGGGGGGGTCGGCGCCCGCG
>NZ_JBITFV010000037.1:0-16872 GCF_044456525.1 Promicromonospora sp. NPDC050880
GGGCCCCGGGGGCGGCCCTCGTGCGGGCCACCACCATCGTCACCCCCCCGCCCCGCGAGCCCCGGCCGTTGGAGCCCCGGCGCGCGGGGTGGGGGCCCCCCGGGGGGGGCGCCGCCCGCGGGGCGGCCCACCGCTCACCTGCGCTAATGGGGCCGGTGATGGTTCCCAGTCGCTGCGCTGTGGCCATCGTCCTGGGCCTGATACGAGTATCCGAGCCCGTCCAGGACGACCCGGGTGAGCCGGGCGACCCCCTCGAGGTCCCTCATCTCGCCGGCCGCGTCCAGCGCGCGGCGGCAGTACGCGGCGAGTTCCTCCGGGCCGAGGTCGGTGCGCACCAAGCCGTCCGCCGCCGACTGTGCAATCAGGTCAGCGAAGACACCGTGCAGACGGCGTTCCGCGTCGGCGACCTCGGGCCCGCGGTGCACGAGCGCGCCGATGTCCGCGGACGCGTGCCGTCTCCGGTGGAAGCAGATGGACGCATACTCCTCGGCGACGGCCACGAGCCGAGCACCCGGCGCCTTCGACCCTCCGCTCAGGTCTTCCAGGGCCCGGAGGTGGTCCTTGACGTGCCGCGCATGGTGGGCCACCAAGATCGACTCGATGTCCGTGAAGTACTTGTAGAGCGTCGCCCGCCCGATCCCTGCGGCTCCCGCCACCTGCGACATAGTCAGTGAGAGCGGGCCGTGCTCCTCGGCCAGCCGCCAGGCGGCCTTCGTGATGGCGTCACGCACTGATCGACGATGCTCGTCGATCGATTCCTCCCACAGCTTCGGCACCCGACGATGATACGCCCCGTCGTTGCTGTGACACTCTGTAGATATCCGATACAGTCCGTCTCGAACAAGCCAGTCGACCCGAGGAGACCACGATGACCGAGAACACCTCCGACCCGACCGTGGGCAAGGCCCCGCAGGAGCACCCAGGTCTGCCCCGCTGGGTCAAGCTGCTCGCGATCGGCGTCGTCGTCGCAGTGGTCGTAGTCGGCGCGGTGATGCTGCTCTCCGGCGGACAGCACGGACCCGGGATGCACGGCTGATGCAGATGTCCCCGGGGATCCGGAAGCTGATACTGACGGTCCATGTCACCAGCTCGGTCGGCTGGCTCGGCGCGATCGCCGCGTACATCGCCCTCAATGTCCCCGTCGACGCCGGCTCGGACGAGCAGATCGTGCGGGCGGCGTACCTGATGATGGAACCCGTCCTGCGTTATGCGCTGATCCCGCTCGCCACGGTGGCTCTGGTCACCGGCATCGTCCAGGCTCTCGGCACGTCCTGGGGGCTGTTGCGGCACTACTGGGTGACGATCAGCCTGGTCCTGACCACGTTCGCGTTCGTGATCCTGGTGCTGCACCTGCCGGCGGTCGAGTCGATGGCGGCCGTCGCGGCCGACCCGACCGGCGACGTAGACCAGCTCGGCGGGGATCTGTTCCACGCCGTGGGTGGCCTGGTAGTGCTGGTCGTCCCGCTGGCGCTGAACATCTACAAGCCACGCGGTCTGACCCGCTACGGCTGGCGCAGCGCGCAGGACCGCCGCACGACCAGTCCACGCGCCTGACCTGCACGGTCGGTGCGGATCGCGGCATCGAACGAGGCTCTGGACGGTCGGCATCACGGTTGGGTGTTGCCATGCACCGTGTCCATTCCGTTACTCTGGGGCTCGCCATGAACCTGACTCGTACCGCTCGCTCGCCGCTCGCCGCTCCTCGGCGTGGGTTCGCGAGCGATCTGACGGTCATGTTTCTCGTGCTCGCCCTCCTGGCCGTGCAGGCCGTATGCGGCGTCCATCTAGACGAGGCGGACCACGGCCGCACTCAGCCGCACGGCACTGTTGAGCTGCAAGCGCCGGTCGCCCCGGCGGCGGATCAGGCCGCGCACGCGGACTCGGAACGCCCCGGCGGGGACCCGAACCAATGCGCTGAGGACCGCACGTTGACGGCGCGGTACGACCGGACTCTGTCACCCTCCATGGTCCTGGTCGGGGCGCAGTCCCTGGCCCTGCAGTGGCTGGTGCCCGACATCTCGCACCACGGGCCTCAGGCGCCGTCGGGCCTGGCCGGAGCGGCGGCTCCGTCGCTGCATGCCCTGGGGATCTCCCGGACGTAGACCACCACATTCCGTCGACACCACCCCGTACGCGTGTCGACCGATTCCGCGCGTCCCGAACCCGGGCAGCGTGTGTGGTTCTACTCCGATCCGAAAGGTCCCCGCTTTCATGGAGCCCAGCTTCAACCTGAACCCGACCGTGCGCGGTCGTGGTCGTCATCGGGCGGTACGCCGCCCCGTCCTGGCCGACGTCGCTCGCGCCACGTCCACGCAGTTCAACGCCTTCGCCGGGCGTACCGCCGTGGCCGCCGCGGCCGGTTCGGGCGTTCTGCTATCCCTGGTCGCCGCACCCGCCGCCCAGGCCGCACCGGCCCCCGCATCCGTCACGTCACTGGCCGGCAGTCCGGTCAAAGCTACGCTCAACGCCGCCGAGCTCAACGCCCTGACCACCCAGGCCAAGGAAGCTGTCGCCGCCGCCCCTGTGGTGACCGTCGCCACCGACGCCGAGCTGAAGGTCGAGACGGCTGCCGTCTCCGTCGTCTCGGCCGAGGAGAACGAGGAGTACCAGGCGCAACTCGCCGCCGAGGCGGAAGCGGAAGCCGAGGCGGAGGCCGCCGCAGCCGCCGAGGCGGAGGCCGAAGCCGCTGCCGCGGCTGCGGTGGACATCCCCGCCTCGGCCAAGGGCTCCGCCATCGTGTCCATCGGGATGCGGTACCTCGGGGTGCCGTACCTGTGGGGCGGGTCGACCCCGGCCGGGATGGACTGCTCCGGGTTCACCTCGTACGTCTTTGCGCAGGTCGGGATCACCCTGCCCCGGACCTCGTCGGAGCAGCGGTACGCCGGCACTGAAGTGCCCTGGTCCGAGGCGCAGCCCGGTGACCTGCTCTGGTCGCCCGGCCACATCGCGATCTACGCCGGCGACGGCATGCAGATCGAGGCGCCTGTCCCCGGCCAGACGGTCCGGTACAGCCAGGTCTGGCAGTCCAACCCGGTGGTCCTGCGCGTCGCATGACCCACCCGGCGTGAGGGGCGGGCCAGCCCCCGCCCTTCACGCCGCCACCGGGTGACGCTGTCGACCCGGTGCCTCGGTACCCCTGAGACGAGAGACCCCATGCGTGCACAGGCGAGAAGTGACTCCGAAGCGGGCACGGCCCCGCACAGCCGCTTCCGACGGCGAGGGGCGGGTGTCGCCCTGGTCACGCTGCTGCTGTTCAGCCTGGCCAGGCTTCCGGCCTCCGCCGTGTCGCCCTCCAAGGCTGCAAGCGACCACCACGCTGCCCTGGCCGGGATCCAGATACCGCTCGCCGTAGCCGTGGGAGCGGTCGTCCTGACAGTCGCGGTCCTTGTCGTGGTCGCGGCACTCACGCGGCGTAGTTCCGACGGCGACGGACTCGCGCATCTCGGCCTGGGAAACGACAACGACAGCCACGGAGATTAGCTGCAGGCACTCCGCGCCCTGTCCGCCGCCGGGCCCCTGCCGAGCATTTACTATGCATCTTAGTAGTAGCCTGTCGAGGCAGTCCGTCGAGCTGTGAGGAGGAGCGCATCGATGAACGCAACCCGTACCCCTGGGCGTACCGGTAGCGGCGGGACGATGCCGCCCGCGCGCCGCCGTCGTGCGATCGCGACGTTCGCTGCTGCGGGCCTGGCCGTGGTTCTTGCCGGTTGTGCCGCGCAGTCGGGGGCCGGCCAGGTCGTGGACCAGGGCTACGTGTCCGGTGACGGCTCGGTGCGGACCTGGGAACCGGGCGATCGCGACGGCCCTGTGCGGGTCACGGGGACCGACTTCGACGGCAACGAGATCGATACGGACGCGTGGGCGGCTGAGGTTCTCGTGCTGAACACGTGGTATGCCGCGTGCCCGCCGTGCCGTGCCGAGGCGCCGGACCTGGCAGCCGTGGCCGGGCAGTTCGAGGCGGACGGCGTACGGTTCCTCGGGATCAACACCGAGGACGAGGCCCCGACCGCCCAGGCGTTCGAGCGCACCTTCGCCGCCCCGTACCCGAGCATCGAGGACCACAGTGGACGAGTCGTGGCCGACCTGAACGGCGTCGTCCCGCTGCAGGCGGTCCCGACCACAGTGGTGGTGGACGTCGACGGGATGGTGGCCGCGCGCGTCATCGGGCAGGTCGATCGGTCCACTCTGGAGACGCTGGTCGAGGACGTGCTCGCCGAGGACGCACGCTCCGAGGGCGCCGCCTCCAAGGACGAGGGCTCGGGAGACACATGATGACCGGTCTCTCGGAGCTGGCGTTCAGTGGCTCGATGCTGCTCGCCGTGCCGATCGCGGTGCTTGCCGGCGCGGTCTCGTTCGCCTCTCCGTGCGTGCTGCCGCTCGTGCCCGGGTACGTGGGCTACGTCAGTGGCATGGCGGCGGCCGGTGCGGCTTCCTCGGGCTCGGGCCTACCTCGCGAGGCCGCTCGGGCGGGTATGTCCGGCCGGGGCCGGGTGGTGCTCGGGGTCGCGCTCTTCGTGCTCGGGTTCACGGTCGTGTTCGTGTCGCTGATGGCGGCGGCCGGTGCGGTTGGCGCGTACCTGGTGCGCTGGGAGGACGTCCTCATGCGTGTCCTGGGCGTGGTGGTGATCCTGATGGGTCTGGCGTTTCTCGGCGCGTTCCCGTTCCTGCAGCGTGAGGCGCGCCTGCACATCGGGCCGCGCGCCGGTCTGTGGGGCGCGCCACTGCTGGGCATCGTGTTCGGACTGGGCTGGACGCCGTGCATGGGGCCGACCCTGGCCGCGGTGCAGGCGCTCGCCTTGGACGAGGCGTCGGCCGGGCGCGGGGTGGGCCTGGGCCTGGCCTACAGCCTGGGGCTCGGGGTGCCGTTCCTGCTGGTGGCGCTCGGCCTGGGGTCGGACCGGATGCTCGGGTTCCTGCGCCGGCACCGGCTGGTGATCATGCGGGCGGGCGGCGGGATGCTGGTGCTGATCGGTCTGGCCCTGGTCACAGGCCTGTGGGGATATCTGACCGGGCAGATGCAGGGCTGGATCGGCGGGTTCAACACACTCCTGTGACACGTGCCGGGGCGGCTCCGGGTCAGCGCCAGGTGCTGGTGCCTGCCATAAGCAGGTCGGCGCGCAGCTGCTGGCGGACTTCGAGCAGTACAAGTAGCACCAGCACGATGGCGATCACCCAGCGCCGTCGGGCGGCGGCCCACCCGATCGTCAGCGTCAGCCACCGCCGGCTGACCAGGCCTATCCCCGCCCGCACGACCGCCGCCATCGCGCCGCACACGATCACGATGCTCAGCGGGTTGTAGCGCCATGCCTCGGCGAGGTTCCCCTGCGCGGCATACCGTGCCGCGCGGGTACCTCCGCAGAACGGGTCCATGATCCCGAGCGGGTGCAGCGGACCGTGCAGGTCGACCGGAGGCAGGCCGAAGGCGGCCATCAGGAAGGCGGCCCCGAGAGCAAGTGCCGCTCCGGCGGTCACCCACCGGTGGTGGTCGACCGGCTCGACCCGGAGGCGGAGGAACGGCACCGCGGCTGTCGGCATGCGAGCCCCTGACTCGTAACGAGGAAAGTCGACCTACTAGTCCGCATAGGATAGGTCTGGGCTGCGGACGGACAGCGTTGGTGACGGCTAGGAGCAAGGATGCGGAAGCTGGGTGACCTGGAGGCGCTTGTGATGGAGCAGCTCTGGTCCGCGGGCGAGCACCTGTCGGTGCGCCAGGTGCTCGAGACTCTCCCGGACGGGCGCGCCCGCGCTTACACGACGATCATGACGGTGCTGGACAACCTGTTCCAGAAGGGGTTTGTCGACCGAGAGCGTTCCGGCCGGGCTTACGTGTACTGGGCGAGGCAGGGTCGCGCCGAGCACACCGCCAAGGCGATGGAGGATGCGCTGGCCGGTGGTGGCGACCGCGGCGCGGCGCTGATGCACTTCGTCGAGCAGCTGACGCCCGAGGAGTCCGCCCGGCTCAGAGCGCTCCTGGACGAGGCCGGTCCGTCGTGACGACCGCGCTGCTGGTCCTCCTCGCCGTCGTCGCCGCCGGAATGGCCGTCGGGCAGCTGTCGATGCGAGCCCGTTGGGCGACGTCCGCGCCCCGGCTGGCCGTCGCGTCCTGGCACCTGCTCGGCCTCGGCTCGCTCGCCTCGGTCGTGCTGGTCGGCTTGGCGGCAGCGCTCTTGGTGGCGCCGCCGACCCTCACCGCCGCGCTGGGTGAATTTATCGAGCACTGCGCGCGGGCCCTGCGGTCGGAGACCATTGGTCCGCACAGGGTCTTTCTCGGCGTCGCCGGGATGCTGCTGGCCCTGGCGGTCACCGCCCGGCTGACGGGCAGCCTCGTCCGGCAGTCCCGGCAGACACGGCAGGAGCGCCGCGCCCAGCTCGACCTCCTCGCCCTCGTCGGGCACAGACTCCCGGGCGTGCACAGGGAGGACCGCATGCTCCTGGACGATGCCCGCCCCGCCGCCTACTGCCTCCCGGGCGGCCCGGCCGGCCGCGGCACTATCGTGATGAGCTCGGGCATGCTGGCCCTGCTCGACGAAGGTCAGGTGCGGCTCGTGCTGGCGCACGAGCGCGCGCACCTGCGCCAACGGCACCACCTGGCGACGCAGCTGTCCGTAGCCCTCGCGCACACCTTCGGCAGGATGACGCCGTTCGGGCTGGCGGCACAGCAGGTTCCCCGGCTTCTGGAGATGGCGGCCGACGACGGGGCGATACGCGTCGAACGTGCCGCCGGTCGCGCGGCGACAACTGTCGACGGGCAGGCTTCCGTGCGCCGGCGGCTGGCTCACGCGCTCGTGACGCTGGCCGGTGCCCAGAGCGTGGCACCCGCGGGCACCCTCTCCGCCGCAGGCTCCGCGGCTGCTCGCGTCCGCCGGCTGAGCCGCCCTCGAGTGCGGCCGCGTCCAGCCGACGTCGTGCTGATTGCCTCGGGTCTCGGGATCGCGCTGGCCGAGCTGCTGTTCGTCGCCGCCTCGCCCGCCATGTGCGCGACAGCCGTGGGAGCCTGCGTAACCGGGCTGGGCTGATCCGACCACCGACGTATCTACTATTCGATATAGTAGATACGTACAGGAAGTCTTACCAGAGAGGTCCAGCCGTGGCTCGACGAAGCTCATTTGTGATGTTCGGCGCCGGCACACTCGCCATCGGTCTGGTGGTCGCCGCGCTCACCCTCCTGAGGACGAACGAAGAGGGTCCGACCGATGCCGGTGGAACGTCCGCGGAGATGGAGCACATCCACGGGATCGGCGTCGACCCCGGCGACGGCACCGTCTACGCCGGGACGCACTACGGACTGTTCCGGATCGCCGACGGCACCGCGACTCGGGTCTCGGAGGTGCAGGACTACATGGGGTTCACGGTCGCCGGGCCGGGCCACTTCCTGGCCAGCGGCCATCCCGGCGAGGGGCAGGACGGCCCGAGCTCGGTCGGCCTCATCGAGAGCACCGACGGCGGCGAGACCTGGGAGACGCTCTCCCTGAGCGGCGAGGCCGACTTCCACGCGCTCGAGTACCGCCACGACCGCGTGTACGGTCTCAACTCGATGACCGGCCAGCTGCTGACCAGCACCGACAAGCAGACCTGGGACATGCTGAGCCAGACGGCGATCGCGGACTTCGCGGTCAACCCCGATGATCCCGACGTGCTGGTGACCACCACCGAGCAGGGCCTGACCCGGAGCGACGACGGCGGGGCCACGTTCGAGCTCGTCACCTCCGCGCCGGTGATGGTCTTCGTGAGCTGGGCCGACGACGGCGCCCTAGCCGGCGTGACCCCCGACGGCGTCGTGTACACCGCACAGGACCCGGCAGCCGAGTGGACCAAGCAGGCCGGTCTGGACGGACAGCCCGAGGCATTGACCGTCGAATCCGCCACAGAGATCTACGCCGCGACGAACGGGACCGTCCTAGCGTCCACCGACGGCGGGGCCACGTTCTCGCCGATGCTTGACCAGTGAGCCGGGCCAATGACCCCGGGGGTGTGCAGCGGCGCCGGTGCCGAGACTTGTGCCTGGGACTGGCCCAGGACCGGTTGACACGTCTTCTCTGCTGGGACCGTCCGGACGGCCTCACGGCGCCGTGACGGGCCGGAGGCCGACGAACTTCATCCGGTCCTCGCCGTAGAAGCAGGTCTGCAAGGCGAGGTCGCCGTCGAGCCCGATGAGGTCGTGGGTGGTAGCCCAGGTCTTCGGGGCGTAGCGGATGTCGACGATCTCGTAGACCTGGTCGCTGCCCTCGATCCGGATGTTCTGCCCGGTCTTCCACGGCAGGATGGCGTCTCCGTCGCAGGAGTTGTGTGCCGCCCAGACCGGCGGCACATCGTCGTGTGCGTATGACTTCATCTCGGTGAACGTGCCGTCGCACCGGTCGAGCTCGGGTATACCGCCGGCGACTCCGAGACGCACGGTCGGAATTTCGCCGGTGACGCTTTCGCGGGTGGTGTCGATCACCGCGTCGGTGGTGGTTTTCACCGTTCCGTACGCCCGTTCGACCGCCTGCGGGGCAAAGAAGTTTCCCACACCGAGTGACCCACCGGCGGCGAGCAACAGCCCTCCGGCGATGCCGACGAAGGCTTCTGCCCGACGGCGCCGTGAGCTGCGCGCGTGCCGACTGCGCGGCGGCGTGACCGAACGCATGAATG
The DNA here is from genome assembly GCF_044456525.1 of Promicromonospora sp. NPDC050880. Classification (NCBI taxonomy): domain Bacteria; kingdom Bacillati; phylum Actinomycetota; class Actinomycetes; order Micrococcales; family Promicromonosporaceae; genus Promicromonospora; species Promicromonospora sp. NPDC050880. The sequence goes on from NZ_JBITFV010000037.1 coordinate 8,632, forward strand.
CCATGGCCTGATCATGCCCCAGAACTACTATCCCGCATAGTTGACAGTGTGTAATCGTTGGAGCCGCCGACGTAGCCGCCCCACGACGATCGGACACCAGCCGAGCATGGACGGATCAAGCCCCGTGACACGAACAGCCAATCCGTGGCCGACCGATCGGTTCGCCGACTCTGCTGCCGGACCGCGCCGACTATGGCGGGGCCGGACCGCACACACGATGGTGGACGCCGAACGTCCGCTCGTGCCACTGCCGGCGGCGCTCGTGGTGGCAGCAGCCGGAGGACTCGCGCTCGACGCGGCCTTCCCCACGCTCGGCTGGTGGCCGCTCGCGTTCGTCGCCGTCCCGCTCGCGCTGGTCTCTCTCATCGGGCGGACCGTCGGCGCCGGCATGCTCGTCGGTGCGGCGTTCGGCGCGGCGTTCTACTTTCCCCATGTGTCGTGGGCCTCGCAGTTCCTCGGCGACGACCCCCTCGGCTGGGTGCCGTGGGTGGCACTGGCGACCGCGGAGACCCTCGTCCTCGCGGCGCTCACGCCGCTCGTCGTGCTCGCCTACCGGTGGCTGCCACGCTGGCGCGAGACCCCCACTGTGCGCCTCGTGGTCCAGCCGGTACTCGTGGCCGGAGCGTGGATGGTGCGGGAGCTCGTGCTGGGTTCCTGGCCGTACGGCGGGTTTCCGTGGGGGCGCCTGGGGATGAGCCAGTCGGAGAGCCCGATCGCTCCGGTCGCGTCGTGGCTGGGTGTGTCCGGTCTCGGGTTCCTCATGGTCGTCCTGTGCGCCGGTGTCCTCGAGGTCGTCCGATGGGCCGTCCGAGGACACGCACCGCTGGGTACGGACGGCAGGACCCGACCGCGATTCGCTGGTGTGCTGCCACGGGCGGTCCCCGTTGGCTTGCTCGCCGCAGTCATGCTGTTCCTTCCGCAGTTTCCAACCAGCGACGCGGGGTCGATCCGGGTCAGTGCCGTACAGGGCAACGGGCCAGCCGCCTACGCGGACGAGCGTGCGGCGAACGAGGTACTGGAGTCACAGCTGGCGGCTTCCGCTCCGCTGGAGAGCGCGCAGGTGGACGTGGTGCTGTGGCCGGAAGGCGGCGTCGACAGCGACCCACTCGCCCAGCCGGATACCGCGCGGATCCTGGACGCAGCAGCGGCCTCGTACGAGGCCCCGGTCCTTGTCAACGCCGCGTCCGCCGTCGGAGACCTCTTCTACAACACCTCTTTCCTGTGGACGGCCGACGGGCCGGAGGCGACGCACGCGAAGCGGCACCCCGTCCCCTTCGGTGAGTACGTGCCCGACCGAGAGATATACGGTGCGATCGCACCCGGTCTCGTGGGCCTCCTCCAGCGCGAGTACGCCCCTGGCGAAGACTCGCCCGTCTTCTACCTCGACCAGGCGCGCGTCGGGCTGGCGATCTGCTTCGACGTGGCCTTCGACGATGTCATCCAGGAAGGCCTGCGCGATGGCGCACAAGTGTTCATGTTCCAGACGAACAACGCGGATTTCCGGGGCACCGACGAGAACCAGCAGCAGGTCGCGATCGCACGCATGCGCGCGATCGAGACCGGGCGCAGCGTCGTCAACGTCTCCACCACGGGTACCAGCCAGATCTTCGCGCCCGACGGGAGCACGGTCGAGACGCTCGCAAGCGGCGAGCCAGGACTCATGGTCGAGGAGATCGAGCTTCGCGATGGTCTCACCATGGGTGTTGTACTCGGTCCTTGGATGCAGAGGATCCTCTTGTGGGGGACCGTCCTGAGCATGGCCGTCCTGGCTGCCCGTGTCCCACAGTCGCTGACTGGCCGCGTGGCGATGCCGGACCTGCGTGAGCCTCGGGCACTTCCGGTGAGCACGGTGGTGAGGTAAGACAGCTGCCCGGTGGCCGCCAGGAGTGTGAAGGTAGCCATGCGGGGCGTCGCGGCGAAGGCGGCGTAATCGCCTACCCCGTCGAGATGGACACCGTCGTCCAGCTCTCTGTCCAGGGGGACGGTCCCCGCGGTCTACCCGGTCTGACCAGCACGACTACTGCCCGGGCCAGTACCACTCTTTACACGCTGGCCCGGACGGTGGTTCCACGCCGTTACCTTTCCGTTATAGTGGGGCCACCATGATTCTGACACGTCGCCTCCGCCGGCTCCGCGCCGGTTCCCGGCATGGGGCGACCGCCGTGGCCGCTGTCATGCTCCTTGTGCTTGCCTTCGTATATGTGCACCCGATGTGCAGCGCGCATCTGAACGAGAACACGGACGGCGCCGCGCAAGCTCATGAGGGACGTGGCCACGGCGGTGAGCACCCGCACGGCGGCGGCGAGGCACTGGCCGTGCACGACGTAGCGCCAGGTCAGACCGGCGTCGTCGAGCGCGTAGTCGGCGGTTCCTCGGGTTGCTCCGACCACGAGACGGTCACGGCGAAGGCAGATCCGCTGCTGCCGTCTCTGGTCATGGCCACGACGCCGGAGCGTACCGCCCTCCGGCTGGCGCCCGCTGCCGCGCACCAGGACCTCCGGACAGCTCCCGGCGTGGCCGCCGCAGCTGCGCCATCGTTGCGCGCCCTTGGGATCAACCGGACGTAGACCAGCGCAACCGGCCGACCCTGCACCTGAGCGTCGGCCGGTTCAGCGCGCCCATATACGGGCTGCGCCAGTGGCACTCCTTCGATCCGAAAGGTCCCAGACTTCATGGAGCCCAGCTTCACCCAGTACCGCCCGGTGAGCGGCCGCGGTCGTCACCGGGCGGCAGGCAACCCCGTGCCAACCGGCGTCGCCCGAGCCGGCTCCAAGCGCGTCACTACCGTCGCAGGGCGCACCACCGCAGCGGCAGCCACCGTGCCCGACGTCCTGATGTCCCGGGTCGCCGCAACTGGTGCTCAGGCGGCACCGGCCCTCTCGTCGCTCGGTGCCGTGCTGACCAGCAATCCGGATCAGGGCGCGAGCAGCTCGGCGGACCTCAACGCCGGCTCGGCGACGCGGACACGACGAACCAGACGACGCCATCGCAAGGGCCGGCACGCCGCCTCGCCCTACCGTCCGCCGTCCCCTGTCATTGGGCGGTTGCCGCTGACGCTCGGTCTGGGGATCGCGCTGGCGACCACGATGTCGTTCGCGGTCGCCGCTGTCGGTGGGTCCGGGATTGACGAGCGCGCCCAACCAGGAGGAGCCGACGCCGCCGCGGCATTCACCGGTCCGGCGTCGAGCGCAGCAACGGCGGTGCCGGACCGCCTCAGCGGCGCCTCGCGTAGCCAGGAGCGCGCCCCTCGAGGAACTAGTAGCGCGGGTGTCACCGTCCCCCGTGACGCGTCGATGCCCGTCGAGGAGGCGGCTCCCGTGCAGGTCGAGGCCCCGCCAGCCCTGCCTGGCTGTGACGGTGAAGCGACAGGCTCAGGCCTCAACGGCCAAGTGCCGGAGAGCGAGCTGTGCGACCTGTGGAACGGCTACCCGCCGATCCGCGCCGACGCGGCTGTCGCCCTCGCTCGCCTGAACCAGGCGTACACCGAGCAGTTCGGCGAGCCGATGTGCCTCACGGACGGTTACCGCAGCTACGCACAGCAGGTCGCGGCGCAGGCGGCAAAGCCGACACTGACCGCGACGCCGGGCCGGTCCAACCATGGCTGGGGCCTCGCGGTCGACATCTGCGCCGACAGCTACGCCGGTGAGCGCTGGGACTGGCTCAAGGCACACGGCCCGGAGCACGGGTGGGACAACCCGCAGTGGGCACAGCCCGGCGGCTCCGGACCGTACGAACCGTGGCACTGGGAATTCACGGCGGCCGTGGCACAGATCGACGACCACCACTGACGGCCGTCACTGTCCAGGGACTGGCGTCGCCGTGGCCAGGCCGCTCCTAATCGGTGCCGTGGCCTAAGCGGTGAACTTGCGGCGGCAGAGCGGGCAAGCGCCCCGCACCGGTACGGCGTGGTGCGGGACTTCGTATCGCCGATCGGTCAGGAGCAGGTGGGCCCGTCGGCGAGAGCGTCGAGGTTGGCCTCCATGACGTCGAGGTAGTCGGCGTCGGCATCGGTCTGGCCTTCCACCGGGTCCAGGGTCGCGGTGCTCACTCCGAGATCGGATGCCAGGGCCTCGACCGCCTGGGGTCGGCGATCGTCTCGACATAGAGGGTCGAGACGTCGTCAGCCCGCACGATCTCGCGGATCTCGCGCATACGAGCGGGCGCGACCTCGGACTCGGGGTCGATCCCTGCAATGCCGACGAGGTTCAAGTCGTAGCGGCCGGCGAGGTGACCGAATGCCTCGTGCGAGGTCACGAGCGTCGCGTCTGCGCAGGGCGCGAGCAGTTCGGTGTACTCCTCGTCCAGGGCGACCAGGTCCGCGTCGAGGGCCGCGGCCCCTTCGGCATACGCATCGGCATTGTCCGGATCGACCGCGGCGAGCTCATCGGCGACCCGCTGCGCGACCGCGACCAGCCGGACGGGATCGAGCCAGAAGTGCGGACCCGTCCCGCCGTGCTCGTCCTCGGCGCCCTCCTCACCCGCTTCCTCGTCGGCGTGCTCCTCAGCACTCTCGCCTTCGTGACCGCCAGCAGGGTCCTCCTCGAGATCCGCAGCGGCGGTGGCATCCACGACGTGCTCGGGCTGGCGCTGCTCGACGCCGTCATCGACGGCCGGCTGGAGGCCGGGGAGCGGTGGCGGTTGCGATCCGGTGATGGAGGACAGCGGCGGGGTCGTCGGCGTCGTCCAACCCACGCTGGGTCACCAACTCGAGGAGCAGATACTCGACGTCGTGACCGTCGGCTTCGGCGCGGCGCAGTTCGGCGGTGAGGGCTCCGAACGCGGGTGCGGCGATGACCTGGTCCGCGTTCCGGGGTGAGAGTCCGCTGTGGTGGAGGAGTCGGGTCCAGCGGTCGTGTTGGGCGGCCGCGGCGAGGGTTCGTATTCTGCGGCGAGCTGTGCGACCGACCCCCAGCGCTCCGTCTCGTCCTTGCTGACCTGGGTGGCGGCCTTTTCGGCTCCGACCGTGCGGACGATCCCGGCCAGGATGCTCCGGGGTGTGGGGTCCTCGTGGTCGTCCGGGGTGATCTCCAGTGGGGTGTCAGTGATGACGTAGGCGGTGTTGGACTCCCTCCCGCGGGTCAGGCCGACGTACAGGTTCTCCCGCGTCATTCCCGGCCCTGCGATCAGGTGGCCGGTGTCCACGGTGAGTCCCTGGGCACGGTGAGTGGTCACGGCGTAGCCGAGGTCGAGGTGCTCCGCCGCGTACGCGGCGGGCAGCACGATCGTGTTCCCGTACTTCGCTTCGGGTTGGCGTAGGACGACGGATCCGTCCATGCGGACCTTGACGAGTGTCCACCGGTCGCCGTTGCGCACCCATGCCCCGTTCCGGGTGCTTAGGCGGCGGTCGTTCCGGCGGGTGATCACGGTGTCCCCGGCCGACGCGTCGAGTCCGTCGGCGAGGCGGACAGCCCGGCCGGGGTCGGTGGCTCCGGTGTGGAGGCGTTCGATGCGGGCGCGCTCGTTGACCGCCCGCACGGTCTCGCTGTCCGAGGCCACCAGCACGGAAGCCTTGCCAGCAGTGAGGCCGGCCTGCCAGGCGGCATACGCGGTCTCGACCATGGCCTGACCCGGTCCTCCACGCGCGGGCGCCCTGATCGCGGCTCGTCGGCCAGACCGGCCAGACCGTGGTGCAGGTACCGCTCCCGCCACGCGATCACCGTCGGGCGCGAGACCCCAACCCTCGCCGCGGTCTCCGCGTTCGAGTGGCCCGCACCGGCCAGCAGCACGATCCGCGCCCGCTGTGCCAGACCCGCCGGCACCGACGACGACCGGGTCCACCGTTCCAGCTCCGCACGATCCTTCTCACCGATCTCCAAGACCGGCGCTGGACAAGTTGCCATACCTCATGATCGCAACAGCCAACCGTCAAACAACTAACCACGCGGGACACTAGAAGTTTGATCGAGCTGATCGAGCGTCGCGTCGAGTGCGTTCGCGATCCGTGGCCGAGTACCTGGCCCACAGTTGCGCGACGCGTTGCCCAAGCCAGGCACGTACGTCCGAGTCCTCAAGCAGCAGGTGCTTGCCGATCTTGTGGACTCGCCGCGCGCTGCCGTGCTTGCGCCACGTGTAGACCGGCCCAGGACCGGGGGGATAAGAGGCGTCCCCCGGGGCCTCCGAGGCGCCAAAAGATCGACCAAGATAGGTTATTATCGCTGCATGTCGATCATAGGACCGGAAGTTGCCCCGGTAGGCAAGGTGGATATCGGACCAGCGGTTGCGTTGTTCCGGTCCCTGGGTGACCCAGCCCGACTCGCGATCGTGCGTCGCCTCGCGACCGGTGAGGCCCGGGTGGTGGACCTGACTCGTGAGCTGGACCTGGCGCAGTCAACTGTGTCGTCCCACGTCGCGTGCCTGAAAGACTGCGGGCTGGTGGTCGGGCGCATGGACGGACGGCGGGTGTTCTACTCCCTGGCGCGCCCCGAGCTGCTGGTCCTGCTGAGCGCAGCCGAGCCCTTGCTGGCTGCGACTGGCAACGCTGTTGCACTGTGCCCGACGTACGGCGTGGACGGGCGGGAGGTCTCGGCGTGTTGAGCACGATCGCAGCAGCAGCCGGTCTGTTCGTCGCGACCAACATTGACGACATCGTGGTTCTGACGGTCCTGTTCGCGGTCTCCGCGCGAGGCTCGCAACTACGAGCGTGGCAGATCGTGGCCGGGCAGTACCTCGGGCTGATCACGCTGATCACCGCCAGTTTCCTCGCCGCGCTGGGCCTGACGATCGTGCCGGACGAGTGGGTGGGACTGCTCGGTCTGATCCCGCTTGCCATCGGTGTCCTCGCCCTGGTGCGCACGCTGCGCGGACAGGACGACGATGATGAAGCAGAGTCCGCGCTCAAGGCCGTAGGCCTCCTCGGCGTCGCGGGGATCACGATCGCCAACGGCGGCGACAACATCGCGATCTACACTCCGGTGTTCCGCACCATGTCCACCACGGACACCCTGATCACGATAGCCGTGTTCCTTGTCCTGCTCGCCTTGTGGTGCCTGCTCGCCCGCATTGTGGGTACCAACGAGACGGTCACCGAGGCACTCGAGAAGGTCGAACACTGGCTCGTACCGGTGGTGTTCATCGGCCTCGGCGTGTTCATCCTGATCGAGTCTGGCACCCTCGCCCACATCGCATCACTGCTCTAACTGGCTCCAGCTGAACCGCCCTGGGTTCTGTTCCGTTGTCTATGCGGGGCCCAGTGAGGGCTCGCGGGTTTGAGCGTAGGCCGTCTCGGTCTCGATCGGGGTGGCGTAGTCCAGTGCTTGGTGCAGGCGCTGGTTGTTCCACCAGTGGACCCAGTTCATGGTCGCGTGCTCGACCTCGGTGACCGAGGGCCAGGCTGGGCGGGCGTGGATCAGCTCGGCCTTGTAGAGACCGTTGACGGTCTCCGCCAGGGCGTTGTCATACGAGTCGCCGCGTGATCCGACCGATGCGGTGATCCCGGCCTGGGCCAGGTGCTCGGTGTAGCGGATGCTGACGTACTGGGAGCCGCGGTCGCTGTGATGGACCAGCCCCCGGCCAGGGCCTGGTCCTTCGCGCTGACCAGGGCGTGCTCGAGCGCTTCCAGCGGCAGCGCCTCGGTCCGCATCGTGGCCCGGGTCGCCCAGCCCGCGATCCTGCGGGAGAACACGTCGGTCACGAACGCGGTGTAGCAGAACCCGGCCGTGGTGCGCACGTAGGTGATGTCCGCGACCCACAACCTGTTCGGGCCTGGTGCATGAAAGTTGCGTTCGACCAGGTCCGGGCGATGGTCCGCCACGGGTGCCGGCTGGGTGGTGCGAGGCTTACGCCCCCGGATCACGCCGTGCAGGCCGGCCAGGCGCATCAGGCGGGCGCACTGGTCACGACCGATGTCCCAGCCCTGGCGGCGCATCGCGTGCCAGACCTTCCGGGCCCCGTAAACACCGTAGTTCTCCGCGTGAACCTTGCGGATCTGCGGTAGCAGGGCCTGGTCGCGCAGGGCCCGGGTACTGACCGGCCGCTGCTTGGCCGCACGGTAGCCGCGGGAGGTGATGAACCCACGCTCTGTCGCACCCAGCGTGCGGCAGATGAGCTCGACCCCGAACTGATCACGATAGGTGTCGATGTAGGCGATCATTTCGTCGTGGGGCGGTCGAGCTCCGCTGCGAAAAACGCCGACGCGGTCTTCAGGATCGGCGGATTCAACCGGTGGTTGCAACGAGTTCTGCGAACTTTTCTGATGGTGTCAGATATCCGAGCGTCTTGCGGGGTCGCCCGTTGAGGGAGTCC
>NZ_JBITFV010000038.1:0-13256 GCF_044456525.1 Promicromonospora sp. NPDC050880
TGTGCCGTGGCGCCCCCGGGGGCACCCTCTCCCCCGGGCCCGGGCGGGGGGGGGGCGGCCCCCGGGGCGGGGGGGGCCCCCCCGGGCGGGGCGGGGGGGGGGCCCCCCCGGGCGCCAGACGGCCGACTTCGTGATGCACGCTGCCGACCCCGCGGTACCGAGGGCTGAAGCCGCCCGGTCAGCTCCTCACGGCAGCACGTTCGGGTTGTCCGCGTGGGTCAGGGTCTCCCACGCGACGAACAGGTTGTTGGTGCCCGCCGGGCGGCTGGACTCCGTCAGGGCCTGGGTGTTGCTCATCGCGAACCCCTGCCGGTTGTGCAGGGCGTTGAACCCGACCTCGGTGACCGGGCCGAGGCCGAGGTGCAGCGAGCCGCCGCAGAGCCAGGACGGCACCGCCGTGCCCCGCTGGTAGGTCGAGTGGAACCCGAGCGCGTGCCGCAGCCGCTCCCCCACCTGCGGGTACAGGTCGTCGCCCTGGATCGCGGCGGTCTCGGCCACGTGCGAGATGGCAGAGATGCCGTAGCCGGTGTGCGTGAAGTCGCGGCAGGTCTCCTGCGCCAGGCCGTTGACCAGCGTCCGCTGGCCGTGCCAGTAGGAGAAGATCTCCTCGGGTGTGTCCCGGCCGGAGCCCGGCACGGTGCGCGGCACCGACCCGTCCGAGGTCAGGTAGATGAACGCGGGCACCCGGACCAGGAACCGCTGCCGGGCCGAGGCGTAGGCGTTCCGGTCGTCGAGGAAGACCGCGATGCCGACGGCCGCCTCCATCATCGACAGCTCCCAGTTGCCGTTGCTGTTGGAGCCGTTGATCACCTCGGGCAGGTAGACGTCGCGCAGCATGGTCTCGAACCGGTCGACGTCGGCCGCCGCCCAGCCCGCGCCCGTGTAGCGGATGATCTCCGCGGCCCGCGGCCACACCGACCCGGCCCACGCCGTCTGCAGCGGGGCGTTGGAGTTGGTGTGGTCCCGGATGACCGGCGACCACGCGTTCATGATCGAGATCGCCTTGTTCGCGTACCGGGTGTCCCTCGTGATCGACCAGGCCAGGGCGTGCGTGTACGCCGCGATGGCGTCCTCGCGCTCGTCGGTGCACCCGTAGTTCGGGTTGGAGTACGACCCGCACTCGACCACGGCCCGCGGGTGCGGTGTGTACGACAGCGACGCGTACCGGCTGCCCATCATCGCGTCGTACGCGCTGCGCCAGGGCTGCGCCCCGGCCTGCACCTGCTGCCGGACGAACGCGAGCTGCGGCGCGCTGACGTGCACGCCGGGGTGGGTGAACGTGGTCGGCACGTCGGCGGCCACGGCACCGGACCCGGCGTCCGGCACCACGTCCGGCACCACGTCCGGGAGTGCGGGCGCCTGCTGCCCGACGGCGGCGCGCGGCCCGGGCGTGGCGGCCGCGGCCCCTGCGGCCGCCGCGGGCAGCACCAGGCCCACGGCGACCGCGAGCGTGACCAGGACGGATGCCCTCCTGCTGCGGATCCTCATCAGAAGCCTCCCGTGATACGCGTGAACTCGAACCCGGGCTGATCGCGGTTGACCGACCAGAAGGCCAGTCGCGTGAGGCCGTTGTTCCGCGCGTAGTCCCGGATCTGCGTCCACGCGGCGGTCGTGGTGATCTCGCCCTGGTCGGAGCTCCCGTTCATGCCGGAGATGCCCATGTGCGCGTACGCCTGGGCGTCCGTCCAGCCGCGGGCCGCCTTGAGCTGGTTCTTGAGCCCCTCGGACGCGTTGACCGTGTCCTGCGCGATGTTCGAGGACCCGAAGTTGAACGGCATGATCGTGTAGTTGTCGATCGGGACGCCGAGCTGCGCGGCCCGGTTGATCAGCCGGGTGCCCGCACCCTCGGGGCCGCTGCGGCCCGTGCCGATCGTCACGGCGATCTTCACGTTCGGGTTGTTCTGCTTGACGATGGTCAGGCCCTGCAGGATGCGGTCCTGCACCGTGTAGTTCTCGAACTCGTCGGAGTTCTCGATGTCGAAGTCCACGACGTGCGGCTGGTGCGCGTCGATGACCCGCTGCACGGCCCCGGCGTAGGCGGCCGGCGTCGAGCAGCTGGGGCCGAGCTTGTTGCCCGACCAGCCGCCGAACGAGATCTGCACCTGGCCGCCCGCGGCCTTGATCGCGTTGATGGTCTGCTGGTCGACGCCGCCGGTGAGCGGGCGGCTGCCGTCCCACGCCGGGTTGCAGCCTCCGGAGGACAGGATGAACGCCATGGTGAAGGCCCGCACGCCCGTCTGGCTCATGACCGACGTCGCGCTCGGCGGGTTGCCCCAGCCCAGGTACAGGTAGGGCGCGCCCGGCATCTTCGCCGGGTTCGGCTGGGGGTTCCCGCCGTCCGTCGGGAGGGCCCAGCGCTGGTTGTCACCGGCGAAGCAGTCCCAGATCTGCAGCGGCGTGCCGTCGGCCGAGCTGGGCCCGGTGGCGTCGAGGCACTTGCCCAGGGCCCGCAGGGTGCCGTCGGCACCGGCGGTCCACCGCTGGGCGGCCGTGCCGTTGCAGTCCCAGATCTGCACGCGGGTGCCGTTCGCCGTACCGGCGTCGGCCACGTCGAGGCACTTGCCGAGCGCACGGACCGTGCCGTCGGAGCGTACGTCCCAGGTCTGGGCGCTCGTGCCGTTGCAGCCGTAGAGCTGTACCTGCGTGCCGTTGGCGGGGCTCGCCGCCGCGACGTCGACGCACTTGCCGCCGTACCCGGTGATCGCGCCGGTCGCGGCCTGCGCGACGGGCACCGGGCCGCCCAGCGCGAGCGCCGTGGCGAGCACCAGGGAGAGCGTCGCGAGGCCACCGAGGACACGGCGCCGTAGACGTGCTTGCATGGTCGTCCTCCTCTTCAACTTTCAAGGCTGTAAGTGAAGAGAACGTACGACTTCTTTGATGCCCGCAACATTGGGGCTTCCCCGTACAGGCACCACACAGGTTCACGCACCCGGAGATGCCGTGGGCCGCCGCCGGGCGGTACCCGACGGCGGCCCAGGAGCGCCGGAGGCCTAGAACCCGGCGGTGATCCGGGTGAACGCGAGGTCCTCCTGCGCGATGCCGCTGCAGTTGGAGGTGACGCCGCCACCCTCGCAGCCACGGTCCCGGTTGACCGCCCAGTACGCGAACCGGGTCAGACCCTGCGCGCTCGCCCAGTCGCGGATCTCGGTCCACTGCGCCGGCGTGGTGGTCTCACCGACGTCGGACACGCCGTTCATCCCCGAGATGCCCGAGTGGGCGTACGCCTCGGCGTCGGACCAGCCGTGCGCGGCCTTGAGCTGGTCGCGCAGGCCCTGCGCCGCGCTGATCGAGTCGGCGACCATGTCGGTGCCACCGAAGTCGAACGTCATGATCGTGTAGTTGTCGATCGGCGTGCCCAGCTCGGCGGCACGCGTGATGAGGCGCGCCCCGGCTCCCGACGGCCCGGTCGTCGACGTCGGGATCGTCACGACGGCCTGCACGTCGGGGTTGTCCCGCTTGACGATGGCGATGCCCTGCAGGATGCGGTCCTGGACCGCGTAGTCCTCCAGCTCGTCCGTGTTCTCGATGTCGAAGTCCACGACGTCGGGCCCGTGCGCGTCGATGACCTGCTGCACCGCGCCCGCGAACGCTTCCGGGCTCGAGCAGTTCGGCCCCAGCTTGTTGCCCGACCAGCCGCCGAACGAGATCTGCACCTGACCGCCCGCGCCCTTGACGGCGTCGATCGTCTGCTGGTCGACGCCGCCCGTCAGCGGCCGCTGCCCGTCCCACGCGGGGGTGCAGCCGCCGGACGACAGCATGAAGGCCATCGTGAACGCCGACACGCCGGTCTCGCCCATCACCGCCGTCGCGCTCTGCGGGTCACCCCAGCCGAGGTACAGGTACGGCGCGCCGGGCATCTTGGCCACCTCGGCCTGGGGCTCGACCCGGGGCCCGCTGACCTCCATGGCGGCGGCGCCCGCCATGCCACCGGCGGCGAGGACCGCCGCGGTCAGCGCGCTGAGTACGCCGAGGCGCCTCGGGTTCGTCTTCATCGTCATCTCCCGGAGGTTCGGTCACTAAGTAAGGAGACCGTACAACCCGGGTGAAATGTGGCGCATCAGGGTTATCCCGTACCCGACGCGCTACCTCCGCACCTGCGTCAGGTTGCCCTCCGCGTCCAGCCGGACCTCCGCGTCCAGGTCCAGCCGGTCCAGGAAGGCCCCGTCGTGGCTCACCACCAGCAGCGCGCCACGGTACGCCGCGAGCGCGGCCACGAGCTGGTCCGTGCTGGCGATGTCGAGGTTGTTCGTCGGCTCGTCCAGCACCAGGAGCTGCGCCGGCGGGTCCGCGAGCAGCAGCCTCGCCAGCGCCACCCGGAAGCGCTCCCCGCCCGACAGCGTCGCCACCGGCCGGTCCACCGCGGCGCCCCGCACCAGGAACCGGGCCAACCGGTTGCGCAGCTCGCCCGGCGGCACGTGCGGCGCACCCTCGCGAACGGCGTCCAGCACCGACGCCGCCTCCGGCAGCACGTCCACCCGCTGCGGCAGGTAGGCCACCCGCTCGGTCACGACCACTCCGGACGCGGCCGCCCCGCCCGACCCGTCCCGTGGAGTGCCGGCGGTGGACAGGAGGCGTTCCAGGAGCGTCGTCTTGCCCACGCCGTTCGGGCCCGTCAGGGCCACCCGTTCCGGACCCTGGATCACCACCTCCCGGCCGTCCGCGCCGCGCAGCACGGCCAGCCGCCGCCCCGCGGGGACGCCCGGGTCCGGCAGGTCCACCGAGATCCGGTCGTCGTCCCGCACCGCGCGCCCGGCCGCGTCCACGGCGGCCCGCGCCGCATCGACCTTGTCGTCCAGCATCCCGCGACGCGAACCGGCCGCCTTCTCCGCGCCGTTGCGCCGGTCGTTGACGACCGCCTTGACGTACTTGCTGTTCGCGGCGTCCTTACGGCCCTTGCGCTCGCTGTGCGCGATCCGCTCCTCCGCCTCGATCCGCTGGCGCTTCTCCCGGCGCAACGTCTGCTCGGCCGACCGCAGCGCCTGCTCGGCCGCCTCCTGCTGCACCTCCAGCCACGCCCGGTACTCCGAGTACGGGCCGCCGAACGTGGTCAGCGTCCCCGCGCGCAGCTCGGCCGTGTCGTCCATCAGCTCCAGCAGCGCCAGGTCGTGCGAGACGACGACGAGCGCGCCCCGCCAGCCGCGCACCAGCTCGTACAGGCGCTCGCGGGCGTCGCCGTCCAGGTTGTTGGTCGGCTCGTCGAGCAGCGCGACGGTGCCGCCGCCGCTCGACTGGCGCAGCCGCACCCCGGTGATCGCGGTCAGCATCGCCTCGCCGCCGGACAGGGTGCCGACCGACCGGTCCAGGCCGGTCGGCAGCCCGGTGGCGGCGAGCAGCGCGACCGCACGCTCCTCGACGTCCCAGTCGTCGCCGACGGTGTCGAAGTGCGCCTCGTCGACGTCGCCCGACTCGATCGCGCGCAGCGCGCGCACGACGGGCGTGATGCCCAGCAGGTCGGCGACGGTGGTGTGCGTGTCGAGCGTGATGCGCTGCGGCAGGTAGTCGGCGGCGCCGCTCAGGACGACCCGGCCCGAGGTGGGCGTCAGGAGGCCGGCGACCAGGCGCAGCAACGTGGACTTGCCGGCACCGTTCAGGCCGGTCAGGCCGGTGCGACCACGGCCGAAGGCGCCCGAGACGTGATCGAGCGCGACGGCGCCGTCAGGCCAGGCGAAAGTGACGTCGTGCAGCACGACGGAAGGGGTGGACAACATCGAAGGACTCCCGGGTGGTGGCTGTGAGCCGACGCCGGGTACCGCGGGTGGTGCAGCAGGGCAGGCGTCAGCGCGAGGTGGTCTCGTACCGGGAGATGCCCGTCATCACAGTCCTTCGGATCGCTCCCTCACACACGCGGCACACCCGCAGGAGCGTGCACAGCCTGCCACGACGCACGCGGGCGTGCAACGTGATCCGCGCCGCCCGGGCGCCCTCACGGCTCCGCGGCCGTGAGATACCGCTGCACGGTGGGGGCCAGCCACGCGACGATCTCGTCGCGCGTCAGGTCCACGGCGGGCTCGAACCGCACCACGTACCGCACCAGCGCCATCCCGAGCACCTGCGAGGCGACCAGGGCGGCGCGCCGGTCGGCGTCGGCTGCGGAGTGACCGAACGCCCGGGCGGCGGGCACGAGCTGGGTCCGGAAGACGTCGCGCAGGCGGTCGGAGCCCGCGGCGTTCGTGACGCCCACCCGGAGCAGGGTGCGCAGCACGCTGTCCCGCTCCCAGAGGTCGAGGAAGTGCGTCACCAGCACCACGCCGACGGCGTCCGGGTCGATGCCGTCCGGGTCCGGGAAGTCGAGCTCGACGTCGATCACCGCGGCGAACAGGCCCTCCTTGGAGCCGTAGTAGCGCATCACCATCGAGGGATCGATCCCGGCGTCGTGCGCGATCGCGCGCACCGTCGCACGCTCGTACCCGTCAGAGGCGAAGCGTTCCCGCGCCGCCTCGAGGATCGCGGCTCGCGTGGCGTCGGAGCGACGGCGGGGAGTCTCGGGCCCAGTCATGCCAACAACTGTATGCCAACACCTGTTGACCTTCGCCATCCGGACTAGCTACCGTTGTCAACAAGCGTTGGCCAACAGGCGTTGGCAACGAGTGGAGGAGGACACCATGGACACGGACGTCATCGTCGTCGGAGCCGGGCCGACCGGCCTCCTGCTCGCCGGAGACCTCGCCACCGCGGGGGCCCGCGTCACCGTGCTGGAGAAGCGCCCGGCGGGCCTGAGCAACCTCACCCGGGCGTTCGCCGTCCACGCCCGCAGCCTGGAGGTGCTCGACGCGCGCGGACTGGCCGACGAACTGCTTCCGCAGGGCACCCCGGTGCGGAGCCTGCGGCTCCTCCAGCGCCTCACTCTCGACCTGGGTGATCTGCCCTCGCGGTTCGGGTACGTGCTCATCGCGCCCCAGTACGAGGTGGAGCGGCTGCTGCGGCGACGGGCCGAGGCCGCGGGCGCCGTCTTCCGGCACGACACCGCGGTGACCGGCCTGACCCAGGACGACGACGGCGTCACCGTCACGGCCGCCGACGGGTCGACGGTGCGCGGCGCGTACCTGGTCGGCACCGACGGGTCCCGATCCACGGTGCGGGAGGCCGTCGGCATCCCGTTCCCCGGGCACGCCGTCATCCGCTCGATGGTCCTGGCGGACGTCCGGCTCGCCCGCCGGCCCGACGACGTCCTCACCGTCGCGGCGGAGAACGACTCCCTGGGCTTCCTCGCCCCCTTCGGCGACGGCTGGTACCGGTTCATCGGCTGGCACGGCAACCGCGACGTCGGCGAGGACGTGCCGGTGGACCTCGACGAGGTCCGTGCCGTCGCCCGCGCCACCCTGCACGACGACTACGGCATGACCGAGGCGCGCTTCCTGTCGCGGTTCCACGCCGACGAGCGGCAGGCGCCCACCTACCGCGCCGGCCGCGTGCTCCTCGCCGGGGACGCCGCGCACGTGCACAGCCCGGCGGGCGGCCTCGGCATGAACACGGGCCTGCAGGACGCCGCGAACCTCGGCTGGAAGCTCGCCGCGGGGCTCCGGCTGCCCGCCGGCGCGCGCGACGCCCTGCTCGACTCCTACGAGGCCGAACGGCACCCCGTCGGCCGGCAGGTGCTGCGTGTCAGCGGCGGCATCCTGCGGATCGCCACCATCCCGGGCCCCGTGGCCGCGGCCGCACGGCGTGCCGTCGTCGGAGCGGTGTCGCACGTGGCCCCCGTCCGCCGCCGGGCGGCGCTGACCGTCTCGGCCCTGGGCGTCGCCTACCGCCGCCCGCGCGGGGCACACCCGCTGGTCGGGAGCCGGGCCCGGGACCTGCCGCTGGAGGGCGGCACGCGCCTCGCCGAGGCGCTGCGGGCCGGGCGGTTCGTGCTCGTCGCCCCGGCGGGGGCGCCCGCCGCGGACCTGCCCGCCGCACTCGGCGAGGTCGACCGCGCCGAACGCGTCGAGGCCCGCCGGACCGACGGCGGGGCGACCACGCTGCTGGTCCGCCCGGACGGCTACGTCGCCGGCGCCGACTGACGCCGGCGCCGGAGCCCTCGACCGCGCGGGACCTGGCTCAGACCTGGGTCACCGAGAGGGCCGCCCCAAGAACGCCGAGGACCAGGAAGGCGACCCACACCAGCACCGCGACGCCGATCAGGGCCACGTTGATCCAGCCGAGGACGAGTCCCGCCGTGGCCGAGCCAGGGTTGTTCGCCAGGCCCTCCTGCACCGCCTTCCGGCTGGCGTTCCCGGTGACGATGGCGACGACGCCGAGGACGAACGGGCAGACGACCCAGCTCAGGATGCCGGTCACGAGGGACCACACGCCGAGGTCGTTCTTCGGCGGGGCGGGCGCGTAGACGTACTGCGGCGGAGCACCGTACTGCCGGGGCGGGCCCTGCGGCGCGAACGGCTGGAGCTGACCGGAGGGGTACTGCGGCTGCTGGCCCGACGGGTACTGCGGCTGGGGGCCGGGGCCGTACGGGGACCGGGGTTCCTGCCCGTACGGCGACGGCGTGCCCTGGGCGTACGTCGACGGCTGGTACGGCGGGGCCGGCGGGTACGGCGGCTGCGGAGCAGAGCCGTACGACGGCGCGGTGCCCGAGGGGTCCTGGGGCCGCGGGCCGGGCGGAAACCCCGGCTGCGGTGGACCGGGCGGGCTCTGCGGCTCCTCCGGCGAGGACGCGTCGTGGTGGGTCATCGGGTGCCTTCCGTGCTCGACCGCGCCGGACGGCGCGAGGGGGTGCAGCGACAGATCAGCCCGCCGTGCCACCGAGGGGTTGGACACCTCGGTCGCACGGCGGGCTGACCGGTGAGACGGGACTAGCTGTTCTCGAGCTCCTCCAGGAGCGCGTCCAGCTCGGGGTCCGACGTCGGCACGTCGCCGTACTCCTGCTCGTAGCCGCTCTCGAAACCGTCCTCGAAGCCGTCCTGGAACGACGGGTCGTTGATGGCGAAGATCGCGATCACGATGAGGAAGCCGACGTAGATCGTGGTCCACGCGATGCCGACCCAGCCCGTGATGATGCCGGCGAGGCCCATGCCGCCGTTGTCGGCCTGCCCCTCGCGCTGGGCGGCCCGGCTCTTGTGCCCCACGATGATGGCCGCGATACCGGTCAGGATGCCGCAGCCCAGCACGGCCAGGATGCCCAGCACGAGGGACCACACGCCGAGGCTGTTCTTGGGCAGCGGGGCGGCACCGTAGGCGTAGGGCTGCCCGCCCTGCGCGTAGACCGGAGCCTGCGGCGCCTGCTGGTACGGCGCCTGCTCGTGGGGCGCCTGCTCGTAGGGTGCCTGCTGGTACGGCGTCTGCTGGTACGGCGCCGGCTCCCCCGGGACGGCGCCGGGCAGCTGACCGCCCGGTTCGGGCTGCTGCGGCTGCTGCGGCGGGTCGTAGGGCGACTGTCCGCCGTCAGGCTGGGTCATCGTGCTACCTCTCTGCTTGCTCATCGCTGGTCGCGGCCGGGACGACCGGCGCGGAGGGCCCTAACCTACAGGCCGGACGCCCCGCACGGCAGCAGAAACGCATGGGGAGGCCTCCCCACGTCGGCGCAGGTGGGAGGCTCAGTAGTCGCGGTACCGGGGCATGTCGTTCACGTCGTTCCACTCGCCGAGCCCACCGGCCAGGAGCCCGGCCGCCAGCGCGACGATGAAGAAGGCGGCCACGAGGACGAAGAGCGCCACGTTGATCCACCCGAGGATCAGCCCGGCCGTACCCATGCCACGGTTGTTGGCCAGCCCCTCGTCCGCGGCCCGGCGGCTCATGGTCCCGGTGATGATCGCGGCGATGCCGAGCAGCAGCGGGCACATCACGTAGCTGAGGATGCCGGTGACCAACGCCCAGACGCCCAGGTCGTTCTTGGGCGGGGCAGGCGCGTACCCGTACTGCGGGGCCGGAGCACCACCGTAGGGTCCCTGCGCGCCGGACTGCTCGGAGGGCGTGCCTGCGGCCCGCTGCTCGGAGTACGCGGGCTGCTCGGGGTACGCGGGCTGCTCGGAGTACGCGGGCTGCTCGGAGCCGCTCGCCTCGGCCGGCGGCTCGTACCCGCTCGTGGGGGCGGACCGGCCGTACGGTGCGCCGGGGCCTTGGCCGGCAGGACCCGCAGGCCCTGGCTCCGTGGCGCCCGGCGGCACCTGCTCGGCGCCCGAGGCCGGTTCGGGCAGCGGCTGCGTGGGCGGCGTCTCCGGGTCCCGCTGAGGATCGCGTGGTGCGCCGCCGTCGTTCTCGGTCATGGAACCGCCCTCCAGGTGTGGATCCCGGGCACCGGGACCGGCGCCCCTTGAGATCCACCTAACCAGTGTTGGCGCAGGCCCGCGCGGGAAGGAGGCTCAGACGGGCTGCCAGGTCTCCACCCGGTGCGCCACCACGAAGCCGAGCCGCTCGTAGACGCGGCGCGCCGCGAGGTTGTCGGCGTAGAGCCCGAGCGTGACCAGCCCGTGCCCGGCCACGCCGTCCGCTGTCATGCGGGCCGTCAGCGCTCCGGCGTACCCGCGACCGCGGAACGCCGGGAGCGTCCCGATCGAGCCCAGGTGGACCGCGCCGCCCGGGACCGGGGTCGCGGACCCGGCCGCGACCAGCGCGCCCGTGCGGTACCCCTCGCCCGCCGACCGCATCCGCACCCCAGACCAGCGGGCGCGGCGCGCATGGCGGCCTCGCACACCGTGCCGTGTGCTCGGGTTGGCCTCGGCGAGCACCGCCTCGATCTCGTCGGCGTCGCGATCCAGGTCGAGCGGGACGACGGCGGCCGCACCCAGGTCGGGCACCACGGGCGCCGTCTCGGTGACCATGCGGTCCCAGGTCGTGGCCGGGCGCAGGCCCCACGCCGACAGGGTCGGGGCGGCCAGCACCCCGGCACCGCGGGTGACCGTCGCGCCCCGCACCACGTCCTGCGGCGTCACGGTCGCCAGCAGGTCCGCCACCCGGCGCGGCTCCCCCACGGCGGCGACGACCCGGCCGGGTCGTTCACCCGTCGGGTCGCCGAGCTCGATGACGCCGGCCGCACCGGCGTCGTCGGGCCCGGTGCTGTCCGTCCAGGAACGGATCACCTGGAGGAAGTCGGTCCGGACGGTATGGAAGACGTGGTCGAGCCCGTGTCCGCCCAGCCGCGTCACGCCGTGGGGGCGGGTGCCGGAACGGCCTCCGGGACGAAGTCCACGCCGGCTTCCTTGCGCTGCTCCGGCGTGATCGGCGCCGGGGCGGCGGTGAGGGGGTCGAACCCGCCGCCCGACTTCGGGAACGCGATGACGTCGCGGATCGAGGGCGACTTGGTCAGCAGCGCGACGATGCGGTCCCAGCCGAAGGCGATGCCGCCGTGCGGCGGGGCGCCGAACGCGAAGGCGTCGAGCAGGAAGCCGAACTTCTCCTGCGCCTCCTCGTGCCCGATGCCCATCACCTCGAAGACGCGCTCCTGCACGTCGCGGCGGTGGATTCGGATCGAGCCGCCGCCGATCTCGTTGCCGTTGCACACGATGTCGTAGGCGTAGGCGAGGGCCTCGCCCGGCTCCTTCTCGAACGTGTCGATCCACTCCGGCGTGGGCGACGTGAAGGCGTGGTGCACGGCGGTCCAGGCGGACGAGCCGAGGTCGACGTCGTCGTCCTCGCCGGCCGGCTTGAACAGCGGCGCGTCCACGACCCACACGAACGACCACTCGCCCGCGGCCTCCGCGGCCTCGATCACGCCGGTGCGGTGCGCGATCTCCAGGCGGGCGGCACCGAGCAGCGCCCGGGCCTCCCCCGTCTTGCCGGCGGCGAAGAACACGGCGTCACCGGGGGCCGCGCCGGTCGCGGCCGCGAGGCCGGCGCGCTCCTCGTCGGACAGGTTCTTGGCGACGGGACCACCCAGCTCGCCGTCCTCCGAGAAGGTGACGTAGGCGAGGCCACGCGCCCCGCGCTGCTTGGCCCACTCCTGCCAGGCGTCGAACTGCCGGCGCGGCTGCGACGCGCCGCCCTGCATGACGACGGCGCCCACGTACTCCGCCTGGAACACGCGGAAGGGCGTGTCCTTGAAGTAGTCGGTGAGCTCGACGATCGGGTTGCCGAAGCGCAGGTCCGGCTTGTCGGTGCCGTACAGGCGCATGGCCTCGTGGAACGTCATGCGCGGGATCGGCGTGGTGATCTTGTGGCCGATCAGGTCCCAGAGGGCCGTGAGGATCTTCTCGGCCAGGGCGATCACGTCGTCCTGGTCGACGAAGCTCATCTCGACGTCGAGCTGCGTGAACTCCGGCTGCCGGTCCGCGCGGAAGTCCTCGTCGCGGTAGCAGCGGGCGATCTGGTAGTAGCGCTCCATGCCGCTGACCATCAGGAGCTGCTTGAAGAGCTGCGGCGACTGCGGCAGGGCGTACCAGGAGCCGGGCGCGAGACGCGCGGGCACCAGGAAGTCGCGGGCACCCTCCGGGGTGGACCGGGTCAGCGTCGGCGTCTCGATCTCGACGAACTCGTGCTCGTCGAGCACGCGGCGCGCCGCCTGGTTCGCCTTGGCCCGCAGACGCAGCGCGTGGGCGGGGGCGGGACGACGCAGGTCGAGGTAGCGGTGCTTGAGGCGCGCCTCCTCGCCGATCACCTCGGTGTCAGCCAGCGCGGTGGACACCTGGAAGGGCAGCGGGGCCGACTCGTTGAGCGTGACGACCTCGGTCGCCACCACCTCGATCTCGCCGGTGGCGAGGTTGGGGTTGGCGTTGCCCTCAGGGCGACGGCCCACCTCGCCGGTCACCTGCAGCACGAACTCGGCGCGCAGCGGGTGGGCGATCTCCTCGTCGCGGATGACGACCTGGGCGATGCCGGACGCGTCACGCAGGTCGATGAACGCCACTCCCCCGTGATCACGGCGGCGATCGACCCAGCCCGTGAGGGTGACGGTCTGGCCGATGTGCTCGGCCCGCAATGAGCCGGCCGTGTGGGTGCGGAGCACGGGGAGGTTCCTTTCGTACGGAAGGTGGGTCCGGCCACGTGGCGCCCTGGACGGGCCGCACGCCGGGGCACGGGCGCCTGACGGCGCTCAGCGAGTCTAGTCGTTGAGACCTGCGCGCGGGCTCCGCCCTGTGGACGACGGTCGTTGGCGGTGCACGCGCCCGGACGTCTGCGTGAACCGGCGCCCGGACCGGTGACGCGGGTGAACTTTTTCGTGGCGTTGCTGCTGCGGCGTCAGTATTCTCCCAGGTCGGGACAGGGACAGGGACGTCGGGAGCCGTAGGAGGTCGCGATGGTGGATCTGCGGGTTGATCTGGATGCGGTGCGTGAGTTGGGGTCGAGTTTGTCGGTGGTGGCGGGTGAGTTCGAGAACGCGAATGCGAACA
>NZ_JBITFV010000039.1:0-5716 GCF_044456525.1 Promicromonospora sp. NPDC050880
GAATGGTTGTCCGGCGGCGTCCTACTCTCCCACCCCGTCTCCAGGGCAGTACCATCGGCGCTATGAGGCTAAGCTTCCGGGTTCGGAATGGGACCGGGCGTTTCCCCCACGCTATGACCACCGAAACACTATCGAGACCAGGCAACCCCACACCAGTGGGGGTTGGTGCCCGTGACTCGGGAACCGCACAGTGGACGCGAACACACACCACACAGACTCATCAAAGAGCCCAGTGCCTTGAAAGAATTTGAGTGTTGAGAAAGTTATCGGCAAGTTAGTACCGGTCAGCTCCACAAGTCTTCAGTCCTTGCTTCCACATCCGGCCTATCAACCCAGTAGTCTGCTGGGCGCCTCCCACACACAAGGTGTACGGAAACCTCATCTCGAAGCAGGCTTCCCGCTTAGATGCTTTCAGCGGTTATCCCTTCCGAACGTAGCCAACCAGCCATGCTCCTGGCGGAACAACTGGCACACCAGAGGTTCGTCCGTCCCGGTCCTCTCGTACTAGGGACAGCCCTTCTCAAGTTTCCTACGCGCGCAGCGGATAGGGACCGAACTGTCTCACGACGTTCTAAACCCAGCTCGCGTACCGCTTTAATGGGCGAACAGCCCAACCCTTGGGACCTACTCCAGCCCCAGGATGCGACGAGCCGACATCGAGGTGCCAAACCATGCCGTCGATATGGACTCTTGGGCAAGATCAGCCTGTTATCCCCGGGGTACCTTTTATCCGTTGAGCGACGGCGCTTCCACAAGCCACCGCCGGATCACTAGTTCCGACTTTCGTCCCTGCTCGACCTGTCAGTCTCACAGTCAAGCTCCCTTGTGCACTTGCACTCGACACCTGATTACCAACCAGGCTGAGGGAACCTTTGAGCGCCTCCGTTACATTTTAGGAGGCAACCGCCCCAGTTAAACTACCCACCAGGCACTGTCCCTGATCCGGATCACGGACCGAGGTTAGACATCCGAAGCGATCAGAGTGGTATTTCAACAATGACTCCACCCGAGCTGGCGCCCGAGCTTCACAGTCTCCCACCTATCCTACACAAACCGCACCGAACACCAATACCAAGCTATAGTAAAGGTCCCGGGGTCTTTCCGTCCTGCTGCGCGTAACGAGCATCTTTACTCGTACTGCAATTTCGCCGAGTTCGCGGTTGAGACAGCGGAGAAGTCGTTACGCCATTCGTGCAGGTCGGAACTTACCCGACAAGGAATTTCGCTACCTTAGGATGGTTATAGTTACCACCGCCGTTTACTGGGGCTTAAATTCTGGGCTTCGCCGAAGCTGACCCGTCCTCTTAACCTTCCAGCACCGGGCAGGCGTCAGTCCGTATACATCGTCTTGCGACTTCGCACGGACCTGTGTTTTTAGTAAACAGTCGCTTCTCCCTGGTCTCTGCGGCCCTCCCCGCGTCCCCCAGCAAGTGGGTTAACGGTTCAGGCCCCCCTTCTCCCGAAGTTACGGGGGCATTTTGCCGAGTTCCTTAACCACGATTCACTCGATCGCCTTAGTATTCTCTACCTGACCACCTGAGTCGGTTTAGGGTACGGGCGGCTAGTCCCTCGCGTCGAGGCTTTTCTAGGCAGCATAGGATCACCAGATTCCCGCATACACGGTCTCTATCAGCTCTCACCCTTCATGACACCCGGATTTGCCTAGGTGTCGGGCTACGACCTTGGACATGGACAACCATCGCCACGCCTGGCTACCTTCCTGCGTCACCCCTGTTAACACGCTTACCTACTACCGGATCAGGTCCCACGCCGCCCCACCAGTGAGACCCGAAGGTCTCGGCGGTGGCTTGGGGTGGTTAGTATCACCGGGCTCGGTATGGGCGGTACTTCGCCGGTAGGAGAATATCAACTCCTTGTCCATCGACTACGCCTGTCGGCCTCGCCTTAGGTCCCGACTTACCCAGGGCGGATGAACCTGGCCCTGGAACCCTTGGTCATTCGGCGGACGGGATTCACACCCGTCATTCGCTACTCATGCCTGCATTCTCACTCGTGTAGGCTCCACCGCTAGGTCACCCTGCGACTTCACTGCCCACACGACGCTCCCCTACCCACCCACACACCTGAACACACACCACAAGGGCGCATGCTGGGCTTGCGATCAAACGCAATGTGAGTGCCACGGCTTCGGCGGTGTGCTTGAGCCCCGCTACATTGTCGGCGCGGAATCACTTGACCAGTGAGCTATTACGCACTCTTTCAAGGGTGGCTGCTTCTAAGCCAACCTCCTGGTTGTCTGTGCAACTCCACATCCTTTCCCACTGAGCACACGCTTAGGGGCCTTAGCCGGTGATCTGGGCTGTTTCCCTCTCGACCACGGAGCTTATCCCCCGCAGTCTCACTGCCACGCTTAAACTTACCGGCATTCGGAGTTTGGCTGACGTCAGTAACCTGGTGAGGCCCATTAGCCATCCAGTAGCTCTACCTCCGGCAAGAAACACGCGACGCTGCACCTAAATGCATTTCGGGGAGAACCAGCTATCACGAAGTTTGATTGGCCTTTCACCCCTAACCACAGGTCATCCCCCAGGTTTTCAACCCTGGTGGGTTCGGTCCTCCACGCCGTCTTACCGGCGCTTCAACCTGCCCATGGCTAGATCACTTCGCTTCGGGTCTAGACCCGGCGACTCAGACGCCCTATTCGGACTCGCTTTCGCTACGGATACCCCACACGGGTTAACCTCGCCACCGAGCACTAACTCGCAGGCTCATTCTTCAAAAGGCACGCCGTCACCCCTACCAAGGAGGCTCCGACGGATTGTAGGCACATGGTTTCAGGTACTATTTCACTCCCCTCCCGGGGTACTTTTCACCTTTCCCTCACGGTACTTGTCCGCTATCGGTCACTAGGTAGTATTTAGGCTTAGCAAGTGGTCTTGCCAGATTCACACGAGATTTCACGGGCCCCGTGCTACTTGGGATCCCCTCCACCAGGCCGCACCATTTCGTCTACGGGACTCCCACCCACTACGGTCCGGTATTCAACCCGGTTCGACTATGACACGACTTTCTCACTGGCCGGAAGACTGTCAGATCTTCCCGGAAGGTCCCACAACCCCGCACACGCAACGCCTGACAGCTTGACACGCATACGGTTTGGCCTCATCCGCTTTCGCTCGCCACTACTCACGGAATATCTCTTCCTGTCGGTACTGAGATGTTTCACTTCCCGACGTTCCCTCCACACGCCCTATACATTCAAGCGCGGGTAACCGAACATGACTTCGGCTGGGTTCCCCCATTCGGAGACCCTCGGATCACAGCTCGTCTGCCAACTCCCCGAGGATTATCGCAGGCTACAACGTCCTTCTTCGGCTCCTAGTGCCAAGGCATCCACCAATGTGCCCTTAAAAACTTTCGGCAACACTACAATCACAGAAACCAAGACAACACACCCGACAACAACCCGACCCGCACGACCCGAAAGGCCCTACCAGCCAGACCATCGCCAAGCAGTCTTGGAAACATTCAAAGATGCTCGCGTCCACTATGCAGTTCTCAAGCAACGGACGAACCCACCAGAGCGACCCGCACCCACCACCACCGGCACGCCGGCTGGTCTGAAGTGCCACTCAGTGACCCGTATCCAGTCAGAAACACCCGTCCCCCACACCCCCACCCACCAGCCCCGAAGGGACAAGATCCCCGAAGGACAAGCTCGTGGTGCGTGAGGCGGCCGGTTGCCTCAGGACCCAACAGTGTGCTCAGCAAGCCACCACCACCTGCGACCACCACGTTCCAACCCACCCAGCAAGGAGACAAGCCCCTCACCAACCAGGCGTACTAGCAGCAGCCACCAGCACGGTGACCCTTCGTCAATGTTCCACCCATGAGCAACCACCCCAGACGCGTACGGCCTGGGCCTGGCCTCTGCCACCAGCACCCACCAGCCCAGGGACGAACCCACGAGCCGGCACGGCATCCCCGGCTTCCCGGGGCCTGATGGAGATGAGCTCCTTAGAAAGGAGGTGATCCAGCCGCACCTTCCGGTACGGCTACCTTGTTACGACTTAGTCCCAATCGCCAGTCCCACCTTCGACCACTCCCTCCCACAAGGGGTTGGGCCGTGAGCTTCGGGTGTTACCAACTTTCGTGACTTGACGGGCGGTGTGTACAAGGCCCGGGAACGTATTCACCGCAGCGTTGCTGATCTGCGATTACTAGCGACTCCGACTTCACGGGGTCGAGTTGCAGACCCCGATCCGAACTGAGACCGGCTTTTTGGGATTCGCTCCACCTCACGGTATCGCAGCCCTCTGTACCGGCCATTGTAGCATGCGTGAAGCCCAAGACATAAGGGGCATGATGATTTGACGTCATCCCCACCTTCCTCCGAGTTGACCCCGGCAGTCTCCCATGAGTCCCCGGCATAACCCGCTGGCAACATGAGACAAGGGTTGCGCTCGTTGCGGGACTTAACCCAACATCTCACGACACGAGCTGACGACAACCATGCACCACCTGTGTACGAGTGTCCAAAGAGAACCCCATCTCTGGGGCTTTCTCGTACATGTCAAGCCTTGGTAAGGTTCTTCGCGTTGCATCGAATTAATCCGCATGCTCCGCCGCTTGTGCGGGCCCCCGTCAATTCCTTTGAGTTTTAGCCTTGCGGCCGTACTCCCCAGGCGGGGCACTTAATGCGTTAGCTACGGCACAGAACCAGTGGAACTGGCCCCACACCTAGTGCCCAACGTTTACGGCATGGACTACCAGGGTATCTAATCCTGTTCGCTCCCCATGCTTTCGCTCCTCAGCGTCAGTAACTGCCCAGAGACCTGCCTTCGCCATCGGTGTTCCTCCTGATATCTGCGCATTCCACCGCTACACCAGGAATTCCAGTCTCCCCTACAGCACTCCAGTCTGCCCGTACCCGATGCAAGCTCACAGTTGAGCCATGAGATTTCACACCAGACGCGACAGACCGCCTACGAGCTCTTTACGCCCAATAATTCCGGACAACGCTTGCGCCCTACGTATTACCGCGGCTGCTGGCACGTAGTTAGCCGGCGCTTCTTCTGCAGGTACCGTCACTTGCGCTTCTTCCCTGCTGAAAGAGGTTTACAACCCGAAGGCCGTCATCCCTCACGTGGCGTCGCTGCATCAGGCTTTCGCCCATTGTGCAATATTCCCCACTGCTGCCTCCCGTAGGAGTCTGGGCCGTGTCTCAGTCCCAGTGTGGCCGGTCGCCCTCTCAGGCCGGCTACCCGTCGACGCCTTGGTAGGCCATTACCCCACCAACAAGCTGATAGGCCGCGAGCCCATCCCCCACCGAAAAACTTTCCAACACCCACCATGCAGTGAGTGCTCATATCCGGTATTAGACCCCGTTTCCAAGGCTTATCCCGAAGTGGAGGGCAGGTTGCTCACGTGTTACTCACCCGTTCGCCACTGATCCACCCCTGCAAGCAGGAGCTTCACCGTTCGACTTGCATGTGTTAAGCACGCCACCAGCGTTCGTCCTGAGCCAGGATCAAACTCTCCGTAAAAGAGAAACATCCACACCCACTCACGTGAGCGCGAACAATGATACCGGCCAGATCAAAACCAAACTGGTTTCAATGATCCGATCCAAAACAACCCCCATCACCCCGAACCACACCACCATCCAGCAGCACGATCCGAAACAAGAGAGTCAAATAATTGGCATTGACTATCAAGCACACTGTTGAGTTCTCAAACAACCGACGCACACCGT
>NZ_JBITFV010000040.1:0-4105 GCF_044456525.1 Promicromonospora sp. NPDC050880
CCCGCGCCCCCGGGGGGGGTGGTCGTTATAGGGCCTGGTGGTCGGTACCCCGGGGTACCGACCACCTGACCTTCTACCGACCGGCTGACCTGCTACGGCAGGATCGTCGGGACGAGCCCGCCGTCCACACCGAGCGCCCGGCCTGTCGTGGCCGTGGAGTAGTCCGACGCGAGATAGGCCACCAGGTGTGCGATCTCTTCGGGCCGGATCAACCGCCCGATGAGTGACCCGGCTACCCGGCCCTCCTCGATGAACTGCCCCTCCTGTTCCTCGCGGGACAGTCCCGGGTAGATGTCGTCCCACATGGCCAGGACGCCGTCGCTCAGGGTCGGGCCGGCGAGCACGCTGTTCACGGTCACCCCTGTGCCGGCGAGGGCCTGCGCGTAGCCACGCGCCACCGCGAGCTGCGCGGTCTTCGTGGTGCCGTAGTGCACCATGTTGGTCGGTGGCTGTACACCCGCCTCGCTCGAGATGAACACCACTCGTCCCCACCCGCGTGAGGCCATGCCCCGGGCATAGCGTCTGGTGAGCCGGACCCCGGACAGTACGTTGATCTCGAAGAGCTCCCGCCACTCGGCGTCGTCGATCTCGAACACCGGGCGTGCGGGGAAGGCACCCGTGTTGTTGACGAGGATGTCGACCTCGGGCAGCTCGGTGCCGAGGCGCTCCGCTCCCTCAGCGGTGGCGACATCGGCGACGACCCCACGTGCGCCGAGCTCCTGCGCGACGGCCGTGACCCGCCGCTCGTCGCGGCCATTGACGACGACGTCCGCTCCGGCTCGGGCGAGCGAGGTCGCGATTGCCCGGCCGATGCCGGCACTGGAACCGGTCACGAGAGCTACCCGTCCGGTCAGGTCGATCTGCATCTGCGTATCCCTTCGAACTACATGCGAGATGAGGAGGCGGTCGGCTCAAGTACGCCGGAGGGCCCGTCACCGGTACCGGATCGTGGAGGTCGCCGACTCCTGCCGCGTCGCCCCTGCGGTGCGCAGGGCGATGTAGACGTCCTCGCGCGCGGCAGCGTGCCTCCTCGCCCAACTGTCTTCATGACCATGGTGGTCGCCCTCGACTGGACGGCTAGTTGATCTGGCCTGGCGCCGATCCAGTGCGACTCCACCAGGAACGTCGACGACACCACGCACGTCGACGGCCTTGAGCGAGCCGGTACCCACGTCGTGCGGCTTGATCGCGTGCCGGCCCGGGAGCAGAGGGTCGCTGGTTCGAATCCAGTCAGCCCGACACGTCTGGCCTGGTGGACCTCTGGTTCGCCAGGCCAGAACGGACCCGAGATCTGAACTCCCCGACAGAAACCCGACACTTTGGTGTCCTGGAAGCCCGTCCCGCGACGGGCTTCGCAGAGCGTGACGGTCAACTCCCGACGGCGCCCGTTCCTCAGGTACTCCGCGCGCACCTGACGGACATGGAGACACAGCAGACGCCCGAGCGGGGGCTGGACCCGCTGCTGAGCATCGACGAGCTCGCGGACTATCTCGGTCTGCCGGTTCGCACGATCTACGCCTGGCGCACCGAGGGCAAGGGCCCCCGCGGTGTGCTCCTGGGCAAGCACGTGAAGTTCTACGCCTCGGACGTCCAGGCGTGGCTCGCCAGCCGGCGGGAGACGGCGCCCGGCCGGGGCACCGCCGAGGGTGGTGAGCGGTGATGGCGCGCCCTCGCACCCCGATCGGGACGTTCGGTCAGATCAGCTTCGCTTCCGAGACGACCACGACGGTGACCGCCCATACCCGGTTCCGCGACTACGACGGCCGGCTGCGACCGGTGCAGGCCACCGGCAGCACCCGCAAGCAGGCCGAGCACAACCTCAAGGCGGTACTTGCGAGACGCAGCCGCATCGCATCCGGCTCGACAGACCTGAGCGGCGACAGCACGTTCAAGCGGCTGGTCGAGATCTGGCTCGAAGACCTGGATCTTCAGGAGCTGGCCTTCAGCACCCGTGAGCTGTACGCGCGAGACATGCGCACGCTGGTCCTGCCTGCCTTCAAGGACTACTCGCTGCGTGAGATCTCGATCATGATGGTCGACCGATTCCTGAAGAAGCTGGCAAAGGAGAGCCTGTCGAAGGCTCAGCACGCCAAGGTCGTGCTCAACCTCGCCCTGGGGCTGGCAGTCCGGTACGAGGCGATCGAGCGCAACCCGGTCCGCAGCGTGCAGCGGCTGCGGAAGCCCAAGAAGGCGGTCAACGCCCTGACGATCGAGGAGCTCGAGGCGGTGCGCGCAGCTGTCCGGGCATGGTCTGGTGCCAAGCGTCCGGGGCCCAAGCCCGACGGCCAGGTCGAAGCGGTCATCGAGGTCATGATCGGAACCTCCGGCCGCATCGGCGAAGCGCTGGCGATCCGTCGGCGCGACATCGACGACACGGGCGAGCGGATGACCGTTCATCTGGACGGGACGATCATCACGCCGATGAACGGGCCGCAGTTCCGGCAGGACCATCCGAAGACTTCGGAGTCGAGCCGGAAGGTGACCGTGCCGGGCTTCACAGCGGACGTCATCCGCAAGCGGCTGACTGAGGTGCCCGCGGGCCCCGAGCAGTTGATCTTCTTCTCTCGCAACGGCACGCCACTGTCGGCGAACAACGTGCGGCGCACGCTGCGGGCTGCGCTCAAGGAGGCAGGGCTCGACCGGGTGACGCCTCACGCGTTCCGCCGGACCGTTGCTACCACGCTTGAAAAGAAAGCTAGCGCCGAGCTGGCGGCCGAGATGCTTGGTCACACCTCGACCGTGATCACGAAGAAGCACTACATCGCCCGAGCTGATGCCGTCAACGAGATGACAGCCGAGATCCTGGAGTCGCTCGCGCCAAGGGCGGTGCAGGACCCGGCTGCGTGACGCGCGATTGGTGCCGAAGCGTTTGCGCTGGCCGTACGGTCCCGCCAATTTGGCGGGACCGTAATTTTCCGGTTTGCGTCTCAGGGTCGGTCGAGGGCGAAGGGCCTGAGGCGTCTGCCCAGGTCGTATGGTTCTGCCAATTTGGCAGAACCATTGTTGTCCGGTTTGTTCTCTGTCTCGCCCCGGGTTTAGTGGAGGCTCGGAACTGACGCTCCGACGGTAGTCGGCGCGGGGTTGTGACGGTAATACGCCTCTTCGAACTCGGTCGGTGGGACCAGGCCGATCTCGCCGTGCAGGCGATGGTGGTTGAACCAGTCGATGTACTCAGCGATAGCGAGCTCGAGGTCGTCGATGTTCTTCCACGGTCCCTTGTTGCGCACCAGCTCGGCCTTGAACAGAGAGTTGAACGCCTCGGCCAGGGCGTTGTCGTAGGAGTCGCCGGTCGAGCCGACCGAGGCGACGACGCCGGCCTCGGCCAGGCGTTGGGTGTAGCGAACTGCGACGTATTGCACTCCTTTGTCGCTGTGATGGGTCAGCCCGGCCACGCCCTGGCCGGCCCGGGTGCGGTTCCACAAGCCCATCTCCAACGCGTCCAACGCGAGGTCGGTGCGCAGCGATTTCGATACCTGCCAGCCGACTACCCGTCGGGAGAACACATCGATCACGAACGAGGCATACGCCCAGCCGGAGAACGTGCGGCAGTAGGTGATGTCTGCGACCCACAACCGGTTCGGGCCGGTGGCTGTGAAGTCGCGCTCGACCAGGTCCGGGCGGGTCTCCGGGCCGGTGCCGGCCACCGTGGTGCGAGGTCCTTTGGCCCGGGTGATGCCCCGCAACCCCGCGGATCGCATCAGTCGTTCGACGGTGCAGCGCGCGATCTGGTGGCCCTGCCGGCGCAGCTCGGCATGCACCTTGCGGGCACCATAGACACCGTAGTTGGCGCCGTGGACCTGCTCGATCACCGCTGTCGAGGCAGCGTCGGTGATCGACCGGGCCGAGGGCGGGCGGGACGTGGCCGCGTAGTACGTCGACGGGGCGACCTGCAACACCCTGCAGATCGGCTCGACCCCGAACTGGTGCCGGTGGGCCTGGATGTAGTCGACGATCACCTTTGTGGGCGGTCGAGCTCCGCCGCGAAGAAAGCCGACGCACTACGCAGGATCGGCGGATTCAACCGGTCAGTGCAATGGGTGCTGTGAGATGGGGCAGACGCTGATCTCGGGAGGCACCGGATGCAGGGCAAGCATGGTCATCTCAG
>NZ_JBITFV010000041.1:0-2994 GCF_044456525.1 Promicromonospora sp. NPDC050880
GGACTCCCTCAACGGGCGACCCCGCAAGACGCTCGGATATCTGACACCATCAGAA
Source organism: Promicromonospora sp. NPDC050880 (assembly GCF_044456525.1). Taxonomy (NCBI): domain Bacteria; kingdom Bacillati; phylum Actinomycetota; class Actinomycetes; order Micrococcales; family Promicromonosporaceae; genus Promicromonospora; species Promicromonospora sp. NPDC050880. The sequence continues at coordinate 56 of NZ_JBITFV010000041.1, forward strand.
AAGTTCGCAGAACTCGTTGCAACCACCGGTTGAATCCGCCCATCATCCACAACGCAGGAGGTTTGGAAACTACCGAGTTCGATCTGAGACCGGAGGCCCGGCGCCGGCGAGGCCAGCCGCCCCCCTTCACGTGTCGTCAGGAACCGGATTAGTGCTGGACGGACGCTGTTAGAAGGCATGGCCGCCCCCCCTCAGACCCGCCTGGAACAGGTCGCTCTGCAGTCCCGGCTGAACGGTGTAGGCGCCGTTGCGGAGGATGAATGGTCTGGTCCTTAGCCGTCAGCGGCCCTGACCATCCGGCACGCCTGGCCCCGACCGTGGCGCTCACGGGTCTCACTCCTCCACCGATGCGGCAACGAGCCAGGCCGTGAGCAGCACGATCACGACCATCAAGGTGGTCTCGCGGCCGGCGCTGCGCCGCAGGATGCCGCCCGCCGTGTGGGAGCGTCCGGCATGGCGCACCACCGCGTGGCGTCGTGCTGTGAGTCTCGGGACGACGCTGAAGTGGTTGTACGCGCCGATCGCAGCAACCACAGCAACCACGGCAACCTTGGCCAGCAGAAGCAAGCCCCAGTTGCTCTGCCAGAGCTGTTCGGGACGGTCGAGGATGCCGACCGCCAACACCACTCCGGTCACACCAACCACCGTGACGGACACGGCCGCGACGACCGAGAAGCGGGCGCCCATCAGCGCGGCGTCGATATCGTGCCCGTCCCGGCGCCGGGCCCGCAGCAGGAGGCCCATCGCGACCACGCCACCCACCCACGTGGCCGCGGCCGCGAGGTGTGCCACGTCGGCGATCACGACGAGCCACCGCGGCTCGACGGTGTTGCTGTGGCCGCCAAGAACGTGGCCGGCGCCCACCAGAACGACGCCGATCACCGCGAGCCACGAACCCTGGAGGGTTCCCCGGGCACCCGCTGCGAGCGCGACTGCCCCGGCGGCTTGCAAGCCGAGCTCCCACAGCGTGCTGCCGGTGAATGAGTCGGCGATCGCCGAGGGCGAGACGGCCGCGGCGAGGTCACCGTGCGCGACGACCACCGATCCGGCCACGACCCGGATGGCGAGTCCGCCGAGGATCACGACCCCCGCCCAGCGGGCGAGCCGCAGCACGACCGGCGCGTCCACCTCGTCGCGCCCACGTAGCACGAAGGCCGTGAACGCCAGAGCGCCGCCGGCGACCAGTCCGCTCCAGAGCGCTGCTGCGCCGCCTAGCCGGGCTACCGCCCCTGCGACACTGGTCGCTGGGCTGTCCATCGCAGACGGGTCGTGACCCATGCCGTGCTCCATGCCGCTCATGTCATGATCCATGCCGGAGTGCGACCCCGCGTCGCTGCTGTCAGCATTGCCGTCGACATCGGCCTCTCCCGGATTCGCCGGCGCACCAGTTGCTCCGGTCTGGTTCCGGGCGGTGTCGCTGACGGTGAAACCGAAGTCGCCGTCCAGTGAGGTTTTCTCGCCTCATTCGCTGACGGGGCGTTGAAGGTGGAGCAGGACGAGTGCAGCTGCGGCGATCTCGGTGATGCGCCAGGGATCCAGTGTGATGCGGCGCAGGGCGGGCCAGGTGGCCTTGAGTAGAGCGTTGGCTCGCTCGGCTGGTGCGCGTAGCGCGTTGATCGTGGCGTTGCGGCTGACCGCGTCCGCGTTCAGGTTGGCGCCATTGAACGGCACGATTATGCCGATCCCGGCTCCCTCGTAGCCCTTGTCGGTCAGCGTGGGCAGCCCGCCGGCCGCTGCGGGGTAGAGAAACGGCAGGACATGAGCACGGGCCGCGACGATGTCGTTCACGGTGCCGGGCTCGACCGGGCTGACCCACTCGGGATACCCGCCCGGTCCGGCCAGGACTTGGAGATTCCCGCCGTGCTGAGCATGCTTGCCCGACCACCACAGGTCCGCCGCCCCAGCACCGCGGGCAGCGACCTTCGTCGTCGCGATCAGCGTGCCGTCCAGAGCGACGAACGCCCAGTCCTGGGCCCTGCCACGCTCCAAGGCCTGCGCGAGCGTGGGTGCCTGGTCAGCAATCACGTCGATCGCCTCATGCAGGTACCGGTAGGCCGTCGCGATGCTGATCCCGGCGTCCAGGGCCAGGATCCGCAGCCTGGTGGCGTCCTTGAACCAGCGCAGCACCAGCAGTGCCTGCATGCGTGCGGTCGCGGCGCGTTGGACCGGACGAGCGCCTGGCCGGCGCCGGTGGGCGGCAAGCCACCTCGTCACCATCTCCAAAGTGGTCGCGGGCACGTCGAGACTGGCACGATAGGTGATCAACGCGGGGTCCTTGCTGGTCGGGATCAGGCTTGTCTTGGCGGACTCCCGATCCTTCCGGTCAGGACCCCGCGTCCTGACCTCGACACACCGCAAACCTGCAGGTCACAGCACCCGCACCCCGGTCCCCGTGATCGACCGGCTCCTCGAGAACGCATCACTGCGCCGAGGAACGAGGCGAGAAAACCTCAGTGGATGGCCGTCCTGAGCTGCGGCCGTCCAGGTGACTGTGTAGTCGCCGGGGGTCAATGGGTCCGTCGGTGTTGCTATGAGGATGAGGCCGTCCTCGGTTGCTGCGGTTTGGGCAGCGACAGTGCCGTCCGGACCTTCGATCGCCGCTCTGTCGCCGAGCGGGCTCACCGGCAGCGTGAACCGCAGCGTGACCTCGACGACCGGTCTGTTCGACGTTGACCCGGCGGCGGGTGTCGACGACTCCAGCCTGGTGTGTGCGGTGGCGGGTGGTGCGAACCCCAGTGCGAGCATGAGCGCCACAAGCATCATTACGGCCGCTCGGGTCATCGTGGCGCCGGACCGCACACCAGCAAGGGCTCGGCGCATGTACATACTCCTTCGCAGCGGGCGTGGGGGGGGGGGGGGGGGGGGGGGGGGGGGGGGGCGGCGGGGCCCGGCCCCCCCCCCGGGGGGGGGGGGGGGCCGGCCGCGCCCGCGGCTGGGAG
>NZ_JBITFV010000042.1:0-2055 GCF_044456525.1 Promicromonospora sp. NPDC050880
CGGCTGGCTGCACTACTACAACCACCACCGCGCGCACTCAGCGATCGGCAACCAACCACCCATCACCCGACTGAACAACCTCCCTGGACATCACAACTAGGTGTCGTGCACCGAGCGGATCACCAAGACCTGGGGCGAGGGCTGCTACCAGCGCAACGGTGACTACTTCTGGGTCACCGACGACAGCAACGACGGGTACAGCACGGGCGTGATCTGGCGACACCCGGGCACCGGGCGTGAAGGGATCTGCCGCAACAAGGACGGATTCCTGGGCGGCGGAGTCCGGACCTGCAACAAGGACTTCCCCGAGAACACGACGATCCGCTACCGGCTCGCCCGCTGCGACGGCAGCACGTACACCTGCAAGAGCCACTGGGTGACAGCTCGGGCACCATCGAGGTGAACTGACAGTTCGTCCAGCCGCCCTGAGCCGAGCGCCGGCCGCCTGCAGGTTCCTGCAGGCGGTCCACGCTCGCCACAGGCATGCTCGTCACATGATGAGACGAGGAACGATAGCCGTGCTGACCTTGCTGACCCTGGTGTTCGCGGCGCCGGCGCAGGCCGCGACCGTCGAGTACAACGTGGCCGTCAGCAACGACATATCGTGCAGCATCGTCCTGCAGAAGAGCTGGGGCTCGGGCTGCTACCGGCAGAACGGCGACTACTTCTGGGTCACCGATGACAGCAAGGACGGGTACACCACGGGTGTGATCTGGCGGCACCCGAGCAGCGGCCGCGAGGGCATCTGCCACCACAAGGGCGGCGCGGCCGGCGGCGTCCGGACCTGCAACAAGGACTTCCCGGAGAACACGAAGATCCGCTGGCGGATCGCGCGCTGCAACACCGACGCCTACACCTGCAAGCACCCGGGCCACTGGAGGACCACGTCCGGTGTCATCGAGGAGACCACCTGACGGTCCTTCGCGGCGCCGACTGGAGCCTGACAGGTCGCCGGCGGGCACCTGTCAGGCTCTGCCATGCCGCCACGGGTGATCAGAATGGCGGTTCCTCCGGCAGGACACGGATCGTTCGGAGTGCCGGACCGCCCTTCTGGTCGTGATTCCTGCTGGTCGGCCGCTTCTGTGTTCCGAGGCGGTGGTGGAGGTCGTCCGCGAGGCTGGTGACGTCACTGCTGATGGTTGGTCCGTCGCTGACGGTTGATCCGTCGCCGGCGGCAGACCTGTCGCCGGCGGGTCCCTCGCCGACGGCGGGCCTGTCGCTGATCGTGAGGTCGGTCCGCGTGGCGGGTCGTGTGTAGGTGTGGCCGGTGGGTGCGGTCCAGGTGGTGGTGCCGGTGGTGGGGTTGCGGGTGGGGGTCCAGCCGTGGTGGGTCTTGGCGAGGTGGTGGGCGCGGCACAGGGGTTGCAGGTTGTGGGCGCGGGTCTGGCCCGGGGTTCCCGGCGGCTGGTGCTCGGGGTCGAGCCCGTGGTTGTAGGGGTGGATGTGGTCGAGGTCGGCCCAGCGGGCGGGTCGGTCGCAGTGGGGGAAGCAGCAGGTCTGGTCGCGGGTGGTCACGGCTTGGCGGAGGATCCTGCCGGGTTGGTAGGTGGTGGTGGAGTAGTCGGTCAGGATGCCGGTGGCCGGGTCGGTGATCAGGCGTTGCCAGGTGGCGTCGGTGGCGATGTGTGCGGCTGTCTCGGCGGGGATGGGTCGGTAGCTGTCCAGGTGTGCGGGGGTGTCGTCCAGGCCCAGGAGCATCGTGGCTGGGAGGGTCAGGCGGACCTGTGGTCTGACGGGGATCACCTGGATCGTGGTGCCGCCGCAGGTGCAGCCCCCGCAGGTGCAGCCCGTGGCGGGCACGGTGGTGCGTGGCAGAGCACCAGGGCCGGCACCGGCATCGGGGCCGGCATCGGCGTCGGGGCCTGCGTCGCGGTCGCGCGTCCCGGGCATGCCGGTCGCGGCCGGGCCCGTCGCAGCCGGGCCGGTGGTCGTGGGGGTGGTGTGGTCCGGGGTGCGCGCGGGGGCGCATTCGGGGTGGGGTGGGACGATGATGCGGCCGGTGGTGATGGCGACCAGGGCGTCGGCGCGGGCCTGGGCCAGGGTGCGGGTGGTGCC
>NZ_JBITFV010000043.1:0-1234 GCF_044456525.1 Promicromonospora sp. NPDC050880
GGCGGATTCAACCGGTGGTTGCAACGAGTTCTGCGAACTTTTCTGATGGTGTCAGATATCCGAGCGTCTTGCGGGGTCGCCCGTTGAGGGAGTCCTGGATCGCGGTCAGTTGAGCACGGGTCACAATGCTGAGGTCGGTGCTCTTGGGCAGGTACTGGCGCAGCAGGCCGTTGGTGTTCTCATTGCTGCCGCGTTGCCAGGGTGAATGTGGGTCGCAGAAGTAGATCGGGATGCCCGTCGTCGTGGTGAATTCGATGTGCTTGGCCATCTCCGCGCCCTGGTCCCAGGTGATCGTCCGTGCCAGCGATGGTGGCAGCGCGGTGATCGCCTCGCGCATCGCGGTCTCGACCTGGTCGGCGCTCTTGCCGTGCGGTAAGTGCAGCAGCAACGTCAGGCGCGTGCTGCGTTCGACGAGGGTTCCGACGGCGCTTCGACTGTTCTCTCCCAGGATGAGGTCGCCTTCCCAGTGCCCGGGAACTGCCCGGTCCTCGACCTCAGCGGGACGTTCGCTGATCATCACCATCCCCGGCAGCCGGCCGCGCCCGTCGGTCGCCGTTCGCGGCTTCCGGGTCGTGCGTCCCGACCTGAGGCAGCGTGCCAGTTCGCGGCGCAGTTGCCCGCGTCCCTGCACGAACAGGGACTTGTAAATCGTCTCGTGGCTCACGTGCATCTCCGGGTCATCGGGATGCTCCAACCGTAGGCGCGCGGCGATCTCCTGCGGTGACCACAACCTCTCCAACTGGGCTGTCACCGTCTCCAGCAGTCGCCCGGTATCGAGCTTGAACGGCTTCGGCCTTCTGGACTGTTCGCGAGCGTGCTCATGCGCTCGCCACGCCGAGTAGCTCTCCCGTCCACCGCCTCGCTTGACCTCGCGGCTGATGGTCGAGACCGCACGCCCCAGTCGACGCGCGATCGCGGTGAGAGAATCGCCGCGGGCCAGACCGACAAGGATCTGCTCGCGGTCCAGGACTGTCAGATGGCCATCGCGTGGCTCCCACCCGAACGGCTTGCCGTCCAGGTGTCGCCCTTCACGGGCCATCTTCCCGACCATCGGTGCAGTGCAGCCGACCTCGCGGGCGATCTCGACCAGCCGCCACCCCTTGGAATGCAGACGGAGCGCGAGCTGCTTCTGCTCACGACTGAGATGACCATGCTTGCCCTGCATCCGGTGCCTCCCGAGATCAGCGTCTGCCCCATCTCACAGCACCCATTGCACTGACCGGTTGAATCCGCC
>NZ_JBITFV010000044.1:0-1110 GCF_044456525.1 Promicromonospora sp. NPDC050880
TGTGATGTCCAGGGAGGTTGTTCCTGGATTCGGGCGACACGCGCTCGGGGTTAGGGGCTGAGGAAGGCCTCCGGTAGTGGAGTGGAGTTGTCGAGAAACCACACCGCCCACCGGAGGCCTTCGTGACCCACGCTAACGCCCTGCTGACCCCGAGAGCACGCCTGCGCCTGGCGCGTCTGGTCGTCGAGTCCGGATGGACCATCACCAGCACCGCGAAGATGTTCATGGTCTCGCCACGCACCGCTAGCAAGTGGGCCCACCGCTACCGCACCGAGGGGCCCGCGGGCATGACCGACCGGTCCTCCCGCCCGCACCACAGCCCAACCCGGACCCCGCGACCCGTGGTCAAGCAGATCGTGGGCCTGCGGTGGCGCCACCGGCTCGGCCCGGCGCAGATCGCCGGGCGCCTGGGCATGCCGGCCTCGACCGTGCACGCCGTCCTGGTCCGGGCCAGGATCAACCGCCTGTCCCGGATCGACCGGGTCACCGGCGAACCGATCCGCCGCTACGAACACGAGTACCCGGGCTCGTTGATCCACGTCGACGTGACCAAGTTCGGCAACATCCCCGACGGCGGCGGGCACCGCTACGTCGGCCGGCAGCAGGGCGGACGTAACCAGCGCGCCACCCCAGGCCTGGCCCGCGGCACGGACTACAAGCCCCGCACCGGGACCGCGTTCCTGCACACCGTGATCGACGACCACTCCCGGCTGGCCTACGTCGAGATCCACACCGACGAGAAGGCCGACACCGCCGTCGGCGTCCTGCACCGGGCCACCGCCTGGCTGGCCGACCACGGCGTGAGCGTCCAGCGGGTCCTGTCCGACAACGGGGCGGCCTACCGATCCCACGCCTGGCGCGATGCCTGCGCCCAGCTCGACATCAAGCCCAAGCGCACCCGCCCCTACCGGCCCCAGACCAACGGCAAGATCGAACGCTTCCACCGCACCCTGGCCGACGGCTGGGCCTACGCCCGGCACTACACCTCCGAGACCGAACGTCGCGACGAGCTACCCGGCTGGCTGCACTACTACAACCACCACCGCGCGCACTCAGCGATCGGCAACCAACCACCCATCACCCGACTGAACAACCTCCCTGGACATCACA